>NZ_BATM01000067.1 GCF_000467185.1 Vibrio ezurae NBRC 102218
CATTCCCAAGAACACTTGAATGTGTGTTGGTACCTACATCATAAAGATATAGGATTTGAGAACTTTTAAATTTGATAAATGATGCTTTCTCAGTATAAAACTGGACATCATTTATCGTCAGCTTTCCAAATTGTTAAAGAGCGAGATTTTTTAGCCATACAGCTATAAAACCATTTTCTAATCACTTTCGGTAAATCGCTTAGGCGACAAAAATCCCAACCAGTATCAATTTCTTGTTCTGGTTTGGAATAACTTTCCAAAAATAGTTAGAGAATGGTGGGCGATACTGGGCTCGAACCAGTGACCCCCTCCTTGTAAGGGAGGTGCTCTCCCAACTGAGCTAATCGCCCACATTTTATTGTTCAGTGGTATGAACATTTCTAAGAATGGTGGAGCTATGCGGGATCGAACCGCAGACCTCCTGCGTGCAAGGCAGGCGCTCTCCCAGCTGAGCTATAGCCCCATCTTAGATTCATTTTCTGCCAAAAGGAGAAAATGGTGGGTCGTGCAGGATTCGAACCTGCGACCAATTGATTAAAAGTCAACTGCTCTACCAGCTGAGCTAACGACCCAATGGTATCCCGTAGGGGAGTCGAACCCCTGTTACCGCCGTGAAAGGGCGGTGTCCTAGGCCTCTAGACGAACGGG
>NZ_BATM01000066.1 GCF_000467185.1 Vibrio ezurae NBRC 102218
TACGGCCACCTTCACGGATTGCGAAGCGTAGACCTTCGTCCATTGCGATTGGAGCGATTAGCTCAACAGTCATTTGAACGTTGTCACCTGGCATTACCATTTCTACGCCTTCAGGTAGAGTGATGTCGCCTGTTACGTCAGTTGTACGGAAGTAGAACTGTGGACGGTAACCTTTGAAGAAAGGAGTATGACGGCCGCCTTCATCTTTAGAAAGAACGTATACTTCTGACTCAAATTTAGTGTGTGGGTTGATTGAACCTTTAGCAGCAAGTACTTGGCCACGTTCAACGTCATCACGCTTAGTACCACGTAGTAGTGCACCAACGTTCTCACCAGCACGACCTTCGTCAAGCAGTTTACGGAACATTTCAACACCAGTACAAGTAGTAAGAGTTGTTTCTTTAATACCAACGATTTCTACTTCGTCACCTACGCGTAGGATACCGCGCTCGATACGACCAGTAACAACAGTACCACGACCTTGAATTGAGAATACATCTTCAATTGGTAGTAGGAACGGTTGGTCAACAGCACGCTCTGGAAGTGGAATGTAAGAATCTAGTGCTTCTGCAAGCTCAACGATCTTGTCTTCCCACTGCTTCTCGCCGTTTAGTGCGCCAAGTGCAGAACCTTGGATTACTGGAAGATCATCTCCTGGGTATTCGTACTCAGAAAGAAGTTCACGAACTTCCATTTCTACTAGTTCAAGTAGCTCTTCGTCATCAACCATGTCACATTTGTTCATGAATACGATGATGTAA
>NZ_BATM01000065.1 GCF_000467185.1 Vibrio ezurae NBRC 102218
AAAACAACATGTCGACTACGGGGCTATCACCCTTTATTGCGGCACTTTCCAGAGCCTTCGTCTGTGTCATTAAAAGCTTAAGGGCTAATCCAATTTCGCTCGCCGCTACTTTCGGAATCTCGGTTGATTTCTCTTCCTCCGGGTACTTAGATGTTTCAGTTCCCCGGGTTTGCCTCATTAACCTATGTATTCAGTTAATGATACGTACTTATGTACGTGGGTTTCCCCATTCAGAAATCCCAGACTCAAATGGTTATTACTACCTAATCTGGGCTTATCGCAAGTTATTACGTCTTTCATCGCCTCTGACTGCCAAGGCATCCACCGTGTACGCTTAGTCACTTAACCATACAACCCCAAAGGGTCTTGCTTACGCAATACGTTTGCTACAACGTAGTATGACGTTTCCAAGGTGCGTTATCTCTTTATTATGAGCGAGATAACATTCGATTTTGCCGGACTCAAATTTGAATGCATTCTGGCAAGAATACATTCCCAAGAACACTTGAATGTGTGTTGGTACCTACATCATAAAGACATAGGATTTGAGAACTTTTAAATTTGATAAGTAATGAAATCACATTACTTATCGTCAGCTTTCCAAATTGTTAAAGAGCTTGATTACTATAAGTAACCATTTTTAAAGACACTTGGACTCTTCATTAAGAAGAAATGTACTTAAAGATGGTATCCCGTAGGGGAGTCGAACCCCTGTTACCGCCGTGAAAGGGCGGTGTCCTAGGCCTCTAGACGAACGGGACATAGGAATACT
>NZ_BATM01000064.1 GCF_000467185.1 Vibrio ezurae NBRC 102218
GTATTAGTTCAGACTAGATCTGACATTTCAATTTGAAAAGTTGAGAGTTACCCACTTTGATTAAAGGTGCTTAATCACTAATCAAAGACAACAAGAGGTAACTCTCATGCTTCATACTAGCAATCCAATCATTAAACACAAAGCTGGTCTTCTCAATCTTGCAGAAGAACTCGGTAATGTATCAAGAGCTTGTAAGGTTATGGGCGTATCAAGAGATACGTTTTATCGTTATCAAGAGTTGGTTGAAACAGGTGGGATCGATGCTCTGATTAATCAGACTAGAAGAACACCAAACTTGAAAAACCGAGTCGATAGCGAAACAGAGCAAGCCGTGCTCAAATACGCCATCGATTTTCCTGCCCATGGACAAGTCAGAACGAGCAATGAGCTACGTAAATTAGGTGTTTTCATTTCACCAAGTGGAGTCCGCTCAATCTGGCTTCGCAATGATTTAGAGAACTTCAAAAAGCGTCTTCTTGCACTAGAAAAACAAGTCGCTGAAAACGGTATCATCTTAACGGATGAACAAGTTGCAGCCCTTGAACGCAAGAAGCATGATGATGAGGCTTGTGGTGAGATAGAAACTGCACACCCTGGTTATCTAGGCTCTCAAGACACTTTCTATGTCGGGAATCTGAAAGGTGTTGGCCGCATTTATCAACAGACCTTCGTTGATACCTACAGTAAGGTCGCTTTCGCTAAGTTGTACACAACTAAAACACCCATTACGGCAGCAGACATGTTGAATGACAAAGTTCTACCGTTCTTTGAGGCTAAAGAACTACCAATGCTTCGAATCTTGACTGATCGTGGAACGGAATACTGTGGGCGTGTTGACCAGCATGACTACCAACTCTATCTTGCAATTAATGATATCGACCACACCAAAACTAAAGCAATGTCACCACAAACTAATGGCATCTGCGAGCGCTTCCACAAGACCATATTGAATGAGTTTTACCAAGTGACTTTTAGAAAGAAACTGTATAGCGCAATGGACGAATTACAAAAAGATCTGGACGAATGGATGGACTACTACAACAATCAACGTACCCATCAAGGAAAAATGTGCTGTGGCAGAACACCGATAGATACATTAGAGGATGGGAAAACTATCTGGGCTGAAAAAAATCTAGCTCAGATATAATCTGACAGGCACCAAGTAAAAAGTGGGTAACTGTCAGATCAGGTCTGAATTAGTAC
>NZ_BATM01000063.1 GCF_000467185.1 Vibrio ezurae NBRC 102218
TTGTAAGTCCAAAGTTGTAATGTCACTTTTTATCAAAGTTAAAATGTCACTATAACTGAGTCTTGAACTATCGTTTTAATATCTGACTTAGTTTTGGAGGCTTAGGAATGTTGATAGCTATGAGTGATAATGAAATCGATCGTCTTAAAGTAATTCAAGATGTATGTGAACGCCGACTCCGCCGTATTGATGCGGCTGAACTTTTAAATCTTAGTGTTAGACAAGTTCAACGTCTGATGAATCGGCTACGCCAATATGGCGCAGCCGGTTTGTCTCATAAGTCACGAGGTAAACCCAGCAATAATAAACTCCCATCGGATTATCGAAGTTATATTTTAGATACTATTACTCAGTATTATCCTGATTTTGGTCCTTCGTTGGCTCATGAAAAATTATCTGAAATCCATAACCTCCGAGTATCTGTTGAAACTTTACGGCAATGGATGATAGCTGATGGCCTCTGGATCCCTCATTCTCAACGTAAGCCCCGAGTTTACCAACCACGTTATCGTCGAGATTGCCTTGGTGAACTAATTCAAATTGATGGCTCTCACCATGACTGGTTTGAAGGACGCAGTGATAAGTGTTGTCTTCTGGTGTTTATTGACGATGCCACTGGTCGCCTAATGAACCTTCGTTTCAGTGAAACTGAGTCTGCATTTGACTATATGCTTGCGACTCGTGAATACCTGAATGAACACGGAAAACCAGTTGCGTTCTACAGCGATAAACACTCGATATTTCGTGTAAATCAAGAAAAACATAAACGTGTTGGTGAAACGCAATATGGCCGTATTCTTAGAGAGCTTGGCATTGAGTTAATATGTGCTAATAGCTCTCAAGCTAAAGGCCGTGTTGAGCGAGCTAATTTGACGCTTCAAGATCGTTTAGTTAAGGAAATGAGACTACAAGGTATTAATACCATTGAGGAAGCTAATACATGGTTGCCCTACTTTATTGACGACTTTAACCGCCGTTTTAGTAAGCCTGCAAACTACCCAAAAGACATGCACCGTAAGGTTCGCGAATCTTCTGAAGAACTTGATGATATCTTTAGTTGGCAAGAAACAAGAAAGCTCTCAAATGCACTGACATTCCAGTATGACAAGGTTGTTTACCTAATTGAAAACACTGAAGAAAACGCTCGATTGGTTCATGAAACAG
This sequence comes from Vibrio ezurae NBRC 102218, assembly GCF_000467185.1. GTDB lineage: Bacteria > Pseudomonadota > Gammaproteobacteria > Enterobacterales > Vibrionaceae > Vibrio > Vibrio ezurae. Next base: position 1,165 of record NZ_BATM01000063.1, read on the forward strand.
TGAAAGTACTCGACTATCCAGATGGACATATTGCCATTTGTTATGGCTACAAAAAGCTTAACTTCAAAATCTTCGATAAGTTAGAAAATGTAAATCAAGCTCAAATAGTCGATAACAAACGTTTAGGCAATGTACTGAAGTTTGCTAAGCAAAAACAAGATGACTTTGATGAACAACAAAAACGCAGTAGAAGTAAAAAATCACCAAGACGAAAAGCCCAACAACGAGCTTTAAAAGAACAACTCAGGGCTATTAATCCAGTTCTAACCAATCCTGAGTTATTCAAATCCTCCAATACCAAAGAATAGTCAATCTTTAAAAAGTGACATTTCTAATTAGAAAAATAGAGAGACATTTTTAAATTGGATTGACAAA
>NZ_BATM01000062.1 GCF_000467185.1 Vibrio ezurae NBRC 102218
AGAGTTTGATCATGGCTCAGATTGAACGCTGGCGGCAGGCCTAACACATGCAAGTCGAGCGGAAACGAGTTATCTGAACCTTCGGGGAACGATAACGGCGTCGAGCGGCGGACGGGTGAGTAATGCCTGGGAAATTGCCCTGATGTGGGGGATAACTATTGGAAACGATAGCTAATACCGCATAACGTCTACGGACCAAAGAGGGGGACCTTCGGGCCTCTCGCTTCAGGATATGCCCAGGTGGGATTAGCTAGTTGGTGAGGTAATGGCTCACCAAGGCGACGATCCCTAGCTGGTCTGAGAGGATGATCAGCCACACTGGAACTGAGACACGGTCCAGACTCCTACGGGAGGCAGCAGTGGGGAATATTGCACAATGGGCGCAAGCCTGATGCAGCCATGCCGCGTGTATGAAGAAGGCCTTCGGGTTGTAAAGTACTTTCAGTCGTGAGGAAGGCAGTATAGTTAATAGCTGTATTGTTTGACGTTAGCGACAGAAGAAGCACCGGCTAACTCCGTGCCAGCAGCCGCGGTAATACGGAGGGTGCGAGCGTTAATCGGAATTACTGGGCGTAAAGCGCATGCAGGTGGTTTGTTAAGTCAGATGTGAAAGCCCGGGGCTCAACCTCGGAACCGCATTTGAAACTGGCAGGCTAGAGTACTGTAGAGGGGGGTAGAATTTCAGGTGTAGCGGTGAAATGCGTAGAGATCTGAAGGAATACCAGTGGCGAAGGCGGCCCCCTGGACAGATACTGACACTCAGATGCGAAAGCGTGGGGAGCAAACAGGATTAGATACCCTGGTAGTCCACGCCGTAAACGATGTCTACTTGGAGGTTGTGGCCTTGAGCCGTGGCTTTCGGAGCTAACGCGTTAAGTAGACCGCCTGGGGAGTACGGTCGCAAGATTAAAACTCAAATGAATTGACGGGGGCCCGCACAAGCGGTGGAGCATGTGGTTTAATTCGATGCAACGCGAAGAACCTTACCTACTCTTGACATCCAGAGAACTTTTCAGAGATGAATTGGTGCCTTCGGGAACTCTGAGACAGGTGCTGCATGGCTGTCGTCAGCTCGTGTTGTGAAATGTTGGGTTAAGTCCCGCAACGAGCGCAACCCTTATCCTTGTTTGCCAGCGAGTAATGTCGGGAACTCCAGGGAGACTGCCGGTGATAAACCGGAGGAAGGTGGGGACGACGTCAAGTCATCATGGCCCTTACGAGTAGGGCTACACACGTGCTACAATGGCGCATACAGAGGGCGGCCAACCAGCGATGGTGAGCGAATCCCAAAAAGTGCGTCGTAGTCCGGATTGGAGTCTGCAACTCGACTCCATGAAGTCGGAATCGCTAGTAATCGTAGATCAGAATGCTACGGTGAATACGTTCCCGGGCCTTGTACACACCGCCCGTCACACCATGGGAGTGGGCTGCAAAAGAAGTGGGTAGTTTAACCTTCGGGAGGACGCTCACCACTTTGTGGTTCATGACTGGGGTGAAGTCGTAACAAGGTAGCCCTAGGGGAACCTGGGGCTGGATCACCTCCTTATACGATGATTACTCACGATGAGTGTCCACACAGATTGATATGGTTTAGAAAGTAAAGAGATTCGAGATGTCCCCCAAGACATCTCAATAGTTTGTTTTCACTTTTTAAAAGTGAAAGTAAACCTAGTGTCCCGTTCGTCTAGAGGCCTAGGACACCGCCCTTTCACGGCGGTAACAGGGGTTCGACTCCCCTACGGGATACCATTGGGTCGTTAGCTCAGCTGGTAGAGCAGTTGACTTTTAATCAATTGGTCGCAGGTTCGAATCCTGCACGACCCACCATTTCCTCCCGCAGGAAACAAAATAATGTGGGCGATTAGCTCAGTTGGGAGAGCACCTCCCTTACAAGGAGGGGGTCACTGGTTCGAGCCCAGTATCGCCCACCATCTTTAAGTACTCTTCTCTTAGAAGATGAGTGTATTTAAAAATGGTTCAATTATTTGAATCTCGTTCTTTAACAATTTGGAAAGCTGACGATAAGTAATGTGATTTCATTATTTATCAAATTTAAAAGTTCTCAAATCCTATATCTTTATGATGTAGGTACCAACACACATTCAAGTGTTCTTGGGAATAACATCATTGCCTGATGTTATTCAAATTTGAGTCCGGCAAAATCGAATGTTATCTCGCTCATAATAAAGAGATAACGCACCTTGGAAACGTCATACTACGTTGTAGCAAACGTATTGCGTTAAGCAAGACCCTTTGGGGTTGTATGGTTAAGTGACTAAGCGTACACGGTGGATGCCTTGGCAGTCAGAGGCGATGAAAGACGTAATAACTTGCGATAAGCCCAGATTAGGTAGTAATAACCATTTGAGTCTGGGATTTCTGAATGGGGAAACCCACGTGCATAAGTACGTATCATTAACTGAATACATAGGTTAATGAGGCAAACCCGGGGAACTGAAACATCTAAGTACCCGGAGGAAGAGAAATCAACCGAGATTCCGAAAGTAGCGGCGAGCGAAATTGGATTAGCCCTTAAGCTTTTAATGACACAGACGAAGGCTCTGGAAAGTGCCGCAATAAAGGGTGATAGCCCCGTAGTCGACATGTCATTTTGAGTGAAATCGAGTAAGGCGGGACACGTGATATCCTGTTTGAACATGGGGGGACCATCCTCCAAGGCTAAATACTACTGACTGACCGATAGTGAACCAGTACCGTGAGGGAAAGGCGAAAAGAACCCCTGTGAGGGGAGTGAAATAGAACCTGAAACCGTGTACGTACAAGCAGTAGGAGCTCTTCGAGAGTGACTGCGTACCTTTTGTATAATGGGTCAGCGACTTAATTTTAGTAGCAAGGTTAACCGTATAGGGGAGCCGTAGGGAAACCGAGTCTTAACTGGGCGTCGAGTTGCTAGGATTAGACCCGAAACCAGGTGATCTAGCCATGGGCAGGTTGAAGGTTGAGTAACATCAACTGGAGGACCGAACCGACTAATGTTGAAAAATTAGCGGATGACTTGTGGCTAGGGGTGAAAGGCCAATCAAACCTGGAGATAGCTGGTTCTCCCCGAAAGCTATTTAGGTAGCGCCTCGGACGAATACCAATGGGGGTAGAGCACTGTTAAGGCTAGGGGGTCATCCCGACTTACCAACCCTTTGCAAACTCCGAATACCATTGAGTACTATCCGGGAGACACACGGCGGGTGCTAACGTCCGTCGTGGAGAGGGAAACAACCCAGACCGCCAGCTAAGGTCCCAAAGTATAGCTAAGTGGGAAACGATGTGGGAAGGCTTAGACAGCCAGGATGTTGGCTTAGAAGCAGCCATCATTTAAAGAAAGCGTAATAGCTCACTGGTCGAGTCGGCCTGCGCGGAAGATGTAACGGGGCTAAGCTATACACCGAAGCTGCGGCTGCACACTTTGTGTGCGGGGTAGGGGAGCGTTCTGTAAGCGGTTGAAGGTGGTCTGTAAGGGCTGCTGGACGTATCAGAAGTGCGAATGCTGACATGAGTAACGATAATGGGGGTGAAAAACCCCCACGCCGGAAGACCAAGGGTTCCTGTCCAACGTTAATCGGGGCAGGGTAAGTCGACCCCTAAGGCGAGGCCGAAAGGCGTAGTCGATGGGAAACGGGTTAATATTCCCGTACTTCTTATAATTGCGATGGGGGGACGGAGAAGGCTAGGTGGGCCTGGCGATGGTTGTCCAGGTTCAAGTATGTAGGCGGAAAGTTTAGGTAAATCCGGACTTTCTTAACGCTGAGATACGATGTCGAGCTGCTACGTGCAGTGAAGTCATTGATGCCATGCTTCCAGGAAAAGCCTCTAAGCTTCAGATTATAAGGAATCGTACTCCAAACCGACACAGGTGGTCGGGTAGAGAATACCAAGGCGCTTGAGAGAACTCGGGTGAAGGAACTAGGCAAAATGGTACCGTAACTTCGGGAGAAGGTACGCTCTTGGCGGTGAAGTCCCTTGCGGATGGAGCTACTAGGAGTCGCAGATACCAGGTGGCTGCAACTGTTTATTAAAAACACAGCACTGTGCAAAATCGTAAGATGACGTATACGGTGTGACGCCTGCCCGGTGCCGGAAGGTTAATTGATGGGGTTAGACTTAGGTCGAAGCTCTTGATCGAAGCCCCGGTAAACGGCGGCCGTAACTATAACGGTCCTAAGGTAGCGAAATTCCTTGTCGGGTAAGTTCCGACCTGCACGAATGGCGTAATGATGGCCACGCTGTCTCCACCCGAGACTCAGTGAAATTGAAATCGCTGTGAAGATGCAGTGTACCCGCGGCTAGACGGAAAGACCCCGTGAACCTTTACTACAGCTTGGCACTGAACATTGACCCTACATGTGTAGGATAGGTGGGAGCCTTTGAAACAAGCACGCCAGTGTTTGTGGAGGCAATCTTGAAATACCACCCTTGTATGCTTGATGTTCTAACGTTGGTCCCTAATCGGGATTGCGGACAGTGCCTGGTGGGTAGTTTGACTGGGGCGGTCTCCTCCCAAAGAGTAACGGAGGAGCACGAAGGTGGGCTAAACACGGTTGGACATCGTGTGGTTAGTGCAATGGCATAAGCCCGCTTGACTGCGAGAATGACAATTCGAGCAGGTGCGAAAGCAGGTCATAGTGATCCGGTGGTTCTGAATGGAAGGGCCATCGCTCAACGGATAAAAGGTACTCCGGGGATAACAGGCTGATACCGCCCAAGAGTTCATATCGACGGCGGTGTTTGGCACCTCGATGTCGGCTCATCACATCCTGGGGCTGAAGTCGGTCCCAAGGGTATGGCTGTTCGCCATTTAAAGTGGTACGCGAGCTGGGTTTAGAACGTCGTGAGACAGTTCGGTCCCTATCTGCCGTGGGCGTTGGAAGATTGAAGGGGGCTGCTCCTAGTACGAGAGGACCGGAGTGGACGAACCTCTGGTGTTCGGGTTGTCATGCCAATGGCATTGCCCGGTAGCTAAGTTCGGAATCGATAAGCGCTGAAAGCATCTAAGCGCGAAGCGAGCCCTGAGATGAGTCTTCCCTGGCACTTTAAGTGTCCTAAAGGGTTGTTCGAGACTAGAACGTTGATAGGCAGGGTGTGTAAGTGCTGCGAGGCATTGAGCTAACCTGTACTAATTGCCCGTGAGGCTTAACCATACAACACCCAAGGGGTTTTGTGGACTCAAAGTAAGAACTTTGAATGTGTGACAGAGACTTTTAAATACAGCTTTCTAGATTATTTTACCTTTAGCTTTTTTAAAAAGCTGAAAGTAAAGCAAAATTTGCTTGGCGACCATAGCATTGTGGACCCACCTGATTCCATGCCGAACTCAGAAGTGAAACATAATAGCGCCGATGGTAGTGTGGGGTTTCCCCATGTGAGAGTAGGACATCGCCAGGCTT
>NZ_BATM01000061.1 GCF_000467185.1 Vibrio ezurae NBRC 102218
GGGATACCAACCTGACGACCAAGTAGGATGTGCTCACGAGTTTGTGGCATAGGGCCATCTGTAGCAGCAACAACTAGGATACCGCCGTCCATTTGAGCAGCACCAGTGATCATGTTTTTAACATAATCGGCGTGTCCAGGACAGTCTACGTGTGCGTAGTGACGTTCAGGAGTATCGTACTCTACGTGAGAAGTAGCGATTGTGATACCGCGCTCACGCTCTTCTGGAGCGTTATCGATAGATGCGAAATCTTTAGCTTCACCACCGTATACTTTTGACAAAGTAGTACAGATAGCAGCTGTTAGAGTTGTTTTACCGTGGTCAACGTGGCCGATAGTACCAACGTTTACGTGCGGTTTCGTACGTTCAAATTTTTCTTTAGACACGAGCGTGTTCCTCTAGGTACGGTTTATAAAGTGGCTTTGTAGACCACGCAACCAAATAAATTGGATGTAAAGTATATATCAAAAGGAAATAATTGCTTGAGAGCTGGTGCTGATAGGCGGATTTGAACCGCCGACCTCACCCTTACCAAGGGTGCGCTCTACCAACTGAGCTATATCAGCACACGAATAGGTTGGAGCGGGCAGCGGGAATCGAACCCGCATCATCAGCTTGGAAGGCTGAGGTAATAGCCATTATACGATGCCCGCAACACGTAACTCTGTGAGCTATTTCCTTAAGAAAATGGTGGTGGGAGATGGATTCGAACCATCGAAGGCAGTGCCGTCAGATTTACAGTCTGATCCCTTTGGCCACTCGGGAACCCCACCAAATTTTGCTTTCATAAAGAAAGTGGTGCCGACTACCGGAATCGAACTGGTGACCTACTGATTACAAGTCAGTTGCTCTACCTACTGAGCTAAGTCGGCACATAAGTGGAGCGCATTCTATGGGATGATTTCCAACCTTGCAATAAGAAAATGCAAAAATATGATACTTTTTGCTTTTACATTGAGCTAAGACTAATTTTTCATCATGTTTCCATTAAATCCTCACTCCTTTTCCTCACCACAATTGAAATATTTATCTCTTCATGTATGTTGATGCGACGCACAAAAGGAAGGATCCCGATGACTCCACATATGAAATTCAATCGACAACAATGGTCTAAGCTAAAAGCTTCAGTGCCTATGGTGTTAAATGATTCTGATATCGAAGAGCTACGTGGTATTAATGAAAATTTAGATACTACAGAAGTGGAAGAGATCTACCTTCCTTTATCTCGACTTATTAACCTGCATGCGGGTTCACAACAACGACGCCAGAGAGTACTGGATACCTTTTTACACCGAGAAGATAGCCATAGCCCCTTCATTGTAGGCATCGCAGGAAGTGTTGCAGTAGGTAAAAGTACCACAGCACGTGTTATGCAAGCTTTGCTTTCCCGCTGGGGTGATCATCCTAAGGTTGCTTTAATCACCACGGATGGCTTCCTCTACCCTAATAAGGTTCTAAAAGAAAAAGGCATCATGGATCGAAAGGGATTCCCGGAATCCTATGACATTCAAAGACTGGTTGATTTTGTTTCTGATGTAAAAGCGGGCAAGGAGAAGGTAGCGGCGCCTGTCTACTCTCACCTAACCTACGACATTACTGATGAAGTCCAAGTGGTAGATAGACCTGATATTCTCATTTTAGAGGGGTTAAATGTTCTTCAGTCCGGTATGGACTACCCTGATCAATCACACCGTGTCTTTGTTTCTGATTTTCTCGACTTCTCTATCTATGTAGATGCCGATAGTTCATTGATTGAAGAATGGTACATCAACCGCTTCCTCAAGTTTCGCTCTGGCGCGTTTAAAAAAACCAACTCTTACTTTGGCCACTATACAAAACTGAGCAAGGAAGAAGCGATCGCTAAGGCGCACTCTATTTGGTGTGAGATCAATGGGAAGAACCTCATCGCCAATATATTGCCGACCAAAATGAGAGCGAACCTTATTCTAAAAAAAGCCACTGACCATAAAGTGAACCAAATACTATTAAGAAGCTGATCTTACGGATATTTCACCACCGATATAAGCCTCAATACTAGTACCGTTATCCAGCAGTAAAGCCCCCTGCTCATTGATACCTTTACACACTCCTATGACCTCCTTATTACCCATAATTAATTTAATAGGTTGGTCTAGGAAGTTGTCATAGTGATTCCATTGGCTTAAAAAGGGTTGTAGTCCTTTTTGTTCATAAATGGTAATCGCGTTGTGTAATGTTTCAGTCATTGAAACGACAATGTCATTACGAGTCATGGTTTGTTTGTCCGAGATTTCTTTTAAACTCGTCCAAGGTTGATCAATGCCTTGTACATGCTCGGGCATCGAAACATTCAACCCAATACCTATCACTAGGTTTGCGGCATCTCCTGCTTGTCCGGAAAGCTCAACTAAAATACCTGCTAGCTTTTGATTGTTGTGGTATACGTCATTTGGCCATTTTAGCTTCAGACCTTGTATGCCCAGCCGTTCTAGAGCCTCTACTAATGCTAATCCAATGACTAAGCTAATCCCCATTGCAGCAGGTAAACCGGCCTCAAGGCGCCAATACATCGAGTAGTAGATATTTGAACCAAATGGAGAGACCCATTCTCGTCCCCTCCGTCCTCGACCCTGAGTTTGATATTCTGCGACGCACACGCTCCCCGAAGGTAGGTCTTGTTGGCCCAGCATATGCTGATTAGTGGAATCTATTACTGGAATCACTTCAACGGGAGAATTAAGCCGACTTTGTAGTAGCTGTGGGTCAAGTAAGTCCAATGACTGTTCCAATCGATAGCCTTTACCTTTTACGCTATAAACATCAATACCAAGATCTTGTAGCGATTTTATATGTCGAGCTATCGCCGCTCGCGATACACCAAATTGCTCCCCTAACTGCTCACCTGAAAGGAAACTGCCAGCGCTTAGCTCATTGATTAATTTAAGTTTAAAGCTAAAGTCTTTCATTGTTCTTATCCTGAAATATAGTCGCTAGGTTAGTTTCTTCCTCGCGCCCAATAAAGCGTACTTCATGCTCTAATTCAATTTGATATACCTGTAATACTGTTTGTCTTACATGCCATGCTACAGCCAATACATCTTCCGCTACTGCGTCATTAAAATTCACAATAACCAATGCTTGTTGTGCGTGAACTCTTGCACCACCGTGGGAATACCCCTTTAGACCAGCATTATCAATAAGCCAGCCAGCGGCAACCTTAATGTTCTCTCCCGCTGGGTAGCCGACAATATTAGGGAACTGTTTTTTTAATTCAGCAAAATGCGCTGTCGAGATAACTGGATTTTTAAAGAAGCTCCCAGCATTTCCCATTACTGTAGGATCAGGAAGCTTAGAACGACGTACTTGGCAAACGGCATCAAAGATTTTTCTGGCCGAAGGCTCACCGTCAATAAGTTGCTGCAAAGCACCATAGGCGGTTTTTGGCGCCCATACTTTAGATAATTTAAGGCCGACTTTGGTAATCAGCGCTTTACCCGATAATTGCTGTTTAAAGATAGAGTCTCTATAAGCAAAGTCGCACTCGCAACAAGATAATCGTTTTAGCGAGAGTGACTCTAAATCAAGATATTCAACAAAATCACACACATCTTTAAACTCAATACCATAAGCACCAATATTTTGGATAGGAGCCGTTCCAGCACATCCTGGAATCAAGGCTAAGTTCTCCAGACCAAACATGCCGTTATCCACAGACCACTCAACCAAACTTGGCCAATCTTCTCCTGCTGATACCTCTAGTAAAAAATGACTCTCATCTTCTTTGACTTCTTTCCCCTTAAGGCGATTCAAAATAGCAACACCCGCAAAATGCTCGGTAAATAACATATTACTCCCTGTACCAATAGGAAGCTTAGGTAGTCGTTTCCATTCTGCGTGGGTGTATATGTCTATCAGATCATCAAGCGAATTAGCTTCTACAAGAAAATCGCAATAGGCTTTGATTGAAAAGGTATGGTAGGAAGACAGTTCAGCTTGAGGGGTAACGTGCATCATAGTGTTAATGGTTCCATTCCCAATTAGGGTTTCTAAAGGGTAATATTGACAGCTTCCCTTTATAATACTGGAACAAGGTCCGTTGCGCAGTTAATTAATGAACAGTCTAATCATCAAAAGCTTGGAGCCCATTCGACTCCCTATCTTAAAGAAGCTCTACAAAGCTCATTACCCCTCCACTAAAATAAAAGGTGGAGAGCATATTTTTGTGGCAGAAAACGCCACGAGTATCGTGGGTGTCGTACGGTTTAGAAATATAGACAAATGGCAATTGCTCACGGGCATGATGGTCGTCCCTGACGCAAGAAGGCAAGGCATCGCCTCTCGTTTATTACAGTACTGCCAAAGCACTATGCTAAATGAAAACGTCTATTGCTTTGCCTATGTACATTTACAGCAAATGTACAGTGCCTATGGTTTCAGATGTATCGATATTGAAGCGCTCCCAGCTAGCTTACAAAAGCTATATTTGCGCTACACTCAGGCAGGAAAACCGCTAATTATCATGCAATATTGTGGATAAATGCTTTATTGAGGATTGTTTTATCAATTCATCTAGGCAGTAAAGCCTCAAATTTGATAAAATGGTTGGCTAGATCAGCCCTTTACAGGACTTAATACTTATAATGGTTTTAGCTAAGAATGTCATCGATGGACTAAAAGCAGTTCCCGTTGATCCAAAAGACTTTAGAACACTTTATTCGGCAAAAGAGTTCAGAGCACAGCTATTAGAGCTTATTAAAACAGCCAAAAAGCGTATCTACATCGCAGCCTTATATCTCGAGGACGATGAAGCTGGGCGAGAGGTCTTTGGTGAGATCTATAAAGCAAAGCAAGCTAATCCTGGTTTAGATATTCAAATTTGCGTCGACTGGCATCGCGCCCAACGTGGTTTGATAGGTGCCGAATCATCCGATGGCAATGCCGCCATGTACACTCGTATGGCGGAGTCTCACTCACATATTGTGCCTGTCTACGGTGTTCCCGTTCGAGGAAAGGAAGTTTTCGGTGTACTTCACCTAAAAGGTTTTATCTTCGACGATACCATTTTGTATAGTGGCGCCAGTATCAATAATATCTACCTTCATCATCAAGATAGATACCGTTTTGATCGATACCATCAAATTTATAGCCCAGCAATTGCCGACGCAATGGCAACATACATTACCGATGCACTAGTTAAAAACCCTGCGGTCAACTCTTTGACACAGCAGGAACGCCCTTCAACTAAGTCATTGAAAGGGGCTATTCGTCAGCTTAGAGCAAGCCTAGCCGTCACAAACTATCAATTTGAAAGTAGTGAGATTGGTTCAAATGAAATCGCTATTACACCAATCGTAGGTGTCGGCAAGCGTAGAAACCTGCTCAATATGGCGATCATCCAATTAATCAAAGACGCAAAAGAAGAAATTCAGATTTGCACTCCGTACTTTAACTTCCCTAAAAGTGTTGCTCGAGAGCTTAAAAAAGCATTAAGACGTGGCGTTAAGATCTCTATCATTGTTGGGGACAAGACTGCGAACGATTTCTTTATTGATCCTGAAGAAGAATTTAAAACTGTTGGCGGCTTACCATATTTATATGAAATGAATCTACGTCGCTTCTTAAAAGCTAATGAAGCGAATATTGCGTCTCGTAAGTTAGATATCCTGTTATGGAAAGACCAATCGAATAGTTACCACCTGAAAGGTATGTGGGTCGATAAAAAGAACATGTTAATTACTGGAAGCAACTTAAACCCAAGAGCTTGGAAACTAGATTTAGAAAATGCTCTATTGGTCAGAGATCCTAACGGTGAATTAGCGACCCAGTTCGAACAAGAGTTTGAGAACATCCTTAAGGATACCCAACGTATCGGCAGCTATAAACACATAGAGAAGATTGAACACTACCCTGAACCTGTACAAAAGCTATTACGAAAAGTCACTCGTATAAAGGCTGATAGAGTACTTAAGCAGCTTCTGTAGTATCTACTACCAATCTTTTCATTTATCAGCCCTCATCTTTATATGAGGGCTTTTTATTGACTAGAATATACTGCTTTCAAACAAGATTGATAGGCACAGTCTTTCGACTAAGGCCTTGATTATGGCTGGGGTGGAGAGATTCGAACTCCCGACACGCGCCATTTTCAAGGATTAGGGGAATCCGCTGCTCTGCCAATTGGAGCTACACCCCTAAAATTTTTCAGTTTCTTAATTAAACAACGACTATAACGTGCCTAGCCAAACCTTCCATTTATAAACCCTCATTGTGTATGAAGGCATACAGATGGAAAGAACATGCAGTTTCAAATAGAAAAAGAGAGACCAAAATCCAGATACAAAAAAGGCCTCAGTCTTTCGACTGAGGCCTTAATTATGGCAGGGGTGGAGAGATTCGAACTCCCAACACGCGGATTTGGAATCCGCTGCTCTGCCAATTGGAGCTACACCCCTAAAACTGTGATCTAAACCTAATTTTTATTAAGGCTCAGATTCAGAAAAACCCCGCAAAGCGAGGTTCTCTAAAATAAGTGGCGGAGTGGACGGGACTCGAACCCGCGACCCCCGGCGTGACAGGCCGGTATTCTAACCAACTGAACTACCACTCCGCACCAATTTGTTATCTCATTGAAGTCTTATCTGG
>NZ_BATM01000060.1 GCF_000467185.1 Vibrio ezurae NBRC 102218
TGCTCAGCTCATTGGCAAGGCTTTTCTTCATTTATTTTCATGCATTTCTTTTTATGCCTAACAAACAAACAGCCTGCTTGAAAAGCAGGCTGTTTATGGGTGTTTCTTGTTAAATCGAGGCTATAACACTTTAGATGAAAGCAAATGCATCTGAGTAAATTTGTTCTACTTTTGCTTTTTTATTAAAAATAAACTGTTCTCTTGCACTGCCCGCCATTTCAAAGCGACCAGCAATATAAATATCGTGTTGAGATAGATCAGAAAAGTCGCCCATCACAGCTTGCAGTACGTTTCCAGTTTTTCCACTCCAGATCCCTTCGTCATTTTCGACGACAGGAACAAAATGGATGTTGGCATATTCACTATCAATAGCACTCAGCTCTTCAAACGCATATAACTGAGATTTTTCTCTTGCACCCCAATATAAATGAATGGCGTTTTCTAACCCCTGACTAATGCAGTGATCAAGAATAGAACGTACATAGCTAAAACCTGTGCCACCAGCAATCAGTAACATCGCTCGATCGCTTTGCTGAAGAAAGGCATCACCATGTGGTGCGTCAATCAGAATATCACTATCGCTATTCAACGCTTCTTGCATACTCTCCACTACTTCTAACGCATAGGCATTTTCTTCTGCCGCGCCAATATGAAGTTCTAGCTCCCCCTCATGACGGCATGGGCTGCTCGCTATAGAGAAAGGACGCTTATCTTTCTCGCCCATTACAACCATCAAGTATTGACCTGCTTTAAACGCTACTGGCGTTTCAGGGTGAAGCAATACGCGAAAAGTATTACTGGCTAGCGCCTCAATCGACTTAACTTTACAACTAATGGTCATATCTTCCTCTATATCCCTACTCTTCAAAAGTAAGTACTAAATCTGTTGTGGCAAACGCCTGACATGCAAATACCCAACCTAAGGCTTGCTCTTTCTCTGTTAACAATGGTTCTAATTGGTACGTGACCGTACCTTTCTTTAAACGACATAGGCACATCGCACACGCGCCAACCTGGCAACGATTTGGAAATGCTATATTTTGCGCTAGCGCAGCATCTAGTATTGTCTGCTGCTCATTCACTTCAAATACAATTCCGCTCGGCAAGAGCTCTACTTGATAGCTCATAATATATTGAGTTTTTCCCAAACTTGGTCAATACGCTCAACCAACTGTTTATCTTTATGTATTGGCCTACCCCATTCTCGGGTCGCTTCACCATCTAACTTATTGGTTGCATCGATTCCAAGTTGAGATTGAATGCCATCAATAAATTGACTATCACGAGCAGGATCCATTCGAGTTGTAATCGCCCAGATCACATCGTTCCAATCTCGGATATCAACATCATCATCACAGACGATGACAAACTTAATGGCTGCATACTGAGAAAATTCCAACAAAGCTGCTTCAATTGCTTTAACACCTTGTCCTGATTCTTTCTTATCTATTGATAATATCGCCATTCCTCCGCAGTTTGCTTCTGGCGGCAGGTAGCAATCAAGAACATCAGGGTGTTTCCGCTTAAACTGCTCACAAAGCTGCTGAGCTTTTGTTACTTCCAAAACAGGAAAATTACAAGGTTCATCGTTAGATACCACTAGCTCTGCTTGCCACTTTATAGTGGCATCCAGTCCCATTTTAGAACCTAAGCCGACTACCGGAGAGGCAAAGTCGAGGGAATCAATAGGAGTATTCTCGATCATCACTATGTCACGCTTAGGTTGCAAATGCTCGGTCATAGCCGCAATAACTTGATCCCAATCTCTCGCATTTACATTCTCATCGCAAACCAGTACGTATTTTGTATACATAAATTGACGTAGAAAAGACCAAACCCCCATCATGACTCGCTTTGCGTGTCCAGGATATTGCTTTTTCATCGTCACAACAGCCATTCGATAAGAGCAGCCTTCTGGTGGCAAATAGAAATCTTCTATTTCGGGGAATTGTTTTTGTAGAATAGGGACAAACACTTCATTGAGTGCTACACCCAGTACCGCGGGTTCATCTGGCGGACGACCTGTATAGGTACTATGGTAGATAGGGTCATTACGCATAGTAATGTGCGTAATCGTAAATACATTGTGACTTTCCACTTCATTGTAATACCCCGTATGATCACCATAAGGGCCTTCATCAGCAAACTCACTTGGATCGATATATCCTTCTAAGACAATCTCTGCGCCTGCCGGAACATCTAAATCATTACTAATTGACTTTGTCACTTCCGTTTTACTGCCACGCAGTAACCCTGCAAACGCATATTCTGACAATGAATCTGGCACTGGAGTAACCGCACCCAGTATCGTTGCAGGATCAGCACCAAAGGCCACCGAGACAGGAAACGGCTTTCCTGGATTAGCCTCCACCCAATCTCTCAAATCTAATGCGCCACCTCGATGAGCCAGCCAACGCATGATGACCTTATTTTTACTCAACTTTTGTTGGCGATAAATACCTAGATTTTGGCGTTTTTGATTGGGGCCCTTTGTAATGGTCAATCCCCAAGTCAATAACGGTGCGACATCATCAGGCCAACAACTCATGACCGGGATTTTATCGAGATCGACCTCTTCGCCTTGCCAAACAATATCTTGGCATCGCGCTTTACGCAGACGCTTTACCGGCATGTTGAGTACTTGTTTGAACACTGGCAATTTATCTAGAGCATCTTTAAAACCCTTAGGTGGCTCAGGCTCTTTTAGGTAGGCTAATAATTTTCCTACCTCTCGTAAATCACTGACTTTCTGGCGTCCCATACCTAAGGCTACTCGTTCGGAGGTACCAAATAAGTTGGTCAATACAGGCATGTCATAGCCAATGGGATTTTCAAATAGAAGTGCGGGGCCACCAGCACGTAGTGTACGGTCGCTAATTTCTGTCATTTCATAGTTGGGATCAACAGGGGTGGAAATGCGCTTCAATTGCCCCTCTCTCTCCAAAAGAGCAAGGAAATCTCGCAAGTCTTTGCAGCTCATAACAATCCATTTAGCCTAAAAAGATTGCCGCAGTATAGCAAAAAGCCCGTGGGCTTCAGCTAACAAATTTAATGATTAAAGAGTTCTGGGTGCTCGATCACCCACTGATTAAACCAACTGCTGTATCCATATTCTTGAATACTACTGCTTATCACCTCTGCATCATGTCGATTGGTCATCTTCGACACTAAAAAGGTCTCTGCTGGTTGTGAGGTTGGCGCATATTTTGCCAACAACTGTAGACTACGTTTATTTAATGAAGGATTGCTGCTTGCTACAATTAGTTGCTGTATAGAGAATTCACTACCATCAACACCAAGTCGTTCTAGCTCTCGACGTACTGCGCTGTTCGTCTTCATTTTCCAAAGAATATTGTACAAATCAGAATTTTGAGATGCTGCGGCGATTGCAACCATGACATCAGCACTCGGTAACCATGAAACGACGTTAGGAGTCGTCACTTGATTTGCTAAAAAGTGCATCCCTTCATCAGATAACTTCATGACATTTTCAATCAGTAGCCTTTCTCTAGACACTCGCAGCTCTGGATTTTCAGCTAACCAAGCTCGTAAGTTTAATTGCCCACTCTCTACAGCAATATAAAAGTCCATTTCTTGCTCATTTAGATCCCAATCGTCCATTAAGCGTTGTGCTAATTGTTGATAAGCAAAGGCAGGAGAACTAAAACGAAACCCATCGCCTTGCTCAACCAGAGTCAAAGAAGAAGGAAGTTTGCGTTGAGAGTCGACAAACACGGCAAGATCGGAAGTGTATCGCGGATGGCTTTTAGCAATAGCCTGTATTGCTAGAAATCGAACCACTTCTTGCTGTGGCTGCTTAATACGTAGAAGGTCAAAGTTCGCTTTATCTGATTGATCAGAAAGAGCAAGTGTGGCAATACGTTTTGCATCGGTATGAGATTGTACATCAGAAAGCATCTCCTGCTTCTGCTGCTGAGTTAATTCCACCGCTTGCGCTACACCGAGGCCACTCAACATAACTGACAGTAGTATGAGTAATAATTTTTTATGCATATTCCAACTCCCTGTTACTCATCGGCCTTCCTGGCGGTAATACACTCTAATAATTAAAAAACGCCACCTAAATTAGGTGACGTTTTTAACAATAAGTTCAATAAACTAAAAATATTAGATTACTTGATTATTGACGTCTCATCGCGTCAAAGAATTCATTGTTAGTTTTTGTCATTGCTAATTTATCAATGAGGAACTCCATCGCATCGATTTCACCCATAGGATGAACAATTTTACGTAGAATCCACATTTTTTGTAGTTCATCCGTTTTCGTCAGCAATTCTTCACGACGAGTACCAGAACGGTTGAAATCAATCGCAGGGAAAACACGCTTCTCTGCAATCTTACGGTTTAAGTGTAGTTCCATATTACCGGTACCCTTAAACTCTTCGTAAATAACTTCATCCATTTTAGAACCAGTATCGACAAGTGCGGTAGCGATGATAGTCAGGCTTCCACCTTCCTCAACGTTACGAGCGGCACCGAAGAAACGCTTAGGACGATGTAGAGCATTGGCGTCTACACCACCAGTCAGTACTTTACCTGATGATGGAATCACGGTGTTGTATGCACGAGCAAGACGAGTAATTGAATCAAGTAAGATAACCACATCTTTTTTGTGCTCTACAAGACGCTTCGCTTTTTCGATGATCATCTCAGCCACTTGTACGTGTCTTGATGCTGGTTCATCAAATGTTGAAGCCACTACTTCACCTTGAACTAGGCGTTGCATTTCGGTTACTTCTTCTGGACGCTCATCGATTAGCAGAACCATCAACTCACACTCTGGGTGGTTGCGAGCAATGCTTTGTGCGATGTTTTGTAGCAACATTGTCTTACCCGCTTTTGGCGGAGCAACGATCAAGCCACGTTGGCCTTTACCGATTGGTGAGGCTAAGTCTAAGATACGAGCAGTAATATCTTCTGTCGCACCATTACCGACTTCCATTGTCATACGTTCATTGGCATGCAGTGGAGTCAGGTTTTCAAATAAGATTTTATTACGTGCGTTGTCAGGCTTATCGTGGTTAACCGAGTTAACCTTTAACAGTGCAAAGTAACGTTCGCCATCTTTTGGTGGGCGAATTTTTCCTGCAATGCTGTCGCCAGTACGTAAATTAAAACGTCGAATCTGACTTGGAGATACATAGATGTCATCTGGGCCAGCTAGATATGAGCTATCTGAGCTGCGCAGAAAACCAAATCCATCTTGTAGAATTTCAAGGACGCCATCGCCAAAGATATCTTCACCGCTTTTAGCGTGAGCTTTTAGCGTAGCGAAAATGATGTCCTGTTTTCTCAACCTAGCAAGGTCTTCAAGACCAAGGCTTTCACCAAGTTTCACTAAATCCGGGACAGGTCTTTTCTTCAACTCAGTCAAGTTCATAGTGGTCGATTTTGAATTCGATTTGGTAACGGTCTTTGTATTAGATTTAGTAGTCAAAATAAGATCTGTATGTGTTAGTTAAGAGAGATTTGGTCTCAGGATCGACCAAGAAATGAAAAATCGTATGATTTACGTGCAATAAACTAGCACTAAAAACAAGCGTAGTCTAGCTTATGGAAAAAACAAAACCGTGTACTGAGAAATACACGGTTAATTTAGGTTTTTATTTTAGATATTTGCGTCCAAGAACTCTTTTAATTGAGTTTTTGATAGCGCACCTACCTTGGTAGCAGCCACATTGCCGTCTTTAAACAACAATAGTGTTGGAATACCACGGATACCATATTTTGGTGGCGTTGCTGGATTGTGATCGATATTCAACTTACCAATCGTAAGTTGACCAGCGTACTCTTCTGATATCTCATTCAAAATAGGGGCAATCATTTTACAAGGGCCACACCATTCTGCCCAAAAATCTACTAGCACAGGGCCTGCAGCTTTAATTACATCACTTTCAAAACCATCGTCAGAAAGCTGCAAAATCTTATCGCTCATCTTTAGCTCCAAATCAATTTTCTGTTGCTGATTAGATGATCATCAGCAATTAGATTGCCTATTGGAATGGATTTCCTTTCTTAATGCAAGCGTAAGCTGATATTCTATGCTCATGAAAAAGACACACATCACAGAGCAAAAATTCGCCGACTTCGATTTGCACCCTAGTATTATAGCTGGATTGCAAACAAAAGGATTTGAGTATTGTACTCCGATTCAAGCGTTAGCGCTGCCAGTACTGCTCACTGGCCAAGACATTGCGGGACAAGCTCAGACGGGTACTGGTAAAACATTAGCCTTTCTAACCGCTACTTTTGATTACCTACTAAAAAACCCTGCCGATGAGTCTCGAGCAGTGAACCAACCGCGTGCCATTATTATGGCGCCAACGCGTGAATTAGCGATTCAGATCCATCGAGATGCTGAATCTTTGATTGCAAGTACAGGTGTGAAAGCGGCCCTTGCTTATGGTGGAGAAAGCTACGACAAGCAACTTCATGAAATTCAACAAGGTGCTGATATCTTAATTGGTACTACAGGCCGTATTATCGATTTCTTTAAACAGAAGGCGTTTAATCTAAATCACATTCAAGCCGTTGTATTAGACGAAGCTGACCGAATGTTTGATTTAGGCTTTATTAAAGACATTCGCTTTTTGTTCCGTCGTATGCCTGAGCCTAAAGATCGTCTAAACATGCTGTTCTCTGCCACGCTGTCTTATCGCGTACAAGAACTCGCATTTGAGCACATGAATAATCCTGAGCATGTAGAAGTTGAGCCTGAGCGCCGAACAAACGTGCGAATTGAAGAAGAGCTATTCCAACCTTCTAACGAAGATAAAATGGCTCTACTCATGACATTGATTGAGCAAGATTGGCCAGAAAAAGCCATCATTTTTGCCAACACTAAATATAAGTGTGAGCAAGTATGGGGTTATTTAGCTGCTGATGAGCATCGTGTAGGTCTTTTAACTGGGGATATTCCGCAGAAAAAACGTGAGCGAATCTTAGAGCAATTTACGTCTGGCGAATTAGATTTCTTAGTGGCGACCGATGTAGCCGCACGTGGTCTGCATATTCCTCTTGTGACGCACGTATTCAACTATGATCTACCTGATGATAGTGAAGATTATGTTCACCGTATCGGTCGTACTGGTCGTGCTGGAGAAAGCGGATATTCAATCAGCTTTGCTTGTGAAGAATACGCGATCAATTTACCTGCGATTGAAGAATACATTGGCCATTCAATTCCAGCATCAGAATATGATCCGGAAGCGTTAATTCAAGAGTTACCAAAACCTATTCGTTTGCGTCACTCGTCAAGCAATCGTCGTCCGGGTGGCAAACCACAAGGTCGCAATAACAATCAGCGACGTAACCGACCACCTCGACCTTACAATAAACCATCAGGGAATAGCTAATCTGGTTATGACAGACTCATCTCCTCTTTATGCCGCCATTGACCTTGGCTCGAACAGCTTCCACATGCTTGTGGTTAAACACGTTCATGGAAGCGTTCGAACTATGGCAAAAATCAAACGCAAAGTTCGTTTAGCTGCTGGATTAGACAGCAACAACGTATTAAGCCAAGAAGCAATGCAAAGGGGTTGGGACTGTTTGTCTCTGTTTGCTGAACGCTTACAAGATATACCTGAACAGAACATCCGTATTGTGGGTACAGCAACATTACGTGTCGCCACAAATATTGATGTGTTTTTAGAGAAGGCGAACCATATTCTAGGTAAGAATATTCAAGTCATCTCTGGAGACGAAGAAGCGGCGACTATCTATAAAGGTGTTGCTCATACCTCCGGTGGTAAAGGAAAACGTCTTGTTGTCGATATTGGCGGCGCAAGTACCGAACTTATTATCGGAGAAGGCTTTGATGCCAAAGTGCTGCATAGTCTGCAAATGGGCTGTGTTACTTGGTTAGAGCAACACTTTAGTGATAGACAACTTACTGCTGAAAACTTTCGCAGTGCCATTGAGGCCGCGAAGCAAACCTTAGCACCGGTATTACACGAATATACTCAACTAGGTTGGGATATGTGTGTCGGAGCAAGTGGTACAGTTCAAGCACTACAAGAGATAATGCTAGCGCAAGGCATGGACGAAGTGATTACTCACTCCAAACTCAAGCGCTTGCAAAAACAAGCCATGCGTTCTAACGCATTAGAAGAACTTGAGATTGAAGGTTTAACCCTAGAGCGAGCACTGGTGTTCCCTAGCGGACTGTCCATTTTATTAGCCATCTTTGAACTGCTAGAAATAGAAGACATGACCCTCGCGGGCGGAGCATTACGCGAAGGTATGGTGTATGAAATGATTAAGGAGCTGCATCAAGACGATATTCGTCAGCGCACCTTAGCGAGTGTCCAGCAACGCTTCCAACTGGATCAAGACTATGCTCAGCAAGTCTCACACACCGCACTAAAGCTGGTTGAACAGTGTGGGCCAAACTTCTTAGCCGAACCTGTCGCTATCGACCTATTAAAAGCCGCTGCTCAATTGCACGAAATTGGTCTGACTATCGATTTTAAAAAGGCCGGCAAACACAATGCCTACCTGTTGCAGTACCTTGACCTACCGGGCTATACGCAAGCACAAAAGTCTCTATTGGCAGACATTACGGCTCGCTATAAAGATGCCCTGTCATCTTTGCCTGAACAACACGCCGTCAGCCGACAAAGTGCTGAAAACATCCTGCGAATTTTAAGACTGTCTGTATTGCTCACTCATAGGCGCAACGTTGACCTGCAACCTCATGTTAGCCTGCAAGCACAAGAGAAAAACCTCGATTTAAGCATAGAGGCAAGTTGGTGTTTACTTAATCCATTGACCGTTGCTGAACTCGAAATTGAAGCGCATCGGCAAAGTGACCAAAACTGGCCCCTGCAAATCAAACAAATTTAATTCAATCAGCCCAGCTCAATAAGTTGGGCTTTTTTACATGACAACTTCTATAGGACAGGAGCTAAACTTTTCTATAGAAACTTAAGCAAGGAGAGCTTAGTTAATGAGCATAATTTTAGAATGTATCCGTTGTGTTGGCCGCGGCGAAAGAGGTCGTAAACCGCTTTCTTTTGATCAGGCCTATGCCGTGATGGATCAATACCTTGACGGTAAGATCGATGATGATCAAATGGCAATGTTGATGATGCTCATTCGAGTCAATAATGAAACTGCCGCTGAAATTGCGGGATTCACCAAAGCCTTCCACCAGCGACTACCTAAAATAGAAGTGGATATTGACTGGCCTTGTTACGCTGGCAAAAAAAGTAAACTGGATGCAAATGGACAACAGCAAGCACTGCCGTGGAACTTAATTGCTGCTTCTATCTTGGCAGAAGCAGGCTATAAAGTGCTTATTCACGGACATTTAGATATAGGTTCAGACCGTATTCATAGCCAACACTATTTAGCGAAGCTCAATATTCAACAAGCGCAAGATATGGCACAGGCTGCCTCATTCATTGAGTCATCCAATATTGCTTACCTACCGTTAGCTCACTTTGCGCCGATAGCAAAGAAAATGCTGGATTGGAAAAAGCGCTACGGTCTACGTACTCCAATGAATACAGTCGTAAGAGGGCTTAACCCTGGTAGTGCGAAATACGGTGTTCGCGGAAGTTTTCACCCAGGATTTCAAGAACTGCACGCTGAAATAGAAACCAATATTGGTCACTCAAATTGCTCTGTGGTGTCTTTTAAAGGGGTATCAGGGGAGTCTGAGTACAACCCTAAGGTGAGTCAAACTGTTTGGTCAAGTGATAGTGAGGGCTTACATGCTCACTACTGGAATGAGATTTATAACGAAGCAATTAGTACACCTACACACTGTCCGCTGGGCACTGTAGAAAACGACAAAGTACAAATGGCTAATCATGTGGTTTCTTCGTTAACAGCCTTACTATTTAACAAACTAAAAGATAAGCAACTGGCCGATCAAGAAGCGAATAAGCTTTGGCAACACTACTGCTCAACGCATTAATAACGACCATTTAAATCGTCAGTACATACTTAAAAGCCCCAATAATTGATTACTCACTATTGGGGCTTTCTGTATCAATACGTAGCTCTAAGTGTATCTTTTATGCCTGAGCAGGAAGTCCCTGCTCTGAACGAGTGGTAAGCTTGCGAATAAGATAATTCAACAATACGCCGTACATAGGAACAAATAAGCCTAAGCTAATGATCAGCTTGAAGGTGTAATCAACTAGCGCAATTTCCTGCCAATGTTGCGCCATAAACGCATCGGGGCTGTTATAAAACGCAATACCAAAGAATGCCAATGTATCCAATGCATTACCAAATAGCGTGGAGCACGTTGGCGCTATCCACCACTGCTTCATTTGACGTAGACGATTAAATACGTGCACATCTAGTATTTGCCCTAGCAAGTAAGCCATAAATGAAGCAATCGCAATTCGCGCAACGAACAAGTTAAATTCAGCAAGCGGCGCCACGCCTTGAAATTGCCCTTCAAAAAAGATGACAGACAACAAATATGATACTAACAACGAAGGAAGCATGACTAAGAAAATGATCTTGCGTGCCATTGGTGCGCCAAAAATTCGCACAGTCAGATCAGTAGCCAAAAACACAAACGGAAAAGTAAATGCACCCCAAGTGGTATGGAAACCAAATACGGTAAATGGCAGTTGTACAAGGTAGTTGCTAGAAGCAATGATTATTAAGTGAAAGGACGCTAAAAGGAATAGCGCTTTACGCAGTTGGGACGGATCAAAACGGTTCATATTGTACCTTTTTAGTAGATGGGGGCGAGGGAACCCATTCGAAGCAATGTGCTTCATCTCAAATTTTAAAGCCCAGCCAAATGGCGGGCTCGGCATTATACATAACGAATAAAATTGTGCAATAGATGAACAATACTAAGACTTATCAACTATTGGCTTATGAGGCTTACGTTAATAAAAGCGCGGATTGATAAATGTTCAGGTTTCATGTGAAACCTAACGCTCTATTTTTATTAAGTACGTGTTATTAAATGCCTTTAGCCACTAGGTTAGCCAAAAACTGTAGCTCTGGCTGTGATTCTGTCGCTGATAAGCTCTCTAGCCACATAGATTCACTATAGTGTTCGGCACGAAGCATCAATTGGCAACCTTCAAAGTCGATCAACCATGAATGTAGATCCGCATCTTGCTGTTTCTCAATAACGCTAGCATCAATCAAGTCGACAAATTTCTGCCCTATAACGGCAAAGTCATCGTGATCAAAACAAGGAGCAACCAGTGATAGTCGCCCATTTTCTAGGTCTAAATGACGAAGGAAAAAACTAGACACCTGTAATATGCTCCTGAATCAGATCTAAAAATTTATCGGCGTATTTATCAAGTTTACGTTGCCCAACACCATTCACCG
This sequence comes from Vibrio ezurae NBRC 102218, assembly GCF_000467185.1. Classification (GTDB taxonomy): domain Bacteria; phylum Pseudomonadota; class Gammaproteobacteria; order Enterobacterales; family Vibrionaceae; genus Vibrio; species Vibrio ezurae. The sequence goes on from NZ_BATM01000060.1 coordinate 11,341, forward strand.
CCAGCATTTCGCCGTATGAAGTTGGCAGAATATCCGCCATATCAATCAAGGTAGCATCGTTAAACACCACATAAGGTGGTAATCCTTCCTCGTCTGCCACTCGCTTACGAAGATTACGCAATTTGGCAAACAGCTTTTTATCGTAGTGCTTAGTTGGCGCCTTATCTGACTTAGAGGATAGCGTTAGATCCAATCTTGGTACGGCCAACTCTAAGGTCATCTCGCCACGCAATAATGGGCGCGCTTCTTCGGTCAATTGCAAGGTAGAGTTACGAGCAATATTCTGTGTCAGCAATCCTTTATGGACCAACTGACGCATAATACTCACCCAGTAATCATGGCTGTTTTCACGCCCGATACCATAAGTCGAGATTTTGTCATGACCATTCTCTCGAATACGAATATTTTGCATGCCACGTAATACTTCGGTGACATAACCCATGCCAAAGGATTGTTTCACTCGATATACACAAGACAATGCTTTTCGTGCCGCTTCTGTACCATCAAAGGTTTTAGGAGGATCGATACAAATATCACAGTTACCGCATGCTTTTTCGCGATATTCACCAAAATAATGCAGCAATACTTGGCGACGGCAGGTTTGCGCTTCGGCAAATGCACTCATGGCATTTAGCTTGTGCATCTCCACCTTTTTCTGCTGCTCATCTTCTTTCTCATCCAGCATACGGCGTAGCCAGTTGATATCTGATGGATCATAGAGCGTCATAGCTTCAGCTGGCAAACCATCACGACCTGCACGGCCGGTTTCTTGATAGTAGGACTCTATATTTCTTGGAATATCAAAATGCACCACAAAGCGCACGTTAGGTTTATTGATCCCCATACCAAACGCTACTGTCGCCACCACAATTTGAATATCGTCTTTTTGAAAGGCTTCTTGAACATAAGCACGCTCATCCGGCTCCATTCCGGCATGGTATCCCATAGCACGAATGCCGTTATTGCACAGCTTCTCGGTGAGCATTTCTACTTTTTTGCGACTGCCACAATAGATAATGCCGCACTGACCTTTTTGCGTCGCTAAATAGCGAATGATCTGCGCAACCGGTTTTGCCTTTTCCACTAAGGTGTAGCGAATATTCGGTCGGTCAAAACTCCCCAAGTAAGACAATGGGTCATTAAGTTGTAATCGCGCATCAATATCGAGGCGAGTGGTATCGTCAGCCGTTGCCGTGAGAGCCATAAAAGGCACATGACTAAACTGCTGTCTCAACTGCCCCAACGAGGCATATTCAGGTCTAAAATCATGCCCCCATTGAGAGATACAGTGCGCTTCATCAATGGCAATTAAATTGATTTCTAAATACTGGATTCGCTCCATGAAATCACGCATCAACACTCGCTCAGGCGAAACGTAAATCAATTTAATCTTGCCTTGATGCATTCGGTTATACACCGACAGTAAGTCTTCTCGACTCATACTAGAGTTAATGCACTCCGCCGCGACACCATTGGCTTTTAACTGATCCACTTGGTCTTTCATTAAAGAGATAAGAGGAGAGATAACCAGCCCCATTCCCGGAGCCACCAGCATAGGCACTTGGTAACACAATGACTTACCACCACCGGTTGGCATAATCACCATCGAGTCTCGACCTGACAGTGCAGCCTCCACTACCTCTTGTTGACCATCACGAAATTCTTGATAGCCAAATACATCCTCTAGCACGCGCTGAGGTGTTGCTTGAGTATCAGATTCTTCGATCATAGGTAGATGGGTGGACATGTAGAATGTATTACCTGTTGGTGATTAGTCGAAATGAGCGCTCATTGTAATGGGGATGATCTAGGATGGAAACCGCATTTTACTGGCTCTGAGTCAGTACCGTCTCTATACTCCTCTCTTTTCCCGTTAGTATCCCGAGAAACTTATGGATATCCAAGCTCAACAACGCACTCGACAAGGTGTGATATTTGCCATTATGGCATACACCATGTGGGGGATCTCTCCTATATACTTCAAAGCATTAGGCGCTGTCCCTGCTTCTGAGATATTGATGCATCGAATCATATGGTCATTTTTTTTACTTGCCGGATTGATTCATTTTGGCCGCGGTTGGTATTCGGTTCGTGAGGTACTAAAAAATAAAACCAAGCTGGTTTATTTGTTTTCATCTTCCATTCTTATTGGCTTGAACTGGCTAATCTTCATTTGGGCTATAAATAGCAATCACATGCTAGAAGCGAGCTTGGGCTATTACATTAACCCATTGATCAATATTCTTCTTGGTATGATTTTTTTGCAAGAACGATTAAGGATCGTGCAGTGGATAGCGGTGATTCTCGCCTTCTTAGGTGTCGCCATTGAGCTCATTGCCTTTGGTTCTATCCCCTATATCTCATTTGCTCTAGCATGCAGTTTTGGTGCGTATGGGTTATTAAGAAAAAAGGTAAATCTAGATGCTCAAACAGGTTTATTTATTGAAACTTTATTTTTAGTCCCACTAACCATTATCTATTGGGTATTCTTTGCCCATAGTGATACATCAAACCTATTCAATAACAGTTTAAGCCTAAATACCTTATTAATACTCGCAGGTTTAGTTACAACAGCACCCCTACTTTGTTTTACTGGTGCCGCTACACGTATCAAGCTAACAACACTCGGCTTTTTCCAATACATCGGGCCAAGCTTGATGTTTATTCTCGCGATCACTGTTTATGGTGAGCACTTGAGTATGAATAAAATCATTACTTTTGTATTCATTTGGGCAGCGCTGATGATCTTTAGTTTTGATGGTATTAAAAAATCGATGGTTGATAGAAAATGAATGAAATACACGTCCTTATGACACTGGCCGGAATACACTTTCTCGCGTTAATGAGTCCAGGTCCTGATTTTGCTTTAGTTGTACAAAACTCGACACGCTATGGGCGTCAAACCGGAATCTTGATTGCTTTTGGGCTTTCTATAGGCATTCTTACACACTCTATTTTAAGTCTGACAGGAGTCAGCTATCTAGTGCATCTGCACCCTCAGCTCTTTTTTGTCGTGCAGTTGCTTGGTGGCAGTTATTTAGCCTACTTAGGAATTAGTGGTTTAAAGAGTCTATTAATGAGGGCTAAAGGAGCTCCTGTAAGCACACCAAAAAGTAAAGATTTCACCCTAAAAAGCAAGAAACAGGCATTTACTCGTGGATTCACTACCAACCTTTTAAACCCAAAAGCATTGGTTTTCTTCATCAGTTTAATGTCAACTTTAGTGCCACAAAGTATGTCTCTTGAAGGTAAGTTCGCGGCATTATTTATCTTGTGGAGCTTGGCTTTTTTCTGGTTTGCATTACTGGCGTGGGCATTGTCCACACAGCGTTTACAATCAGCTCTTGCTCGATATTCAAGCTATATTGACCTCGTTTGCTGTATTTTATTTACGATTTTGGGCTGCACCATCATTGGGGAAGCAGTCCTTCACACTTTAACTTAATCAGTAATCAGGCTCTTTTTTTAGCCAAAATAACCGAGTAAGTGATTGAAAACAGAACATTTGTATAACTTGAACTAGTCAGACAATAACGACATCCGCCATATTTTTGTGCGAGATCTCTTACAAAAGTGTGCGTGATCGAAGCGAACATCTGTCAGGAATGGATGCTAACAACCATAACCAACTGTTTTATATGGATATTCTATTTTTTATCACCTCTATAACCAAAATAAATTGCCTTTTACCCTATTGAGCAAATTAGAAAAAAGCTTAATATTTAAAGGGTCGGAAGGAAGCTGACACGGAAAAGGAAATCACCAAGGATTAGGTGTTCTTCAGGATGAAGATTCGGTTATTCAGGATGAATAGTCGGCAAGGAAAGCAAATTGGACATTGAATGGACGCAATAGTAACTAGGATGGTTGCTACTAAGGAAAGACAATGGACACCTCTGGATGAGGAATGGACTGAACATCAGGATGATGTAAAGGACACCACTAAAGGATTTAGTGAAGCGTACTAACGAGGATTGTTAGTAGACCAGGATAAGGTCATATGGACACCGCTAGGATGGCGAGAAAAGGAATACGCTGAAGGATAACAGCACACTATCAAGGATTTGATGCAGGGAGCACACTTAGTAGCCGGATTGCTGCAAGTAAGACTATAACCCCGAAGAGCGTAAGCTCTCGGGGTTTTTCTTTATCTGTCACTTATTAGCCACCACCTAAACATAATTCGCTCAGATACAATCTGTCAGCTATCGCTGGTTCCCTTACCCCGTATATGTGAGACTAATGCAGGCACCACAGCCTACCCTGCATAAACGGTTTATATTTAATGTTAATAAAATCAATTAATTGCAATTAACAGCATGGTTTAGTTTAAACATAACGTGTACATTAATCTGTAGTTTAATAAGCATTAGAGTACATATGTTATTTAAATATTTACCACCAGATAGAGTTGACGTACTACAAAATCTATCAATTCGATATACTCCCATGAAGTCTTTAAATGATCCTTATGAAAGCCTACCACTGGTAGATACGTCTGAGCTCAAGCACAATAGTAATTTGAACAAAGAGCTACAAAAATTAGATAAACTTTGGGAGGAACAACCCGAAAATGAGAAGACTTTAAACAATCGTGAACTATTGGACAAAAAGAAAGCCCTACTTAGTAGGTTATATTCTAATGAATCCGCAACCCTACAGATTAAAGATAAACTAATGAGTTTGTTTGGTGATCACTTTGGGATACTTTCACTTTCTAGATCAAACTCAAATTTGTTGATGTGGTCTCACTATACAAACTCAATGAAAGGTTTTGTAATAGGCTTCGACCGAGATAATGAGATGTTTAAACGACCAACACCTAACGGTCAGCCAACCGAGCCCAGAGTAGTCACATATTCCGATGTTAGAAAATCGTATAAGGCTTTATCCAATAAAGACCATTATTCAATTTTAACTAGTAAACCATTAGATTGGGCGTACGAGCAAGAAGAACGAGTATGCATGTCATTTATGCCCCCTCAGTTTAAAACAGAATATAAAGATGATTTTGGCTCAGACATATATCTTATACCATTTCCAAATAACGCTATTTTGTCAATTTACATTGGATGCAATGCCTCAAGGAAAACAAAAGAAGCAATATACGAAAGTATTCAAAAAAATCACATAAAGTGCAAAGTCTATGAAACTTCACCATCTATGACACACTATCAATTGCAATTCAAAGAAATCTTATTACCTTTAGCATCTTGATTTTTACATCAACATCACCTAATTGCAAAAGCCCCAGCAAGTTGCTGGGGCTTAATAATTTTACAGCTGTTCTAATTTTGCGTATTGAGTAATCAGCCACTTTATCCCTTCGCCATTGAAGGCAACCTGAACGCGACTTTGCGCGCCACTGCCTTCAAAGTTGATAATGGTGCCTTCCCCAAACTTAGGGTGTTTGACTCTTTGCCCTAAACCAAAGCCTGTTTCATTGAAGCTTTCTTGCTTAACGGTTTGGCTAAATCGACCAGTATTAGTCGGTCGGCTTACTTGAGCTTTCATACGCACTTCTTGGGTACACGCTTCTGGCAGCTCTTTGATAAATCGAGATGGTTTATGGTATTTGTCTTGTCCGTATAAACGACGCATCTCAGCATAGGTCAGGTAGAGTTTCTGCATTGCGCGCGTCATTCCCACATAACAAAGCCTGCGCTCTTCTTCTAGTCGCCCTGCTTCTTCTGCTGACATTTGGCTCGGGAACATCCCTTCTTCAACGCCGACCATAAAGACCAGAGGAAACTCCAAGCCTTTAGCACTGTGCAACGTCATAAGCTGCACGGCATCATCAAACTCATCGGCTTGCCCTTCACCGGCCTCTAAAGCAGCATGAGTCAAGAATGCAGTAAGATCGCTCATCTCATCCGCTTCTTCAGGCTTCTCATACTGACGAGTTGCCGTGACCAGTTCTTCTAAGTTTTCTATACGCGCTTGTGCCTTTTCGCCTTTTTCTTGCTGATACATAGTAAACAAACCAGATGCTTTAATAACGTGGTCTGTCTTTTTGTGTAGCTCCATAGGTGCAGTGTCGTCTTCAAGCGCATTCACTAGCTCAACAAAGCGCCCTAAAGCCCCTGCTGCGCGGCCCGCAAACACCTTTTCTTCCAATAATTGAATACTGGCTTGCCACAATGTTGCACCGCGATCTCTGGCGGCATAACGAATGGTCTCTAAGGTTTTCTCACCCAAACCACGTGTTGGCGTATTCACGATACGCTCAAAAGCAGCATCGTCATTGCGATTGGACATCAAACGCAAATAACCCAGTGCATCTTTGATCTCTTGACGTTCGAAGAAGCGCATTCCGCCGTAGATGCGATATGGCATACCGGCTTGAATTAAGGCTTCTTCCATAACACGAGATTGGGCGTTATTACGGTACAAAATGGCTGAATCTTTTAACATTCCGCCGGTGCTTTGCCACTCTTTGATTTTATTGACGGCAAAACGCGCTTCGTCTAATTCATTGTAAGCAGAGTAAACCGAGATAAGTTCGCCATCACTGCCATCGGTCCACAACTCTTTACCCATACGTTCAACGTTATTGGCAATCAGGTGGTTTGCCGCCGTTAGAATGTTTTTGGTCGAGCGATAGTTTTGCTCAAGACGAACGGTAGACGCTTGTTTAAATTCATTAAGGAAGCGTTGAATATTTTCGATTTTCGCTCCGCGCCAGCCATAAATAGATTGGTCATCATCACCCACGATCATGACGTTACATTCAGGGCTTGCCATCATTCGAAGCCAAGCGTATTGAATGTTGTTGGTATCTTGAAACTCATCCACGAGAATATGTTTAAAACGAGCTTGATAATGTTCACGAATGTGTTGTTTATCGCGCAGTAACTCGTGGCAGCGTAGTAAAATCTCAGCAAAATCGACCAAGCCAGCACGGTCACACGCTTCTTGATAAACCGAATAGATACGTAACCAAGTTTTAGTTACTGGATCGTGGTAGCTATCAATATGCGAAGGCCTTAAACCTTCGTCTTTTTTACCGTTGATCCACCACGCCGCTTGCTTCGCTGGCCACTGCTTTTCATCCAAGTTTTGCGCTTTGATCAAACGACGTAATAAACGTTGCTGATCTTCTGAATCTAAAATTTGGAAGTCTTCTGGCAGTTTCGCATCCAAGTAATGAGCACGAAGAATACGATGGCAAATACCATGGAAAGTACCATTCCACATGCCAGAGGCTGTGCCTCTCATTAACTCTTCAATACGACCGCGCATTTCTGCCGCCGCTTTATTGGTAAAAGTTACCGACATAACAGAAAATGGCGAGGCTTGCTCTACCGACATAAGCCAAGCAATACGATGAACCAATACCCGAGTTTTACCACTGCCTGCGCCAGCAAGGATCAATAGGTTACCTAAAGGGGCAGCTACCGCCTCTCGTTGTTTGTCGTTTAGCCCATCGAGTAATAATGATGCGTCCATCGTACCTTTCCAATCTTTTATACCAATCGTAGAAAATAACGGGTCAGTTTAGCCTGTTAAAGCATGCTTTCTGATCACCGCATTGCCGAGAACGGTATTACTGTTTATTTATACATTAACAGTCAGTATACCGCGTAACCGATACAATCTCTAACCTCCATAGCCAGCAATTTACTCACTTTTTACACATTAAAGTTCTTCTTAAATTTCAAATAATTAGAATAATAATGAAAATTTATTTAGTTTTCTTGAAAGAAAAATCTTATTCATCGCATCTTCTACAATAAGCAATCGCAACATCTTATTAACAAATCATTGTCGATTGCCTACACAACGAAGGATCATATTGAGGAAGATATTATGAAAAAGTCTAATCTTGCAGTTACAGCGGCAGTTACTGGTTTACTCGCTCTTGGTGGCACCATGCTTACCGCAACTCATGCAGTAGCAGCAGAAAAAGAGAAGTGCTACGGAGTAGCAAAAGCAGGGAAAAATGACTGTGCAACGAAAACCAGTTCTTGTGCAGGAACATCAAAAGAAGATCATCAAAAAGATGCCTTTGTTGTGGTACCAAAAGGATTATGTGACAAGTTAGCGGGCGGAAGCATGTCATCGTCATAGCTTAATCGCTTGCTCCAACTGAGTTCCCCGGGGTGCAGCGGTATCGTACCCCTCCTTCTCCGCCTAAATATAGAGTTAACCAAGATGCAAAATCACAATATTCATCATGCTGTCGGAGTTGGATTACGTCACCCACACTTAGATTTCTTTGAAAAAAATGCAGGGCATGTCTCTTGGCTAGAAATACACAGCGAGAACTTTTTTGAATTCCACTCTAGCACTCGCCAACAGCTTAGAAAAATCCGCCAGCAACACGATGTATCATGTCACGGCGTCGGCCTTTCTTTAGGCTCAGTACAAGCTCCCGACTCTGCGCATATTCAAGCACTAGTAAATCTTGTCAACGAATTACAACCCATTATGGTCTCGGATCATTTAAGCTGGAGTGAAAACGGTGGCGTTCATTTTAATGATTTACTGCCACTTCCCTATACCGAAGAAGCATTGCAGGTTTTTGTACGCAATGTAATTCAGGTACAAGATGCTATTCAACGCCCATTATTAATTGAAAATCCAAGTAGCTATTTAAGATTTAATCATTCTACGATTTCTGAATGGGAGTTTTTAAATGAAGTTCAACGCCGCACCGATTGTCATTTACTCTTAGATCTAAACAATATTTATGTCTCATCACTGAATCATGGCTTTGATGCATTGCATTACCTAAATGCCATCACCCAGAGTGCTGTAAAAGAAATACATCTTGCCGGATTTACCGTAAAAGAAATCAAAAATCAAAAGATATGGATTGATACACACAGTACTCAGGTGTGTGAAGAAGTATGGGATTTATATCGTATTTGGAACCAAAACAACCCTACAACACCAACCTTAATTGAATGGGATAGTGATATTCCTCAGCCTCAGGTTTTACTCCGCGAAGCACAAAAAGCTTCTTCAATCATTACCGAACAAGCCAATGTACCGGTGGCCTCATGATCTCCCTTGCCAACCTACAAGCCAACTTTGCTCAGTCACTTATATATCAAGGTGCTGCAGAGAATTGCGACATTCACAGTGATCATTTTAATGCCGAGCAACGAATGCAAATTTATAGAAATAATGTCATTCATAGCTTGAGCGATGTACTTAGCGCTGTGTACCCAAATACACAGGCAATGGTTGGAGAGGAATGTTTTGCTCAATTGGCAAGGCACCACGTATTAACCATGCCTTCTGCCAGTGGCAATGTGTCTCATTATGGACAAGGGTTTGATAATACAATCCGTCAATTTCCAAACGTTTTACAGAAAGCTCCCTACTTGCCTGAGCTTGCTCGTCTTGAAGCGTACTTTGATGAGCTACAAAATAAAGTGGATAGCCAACAACAAGCCCACTGTTTACCTTTGTCAGCCTTAAGTCGCTTATCAGAAGATCAACAGCCGCATATCCGCTTAATCAGCAATATAGGGGTCGCAAGCTTTGAGTCAACGGTAGCTGTTTTTGATCTCATGGCAGCCATTCAGCATGCTGCATTTGATGGTTTGAATATACAGCAAACTCAAACCGGTTTTATCTCAATTCGACCCGATGGTCAGCGCTATTGCAAAACTTTAGATGCCGTTAGCTATCAACTGCTATTGAACATTGAAGCATTGCGCCCACTTTCCCAAATTCATGAGTCACTATTGCCGAACATTTCGGCTTTAGCTGAAGAAGGTGTAATAGCGGGATTTTTAATGCCTGAGTTAACCGAAGCCAAATAAGAGGAATGGATATGAACAGTAGCATTCAAGCTCAATATCAAACCTATCAAAACGGGATATCCCATTTACAGCGTATCGCCATTCCCACCTTGTTACTGATTTGTCGGCTATGGGTAGCCTGGGTATTTTTCCAATCAGGGATGCTTAAAATAAGCACCTGGGACAGTACGTTATTTTTATTTGAATACGAATATCAAGTTCCGTTGCTACCGTGGGAAATTGCCGCATACCTAGGAACAGCTGCCGAGCTCATTATTCCGGTGTTTATTGGATTAGGTTTATTTACTCGACTCTTTGCCAGCCTATTATTTGTATTTAACATCATGGCGGTAGTGTCTTACCCTACCCTTTGGGAAAATGGTTTTTACGACCATCAACTTTGGGGCTTAATGATTCTTATTAATATAGTATGGGGAGCGGGACTATTTTCAGCAGACCATATACTGCACAAAACATTATTCAGCCAATAGTGAATAGCCCGTTCCGACGAGAGACTATTTGTTTAAGAATGCTTTTAGATCTTCAATAGTGATTCCATCTTTAGTCAGTTGCTGAGCCATAAGATCCACTTGCTCGCCCTTTCTTGATTCAATCACTTTTTGAAACTGATATACGATGTCTTTAAGAGTTGCCAATGGGAGTTGCTTTGCCGCACTTCTAATTCTTTCTTCACTTTGATTGCCGAGCTCTACAAGTAATTTACCATACATTACTTTTTCTGGAGACTCTTCAAGTTGCTCTAATCTGCGAGCCATTTCGTAAGTCGTTAGTGCCATATTATTTCACTTAAATAAGAGTTATCGGGTTTTGAAGAATTCAAAACTCACGGTAGGACGAAAATCTTTCCTGTACATAGAATATACTTTTTTCTGCAAAACTAGAACTGTTTTCATTTATAGCAAGCACAGTAATAATGTCAGTGAACCTCACCACTTAAAATAGCGATTAACTAGAATTGCTATTCACGATATCTAAAGCTCTGCTCCTCACTATAAAATTGCACACTGGCATCAAAAAGGGTAGCTTAATTGCCAAACGCATATTAGGTAGTAATGATAAGGAGAGATTATGTCATCTCAGATTAACAGCCGAGTGAACGAGTTTCGTCACTGGTTAGACAAAAACAAACTTGACGCTTTTATTGTTCCTCACGAAGATGAATTTCTTGGCGAATACATCCCAGAGCACAACGAGCGTTTACTTTGGCTAACCGGCTTTACGGGATCTGCTGGGACTGCCGTTGTTTCAACTGAAGATGCCGCTATCTTTGTCGATGGCCGCTACACGATTCAGGTTACGAAACAAACACCATCAGACGTATTTTCATATCAACACCTAATTCAAACGCCACCAACTACTTGGATTCAAGCCAACGTAAAATCCGGTAGCAAAATTGGTATCGACCCAAAGATGCATTCTGGCCGTTGGTTAAACGCTGCCAAACAAGCATTAGCTGACGATTACGAACTGATCTATGTTGATACAAACCCTGTTGATGAACTTTGGAGCGACCGACCTGCCGTTGCCCTATCTGATCTTCGTCTTATGGGTAATGAATGGGTGGGTATTGGTAGCCAAGAAAAACGCGCCAATATTGCAACGGTCTTAAAAGAGAAGAAAGCTGACAGTGCGGTACTAACGGCATTAGATTCAATCTGTTGGTTACTCAATATTCGTGGTAGCGATATATCAAGATTACCTGCAGCTTTATCTCATGCCATTGTTCATAATAATGGCCAGCTTGAATTCTTTATTGATAAAGAACGCGTTCCAGCTGAGTTTAATCAGCATGCTGGAGAAGGCGTTACTCTATTTTCACCAAGCCAGCTAAAAGAACGTTTAGCTCAATTGAAAAACAAAAAAGTCATCCTTGATCCTGCAACAAGCAATGCATGGTTTGGCATCGTTCTAAACGAAGTAGGCGCAGAGGTTCTTCCTATCGCCGACCCTTGCTTACTGCCTAAAGCGGCAAAAAATAGCGTAGAAGCATTAGGTATGAAAAATTGTCACGTTCGTGATGGTGTGGCGATGGTTAAATTCTTATCTTGGTTTGATGCAGAAAATGCCAAAGGTAACTATCACGACGAAGCACAGATTGCCGACCAACTGGAAGCGTTTAGACGTGAAGATGACTCTCTGGCTGATCTTAGTTTCGATAGTATCTCAGCGGCTTCTAACAATGCCGCCATGTGTCACTACAATCACAACAATGAACCAGCTCCAAGCGTTGTGTATGATAACTCTATGTACCTTGTAGACTCGGGTGGTCAATACCCAGATGGTACAACAGACATCACACGTACAATTGCAATTGGTGAACCAACGGCTGAAATGAAGCAACAATTTACCTTGGTACTTAAAGGTCATATTGCATTAGCTGAAGCTCGCTTCCCTAAAGGTACTTGTGGTCATCAGTTAGATGTTCTTGCTCGTCAATACTTATGGGCTCAGGGTTTTGATTATGATCATGGTACGGGCCATGGTGTGGGACACTTCTTAAGTGTTCATGAAGGTCCACAAGGCATCTCGAAAAATTATAATAACATCCCGTTAGAAGTAGGAATGGTTATCTCAAATGAGCCTGGCTATTACCGAACCGACGAATTTGGTATCCGTATTGAGAACTTAGAAATTGTTGTCGAAGTAGAAACCAAAGGCGACTTCTCCGTTCTTGGTTTCGAATCTCTAACTCGTGCTCCTATCGATAAGCGTAATATCGATGTATCACTTCTAACTGCTCATGAAATTGAATGGTTTAATAACTACCATCAAAAAGTATGGAATGACTTATCACCTCTCGTTGAAGGTGAAGAGAAGCAGTGGTTGCAACAAGCAACTCAAGCGCTCTAATAAAAAGCCCCTCAATAGTTGGTTATCCAATTATTGAGGGGCTGTTTCACGTGAAACACTAACCAGAATAAATCGACGTCCAATCTCGCCATACCGGCTCAAAGCCACGACTGCGAATCGCAGACTCTACTTCCAGCGCCGAACGCTCATCTGATATTTCAAACTGCTCTAGCTCTTGGTCATCCGTATCAACGGCATAGCCACCTGGCTGAGTTTTTGAAGCTGCAGAAACAGTCGTCACACCTAGCGGTAATATATTATCTCTGAACGATGCTGACTCACGAGTCGACAAAGAAATATCAACATGCTGATTGAACAGACGATATGCGCAAATCAACTGCACCATCTGTTTATCATTCAGTATTGATTTGGGTTGTACACCACCCTCACAAGGTCGAAGCCTTGGCAGAGAAATGCTATAGCGAGTCTTCCAATACGTTTTCTCTAAGTACTCTAAATGACAAGCGACAAACATACTGTCCACTCGCCAATTGTCTAAACCAATTAACGCACCAATACCGATCTTGTCGATGCCCGCTTTGGCCAATCGATCTGGTGTCTCTAGACGATAATAGAAATCTGTTTTAGAACCTTTTAAGTGGTGCTCTGCGTAAGTCGATGGATTGTAGGTCTCTTGATATACCATAACTGCATCTAAGCCGAGCTGTTTGAGTTCCGCGTATTCTTGTTGTTCTAGAGGCTGTACTTCCATTGCCAGATAATTGAATTGTTCTTTTATCTGCGGCACTGTTTGACGAAAGTAATCCATACCCACTTTCTTCTGATGCTCTCCGGTCACGAGAAGCACACTGTCAAACTTCATATCTTTTAATACTTTAACCTCTAAATCTATCTCTTCTTTGCTCAAGGTTTTACGCTTAATACGATTGCTCATAGAGAAACCACAATAAGTACAATCATTAGAACAAAGATTAGAAAGATACAGTGGTACGTATAAACCAATGGTAGAACCAAATCGTTGTCTGGTTTTCTGATAAGACAGCTGAGCCATAGTTTCTAAATAAGGTTCCGCTGCTGGCGAAATCAGTGCTTTAAAATCTTCAATATCACGCGTAGATTTACCAAGAGCTCTTTCCACATCAGCGGTGGTCTTGGACATAATAGAAAGATAACTTTCGCTCCAATCTATTGATTTGAATACGTCGACAAAACTCATAGTTTCGCCTCATATGAGGAATCCAAAAATGCAGTCATAGGACTGGATGCCATTGCTTTAACTTGCTGAGCACCTAAGCCTGATTCATAAGCGATGCGGCCCGCTTCTACGGCAAGCTTAAAAGCACGACCAATAGCTATCGGATCACCCGCTGTCGCCATTGCAGTATTGACCAACACAGCATCAGCACCCAACTCCATCGCTTGAGCCGCATGAGATGGCGCACCAATACCTGCATCAACAACGACCGGTACATTCGCTTGCTCAATAATAATTCTCAAAAAATCAATAGATGCTAAACCCTTGTTCGTTCCAATAGGTGCACCTAAAGGCATCACAGCAGCACAACCTACTTCTTCCAAGCGCTTACATAATACAGGGTCAGCATGGCAGTATGGCAATACTACAAAGCCGTCTTTAACCAATTGCTCCGCCGCTTTTAATGTTTCAATCGGATCAGGCATCAAGTACTTAGGATCTGGGTGAATTTCTAATTTAAGCCAATTAGTCTGCAAAGCCTCTCTTGCTAGATGCGCGGCAAAAATGGCGTCTTGTGCATTCTTAGCGCCAGAGGTGTTCGGTAGTAAATTCACTCCGATATTATTTAGCGAGCCTAAGATGTCATCTTGCTTATCAAAAACATCAACTCGCTTCAAAGCCATCGTGACTAATTCTGACTCCGATGCTGCAATAGAAGATGCCATTAATTGGTTGTTTGCATACTTACCTGTTCCTGTGAACAGGCGTGAATTAAATGTTTTATCGGCTATTTTCAACATACTTAACCTCCAGCTATCGCGCGAAATACAGAAAGCGTATCGCCTTTCTGTAACTTAATTGTGTCCCACTTAGATTGAGGGATGACCTTATTATTAAGAGCAATCGCACAGCCTTGAGTTGGCAATTCTTGGATCTTCAATACATCGATTAATGTGCAATCAGCACTCACTGTTATCGATTTATCATTAATAGTTACTGATATATCAGTCATGAATCACTTCCTTATTGCAGACGGCACAGCTGTCATCTTTAGTAATTTCAAATTTATGCTGAGTAAAGGTACGCCCTTGAAAGACGATTAATTCCCCTACGTTTAATGTTTCTGGTTCAGTAATCGCACGCATGACAAGCATCGATTGCAAGCTCGCTATCATGTTTACATTTGCCCCCATCACCCCTGCTTCGCTGCATTTCGTGGCCTTGCTCGACTCGGTAAAAGGATACAAACAGTGATAACAAGGTGCCTGTGAGTCTTTATAATCAAAATAGACAAGCTGCCCATCCCAACCAATTGCAGCACCAGAAACTAATGCTGTTTTAGTAGAAAAACAGGCTTTATTGATGTCTTGTCGTGTAGGAAAGTTATCACTACAGTCGACAACTAAATCAGCCATACTTGCTTCTAGCAACAAAGAATCCAAACTCATACGTCGATGAACGCTACGTACATTAACAGATGAATTTAATTGACGAACTTGCTCAGCAAGCGCAACAGCTTTAGCAGCACCAAGGTCAGATTCTCGATAGCTTAGTTGTCGATGCAAGTTACTGATCTCGACGATATCATCATCACAAAGAACAAGTTTACCTACACCAGCACCTGCAAGTTGTAACGCAACCGCGCTCCCCAATCCACCGCAACCAATCACTAACACTTTTGCATTTAGCAATAATTGCTGACCTTGCTCACCAATCTCAGGCAGCATGATTTGTCTTTGATAGCGTAGAAACTCTTTATCAGTGAGCATGATTCACTCCATGGGAGAGAGCCTCTGTACTGAATAACCTTTGAAATTGATCAACGGCTTCTTTCTTATCATCAGCCAAGGTCACAGCTCTGACTACCGCAACACTTGTCACACCGGTTTCAATCACTAAAGGAGCACGTTCTAAATCAATACCACCAATCGCTACGCTAGGCAGTACCGAGCCTCTCTGTTTTCCAATCGAAACAATAAGAGATTGATAGAGTTTTAGTTTGATTAATCCCTGAGGAGAAGAAGGCATATCCTTCGTAGTCGTTGGGAATATATGCCCTAATGCAAGGTAAGAAGGTTTGTATTGTAGGGCGTTAATGATTTCAAAATAACCATGTGTTGAAATACCTAAACCAATATCACTGTCTAATATACGACTATCTTCCAGTGCAGCTAAGTCTTCTTGTCCTAAGTGGATACAAGAAGCACTGTGTTCTAAGGCAAGTCCCCAATAGTCATTAATCACAATATCGACGCCAGTCTCTTTACCTACTTGTATGGCACGTCTTACGTCGTCTTCGACCTCACTTTCAGGTTTGTCTTTCACTCTTAGCTGTAAAATTTTCACACCACAAGTAGCTAACTCTTCGATAAGCTCAATGCTATCAACCACAGGATATAGACCAAAGCACTGCGTCTTCTTGCGTGGTATCGTAGTCAATTCATTTTTTCTTAATCGAGGAAAATAGCGAATATCTGATGGCCATGTTTCACATGAAACATGCTGTGCGCTACGAGAAATCAACGCTGAGTCTTCTAAAGTAAAATCAAGAGAGAGTGACACAAGCAACCAAGCAAGATAGTTCTCGGTTTTCGTAACATCATACTCGGAAGGGCTGAAGTCCCACTCAAACTGAGTATTATTTGTTAAGCGGACAATGTCCTTACTTTGCGAAAATAACGTGGTGATTGAACCAATGAGCTGGCTTTTTTGATCGTGAATAACAATAGAGTATTGCGATGAATCGCTGTCATCCACGGTTAACTGGTAGGATTTACCTGATGCAGTGAGATTAACTGAAAAGTTCTCACCATGTTTACACTCGGTAATTAAATCAGAGAAACCCGCAGCACGCGCGCACTCAATGACAGAGTGAACAGCAATATGAAAGTCTGGAGTAGCATTGGGAGATTGTATAAAACTATTAAGTGGGGATTCCATCGCCCTATCCTTCTGTAATGAACACAGCTTGTCGGATAGATTGATGGCGGGGTACTAAATTAAAACTCAATACCAAAATAGAATTGACCACCTTGTTTCCTTCGCAGGTATTATCCTGTATCAGGTTCTACGGATTCCGTATTCACGGTCTCAGCTTCTTGTGATCAACACTTCAGCACTCCGACAAGCAGATTCATTATATAGAAACTATCAAAAGAACAAAGCAAACTTACTTAGTTTTTGAACACAAGATGAAAACCAATCATTGCAGCAGAAATACTAAACACAACGTTCAGTAAAATATTTAGACCTGCTTTCCAATAGTCACCTTGCTGGAACATAAGAACATTATCCATAGAGAATGTAGAAAAGGTCGTTAAGGCACCAAGGAAGCCAAGCCCGACGATTTGACGCCATGGGTCCACGGCAATCACCTCATTTTCGAATAACGCAATAAGTGTACCCATGATAAATGAACCGACAATATTTACGGTTAACGTACCATAAGGAAAGCCTCGTCCTAAAAGAAGTACGCAAAGTTCAGATATTAAATAACGTGAACAAGCACCAAAAGCGCCACCTATTGCTATAAAACCTAGGGTTGCAAACTGTCCCATTGCCGCTTATCTCCAAAGAAAACTAGTTAGATTTAAAAAGTTACATGCGTCACTTTATATGACGTTAATGTGATCTAGATCATTAGCATAGCAAACATATGCACCCGATATAATGTAAAAGTTTAGATTGCAGAAAATAGTAGCAATTGGGTCAATAATCGTAATAAGAAAGAGAAATTCGCAGCTTGAAAAATATTATTCATACACACGATCAAATACGGATATAGAGTCTCTAGAAGAGGCTCTGAAGTGGCATAAAGATAAATAGGCATCAATAGACATCCTTAAATTCCATTTGAGGCAAGATAGTGACAGTTCTATAGATGGAAAGAACATGCTGCTTCAAAAGAGAGAGACAAAAATCCAGATACAAAAAAGGCCTCAGTCTTTCGACTAAGGCCTTAATTATGGCAGGGGTGGAGAGATTCGAACTCCCAACACGCGCCATTTTTAAGGATTAGGGGAATCCGCTGCTCTGCCAATTGGAACTACACCCCTAAAATTCTTCAGTTTCTTAATTAAACAACGACTCTAGCCAAACCTTCCATTTATAAACCCTCATTGTGTATGAAGGCATACAGATGGGAAGAATATGCAGTTTCAAATAGCAAAAATCCATATACAAAAAAGGCCTCAGTCTTTCGACTGAGGCCTTAATTATGGCAGGGGTGGAGAGATTCGAACTCCCAACACGCGGATTTGGAATCCGCTGCTCTGCCAATTGGAGCTACACCCCTAAAACTGTGATCTAAACCTAATTTTTATTAAGGCTCAGATTCAGAAAAACCCCGCAAAGCGAGGTTCTCTAAAATAAGTGGCGGAGTGGACGGGACTCGAACCCGCGACCCCCGGCGTGACAGGCCGGTATTCTAACCAACTGAACTACCACTCCGCACCAATTTGTTATCTCATTGAAGTCTTATTTAA
>NZ_BATM01000059.1 GCF_000467185.1 Vibrio ezurae NBRC 102218
GTGATTGGTATTAATGCGTTCGTGCCGTTCTTTTTATGTAAAAAAATAGCCTAGGTTATCCATACCTAGGCTTAGGGGAATGGCTCTGCTTTCAGAGCCTGCGCTAATCGCATTTCTTGATTAAGTTTAGTACACCGCCGCTTTATTGCCATCGAGTGTACTAACAATCATTCTCTTTTCGGTATACCTTGCTGAACTAAAACAGATTATTGTCCCTTACCATTTCTCTTGGTAATCCATTTTTAATTCGATTTCCGACCCATTTACCTAGACCTATTGTGACATTGTCGTAGCGAATTAAGATCTCACCTTTACCGCTAGCGTTTAATGGGCGAATATCACGTCCCATGTACCACTCGCGCGCCTCTTCTATGGTCAAATCAATCGCGTTCTCCTCGACATGTTGACTCATAGCCACAATACCTTGGTGTTGCCAGCGATAGCCTTTCTTATGTGTTTCGGCAAGTTTAATGCCAATACGTTGAAAACGCATTTGATCTAATAGCGGTTCAATTAACGTGGGAAATAGCCACACTTCATTGTCGCGTTGCCACAATGAGAAACGGCTAGGGATTTCGATACCCAGTGTCTTGGTAAGAGTGGACGTGACGTCGTCACAATCTTTTGCTGATAAAGGCTGAAAAGGAAACTTACCTAAACGCTTTTTCACCGACGGTGCAGTAACTGATCCGGTCTTTTTAAATTTAGCAATAAAGAACCCTTCACTGTCATACACTTGAGGGTAAACGTGCAGGTAGCCTTGTTCAGTGATAGAGCGATTCGCACCATCAAATAAATCGTGCAGAGGTTCAATTTCAATGCAATCGCCAAAAGTATCAAGTAGGTGCTGGGCAACTTGCTGATTCTCTTGTTGATTTAAGGTACAAGTTGAATAGACCAAAGTACCATTGGGTTTGAGAGCATGAAACGCACTTTCGATGAGATCTTTTTGAGTGTTTGCGATCTCTTCAATGGACGATAGGCTCCAGTTTTTCATGGCGTCGGCATCTTTGCGTAAAGAGCCTTCGCCTGAGCACGGGGCATCTAACAGTATGGCGTCAAAGGTTTCAGGCAGCCAAGAGCCAAACACGCGTGCATCAAAATTGGTCATGGCCATGTTGCCTATACCACAACGCATTAAGTTGCCAAATAATATTTTGACTCGGCTAGCGGAATATTCATTTGCAACCAATAAGCCTTGCTGACCAAGATGACTGGCAATTTGTGTGGTTTTTGAGCCTGGTGCTGCGGCCATATCCAGTACGCGATAGGCGCTATTGATCTCGAGTCCGTCAAATAGGGCGGTCACAGGCACCATTGAGCTTGCTTCTTGAATGTAAAATAACCCTGCAAGATGCTGGCTGGTGTTGCCAAGTGCTGTGGATGATTCGTCTACATTATCTAGCCAAAAACCTTCTGCGCACCAAGGCACAGGGGTCAGTTCCCAACCCATTGCATTTGCTTGTTGTACAAACTGCTCAACGGATATTTTTAAAGTGTTGACGCGAATACTGCGCTTTAGCGGACGTCGACAAGCTGAAAGTAATTCATCTAATTTTAAGTGGGTTGGCATTTGCTGAGCGATAAGTTCAATAAACTCATCGGGAATGTATACGTTCTGATGCAAGGTGGAATTCCTGTTGAGGGGAGCGAGCAACAGAAGTGTAGCAATGCTAGGCGGTAGAAGAAAGCGCTAAAGGTCGTCCTTTAACGCTTTCTTATTGAAAATGAAGTGTCTTCTATTCAGCAATATGGGATAGCTAAGGTTTAGGTATGACCGTTCGCCATTCTAACCACTCTGGCTCAGCGCTAGCATAAAGATAAAAAGAGCGCTCCGGTTTCGCTATCTTTGCCAGTGTGGCTTGCTCAGGGGTAGAAAAGGCAATACCGCCATACAATAAGCTGTCCACTGTTCCTGCTTTAACTTTTGCACCGCTAAGCCCCACCGAGATATCCAGCCCAGAGACATTCCAAAACTGAGAATTTTCTCGAATTAAGTAAGCATACTCTTGGTCAATATCAATGCTAATAATGACTCTATCAGCCAAATCCCCAAGGCGAACCTCATGGACCTGACCTACGGCTATCTCACGATAGAGTATGGGAGTACCTCTGGATACTGAGCCTTTAACTTTGCTTTGCAAATAGAAGCGTACACTTTGTTGGCCGGGCTTTTGTGGATGCAACGTAAATTGGCGCTGAGTGTCGCTATTTGATGCAGGCTCAACCTCAATACTCGGTATCAGTGCACTGGCTAAGTTCTTCACACCGGATAGGCTAACCTCGGGATTCGTCACCCAAAATGTCGATCCTTTCACTGCGATTTTATCTACATAGGTTGGATAGATGCGCGCCAGAACTTCCACGCCTTGCTGCTCAAAAAGCGGAGAAACTAAGGTGACTTCACCGACATCGACGCCTTGATATTTAATTTTGCTACCTGCGGTAATCGCTGAGTTACTAGATGCATTTAAATGAATGATTTTGCCAAAGTGGCGAGCAGACTCTTGGTCGGGATAAAGCTTGTAATGTTGAGCGCGTTTATTTTCCACGCCTTTGATGCTGTCAAACGCGATGCCACCTTGTAGTAGTCTGGTCAGCGGAGCGGCCTTGACCGAGACGCCAGTCAGACCTGCGTCTATCTCGACACCAGAATGGTTCCAAAATACGGTATCGGCTTTGATCAAATGTTGATATTGGCTATCAAGTTTAATTGATACCTCCATCCCAGACGGCGCTAGCTGATAGTCTAACACTTGCCCTACGATCAAGTTTCGATAGAAAACAGGGCTGCCAACATTGACCGGGGGAAGTTCGCTTGAGAGTAGTTTAAGAATTTTATGCTCAGAGGTACTGTCAAGAGCAAGTTGTGCTAGCGCTTCACTTTCATAAAGTAAGTAATTTGAGCGAATGCCCGATTTACCTTCTCGAATAAAACTGATGCTACCGGCCAACAGATGCTGAATAGGGGGGATGTCAACATTGACCCCAGCGGCATCTAAATTGGCGGATATAGCACTTGAGAAGTAGAAACGATTGTTCAATGCCATTAATTCTCTATATTTAGCGTCAATTAGCACATTGATTTTAACGCCGTCCTCCTGAAGATGTGACGACGTAACGTGGCCGATTTGAATACCTTTATACAGCACCGCAGAGCCACTATCGAGACCAAGGCTATGTTTAGCTAATAATGAAAACGAGACATTGCCACTGTCTTGAATATTTAATTCTTCTTGCTTAACGGCTTTAAAAGAGCGAGATGGCGAGCCTGTACCAGGCAGTAGCGTTAAAAAATTGCCAGTGACGAAGTTGCCTAGGTTATCGATGCCACTGAGTGACAGTGTGGCTTCTTCAAGTAGAAACTGTGAGCCCGAATTTAATAGGTCGTGATAAGCCGGCTCTATAGTGGCTTGAGCCAAAATATCGGCGCGGTCTTTACTTAGCTGAATATGGGTGATTTGCCCAATTTCAATCCCTCGATACACCAACGGCGCGCCCGATGGGTTAATGTTGTTTCCGTCTGGCAGTGTAATGGTGATAGGAATACCGCGACCGGCGGTCGCCAAATCAGGATAGAGTCTAAATTCAGTATCAGCCTCAACATGTTCGCCACGAGCTGGAGAATCTACGGCGATCCCGCCACCAATTAACGCGGCTAGGCTTTCTACACTGACATCGACGCCGTCAAAGCCGACTTTGGCATTAATGCCTGATACGTTCCAAAAGCGGCTTTCACTTGTGATGATGTGTGAGTATTCTTCGTCGATGAGTGCGCGCAGAATCACTGACTTGCCTTCTTGGTCAAGATTGAAACTGTAGATCTCGCCAATAGGGATTTTTCTAAATAAAATCTTTGAGCCCACGTTGACCGAGCCTAAATCTTTACTGCGCAGTGTCAATCTTAGACCTTTGATATTGCCACTGTGCAGATCTTGTGGGGCTTTTGGCAGGGCATTGTAGGACAAAGGCACATTTTGAAAACCTGTGGTCGCACTTTGAATTGCAATGTAATTACCAGACACTAGAGCATCAAGGCCAGAGACGCCGGAAATACTGGCAGTGGGTTTGACTAGCCAAAACTTGGTGTCTTCGCCGAGCAGTTGCTTGGCATTGGGGTATAGCTCTGCGTCAACGTAAATACCATCGAGATCTTCAGCCAGTTCCAGTTTGCGCACCATTCCCACTTCTAGTCCTTGAAAACGTAATGTGGTGCGTCCGGCAATCAAACCTTGTGCGTTGGCAAAGTGAATACGGATATGTTGTCCTGATTCGCTAATGCTTTTATACATTAGCCATCCACCTAACAGTAAGGCGATGATAGGCAGCGCCCAAAGTGGCGAGAGACCCGTCGAACGCTTCACCTTAGGCGGTGGTAACGGAGTATGCGTTGGCTCTGTCATGAAAAAGTATCACCAGTTGATTTTGAATGAGTGGATGGGGTATCGCTATGGTTTTTCCATATTAATTTTGGATTCAGTGCGTCGGCCGCCAGCATGGTAAAAATGACCACAATGCCAAACGCCACAGCCCCATAACCGGGAGTAAAATTCAATATTTGGCCACGATCGACTAATGTAAGCATAATAGACATCACAAAAAGGTCGACCATAGACCACTTACCAATCCATTTAACAATGTAAAACAGCATCATGCGTTGTTTGTGATAAACCGTGCGTTTGAAATGAATGCACAGCAATAAGTAAAAAATGCCTAAAATCTTTGCTACTGGAACGACAATACTGGCAACAAAGATAATTATGGCGATCACTAACATGTCGTTGTTAACCAATGAAATCACGCCTGAGAAAATGGTGTCTTCTAATCGTGCACCATTGGCGAACAGTATGGATATAGGAATGACATTTGCAGGAATGAGAGCGATAGTGGCGACAATTAAAAATGCCCAGGTGGCTTGCAGTGAACGGCTTTCATTGAAGGTGATCGGTTGATGGCAGCGAACACAATGAGATGAGGCAGTTTGTACTAAGTGGCACTGAGGGCAATCCTTAAGCTCCGATAGAATTGACTTAGGTACGTTTGGGCGTACGGTGCACAAATGTTCATCGAACGTTTGCCAATATTTTCTCGGACTAACGCGTATGACCAATGCTAGGCACACTAATTGTAAAACGCCCAACACAGGTAAAGATAAACCGAAAATCAGGTCGCTATAGTCGGTTAGCTTAAAACAGCAAATGGCGATACTGACGATATAGACATCAATCATCATCCAGTGTTTTAAATGATAAACGCCAAACATGCTCCAGCGCATCAGGCTAAAATGATGACGTTTTAGTGCAATATTAGCGGTCACTACACACACACATAGGGTAATAGGGACTAAAAATCCGCAAAAAAGAACCAACAAGCCAACAAAGGTAAATCCTTCATCTATCAGTAGCACTACACCGTCTAATAAAGTGGCATCAATATATTCGCCAAATAAACGGATGGATAAAAACGGAAACATGATCACAGGAATAAAAAGCAGCAAACCGACAACCGACAATGCGACGTCACCTGAGCAGGTATGACGATGACCTCGATACAGTTGTGTATCACAACGAGGGCAGTATGCGTTCTGATTGTCTTCAATGATCGGTGCACCCACGGTCATTCCACAGCCCTGACAAACTCTCAATTCAGAGTTTGAATAGTGTGAATGTTGACGATGTGATGCTTGCTTAGAAGAACACATTGCTAGTTTGTTGACTTATTTTGGCTATTTTTAGTCATAGTGGTTTGGAATCAACGGTTTGTGAGTTAAAGTTCGCAGTATATACGCAATATCAAAAACAGAACTCAACAGAGAGGCGTATATAAAGGTTTGGTTACAATTTCTACATAGGTGATTAAGTGAATATTAAAGACTACCAAAGAGTTACGCAACAAGTTGAAGCATTAATTGGTGATGAAACCAATCTCATCGCAAATCTTGCAAACATCAGTGCGATTCTGAATATGGAATTATCAGATATCAACTGGGTGGGTTTTTATCTAAAAGAAAACGATCAGTTGGTTCTAGGTCCATTCCAAGGTAACCCGGCTTGCATTCGAATTAATTGGGGACAAGGTGTATGTGGCACGGCTGCGTCAACCAATACAGTACAAAGAATTGCTGATGTGCATGCGTTTAAAGGGCATATTGCTTGCGATGCAGCCAGTAATTCAGAAATTGTGATCCCATTTTCAATCAATGGTGAAGTGTACGGCGTATTAGATATCGATAGCCCAAGCTTGGATAGATTTAACGAAATCGACGAGCAAGGCCTAGTATTATTGATGGATATGGTCGAAAAAACGCTCAATAAGGCAATTAACTCTAAGTAAAATAACACTGGGGTGTGGTTTTTACTTGGCATCTCTTTATAATAGCGCAGAATATTATTGAGAATCTCGCGCACAAAGTCGCGTTTAATCAGGAACCCGCATGGAAAACACCGAAAAATTAAAAACCAGCAAAGAAGTGATTGCGTACATTGCTGAATGCTTCCCTAAGTGCTTTACTTTAGAAGGTGAAGCTAAACCTCTGAAAATTGGTATTTTTCAAGATTTAGCTGAACGTTTAAGTGAAGATGCGAAAGTGAGCAAGACTCAACTTAGAGCAGCGCTAAGACAATACACTTCTTCTTGGCGTTACCTACACGGCGTCAAAACTGGTGCGGTACGTGTTGACCTAGATGGCAACGACTGTGGCGTACTAGAACAAGAACATGTGGATCATGCGCAACAAGCTCTTGCTGAAAGCAAAGCTCGCGTAGCAGCTCGCAGAAAAGAGCAAGCTGATAAAGCTCGTGAAGAGCAAAAAGCAAAACGTGCTCAAGCTAAAAAAGCCGCGCCAGCTCGTAAACCTAAACCACGAGTTGAGCAAGCTAAGAAAGCCCCAGTGGAAACACGTGCATTGAACAACGATGAAATCGCTGTTGGTAATAATGTGAATGTGAACATGGGTAAAGGCAACATGGCTGCGACCATCGTTGAAGTCAACAAGGATGATGTGCGAGTGCAACTCAATAATGGCCTACAAATGGTCGTTAAGGCGGAGCATCTTCGCGCCTAAAAGGAGCTTATCCTGCGAATGAAAATGCGTTCAAAGATTACGCTGATTGCGGCTAGCGTTATGCTAGCTGCATCTGCACAGGCTGTTGAAGCTAACTTATCGGTAAAAGATTTACCGGTTCTCACCCCAGAGCTTCAACACCAAACGGCTGCAAAACGAGTCACTTCTCGTTTTACTCGTTCTCACTACAAGCAATTTAAGCTTGATGACCAATTCTCAGCTGAGATATTTGATCGATATCTCAACATGCTAGATTTTAGTCGCAATCTCTTTACTCAAACAGAAGTCGACGGTTTCAAAACAGAGCGCACTCAGCTTGATGAAGCACTCGTTGCCGGTGATAACACCATTGCTTTTGAGCTTTATAACATTGCAATGCGTAAACGCTTTGAACGTTATCGCTACGCGCTTTCTTTACTCGACCACGAAATTAAATTTGATGTGGACGAATCGATAGAGTTAGATCGTAGCAAAGAAGCTTGGCCTGTTGATGAAAAAGAAATTAACGATCTGTGGCGCAAGCGCGTTAAATACGATGCGTTAAACTTAGCACTGACAGATAAAAAATGGCCTGAGATCAAAGAGATACTGACTAAGCGTTATAACAACGCAATGAAACGAATCTCTCAATCTCACAGTGAAGATGTTTTTCAGCTGTATATGAACGCCTTCGCTCGCCAAGTAGACCCGCATACTAGCTATCTATCTCCTCGTAATGCCGATTCATTCCAAGCGGAAATGAACCTTTCCTTAGAAGGGATTGGCGCTGTGTTGCAAATGACCGACGACTATACGGTGATTCGCTCACTTGTTGCTGGTGGACCGGCTGCAAAAAGTAAAGAGTTGCACGATGGCGACCGCATTATTGGCGTAGGTCAAGAAGGCAAAGAGATTGTCGATGTGATTGGTTGGCGTTTAGATGACGTCGTTGAGCTGATCAAAGGCCCTAAAGGCACCAAAGTCATTTTGCAGATTTTGCCTGAAGGTAAAGATGCGAAAAGCCGTGAAGTCACTATTGTTCGTGACAAAGTTCGCTTAGAAGATCGCGCAGTTAAATCTGAAGTGATTGAGAAAGACGGCAAAAAGTTTGGCGTACTTGAAGTGCCTAGCTTCTATGTTGGTTTATCTAAAGATACCGATAAGCTGATCACAGAGCTTAAAGCCAAAAACGTGGATGGTATCATTGTTGATCTGCGTAACAACGGCGGCGGCGCGTTAACCGAAGCAACCGCGTTATCTGGCCTATTTATTACGAGTGGCCCAGTGGTGCAAGTGCGTGACAGCTATGGTCGCATTAATGTGAATTCTGATAACGATAATCTGATCAGTTATGACGGCCCAATGACGGTACTGATTAACCGCTACAGTGCATCCGCCTCTGAAATCTTTGCCGCTGCTATGCAAGACTACGGCCGAGCGATCATTCTTGGTGAGAATTCCTTTGGTAAAGGGACAGTGCAGCAACACCGCTCGTTAAATCATATCTATGATTTGTTCGACAATGAGTTAGGGTATGTGCAATACACAATCCAGAAATTCTATCGAATTAACGGTGGCAGTACCCAAAACAAAGGTGTGATCCCAGATATTCAATATCCAACACCAATTGATCCTGCTGAAACGGGCGAGAGCGTTGAAGACAATGCATTGCCATGGGATAGCATTGAGCCGGCTAAATACAACACAATGACCGACGACACAGCATTGATTACGCAGTTAACGACTCAACATCTACAACGAGTGCAAAACGATATTGAGTTTGGTTTTATCAAAGAAGATATTGCTCGCTATAAAGAAGAAAAAGACGCTAATGATTTGTCTTTGAACTTGAAAACTCGCCAGCAAGAGTCTGATAAGCGTGATCAACAGCGATTGGAGCGAATTAACACTCGCCAAAAATCGCTAGGTGAAAAGGCCTTTAAGTCTTTAGACGATATCCCGAAAGATTATAAAGCGCCAGATGCGTATCTTGATGAGTCAGTCGCCATTATGGTTGATATGCTCGCAGATACTGCAAAAAAATAAGTTTTGCTTTCATAGCGTTAAGATAAAAAAGTGGCCATGTGCCACTTTTTTTATGTCTATAGATTGTCGGCATACGGGAAAAATACTGTGATATAGCTCAAGTTTTTTCGCATATTTACCTAACTCACTCTACGCTTAATAAGTGCGAGTTGATTGGGGATAATGATGAAAAAAGTCTTTTTTGTATTGCTGATAACGCTGTATTGGCCGCTTACCTCCAGTGCGAATACCAATCCAGAAGCGACCTTTGACTACCCGTTTATTCTGGGTGAGTGGTATATTTCTAATGTTGAACCAGACACCAACCAAGATAATTTCCTCGCAATTAGACTGCGCCTGAATTCTAATTATTCGTTTTCTATTGATATACAAAAACGTGATTATTCAATTGAGCACTGGGAAGGGATGTATAACGCCAGTAACGACACCATTATTTTAGGGCTTGATACCAGTACACCTCAGGTCTATAGCTACAAAACCACACATAATCGACTGAATTTAAATGGTATTACATTTCGCAAAGCACTTTCAGCGCCATTGGCTGGTGTGTGGTCAAGTCAGCGCCTAGCGGGTGATGATTTACAAGCAAGTAATGTACAAAAGATAGATTTAATTCTACAGCCTGACTTTGTTTTCATGTCACGCTCAAGTGGCATGAACGGTGAAGAATCCATTAAACGTGGTATCTATTATATTGAAGATGAGCATATCGTATTGCTGTATGAAAATGGCGAAACCCAATCTAGCTATAATCTAAAAGACGATACCTTAACTTTGTTAGGAGCAGGGACGGATATGTACGCTGAATTAGCTAGGGTACGATGAAACAGATTTTATGTATTAAACAAAACGCAACCAAAGGCACCGCGCGGTGTCTTTTTTATGGCGTGACAAAAAAGAGTTGCAGATACAGGCCAGTAGGAGCGCGTTTTGGTCTTAAAATGAGGATAAATACCGCAAATGTAAATCTTTGTGTCAGGGGTTTGTGAATACCGCATCAGAATACTTGTAATTTTGTCCATAAAAATAGAACCTAACCCATTAAGAACTCAATTCAAAGGAAGTACGAATGCAAGATACAGCTTCTGCTCAGCCTGTAGCGAAATATCGTAAAGATTACACAGCGCCTTCTCATACTATCAGCACGCTTGACTTGCTGTTTAAATTGCACAACACCGACACTTTAGTGACTGCTACTTCTCAAGTAACGTCCAATAACGGTGCCACTGAACTTGCACTCGTTGGTGAGCAACTTTCATTGACTGAGGTTCTAGTTGATGGCAAGCCTTGGGCTGACTACGTTAGCACCGATGAAAGTCTGACTATTTCAAACTTGCCAGCAACGTTTGAGTTGACAATTACCACACAAATTAACCCTTCGGCGAATACCGCATTAGAAGGCTTATACTTGTCTGATGGTGCATTCTGTACTCAGTGTGAAGCAGAAGGCTTTAGACGTATTACTTACTTCCTTGATAGACCGGATGTTCTCGCTAAGTACACGACGACCATTGAAGCGGATAAAGCCGAATTTCCGTTCTTATTGAGCAATGGTAACAAATTGGCCCAGGGCGATCTTGAAAACGGTCGCCATTGGGTAAAATGGGAAGACCCACACCCAAAACCAAGCTATCTGTTTGCTTTGGTTGCAGGGGACTTTGATCAACTGACCGATACCTTTACTACGTGTTCAGGCCGTGAAGTCGCGCTTGAGATTTTTGTAGATAAAGGCAATGTCGACCGTGCTCATCACGCGATGCTAAGCCTTAAAAATTCGATGAAATGGGACGAAGAACGCTTTGGTCTTGAATACGACCTTGATATCTACATGATTGTTGCCGTTGATTTCTTCAACATGGGCGCCATGGAGAATAAGGGCCTTAATGTCTTTAACTCGAAGTTTGTATTAGCGGATCAATCAACCGCTACAGATAAAGATTACCTTGGTATTGAAGCGGTTATTGGTCACGAATACTTCCATAACTGGACGGGTAACCGCGTGACTTGTCGTGACTGGTTCCAGTTGAGTCTAAAAGAAGGCCTAACCGTATTTAGAGATCAAGAATTCTCAAGTGACTTAGGTTCTCGCGCTGTAAACCGTATTAACCATGTACGTATTATCCGCGGCCCTCAGTTTGCGGAAGACGCAAGCCCTATGTCTCATCCTATTCGCCCTGAAAAAGTAATTGAGATGAACAACTTCTACACCTTGACTGTGTATGAAAAAGGCAGTGAAGTGATTCGTATGATTCATACGTTACTGGGTGAGCAAGCGTTCCAAGCGGGCATTAAGCTGTACTTTGAACGTCATGACGGCACGGCGGCAACGTGTGATGATTTTGTAGCAGCAATGCAAGATGCATCAGGTGTCGACTTAACGCAATTTAAACTGTGGTATAGCCAATCGGGCACGCCAACAGTCACTGTCGTTGACTCTTATGATGCGCAAAATAAAACCTACACTCTAGATATTTCACAGCGCACTGAACCAACGGCTACTCAACAAGAGAAACACGCTCTGCATATCCCATTTGATGTGGAACTGTATCGTAATGATGGCAGCGTTATTACGCCTATCATTGAAGGTAAAGAGCACTCAACGCTATTACAACTGACCCAAGACTCACAACGTTTTGTTTTTGAGCAAGTGGACGAAGCACCAACACCCTCATTACTGCGTGAATTTACGGCGCCTGTAAAATTAGAATATTCATACACTGAGCAGCAGTTAGTGTTACTCATGAAGTGTGCAACCAATGAAGTGTCTCGCTGGGACGCTGGGCAAACCTTAATGTCCCTTTACATTAAAGAGGCGGTGAGCAACGGCACTGACATTACGTTATCTGATGATGTGCTCAATTCATATAAAGCATTGCTGACAGACACTACATTGGACAGTGCATTTGTGGCTGAAGCATTGACGCTACCGCCACACAGTGAAGTGAGCGGTTGGTTTGATGTGATTGATGTTGATGGCATTTCTAAAGCATTGACCGACCTAAAACTGACTTTGGCGAAAGGGCTTGAAGCTGAACTTGTGAATGCTTATCAATCTTTCACGAGTGAAAGCTACGATATTTCACACCCAAGTATTGCTAAGCGCTCGCTTCGCAATATCTGTTTAAGCTATCTTTCTTGTTTGCCTCAGCACCAAGATCTTGCCAAAGCTCTATTTGACGGTAGTGATAACATGACCGATACGATGGGTGCGATGTCAGCTGCGAACCAATGCGATCTAGCGTGTCGTGAAGCATTAATGACGGCGTACAGTGAACGTTGGGCCCATGACGGGTTAGTGATGGATAAGTGGTTCATGTTGCAAGGTATTAAGCCAAGTGCTGATGCTCTTGAAGGTGTTAAAGCAGCAATGGAACACAGTGCATTTAGCATGCAGAACCCGAACCGTGTTCGTAATCTTATTGGTGCGTTTTTTGCCAATCCATATGGCTTCCATGCTATTGACGGCAGTGGCTATCGTTTTGCCGGTGAAATGCTCGCTCAACTTAACAGCACCAACCCACAAGTCGCGTCACGCTTAATCGATCCTATGTTGAAATTTGCTCGTTACGATGAAACGCGCAAATCATTGATGCGTAAAGAGCTGGAAATCTTGCGTGATACGCCAGATCTTGCAAAAGATTTGTTTGAAAAGGTCGAAGCAGCATTGAAGTAATAGGGTGCTTTATTGAATAAGCCAATGCTTTATGATTGGCACATCAATACCCATATATGAAACCAAAGGCTTAGCATCACGCTAAGCCTTTTTTTGTTCTATATTCAAGGGAAAGATGTCTTTATTAACAGCGCCATCACACATCACGTATTTTTAGAGATAAAGGCTTATTTTTGGTAACTAAAGTGACATAAAAAACCTACAATAGCGCCATAAAGCAGTTTCTTCTGCTTATACCTAGTACGCAAGATACTGGGAGTTGCATAATAATAATACATCTTAGATGGAGTGTACCCTATGAATGCACGTGAACCTTTTGTCCCTGTCTTACTCGAAAAAGTCTATCAACTGATTGAAGATAAAGTCGATTCTGCTCATCAACACGTGGTGACTAAACTCGCTCAGCACCTATTTAGTCATATCTCTCATGACGATCTTATCTCTCGAAATGAATCCGATTTGTATGGAGCGGTAGTGAGCCTATGGCAGCATCTTAAAGAGAAACAACTGAACGAATTATCGGTAAAGGTATTTAACCCATCCTTAAGTCGCAATGGTTGGCAATCTACCCACACAATTGTAGAGATTGTCGTGCCGGATATGGCGTTTATCGTCGACTCACTGAAAATGACACTGTCACGTATGGGGCTAACCTGCCATATCATGTTGCACGGTCCTGCAAAGTTGAACCTTAAACAAGGACAAGTGTTTGATATTAATAATAAAGAGTTAGAAGGGATACTTCAGTCTGTTTTTCACATCGAGGTCGATAGGTTATCTAGTCAGGCACAAATGGATGAGTTGCAGGCCGAGCTTGCTAGTGTAATGAAAGATACCCATTCGGTGGTCAGTGATTGGCAACCGATGAGTGAGGTTCTGAAACAAGTGGTCGCGCAAGTCAATGCTCTAGATAAAATCAAAGGCATTGATAAAAAGCATATTGCTGAATCACTTGAGTTTCTAAACTGGCTTGGTGACCATAACTTTACTTTAATGGGCTATAAAGAGTATCGCCTTATTGAGGACAACGATGAGCTCACATTGCAGCCGACGGCAGAGCCTGGCCTTGGTTTGTTTTCGGATACTCGCCGCGTACGCGCTACCAAACTGTCGAACTTTTCTGAGTCCGCGCGTGAAGAAGCGACGAAGCCTTATATTCTTATTTTAACCAAAGGCAATAGACCCTCACGCATTCATCGACCAGCGTATAACGACTACATTGGTATCAAAACCTTTGATAAGCAGGGCAACGTGATCGGAGAACACCGGTTTACCGGACTGTATACTTCTGCCGTATACAACCAAAGTGTTGATCGCATTCCACTTGTTCGAAATAAAGTTGCACGTATATTACAAGGTAGCGGCTTTTTAGAAGGGTCATATTCCTTTAAGGCGCTACATAACATTTTAGAAACTTACCCGCGTGATGAACTGCTACAAGCCAGTGAAGAGGAGCTGCTTCATATTGGTATGGGCGTTGTACAAATGCAAGATCGAGATATGATCCGCTTGTTTGTGCGCAAAGACCCATTTGGCCGATTCTTAAGCGCCATGGTATACGTCACCAAAGAGCGCTATAACACCGAGCTTCGCCGGCAGACACAGCGCATCTTTAAACGGGCGTTTAACACTGACCAAGAAGTTGAATTTACGACTTATTTTTCAGAGAGTCCGCTCGCGAGAACCCATTATATTGTGCGGGTGGATGATCCAAATATTGATTATGACGTGAAAAGCATCGAGCAAGATCTTATGGAAGCCTCTTCCACTTGGGGAGATCGTCTTAAACAAGCCATAGTATCAAGTCTGGGTGAAAGCCAAGGATTGCCGCTGGCAAAAGGTTATATGGACGCGTTTCCTCGTTCGTATCAAGAAGCGGTATTGCCTAATGCGGCCGTGGCGGATATTGAACGTTTACAGCAGTTAAATGAAGCGAATCCTTTGGGAATGCTGTTCTATCGTCCCCAAGAAGAGTTGATGGATTCAAAAGTCGTTCACTTAAAGCTCTACCATAAAGACTCACCGATACATCTATCCGATGTTATGCCTATGCTGGAAAATTTCGACTTACGCATTATTGGCGAGTCGCCTTATCAAGTAGAAACCAAAAGCGGGCAAACGTATTGGATTTTAGATTTCTCTATGTTGCACAAAGGCAACACAGTTGTCGATTTCAATAAGGTGCGCGATCGTTTCCAACAGGCGTTTGCCGGAGTGTGGCAAGGTCAGTTAGAAAACGATGGTTTCAACCGATTGATTCTTGGCGCAGGGTTAACGGGTGTCGAAACAACGATTTTACGTGCCTATGCTAAATATATGCGTCAAGTGGGCTTTCCGTTTAGCCAACAATACATTGGTGATACGTTAGCCGCGCATCCTAAACTGGCTAACTTTCTGGTGAGCTTATTTGAAAAACGTTTCTTACCAAGCAATCAAGGCGATGAAGCTTCGCAACTGAAAGTGGTTGAAAAAATTAATGCGCAACTTGAAAAAGTCGAAAGCCTTGATGACGATAGAATTGTGCGTCGTTATGTTGAGATGATTCGTGCAACGCTACGCACTAACTACTATCAGTTAACCGAGCAAGGGGAACGCAAACCTTGCTTAGCATTAAAGCTGAGACCGAAAAACATTCCTGAAATACCTAAGCCGGTGCCTGAGTTTGAAATGTTTGTTTATGCGCCAGATGTGGAAGGGGTACATCTTCGCGGCGGTAAAGTGGCTCGCGGCGGATTACGTTGGTCAGACAGACAAGAGGATTTTCGCACCGAAGTGCTTGGCTTGGTTAAAGCGCAACAGGTGAAAAATACGGTGATTTTGCCCGTGGGCGCAAAAGGCGGCTTTGTGTGTAAGAAGCAGCACTTGATGACAGGTCGAGATGAGATTTTTGCCGAAGGTCAGCGTTGTTATCGCAAGTTTATTAGCTCGCTATTGGATGTCGCCGATAACATTGTCGAAGGCGAGTTGGTTCCGCCACCAAATGTTGTGCGCCACGATGAAGACGATTCTTATTTGGTAGTTGCTGCTGATAAGGGCACGGCAACCTTCTCTGATATTGCGAACAGTGTTTCTCAAGAATACAACTTCTGGCTCGGTGATGCGTTCGCCTCTGGCGGATCAAATGGTTACGATCATAAAGTGATGGGCATTACTGCCAAAGGCGGTTGGGAGTCGGTAAAACGCCATTTCCGAGAGCTGGGCATTAATTGCCAAACCACCAACTTTACCGTTGTAGGTGTGGGGGACATGGCTGGAGACGTATTTGGCAATGGCATGTTGTTATCCAAGCACATCTTACTGCAAGCGGCATTTAACCACTTGCATATATTTATCGACCCAAATCCAGATGCAGCGATTTCTTACGCTGAGCGTGAACGTCTGTTTACTACACCACGTACAGGTTGGGATGATTACGATAAGGCATTGATTTCTAAAGGCGGCGGCGTATTCTCGCGCAAAGCTAAATCTGTGACCCTGTCACCTGAAATCAAAGCTATGTTAGGCATAGAGGTTGATGTGTTAGCGCCCAACGACTTGATTAAGCATCTTTTGATGATGCAAGTTGACTTGTTATGGAACGGCGGCATCGGCACCTATGTGAAATCCAGTAAAGAGAGTCACGCCGATGTTGGTGATCGCGCCAACGACATTTTGCGCATTAATGGTAATCAGTTGCGAGCGAAAGTGGTCGGCGAAGGAGGCAACTTAGGCTTAACCCAACTTGGCCGTATCGAATTTGCCTTAAATGGCGGATACGTCAATACCGACTTTATTGATAATGTGGGTGGCGTGGATAGCTCCGACAATGAAGTTAATATTAAGATTTTGCTTAATGGTTTAGTGCAAAACAGTGACCTGACGTTAAAACAGCGCAATGAAATTCTCGATTCAATGGAAGCGGACGTATCAGAGATTGTGTTGCATCATGCCTATTGTCAGTCAGAATCAATCTCTGTCACTGAAGAGCAAGGCATTGTGGGGATGAAAGAGCAGATGCGCTTTATCCATACCATGGAAAAAGCGGGACATCTTGACCGTCAACTTGAATACATTCCCGACGATGAACAGCTTCAAGAGCGTGAAAAGCAGGGTATCGGTCTATCTAGACCTGAGCTCTCAGTGCTGGTGGCGTATGGTAAAATGCTGTTAAAAGAACAACTTGCCACTGATGCTATTGCCCAAGATGCGTATCACGCCAAACAGTTAGTGCAATACTTTCCTGATAGGTTACGCCGTAACTATAAATCTAGCATGGATTCACATCCACTGCGCACCGAGATCATTGCCACTGCATTAGCCAATGATATTGTCAATGAAATGGGATGCAACTTTGTGACTCGTCTGCAAGAAGAGACGGGCGCCAATGTGGTGGATATCGCCAACGCATTTGTCGCTTCCAAAGAGTTGTTCAAATTCTCGGAGGTGTTTAGCAGCATTCGTGAGCACGACAATCGCATAGACGCCAGCTTACAGTATCAGCTGATGATTGTGATTCGTCGTACATTACGCCGTCTCACTCGTTGGATGCTAAGAAATCGCTCCCACAATAGCAGCGTCAAAGAATTGGTGGATCGTTTTAGATCTGATGTAGACGTTATTGTGAGTAAGTTAGATCAATTCTTGGTGCCCGATGAAGTCTTGCAACATCAAACGGTCGCTGATGAATGGATAGCGCAAGGCGTCGATAAAAAACTGGCCAATTATCTGGCGAGGTTGTCTAGCCTGTACTGCTGCTATGATATTTCTTTGGCTGCGAAAGAATGCGCTACGAGCATTGAGCGCACCGCCAAAATGTACTTCTACCTAGGGGATCGCTTATCTCTGCATTGGTTCTTGGATCAAATCAACAATAAGGTGGTGGATAATAATTGGCAGGCACTTGCCAGAGCCGCCTTTAGAGAAGATCTTGACTGGCAACAGCGTCAACTGACAGTGCAAGTGCTTAACTGTGGTTGTGGTGATAATCCAGTAAACGAAGAGACCACCATTGATAACTGGATCAGCAATAACCAGCTAGCATTGCAACGCTGGGAGAACACCTTAAACGAGTTTAAAGTGGGGAATGTGCATGAATTTGCTAAATTTTCTGTCGCATTAAGAGAGTTAATGCTTTTAAACTTGAATTGTGAAGCTACAAAGTAAATAATACAGCCCCGTTTACACGGGGCTTTTTTTATCGGAGGCACAATGCTCTACCGTCTTGCCAGAACTGGCTTATTTCAATTCAACGCCGAAAAGGCGCACGATCTTGCGATCAACTATTTACCTAAATTAACAGGTACACCGTTAGATCTGTTTTATCGTCAAAAATTACCAAATCGTCCAGTCGAATGTATGGGCCTAACGTTTAAAAACCCTGTTGGCTTAGCCGCGGGACTTGATAAGAATGCGGAATGTATTGAAGCATTTGATGCAATGGGTTTTGGCTGCGTAGAAGTAGGGACGGTAACGCCACGTCCTCAACCTGGCAACGATAAACCTCGCATGTTCCGTCTGCTAGAAGCGGAAGGCATTATCAACCGTATGGGTTTCAATAACCTAGGTGTAGATGCTTTAGTGGAAAATGTGAAGAAGGCAAAATTTGATTGTATTCTTGGCATTAACATCGGCAAGAACAAAGACACGCCTATCGAAGAGGGTAACAGCGATTACCTAATTTGTATGGAAAAGGTCTATCAGTACGCTGATTACATTGCGGTAAACATTTCTTCACCGAATACTCCAGATCTGCGTACGCTACAATATGGCGATGCTCTGGATTCACTGCTGGGTGATTTAAAAGCCAAGCAAAAAGAGCTGCATGAGTTACGTGGTAACTATGTACCGCTTGCGTTAAAAATTGCGCCGGATCTTACTGACGATGAAATCGTGCAGATTTGTGATTCTTTGCGTAAACACGCTATTGATGGTGTTATTGCAACGAACACAACACTGGATCGTAGTATTGTTGAAGGCATGAAGCACGCAGAAGAAACCGGCGGTTTAAGCGGTCGTCCTCTGCAACTGCGCAGTACTGAAGTGGTTGCGAAGCTTTATCAGGAACTGGGTGAAGATATTCCGATCATCGGCGTTGGCGGTATCGATTCTTTTGTGTCTGCAAAAGAAAAACTGCAAGCGGGCGCAAAATTGGTTCAAGTCTACTCAGGCTTTATTTTCCATGGACCAAACTTAGTACGCGATATCGTGAAAAACCTGTAATCAAGTTGCAGTAAAACCAATTGTTTAGCGTAAAAAAAGGGGAATCATTTCCCCTTTTTTTTTCGTTTTCTGTTAGTAGAATTATCAGAAAGTAACGTGGACCCCGTAAAACAGGGATGGTGTAGCGTCTTACTTAAACTGAGTTTAAAGACAGGACAGGGTTATGCTTAAGCTAAACGATACATGGAATTGGTACTACGACGAGGAGCAATCCTCGCTAATGCTTGAGATAAGTGAAGAGATGGTATTTCGCTCTAACTTACCTCGTAAAGTGCTTATTGAATCAGCTTTTAAACCACAAAAATTTTCTGTTGAAGATGCGGATATCTACCACGTCTTCCAAGACTCCGTAAAAGGTCTTCCACTTTCGATCCCTCGTCAAGCTGAGCTGGTGCTCAAAGCTGTTGCCGTTAAACGCTTCCATAAGCCTGTACAGCCTAAAAGCTGGTTTTTTGATACTCAGTCCAATGGCTATCAGCCACAGGAAGGGGAGGTTGTGGAGCTGCAGAACGAATACAACACCGGTTACTTTATGGTAGTTGAGAGTTCTGATACCGCCAGTATCGTTGTGTCCGTGAATAGCGAAGACTTCTATTTAACGGGCAGCAAACACCTTTCGTTCTGCCAGCCCATCAAAGTGATGCACGACCGCATGCGTTCAGCCAATGCGCTGTTCTTCCAAGCACAAATACAGATGGTGTCTTAATCTTTCCTCAGCCAGTTTAAAAGGGCAATGGGAAAAGCCAAATTAATGTCGAATAGGCCGTTTTAGTTCATGCTAAAACGGCCTTTTTGTTGCCTGTCATTCGTACTTTTTCGCCGTCTGGACACCACTTCTTCGTGCAATATTCATGCTGTTGACTATACGAATAGCTCACACATTCTTAAAGTTTACGCCAATTAAACATCGTTAGTGTGACATTAGGTGTTGCAAGCGCACATTTTTTACATTCTTTTTTTCCTCAAACCTGTCTTAATTTCATACAAAAGTAGGGGTATTCCCCTTTATTTTTCCTTGTTTAGCCCGTTTTGTAAGTAACTTTCAGTTGTTTTTGGTTGGTGGTATAGACCAAATTGCATGCGAATAAGTATTCACTACCACCAAAATGACCATAAATAGGTTCTGCTTTGGTTAAAGACAAAAAGGCGTTAATCGGAGCTGTTGAAAGTTAACCAACAGTTGGCTTTGCTGTAGAAATGAACAAATAGAGGGGTTTGACTGAGAAATATCGGAATTTAAAACTATTACAGTTTATAATTAACGCCATTTTATTAGCAGCTTAGTGATTAACATGCATCAATACCTTGCCGTAACGGCCAATGGCTTAGAAAATCTATTGGTAGAAGAACTTAATAAATTGGGAATTGAAAACCCAAAACCCGTACAAGCGGGCGTGCGGTTTAAGGCGAGCCTAGAACAGATCTATAGAGCGTGTTTATCTTGTCGAACCGCGTCTCGATTTGTGCGAATTCTGTCTGAGTTTAAGTGTCAAGATGACATGGATTTATACCTTTCTTGTATGTCGATTCGTTGGCAGAACCATTTTGATGCAGGCAAATCGATTATTGTTGACTTCAACGGTACCAATGGCCAGATCCGTAATAGCCAATATGGCGCGATGAAGGTTAAGGATGCGATTGTGGATACTTTCACTAAAGCAAACCTACCAAGACCTGAGATCAGCAAAGATCGTCCCGATCTTCGCATTCATGTTCGTCTACACAGAGATGACGCCATACTGGGCATCGATATGGTCGGCCAAGGTCTTAACCAGCGTGGCTACCGTACTGAAGCCGGTCGTGCACCTTTACGTGAAACTCTGGCGGCCTCTATTGTTATGCGCAGTGGTTGGGATACTCAATCGCCTCTTATCGATCCAATGTGTGGTTCGGGTACGTTACTGATTGAAGCGGTAATGCTGGCTGCCAACGTAGCGCCGGGTCATGCACGCACTAACTGGAGCCTTGAGAACCTAAAAGACTTTGACTACGCATTGTGGGCTGAAGTGAAATCTGAGGCGAAAGTGGTTGGTCGTCGCGGCATCAACAAATTTGATGTGCCGGTGATTGGCTATGATAACGATCCGCGAGTGTTGGAAACGGCTAAGAAGAACGCCGTTCGCGCCGGAATTGACGGTTTAATCGACTTTAGACTTGGTGATGCGACTCGTATTACTGCGCCTAAAGACGCAGGTACAGGCTCTATTATTTGTAACCCTCCTTATGGTGAGCGACTAAGCACCGAGCCGGGCTTGATTGCGCTGTATTCTGAGTTTGGCGCCCAGTTAAAAGCGGAGTTTGGCGGTTGGAATGCGTCTATTTTCTCAAGCTCTGACGAGCTATTGAGCTGTCTGCGCATGCGTGCTGATAAGCAATATAAAGTAAATAACGGCGCGCTAAACTGTCTACAAAAGAACTACGGCATTTCTGATAAGCCAAGAGCGACAACAAACGGCAATGACTCACAGCCTGTAGAAGCTGTGGTAGCCCCTGATTTTGCCAACCGTCTGAAAAAGAACATCGCTAAGATTGGCAAATGGGCGAAACGCGAGCAACTCGATTGCTACCGTATCTATGATGCGGACTTGCCTGATTACAATGTGGCTATCGATGTGTATCCAGGTCACTTAGTGATTCAAGAATACGCTGCGCCTAAAACCATCGATCCGGAGACGGCCAAGCGTCGTCTTACTGACATCATTCGCGCCAGCATTCAAGTGACGGGCGTAGAAGCGAACAATGTGGTACTCAAGGTTCGTCAAAGACAAAAGGGCACTAATCAATACCAGAAACTGGCGCAAAAATCGCATCAGATGGAAGTGTCTGAATATGGCGTTAACCTTAAAGTTAACTTGTTTGATTACTTAGATACGGGCCTGTTTTTGGATCACAAACTGACGCGCCGTAAAATTGGTCAAATGGCGGCAGGTTGCGATTTCTTGAACCTATTTGCTTATACGGGCAGTGCCACGGTACATGCAGCGGTTGGCGGCGCTAAGTCGACCACCACTATTGATATGTCGAATACCTATCTTGATTGGGCGAAAGAAAACTTAGCTATTAACGGCATTAAGGGTAAACAACATGAGTTTATTCAAGCTGACTGCTTACAGTGGCTTGAAACGGCAACCGGTCAGTATGATTTGATCTTTATTGATCCACCAACGTTTTCTAATTCAAAGCGTATGAAGCAAACTTTTGATATTCAACGCGACCATATTCAGCTTATGACGCACCTAAAACGCTTGCTACGTCCACAGGGCACGATTGTGTTCTCCAACAATAAACGTCAGTTTAAAATGGATATGGAAGGGCTAGCGGAGCTTGGGTTACGAGCACAGAATATTTCAGACAAGACACTGCCGCTGGATTTTGCGCGTAACAAGCACATCCACAACTGCTGGTTAGTCACACTGGCAGGCGATACAGAGTGAAAGTAACTCTGTACAGTACCGAAGGGTGCCATCTTTGCGAGCAAGCGTATGCCTTGCTCAGCCAAGTTGGCATTGAACCACAGGTTATCGACATTGCTTTTGATGACGCCTTGTTTGCGCGTTACGGTGTCACGATACCTGTAGTTCAATATAATAATCAAGAACTCAACTGGCCCTTCGATTTACAACAATTACAACAATGGTTAGACAATAATGGCATTACTTACCATTCATAATGGTCAATTGGCTTTCGGTGATATCCCACTGCTGGATAACGCTGATTTTCAGCTACAAGAAAACGAACGTGTTTGTCTCGTGGGACGCAACGGTGCAGGTAAATCCACCTTAATGAAGGTGATTGCAGGCAGCGTGCAGATGGACGATGGCAATATGCAGATAACTCAAGATGTGGTTATCTCGCGCTTAGAACAAGATCCACCGCGTAATCAACAGGGCACTGTCTATGAATACGTCTCTGAAGGCTTAGCTGAAATTGGTAAACAGCTTAAGATCTACCAAGATCTGTTGGATCTCGTGGCGGAAGACCCAAGCGAAAAGAACATTAATCGTTTATCCAAGGTTCAAGAAACCCTTGATCATAGCGGTGCATGGCGTTTTGAAAGCCGCATCACCAATGTGTTGGAAGCGCTGGCACTGGATGCGAATACTTTACTAACCGATTTATCCGGTGGCTGGCAACGTAAAGCGGCGTTAGCACGCGCTTTGGTGTGCGATCCTGATGTATTGCTACTGGATGAGCCAACCAACCACCTTGATGTGACCACCATTGAATGGCTAGAAACCTTTTTGAAGGATTTCCGCGGTTCAATCATCTTTATTTCGCACGATAGAAGCTTTATCCAATCCATGGCAACACGTATTGTCGATCTCGATAGAGGCAAGCTTTCTTCATTCCCAGGCAACTATCAGCAATATCTCATCGATAAAGAAGAAGCGATTCGCGTTGAAGAAGCGCAAAACGCCGAATTTGATAAGAAACTGGCTCAAGAAGAGACTTGGATACGTCAGGGCATCAAGGCGCGCCGTACGCGTAATGAAGGACGCGTCAGAGCACTAAAACAATTGCGTCGTGAGCGTAAAGATCGCATTGAAGTGCAGGGTAAGGCGAACATTCAGATTGATGACGGCACTCGCAGTGGCAAAATCGTCTTTGAAGCGGAGAATATTAGCTACGCTATTGACGGTAAAACCATTATTGACGACTTTAGCTTCTCAGTGATGCGTGGCGATAAAGTGGCTCTGATCGGCCCTAACGGTTGTGGTAAGAGTACCTTGCTTAAACTGATGTTAGGCGACATTAAACCCGACACCGGGCGTTTACATTGCGGTACCAAGCTCGAAATTGCTTATTTTGACCAATATCGTGAAGCGCTTGATCCTGAAAAAACCGTTATTGATAACTTAGCGGATGGTAAACAAGAGGTTACTGTGGGCGGACGTGAGCGTCACGCGCTCAGTTACTTACAAGATTTCTTATTTTCACCAAGACGTGCCCGTTCTCCGGTAAAAGCCTTATCTGGCGGTGAGAAAAACCGTCTGTTATTGGCGCGAATTTTCCTTAAATCGAACAATTTATTGGTTTTAGATGAACCAACCAACGATTTAGATATCGAAACATTGGAACTTTTGGAAGATTTGCTTGCCAACTATCAGGGGACGTTACTCTTAGTGAGTCACGACCGTGAGTTCGTAGACAATACGGTCATGGCGAGTTGGATTTTTGAAGGTAATGGTCGCATCGAGGAGTTCGTTGGCGGTTACCATGATGCGCAGCAGCAGCGCGCTCAAGTGAAAGCCTCTCGTCAGGAATTTGTGGCAAGCAAAAGTGACGTAGTGGTTACAGATAA
Source organism: Vibrio ezurae NBRC 102218 (assembly GCF_000467185.1). Lineage (GTDB taxonomy): Bacteria > Pseudomonadota > Gammaproteobacteria > Enterobacterales > Vibrionaceae > Vibrio > Vibrio ezurae. Next base: position 24,262 of record NZ_BATM01000059.1, read on the forward strand.
AGCAACTAAAAAAGCAAGTAGCAAACCAAGTCGCAATAACAGTAAAAAGTTGTCGTATAAGTTGTTACGTGAGTTAGAATCGCTACCACAACTTCTAGAACAACTCGAAGAACATATTGAAAGCCTACAGGAACGAGTCAATGACTCGGCTTTTTTCTCTCTTCCTGTAGAGGAAACACAGCCTGTGCTTGAGGAGTTAGCTTCCAAGGAGCAGGAACTAGAAATAGCATTTGAGCGCTGGGAAGAGCTTGAAGCAATGCAGCAGGAATAATAGATTTTGAACCGTAGTCGTATCTTTAAACTTTCAGCCGTAGCCAGTTTGGTTATGGCTTCGTATGGCGCTAATGCCAACCTTTATGATGTTGTACCAGTGGCTGTTCCAAGTAATCTTGGGATCGAGTCTTATGCAAGTGCCATTGACGAAAACGGTAATGTGGCTGGTGATACCCGCGATGGTACTGACGGCATTCCATTTCGTGATGAAGCGCCTTTTGGGGTTGATAATACGTTTACCTATGTCGATTGGTACGATCTTGAAAGCTACTGTTATCAACAACTTGGTTATAACAGTTGTGAAAACTGGGCGGAACGTGAATGGCAAGGAATTAATGATAAAGGTGGTTTAGAGCGCGAACGTGAAGCGTATTATTTTAATAACTACCAAGCCAATGCTAATAGCTTCCTAACGGTTTATCCCGCGAACGCTGATAACACAGCAACAGGTTCATCTAGTCAGTTGTTTACTACTGAGCCTTCGTCCGAATATAAACCGGGTGGCGGTCAATGGGTGGCCAAATCAAATGATGTAGTGGTCAATAAATTCAGCGTTGATGGCGAGGTTATAGGTAGTACCAGTAGTGGTTACTATGACTTTGGGCACTATGGTCTAGCCTTTAGAGAACGTGGGTTTGTGGGAACTGATTTGTTGTTACCACCTAAATTGGCTTTAGATGGCACCAGTCCTATCAGTGACATTGTCACTAAAATGGGCCGTACTATGGCATTTGACTCTTTTAGCTATGAAAATAAAACTTACGTTGTCGGGAGTGCCTCAGTTTCTCCATTTGACTATAGTGATAGTGGTAAAGACTATGACGGACGTGATTTAGGACAGTGTTTCAGCGGCGGTGTTGCAATCGATGATCCTGGCGCGAGTAGCAACTGTCAAAACTTTGCTTTTTCAACCAAGGGCTTTGTGTGGGATATAGCAACACCGGATGCTGGTGTTGCTGTGAGCAAGTGGTCAAATACTAAAAACGATGACGCTGAAACTGGGCTTCGAGATGAAAAGTCTTATATGTCTAGTGTTCGTGGCGCCGTAGTACCTGACAATACGCTGATTCCAAAGGAAGATGGTACTAATCCAGACGAAACGAAGTATAACGGTAAGCCTATTTTAGTCGGTTATAATACTGACCGTGATGACAATAACTTAATGATGCAAGCGGCCATATTCTACCCTGATGAAGACAGCGGTGCATTTGATATTACTAAGCCGGACGCTTGGAAGACCGTATTTATTAATAACGCACGTGTTAAGAGTGGTAGTGACTACATTTACTCGAACACTAAAGCGACCGATATTAACAATAACTTGCTCGTTATTGGTGAGTCTAAGCGTAGTGGCTACATTCCTGAAAATGGCGCGGCAGCGAATCGAATGTTTGTAGCCGATGCGAGTCAGGATACTCCTGCTGCTACCTATCTTGTTGATACGGGAGAATCTATTTTCTTCAGAGGGTCTGGTGGTGAAGCAAAAGCGGTAAATAACTATAATGAAATTGTAGGCACCATTGATGCTGAAACTGCACGTGAATACGGCGGTAAACAGCGTCGACACAGAGGGTTTATCAACCCTTACGATTTTGAGGGTACTCATGTTGCTCGTCGTAAATTGTTTGAGAACCGTGCTTGGTGGCTTGATGACTTAACCAATGATGAAAAAGTGAGTGGCACAAATAACCATTATCGAGTGATTGCTGCATCAGATATTAACGATAAAGGTGAAATTTCGGCTACTGCCTTATATTGTGCCGGTGGGTACGATAATACCGGTCACAATGCATATTGTGGTGAAGGTCAAGGTGTTGAAACCATTGTTGCGGTCAAACTAGTTCCTACTGTCGATCTCAACGATGATAAGGCTACGGCTACTATTACACCACGAAGTGTTGCTCAGGAAGAAATATCTCGACAAGGTGGGAGTATCGGTCCTTGGATGTTGGGATTACTGGGATTAATAGGGTTGCGTCGACGTTTAAAAAAGCAGTGATGCTTTAAAGCCAAGATAAGCGAATTAAGGACAATATCACAAATTGGATATTGTCCTTTTTTTAACCTTGAGAAAAGTTCATTTTTGAACGAGTCTTATAAAGGGTATTTTTTATCTTGCGAGTACCAGTAGAGTTTCGCAGTTCAACAGCCGTTTGTTGGAAGTAAAAGGTAATTTACCCATTTGTTTATCGAAAGGTTAGAGGATTTAACTATGAAGAGACAAAAACGCGACCGTCTTGAGAGAGCACAGTCCCAAGGTTATAAAGCGGGGCTTAATGGTCGCTCAAGTGATACTTGCCCATATCAACAGACAGACGCTAAATCACAATGGTTGGGAGGTTGGCGAGACGCGAAAGGTGACGTAGAGTCCGGTCTTTATAAATAACCTTAGGAGCAGACCCCATATTGGGGTTTGTTTTTATGTTTCTAATGCACTATAACTGAATATAGTTAGACAACAGAAACACATACATTACCTTCCTTCGCATAATACCTATTCAATAGGGGAGAAAACGAAAAAGCCACGATAAATATCGTGGCTTTGGAAAAAGTCGTTCTGTAACTGAACTTAGAACTTAGAAGTATCTTTAAATAAGCCCACTTTAAGATCTTTAGCAACGTAGATTTCTTTACCGTCAACTAGAACGCGGCCATCAGCCATACCCATAACCAGTTTGCGGTTTACAACGCGCTTCATGTGAATCTCGTAAGTCACTTTTTTCGCGGTTGGCAATACTTGGCCGGTGAATTTAACTTCACCTACACCTAATGCGCGTCCTTTACCTTCGCCGCCAATCCAGCCAAGGAAGAAACCAACCAATTGCCACATGGCATCAAGTCCAAGACAACCAGGCATTACTGGGTCACCAGGGAAGTGACAATCAAAAAACCATAGGTCTGGAGTAATATCTAATTCTGCAGTAATAAGACCTTTGCCAAACTCACCTTCGGTTTGCGACATTTTAGTCACACGGTCCATCATCAGCATGTTAGGCGCAGGGAGTTGTGGGCCTTGAGGACCAAATAGTTCACCACGGCTTGATGCTAATAGGTCATCACGATCATATGAGTTTGCGATATCGCAAGGTTTTTGTTGCATTGTATTGAGTCTCCAGAATTTTTGAACCTGCATCTTATGTGATGCAGTATAGTACTTACAACTCCGATCAGTCCTTAAACAGCATTCTTTTTAGGCGTTCAAACAAAGTTTCACCTAAATCATGCTGATTAAGTCTATCGATACGCTCCGCAATCTTATTAAGGATTGTATCTTCGCAGTCACCGCTAAATTGTTGTCCTGTAATGATAGGCAGTGCTTGGTGAACATCCTCTACACTCCAAATATGAAACTTGCCTTGCTTTATGGCATCGACAACATCTTTATGTAGAGATAAATGGCGTAGATTTGATTTTGGCAAGATAACGCCTTGTTCACCCGTTAACCCTTGATGGGCACATACATAGAAAAAGCCTTCAATCTTTTCATTAAGTCCGCCTACAGCCTGCACGCGACCAAACTGATCAACCGCACCCGTTACCGCAATGTTTTGTTTAATTTCATAACCGGATAACGCACTAACAAACGCACACAGTTCGGCTAATGATGCACTATCGCCATCCACTTCGCTGTATGACTGTTCAAAAACAATAGAAGCGGAGTAAGGTAACGGCTCATCTAAATCAAGTGCGCTGCTTAAAAACGCCTGCATGATCATCATGCCTTTTGCATGCAGGTTACCCCCTAATTCCGCTTTGCGTTCCACATCAGAAACGTCGCCATCACCAAAATGAATGACGCACGAAATACGAGCGGGCTCACCGTAAGATACAGGATGCCCCGGTATATCAATCACCGTTAGTCCGTTGACTTGGCCGACCTGTTTGCCTTCAGTCTGAATCAGGACTTGTCCGTCAAGAATATCATCCAGTGCACGATTAGGTAGGTAAGATTCTCGGTAGTATCGCGCTTCTAAAGCCGCTTCAATGTGTTTAGACTCAATGCAGTTTGAGTTGGATTCGATCGCCGCCTCGGTCAATAAAGATTGTATCCACGATGAGGATAATGGTGCAAAGTGTTGTTCTTCACAAACACGAGCGCCAGCGGTCAAGAAATTATCAATAGCGGCAGGAGACATATCGGGTAATTGTGCACGGCGCGCGACATTGGCGACATAGCCTAAATAGGCTGTCGCAGTGTTAGGGTCGATACGCATATCCATTTCAACTTCAGTGAACATAGTGTGTGAAGAAGAGAAGGCAGGGTCCAAATAGTCAAGATCGGCAAGCTGGCTACGATCGCCCACCACAACGACTCGTACTGAGCTAGTAAAGCATTGGTTCGCTGCAAAGCCATTTTGACCTGAACGTACTTTTGAAACGGCTTCACCTGCGAGCAGTGAACGTATTGCCAACAGCGTGGTTGGCTGTACCAACAAAGCATTTGCTGAAATGACCAAGTAACCGCAGTGTTGTTGCTCAAGCAAACCGATAGACGATTGTAGCTCACCAGTGTTGGTGACAGTGTAACTACCGAATAACTCTTCCGCAGACAAGGTTTCGCTATGCAATACCGGCAAGTCAGTTAACGACGACAACACCGAGGTAATTTCACTGCGAGACAACACGGTGTCCGAACTGTTAATCGCAAGCAATGGTGCTCTATTTCCAAGAACAACAAACCGCTTAAGCGTTGCTTCTAGACGTGGTTGTAGCGAAATAAAAGGGGTTTCAGTGTATTGAAACAATGTGCGACTTGAATCGATTTCATGCTGGGGCGTAGCGAGTTGCCAATCTATGGATTTCATAAATACTTACTAAAATATACTATGCCGCTAGTATACCTAAGGTTATAAAAGATAACCCGAAAAATAGTCAATTTACACTTGGTTGATGTGTCATTTTGCGCAACCTTGCATCATTTTGTGCTTTATCCCAAATATTGAAACCCATTTTATTGTCAAATGTTCGCTTCAGGGTTACGCTGTCACTGTATGTTTTTAATCAATGGACTTAACACCTTAACTCATGAAATATCAACAGCTAGAAAACCTAGAATGTGGTTGGAAGTGGAACTACTTGATCAAAAAGTGGAAGGAAGGAGAGACAATTACTCGTCATATTGACAGTAGTGCTGATGCCGCCGCTGTTGAACTTTTACGAGCTATAGAGCACGAACCTGTGCAAGTGTTAGAGTGGATTAATCACCATATGTCCATGGAGCTTGATAATAAACTCAAACAAGCGATTCGCGCCAAAAGAAAGCGTCATTTTAATGCTGAACAAGTTCACACGCGGAAGAAATCCATCGATTTAGACTATCGCGTTTGGGAAAAACTCTCTTATCGAGCAAACGAGTTGGGCTGCACTTTATCCGATGCCATTGAGTATCTACTCAGTGAGGCTCAGCGCAGTGAGAAAGCCAGCGAAAAAGTGAACCTTTTAAAAGAAGATCTCAATAAACTTTTATCTGATTAACCCTTATTTGTAGGAGACAAGCATGTTGTACGTCATGTTAATTGCTGCGGCATTAATTTTTGCGATTGTGCTTTACGACAAACCGAAAATGAAATTGGTCTTTAAAGACGGTCAAGTGAGTTCTCATTCCGGGAAGGTTGATAAGATGTTTCTCCATAAGTGCAAAGAAATTGTCAAACAGCATCCATTTGATGGCACCGTTAAAGTGTACCAATCAAGAAAACAATATCGCGTGAAGTTCTCCAAAGGTGTTCCGAATAAAACACGTCATACTTTACGTAGCGCATTACCAGGTTCAAAAGCAAACAATAAAAAGCGTTAGAAGAATGAAGCAGTGCTAAAGCTTCAATCAGTTCAGCAAAGAGCACTGCATTATGAGAATCAACAAGGCAATTACAAGCAAGCATAGATAAAATATAAGCCTCAGATGTGTCGAATGTACCCGCAAACC
>NZ_BATM01000058.1 GCF_000467185.1 Vibrio ezurae NBRC 102218
AGTCACTCTGCGCTATGGGGGCGCACTAAAGTGACTCTGGTATGCGTATTACTCTGCCTGAGCAATACCTTCTTTGATGGTCAACTTCACTTCTGGTGACAGAATCTCAAGCAAACCTTGCGCGAGTTTTTCTGTGCGTTCAATATCACACACACCTTCTGCATTGAGATAGTTCTGTTCTTTTAAAGTATTAAACAGTGCTGCAAATACTCCCTTATCGAAAAATTCGGGTGCATTGATGCCATGTAAACGACCTAAACGCTGAGCAATATCTTGGCATCGTACTTCTAAATCCTCTTGTGTGACCTCAGGTCTTGAGGCTAATAGGTTTAGTGCGATGCTATAACGTTGTAGCGTTTCCGAAATCGTTCTTGATAGCAGCTGTATGGTATGAATATTAGGCTGGTGGAGGTGAATCACATCATCATCCATTTGGATCAGCTGTTGTGCTAAAAACTCCTGTACGATCTGTTCAATTTTCTCTTCTAATTGTTCGTTATCGTAAGAAAGGAAAAACTCCTTTTTTAAGAACGGATAGAGAACCGAAATATTTCGTTTTAGCTTTGTGAGAGTACAGTCGGGCAGTTGAATAATCAGTTGCGCAACCAATGAAGGAAGCGCCAACATGTGTATGATGTTGTTACGATAGTAAGTCATCAGTACTGACTGATGACGATCTAATGACACGATTTCACCCATACTGTCTGAGTCGACCACAAACTTATCTAAAGAGATAGCATGGGCAGCCAGTTCTTCGGCTGTGTCATTGGGTACCGTAGAGTAATCCGTATATGGAGTATTACGTAGAATACGCAAGTAACAATCGATTTGATTGACTAAGCTTTCTTTAGTGAGTGCTCGTTGTCTCGAAGCCAGTAATGCGGTGGCTGATAAACTCAGTGCATTGGCCGCTGCTGCGTCATTGATATGCGTCATCATTTTCTCAGCAATTGCATTTACCGTTGGAGCCATCCAATCGGGTTTAATTGTGCTTGGTGCACCGATGCTGTCTCGCCACTGTGGCACATTTTCGTTGAGGTAGTTGTTGAGCGAAATAGGTTCACCGAAGTTCACGTAACCTTGGCCAAAGTTACGCAGTTTTCTTATCGTGCGTAACACCTGTCCGGCATTTTCTTTTTCCTTGCGTTTACCTCGTAGTTCTTTTGCGTAGGTAGACACTTCCATTACGTGCTCATAGCCGATGTATACAGGAACCAGAGTCACAGGACGGTTTAGCCCTCGCAACATAGCCTGTACCGTCATTGCAAGCATACCTGTTTTGGCTTGTAAAAGACGGCCGGTACGTGAGCGGCCCCCTTCACTAAAGTATTCAACGGAATAGCCTTTCGCAAATAGCTCAGCGAGGTATTCTCTAAAAATAGTGGAATAGAGTTTGTCACCTTTAAAGCTACGGCGAATAAAGAATGCACCGCCCCGTCTAAAGATAGGCCCCGCTGGGAAGAAGTTCAGGTTAACCCCAGCGGCAATATGCGGCGGCACCATTCCTTCATAGTATAAGATGTAGGATAACAGTAGGTAATCCATATGGCTTCGGTGACATGGGACATAAACGATTTCATGTCCGTCTTGCGCTAATCTGCGTACCGTCGCTGCATTATTGACATTGATACCTTGATAGAGACGGTTCCATAGCCAAGTTAAAATGAAGTTTCCTTGCTTGATCAGTGAGTATGAGAACTTCGCCGCAATCTCATCGATGATTTTGAGTGCTTGTTGCTCCGCTTTTTCTACACTAATATTTTTTTCTGCCGCTTCTTCTGCAATGGCTTTATTGATTGCTTCAGATTTGATCAGCCGTTTAAATAAAACGTCTCTGCTTGGTAAGTTTGGACCGGATGCGGCTAACTTTTGGCGAGAGAAATGAATACGTGCTACACGAGCAAGTTTTTGCGCTATGGTTTCATCAGAGCCATGAGAGTCTGCCATGTAGCGCATCGAGACCAAGGGACTGAAACGAATCATACAGTCGCGACCAGAAAACAAGACTGCAAACATCTTCTTCCAAGATGGCAGGTTTTCTAGGTAAGGCTTCTCTTGCCCTTCTTTTCCTGGCTTGCGTCCCCACATGACGGTGGTTGGGATCAGCTGTACGTCGAGATCCGGTTGCTCTCTATGTAGCTTAAGAAGTTGAATAAATAAGCTTTGTGAGCTGAGTGAGCCATGAGGTTGTGGGTCATTTTCTTCATTATCCATAGAGCTAAATACATAGCGTCGAAAGCTTTGACCGTGTAGCTCTAATGGTTGAAGTGGATCCGGTAGCCCTAATTGAATGGCACGTCGGCGAACCGAAAGTAGGTCGACATTAGATTCAAACGGCAAAACATAGACAATAGGTTTGTCTATGTCTATGTTGAGGTTGTTGATTGGCGAAGGAGGAACGACATTCCCCTTGACCAGTACTTTCAATGGAAAGCGCAAAACTGATTGTGTCAGTGTATGACCAGAAGACATATTATTGATTGTCCCAATTTATATTTGGCGTCCAAGACTCTTCAAGGCTCGGTTGTAACATATGCGTCGCAAGAATAGCAGAACTGGTCGAACCTTTTAACCAGAATTGTATCAATGTTAGGTTTCGAACCGAAAAAGGGCAAAGAGATAAAAGAATAGGTGAATAATGAAAGGTAATACAGGATTCAAACGCATTATTAAGGCGGCAGGGTACTCTATTCAAGGGTTACAGGCGGCTTTCAAACATGAAGCTGCTTTTCGTCAGGAAGTGATTTTAGCGATTCTACTTATTCCTATTGCGTTTTTGGTCGATGTTGGTCACGTTGAACGCATGCTGATGGTATTGTCTTTATTTATTGTATTGATTGCTGAACTGATTAATTCGGCAATTGAGGCGGTGGTTGATCGTATTGGGCCTGATTTTCATGAGTTAGCCGGACGCGCAAAAGACATTGGGTCTGCGGCGGTATTTGTCGCATTGGGACTCGTTCTCTACATTTGGGTAGAAGCTTTGTTCTTTTAACTGAAATTTCAAGTTATTAGAGCTAGTTGGTTGATTATTTAACCATGCTGTATATACTCACAGTTAACTGTATAAAATAACAGGTGCCCTATGAGACCATTAACCCAAAGACAGCAACAGGTATTCGATCTAATCAAAGCTAAGATCGAGGATACTGGTATGCCACCAACAAGAGCGGAAATCGCCCGCGCGCTGGGTTTTCGTTCAGCTAACGCTGCGGAAGAGCATCTTAAAGCATTAGCCAAGAAACAGGTGATTGAAATTATCCCTGGTGCTTCAAGAGGTATCCGTATTTTATTGCAAGACAGTGCCAATGATGATGGCTTGCCATTGATTGGTAATGTTGCCGCTGGTGAACCTATTTTAGCTCAAGAGCATATAGAGTCGCACTACCAAGTTGACCCTCAAATGTTTAAACCTAAAGCAGACTTTCTATTGCGAGTGCATGGTGAGAGTATGAAGGACATCGGTATTATGGATGGCGATCTGCTGGCGGTACACAAAACACAAGACGTTAGAGACGGTCAAGTAGTAGTGGCACGAGTCGATGAAGATGTTACTGTGAAAAGATTGGAGCGAAAAGGTGCAACGGTGCTCCTGCACCCAGAAAACGAAGAGCTTTCTCCAATTGAAGTTGATTTAACTCAGCAGCATTTAGTGATAGAAGGTATTGCTGTCGGTATTATTCGTAATAGTACGTGGATGTAATAGCGACTCTAGTAAGTAATCACTGACTCATTCTACAGCGCTCTTTATTAAGAGCGCTGTTTTTTTATGTAAAACAAACCAAAGGAACAGTATGCAAAATCCAGTTGTTCGTTCACTAATGGACTTAAGCCTTCATAAAAGGATTCTTGTTCTTGCTATTCCTATGGTGCTTTCAAATATCACTGTGCCGTTACTGGGTTTAGTCGATGCTGCTGTGGTTGGGCATTTAGAGCATTCTTGGTACTTAGGTGGTGTTGCGTTAGGCAGTACCATGATCAGTATGCTCTTTTGGTTGTTTGGCTTCTTGCGAATGTCTACGACGGGTTTGTCAGCACAAGCGAAAGGTGCGCAAGATCCAAGAAAGCTTGCTTTGATTTTGATTCAAGGCATTTTTATGGCGCTTTCATTTGCGGTGCTTTTCTTGATCTTACATCGAGGTATTATCGCATTAGCACTGGGGTTTAGTGATGCAAGTGAGCAGGTGCAGTTTTATGCTTCACAATACTTTGCCATAAGAGCATGGAGTGCGCCGGCGGCGATGGTGAACTTTGTGTTATTGGGATGGCTTCTAGGCAACCAAGATGCGAAGGCTCCAATGTGGATGGTTATCGCTACTAATGTTACCAATATTGCACTCGATGTATTGTTTGTTGTGGTCTTAGATTTTGGAGTGTCAGGTGCGGCTTCGGCATCAGTTATTGCAGACTTTACTGGTACGTTTGTCGGCTTTTATTTTTGTCGAAAAGCTTGGCAACAGTCCGTTGTATTGAATGTACCTCAAATATTGTCTTTGGGCATCAATAAGTTATTTACCGGTCTGTTGCGTTTTATTCGCTTGAATAGGGACATCTTTTTACGCTCTTTATGCTTACAAGCTGTATTGGCATTTATGACTTTTCAAGGAGCGAGTTTTGGCGATGACGTAGTTGCTGCCAATGCGGTATTGATGAGTTTGGTGTTGATGGTCTCTTACGCAATGGACGGCTTTGCTTACGCAATAGAAGCGATGGTAGGCAAAGCCATTGGGGCTAAAGATAAAGCGGAGCTAATGCTTTCCATTTGGGGGACCTTTATTTGGGGGGCGATTGTTTGTGTTGGTTTTGCCATCGTGTTTGGTGCTGGTGGCAGTCTCATTGTGGCTTTAATCAGTGACATTGATAGTGTCAGGGTTACGGCCGACGAATACCTGCCATGGCTTGCGATCATGCCGTTGATCTCTATGTGGTGCTATTTGTTTGATGGTATTTTTATTGGTGCAACCAGAGGTAAAGAAATGCGTAATAGTATGTTCTTGGCCGCAGTGACTTTCTTTGTTCTCTACTTTAGTTTTGCATCTTTGCACAATCACAGCTTGTGGATTGCAATGCTAGGTTTTATGGCTATGAGGGGAGGAGTTCTTGGTTGGATATTTTTTCATTTGTGGAGAAAGGGGCAGTTTTTAACTACTGCCCACGCATAATACGATCAGAATAAACGGTTTAGACCATTTAAGGCTGCGACTCGATAGGCCTCCGCCATTGTTGGGTAGTTAAAGGTGGTGTTGACGAAGTAGTCAATAGTATTCGCTTTTCCTGGCTGCTCCATGATCGCTTGTCCAATGTGAATGATTTCGGCTGCTCTTTCACCAAAGCAATGAATACCCAAAATCTCCTTGGTTTCACGATGAAAGAGTATCTTTAAACTGCCGATATCTTTACCTGATATTTGTGCACGAGCTAGATGCTTGAACGAAGCTCGTCCTACTTCATAAGGTACTTTGGCAGCAGTGAGTTCTTGTTCGGTTTTTCCTACTGAGCTGATTTCAGGAATAGTGTAAATCCCGGTAGGAATGTCCTCGATAAGTCGCTGGGTCGATTCCCCTTCCGCGATAGCTTTCGCGACAAAGCGTCCTTGATCGTAAGCTGCACTGGCCAAGCTAGGGTAGCCAATGACATCACCCACCGCATAAATATGGTTTATCTCGGTTTGATAATTGCTATTGATCGTCAATTGACCGCGAGAATCAGCCTTCAATCCAGTGACTTCTAAGTTGAGAGTGTCAGTATTACCAGTTCTGCCATTGGCATAAAGTAAACAGTCTGCGCGCATTTTTTTACCGGACTCTAAATGCACAATCACTCCGTCGTCTGTTCCTTCAACTTTTTCAAAAGATTCACCATTGCGGATAACAATGCCACTGTTGCCAAAGTGGTAAGATAGAGCGTCAGAGATTTCTTTATCAAGAAAAGATAATAATTGCTCTCGAGTATTGATGAGATCGGTTTTAACACCTAGGCCACGAAATATTGAAGCGTACTCGCAGCCAATTACGCCAGCGCCATAGATAATAATATGTCTTGGCTGGTGGTGGAGTGACAATATTGAATCACTGTCATAGATTCGCTGGTGGTTGAAATCGACGGTATCGGGGTGATAGGGGCGTGAACCTGTAGCAATCACAAAGCGATCGGCTGAATATTGCTCTGTTCGCCCATCTTCTAGGGTGACCGTGACGGTATTCGCATCGGTGAACTGTGCCGCCCCGAAAATCAAGGTGCACTGGTTACGGTCATAGAAGCCTTGTCTTAATGTTGTTTGTTTATCTATGACGGTTTTTGCGTGAGTTAAAATATCATCAAAACTGGCGTCAAAACTGCGGTTGTTCTTACTAAATAGAGGGTTGTTATTGAACTCGGTAAAACGACTGACAGCATGTCTTAGTGCTTTGGATGGAATGGTCCCCCAGTGGGTACATCCGCCCCCGACACTTTTTTCTCTTTCAATGATGGCAACATTAAACCCTGCTTTAGTCAGTCCCATCGCAGCACCTTCGCCGCCTGGACCACTGCCGATCACAATTACATCAAAATGCGATAAAGAACTCACAGAAACCTCCTTGTTGTGTTCATTGCATTCTAGACCCTTGTCGATATAGGTAAATTAGTTAGTGGTGACTAAGTGGGCGGTCTCACAATAAATATCACTTTGTGGGCAGGCAGGATTTGCAAACTAAGAAGCAGTTATGCTTTATTGTGGTTAAACTAAAATAGCTATGAAAAAAATATGGGCGTCAGAGCAGAGCAAAAGCAAAAAACACGGCGAGCAATTATAGACTCAGCATTAGGGCAACTATCTGCTGGACGTAGTTTTTCGAGTATGAGCCTTCGAGAAGTCGCGAGAGAGGCGGGGATAGCACCCACGTCTTTTTATCGGCACTTTGATGATATGGATCAGCTAGGTTTAGTCATGGTTGATGAAGCGGGTCTATTGTTACGTCAGCTAATGCGTCGAGCCCGAGAGAGAATTCAGGCCGATCGCAGTGTCATTCAAACCTCTATTGAGACTTTTGTGGAGTTTATTGACACTAATCCAGACATTTTTCGATTGCTATTGCGTGAACGCTCAGGCACCTCTGAAGGATTTCGTTGTGCAGTTGCAAGAGAAATACAGTTTTTTAGTGCTGAGCTAGCCGATTATTTAAATGCACAACAATTACCAAGAGATATAGCAACATTACAGGCGGATGCCATTGTAACTTTAGTCTTTAGTTCAGGGGCTGAATTCTTAGACATAGAAAAAAGCCAACGCATTGTTCATCAGCAGAGACTCATTGAACAGGTTCGTATGATCTCGCTTGGCGGTCATGCAATGAAGCAGTTTCAGAATAGTGAGAAGGAGAAAGAATTATGACGAATAAAAAAACAAGTACAATTTCGGATAAAAAATCACTGTTGTTAGCTTTAATTTGTGGAATGAGTGTCAGCTCATTGTTTTCAACATTATCGATACCCGAGCATACATTTTCAATTTTTCCTCTGATCTGTCTTATATTAGCGACCCAATCAATTTACCAAAATTATTTAAACAATCCCCTCAATGATGATTTTCCATTATTGGGTATAGGCAGCTTTTTTGTGGGGTTCTTTGGGCATTCAGCTTTTATTAAAGCTCAGTATCCAGAAGCTGGCACCAACTTTTTCTCTATAGTCGTTACATTGGTCTTATTGGTGCTGATCGGAAGAAAGCTCGGTTATTTAGGAAAATAAAAAAGAGCGGAGAACCGCTCTTTTTTTGATTTTTTTGAACTAGGCTTTGCGTTCTAAAAATATGCCCATCTCCATATGATGGGTATATGGGAACTGATCAAATAACGCATAGCGCGTGATGTTGTGCGTCTCACCTAAGATTTCTAGGTTGTCTTTTAGTGTTTCAGGGTTACAGGAGATATAGAGAATACGCTCGTAACCTTGAACCATTCTGCATGTACCTTCATCCATACCCGAGCGCGGTGGATCGACAAAAATGGTGTTGCAGTCATAGCTCTTAAGATCAACATTGGCCTGTTTTAGACGACGGAATTCTCTTTTACCTTCCATCGCATCAGTAAAGTCTTCTGCTGACATGCGAATAATCTGCACATTGTCGATGTCGTTTGCACGAATATTGAATTGCGCAGAATCAACCGATGGCTTAGCCAGTTCAGTGGCGAGCACTCGATTAAAGTTTTGTGCCAGTGCCAATGAAAAATTACCGTTCCCACAGTAAAGCTCTAATAAGTCACCGCTTGAATCTTTCGTACAGTCTACTGCCCATTCCAGCATTTTCTCTGCAACATGACCATTTGGCTGTGTGAAACTGTTTTCTACTTGCTGATAGGTGTAGGTCTTACCAAACACGTTTAGTTTTTCGATGACGTAGTCTCTGTCTAAGACTATTTTCATCTTTCTAGCACGACCGATTAGGTTTAAATTGAAGCCTTCATTGTTCAGTCGCTGTTTGAGTTCGGTGGCGTGTTGCTGCCATTCTTCATCAAGTTGCTTGTGATAAAGTAAAGACACTAAAATCTCGCCACTTAGAGTAGAAAGAAAATCCACTTGGAAAAGCTTGTGGCGAAGTATGTCGTGTTCTTTGACTGCTTCTATTAATAGAGGCATCAAGTCATTAATTAAGCGACTCGCGACAGGAAATTGGTCAACACGATATTTCTCACGTGTTTCTTGGTTAAACATCACGTAATACAGGTCTTCACCTTCGTGCCACACGCGGAACTCTGCACGCATTCGATAATGATCCTCATCAGAAGTAAATACTTCTAATGCTGGCATCGTATATTCGCTAAACATCTCTTGTAGACGTACTGTTTTATCATCGAGTTGTAGCTGATAAGACTCAGAGTTTACATTTGGGTTGGCCATTCACTTTTCCTGAATTGAAACAAGAGGCGCAGATTCTATACTTATCGGCATTGAGAGTATAGATTGTGTGCATCAGTTATTTTGATGGATATGGCAAGTTAAGCATAAAAGAGCACTAATATTTTGCGCTAATAGCATGATTGATGTCTTAACTATGCGCTGTATTTTGGTAAAGTACTCGGCTACTACATGTATTCAAATCTTATTAAAGAGTGCTAATGTCTGAAACTAGAATCTTGATGTTTGACTCAGGGGTAGGTGGCATTTCGGTATTTAAAGATATCAAGGCTAGATTACCTTGGGTGAGTTGTACGTATGCATTCGATAACGAAGCGTATCCGTATGGAGAACTTGAGCCAAAAGAGTTGATACAGCGAGTTGAATCTTATGTCAGTCATTTTGTGAAAACTCAAAATATTGCGTTGGTTGTCATTGCGTGTAATACCGCGAGTACTATTGTTCTTAGCAAACTCAGAGAAAAAATCACTATCCCTATTGTTGGAGTAGTGCCTGCCATCAAACCTGCATCTCAACGATCCAGCTTAGGTGTAGGTCTGATTGCAACACCAGCAACAGTGACTCGGGAATATACCCATGAGCTGATTCGGCATTTTGCCCATGATAAAGATGTCGTCATGCTAGGCACCACTAAATTGGTTGATATGGCAGAGCAAAAGCTGAGAGGTGTACCTGTCGATCTTGAAAGTTTAGACAGAGTGCTACGGCCTTTAAAAGGTTCGGTAGATGTTGCAGTACTAGGTTGTACTCATTTTCCGCTATTGAGAGATGAGATTTGCCAGGTATTAGGAACAGAAGTTCTGCTTATAGACTCTGGGGATGCGATATCAAGAAGAGTAGAGTTTCTACTACAAGAACGTTTCTTATCTGATAGTAAAAATAAAGCAAGTTACGAGGTGTTTTGTAGCACCGAACCTTTTGATCGGTCAGCGCTACAATTATCATTTACTCAGTTAGGTTTCTCTGAGATTAGGATTCAGCCTCTGAAGGATGCTTAGGTTCATTGGCAATACGAACTTTGATCGTTCTTTGCATGTACTCATATTCATTGAGCTTAGCGATCATTGAGTCGGCATCATCATGCCCAACTTCAACAAAACCAAATCCACGGCGCTTTCCTGTTCGTTTGTCTTTCATCAAACGAACACTATAAACAGTGCCGTATTCCTCAAAAAGCTCCTTTACGTGAGATTCGCTCGCTTTATAAGAAAGGTTGCCTACATATAAAGTAGTGTTTTCTGTGTTAGTCGCAGCTACCGGCTTAGAAGAGGTTGTTTTAGAAGGAGCACTTGCAGCGGGTTTCTGCCACAAGATTAACGCGGTTGCTACGACACCTAAACAGAAAGCAACGCTTTTGGGTATAGGTAGGAGGGATACAAGCACTGAGCCAGCTATTGCAAGGATGAAGACAATCAATAAAGATTTGTTTGAGTTCATAATTCTATTATCACTATATATGGGTGAATTGATGGGTGTGAAATTCATTAACAAAACAGACACATAGATATTACGCATGCCACAATAATTTTTCCAATTTTATCCTCTAATAGTGTCTAATTTCGCCAAGTTGTGGCGGATTGTTTATTTTATAGTCATTTGAAATAAATCTTTAAAAAACCTCTTGCCAACGTGACGCAGGTCTCTATAATGCGCCCCACTGACACGGCAACAGCGACAACGCTTCGCAGTGATTCAGTGGGCTAACTAGCCGAATCATTTGAGTTTAACTTCTCTTAGAAAATAAATTCAAAAAGTGTTTGACACTGAGA
>NZ_BATM01000057.1 GCF_000467185.1 Vibrio ezurae NBRC 102218
AAAATTTGCTTGGCGACCATAGCATTGTGGACCCACCTGATTCCATGCCGAACTCAGAAGTGAAACACAATAGCGCCGATGGTAGTGTGGGGTTTCCCCATGTGAGAGTAGGACATCGCCAGGTTTGCATTCAAAAGCCTCGTCATTCGACGGGGCTTTGTTGTATCTGGCGCTTACAAAATAGCGCCTTGTTGTCAGCGTTTTCCCTTTGTTGTTTCCAGTTTCCTATTTGCTGTGATTGGTATTGCCACTATCGGTATGCTTCCTTTTCAAGATTGAAATTACCTACCCGAATATCAGGTATGTTTTGCTTTCATTAGGATTTGAAAGTCGCTTCATATAAATTTGCTTTTCTTCCGATTAAGAGAGGCTTTATGAATCGTTTTTGGCTATTTTGTTTGTACCTCGCTCCAACTATTGGCTTTGCTCAATCTGACTCGAATCAATCCAAAGCGGTTGATATGGCCGATCCAACGGCTGTTTACTCAAGTGTTGGTGCGCATTTATACACTAATGGGGATTTAGATCTTTCGGCAGGCTTTGCATGGGGCAAGAACATGCTCGCCGTTGAGTCTAAGCAAGGGATGGATGCGCTTAACGTACGCTATGCTCATATGAACTTATGGCAAGGTGTTGGTGTTTACGCAGAATCGACACTACAACTTGAAAATGATTTTGGCACTTCCGCTAGCATTGGCGCGGTATCGACGCTACAAGTGGGTGACTCTTGGACTATTTATCCTATTGCAACGCTAGGGTCTATGGAGATCATTGAAGATAAGTGGATTGCGACCGGAACTGTTGGTGTGTATAACCGATTTAAGCTTGGCTCGGGTTTTTCTCTGGGTGTTGACCCGTTTTATACGTTTGGTGAGTCAGGTTATGAAAGCATATATGTGGATACTTTCATTAGTTACCAATATAAAAACCATCAAATTCGATTGGGCTACAATGCATCAGAAAGCCAAGACAATAGAGTAAATAGCAATACCGGTTTTGCAGGTGAAGGTTATCTAGAGTACAAAATGGCTTTTTGATAGCAGTTTTAATTGGAAATATAGTTAGCTTCTGCCACGTTCCATAAAGCCTTGATTAGGGGATTGTTAAGTTGAGACCGTTTACAACAAACCCCTAATTTAAATGGTTTAACCGGTTCGACATCCAGTTTTTGAATACGATCTTTAACCGGACTGTTGTTAATCACCACATCAGGGGCAATACCAATACCACAACCCAGTGCAACCATGCTGACAATTGCCTCATGCCCAGATACCTGTGCGTAAATATTGGGTTTGATTTTGCTGCGTTTAAACCACGAGTTGCATCTATCTCTCGCGGTACCTTCTGACGGTATGATGAAAGGTATTTTATTCCAGTCTATAGGTTCGCTGAGCATACTCTCTACATTAGCAACCCCTTTAGGTGCGATAACCGAAAGAGATATTTCGCTGATATTTTCAAATATGACCCGTGACGATAGTTGATCACTTTCTGCAGAGATAGCGATATCGGCTTCATCGTTTAACACTTTTTCTATGGCTTGCGCGGGATCGCCAGTGCTGAGTTTGTATTCGATGAGTGGGTGCAGCAGTCTAAATTCCGATAACAGACGTGGCAGGTGACTATAGCTTGCGGTAACAGAACAAAATAAGCGTATCTCTCCTTTTAGCACATCCTTATTATCCAAATAATTGAGCGTAAAAGTCTGCCATTGATTCACGATATTGTGCGCAATAGGGAGCAGATCTTTGCCTGCAGTAGTCAGTTCAACACTGCGATTATCTCGAATAAAAAGAACTTGCTGAACCTCTTGTTCTAGGCGTTTGATCTGTCGACTCAATGTTGACGGGCTCATGTGCATTGCTGACGCTGTTTTGCTGAAGTTCTTATTTTCGGAAAGATGTAAAAAAATCTGTAGGCTTTTAACGTTCATTTGAGTTATCTTCTTGTTGCACAATTTGCAATGATTAGATGTAAATATATCACTTTGCGCAACTTTAATCTTAGATTAGTATGAACTCAATCGGCGCATAAAGCAGCCGGACTATGGAAAGAATTTTAAGGAGAGCCCTTCATGGCTAACTATTTCAACACGCTAAACCTACGTGAGCAATTGGACCAACTAGGCCGTTGCCGTTTTATGGACCGTTCTGAATTTGCAACAGAAGCTGATTACCTAAAAGGTAAGAAAGTGGTTATTGTTGGTTGTGGTGCACAAGGTTTAAACCAAGGTTTAAACATGCGCGATTCAGGTCTAAATGTTTCTTATGCATTGCGTCAAGCTGCGATTGACGAGCAACGTCAGTCTTTCAAAAATGCAAAAGAAAATGGTTTTGAAGTAGGTAGTTACGAAACGCTGATCCCACAAGCTGACCTTGTGGTTAACTTGACTCCAGATAAGCAACACAGCAACGTAGTTGAAACGGTAATGCCTCTAATGAAGGACGGTGCTGCTCTAGGTTACTCACATGGCTTTAACGTTGTTGAAGAAGGCATGCAAATTCGTGAAGACATCACTGTAGTTATGGTTGCACCTAAGTGCCCAGGTACAGAAGTTCGTGAAGAATATAAGCGTGGCTTTGGTGTTCCTACACTGCTTGCTGTTCACCCAGAAAACGATCCTAAGGGTGAAGGCTGGGATATCGCTAAAGCTTGGGCTGCAGGTACTGGTGGTCACCGCGCAGGTTGTCTAGAGTCTTCTTTTGTTGCGGAAGTTAAATCTGACCTTATGGGCGAGCAAACTATCCTTTGTGGTATGTTGCAAGCGGGTTCTATCGTATGTTACGAGAAAATGATTGCTGATGGTATCGACGCAGGCTACGCAGGTAAGCTTCTTCAATACGGTTGGGAAACCATCACTGAAGCACTGAAGTTTGGTGGTATCACTCACATGATGGATCGCCTATCAAACCCAGCTAAGATCAAAGCTTTTGACCTTTCTGAAGAACTAAAAGACCTAATGCGTCCGCTATACAACAAGCACATGGATGACATCATCCAAGGTGAGTTCTCTGGCACTATGATGGCGGATTGGGCTAATGACGACGTTAATCTATTCAAATGGCGTGAAGAAACAGGCCAAACAGCGTTTGAAAACTACCCTGATTCTGACGTAGAAATCTCAGAGCAAGAATACTTCGACAACGGCATCCTTATGATTGCTATGGTTCGTGCTGGGGTTGAGCTTGCATTTGAAGCTATGACTGCATCAGGCATCATCGATGAGTCTGCTTACTACGAGTCTCTACATGAGCTTCCATTGATTGCAAACACCGTTGCACGTAAGCGTCTATACGAAATGAACGTGGTTATCTCTGATACTGCTGAATACGGTAACTACCTATTTGCTAACGTAGCGACTCCGCTACTGCGCGAGAAGTTCATGCCTTCAGTAGCAACTGACGTAATTGGTAAAGGTCTAGGCGAAACGTCTAACTTCGCTGATAACCAACGTCTAATCGAAGTGAACGAAGCGATTCGTAATCACCCAGTTGAGTACGTAGGTGAAGAACTACGTGGCTACATGACAGACATGAAGCGTATCGCTGTTGGCGGTTAATCGCTCTTTATAAAAAACTGCGACAACGCAGTGGCTAGAAACTGAAAAGGCTTGGTATGTACATACCAAGCCTTTTTTATGTCCGTAAGAAACGTTACTTATCAGATAGCTTCTCTTCTAGCTCAGCCATTTTTTGTTCCATGGCATTAAGCTTTTGTCGGGTACGCAGTAGGACTTGAGTTTGAACTTCAAATTCTTCTCTACTAATGACATCCAGTTTGTTCAGTTGCGATTGAATCACTTGACGAATTTTTTGGTCAACATCAGTACCAAGGTCTTTTACAGGCTGAGGCATAGACTCATGAATTTGCTTGGCAATTAGCTCTAGCTTTTTTGGGTCGAACATGTGGGAATCTCTCTGTAATCTTTTGCTATATTCTAAGCAATTCATAGTCACTTGTCGCAAGCAAAATAGAGACCGACATTTGCTTTTGATATAAAAAAG
Organism: Vibrio ezurae NBRC 102218; assembly: GCF_000467185.1. GTDB lineage: Bacteria > Pseudomonadota > Gammaproteobacteria > Enterobacterales > Vibrionaceae > Vibrio > Vibrio ezurae. The sequence goes on from NZ_BATM01000057.1 coordinate 4,005, forward strand.
GGCTCTTTATAGAGCCCTAATCGGTGAGTTGACCAAGATTACTTTGATGGAATGCTTTCTGCTTCATCAAATTCGGGGAGTGGTTTGTGCTGTGAAGCAATAAAGCTATAAATCACAGGAAGAACAAACAGGGTAAATACCGTACCTATGGTCAAGCCTGCAACAATAACAATACCGATACTAAAGCGCTGCTCTGCACCTGCACCAGAGGCATACATGAGGGGGGTTAAACCCGCAATCATTGCCGCTGTTGTCATGAGGATTGGTCTTAATCGCACTTTAGCCGCCGCCATTACGGCATCGATACGGTTAAGTTGATTATGCAGTTGCTCTTCTTTAGCCACTTCACAAATCAATATACCGTGCTTAGTGATCAATCCGACTAAGGTAATGAGTCCCACCTGTGAGTAGATGTTCATGGTCGACAACCCCCATGCTAATGCAATCAAAGCACCACTGATGGCTAAAGGCACGGATACCATGATTACCAGTGGATCGCGTAGTGATTCAAACTGGATAGCCAAGACTAAGAATATAACCGCAATTGCCAGTAAGAAGGTGGTGTATAACGCACTGCCTTCAGTGACAAACTGTCGAGCTTGGCCCATATAATCGTGGTTATATCCACTAGGGAGCTTTTGGGTTGCCGTTGTTTCAAACCAAGATATCGCTTGACCCATAGTGACACCTGGTGCCGGTACAACCCCAATTGTGGCTGAGTTCAACTGATTAAAGTGAGGCAGCGATCGTGGCTGAGGAATTACATCAATAGAGATTAAGCTCCCTAAAGGAATAGAATCGCCATTGGATGAGCGAACATAGTAGTTATTCATTGATTCAGGATTGAGACGGAATTTACGCTCTACCTGAGGAATCACTTCGTATGAACGACCGTATAGGTCGATTCGGTTTACATAGCCATCAGCCATCATGGTACTTAGGGTAATACCAATGTCTTGCATGGTAACGCCATACGCACCAGCTTTGTCTTTATCGATGTTGATTTTCATGGTGGCTGAGTCATAGTTCAGATCAAGATCTGAGTAGACAAATTGTGGATTAGCATTCACTTCAGCCAGAGCATTGGTGGCAATCTGGAATAAACTCTCAAAACTGTTTGGAGTGGTAATAACAAACTGAATCGGTAGACCTGAACCCGCACCGGGTAGTTCCGGCATCTGGAACGCAGTAATCGCCATCCCAGGGATATTAGAAACTAACCCTGATACTCGGTTCGTTATTTCTGATTGGCTTGCCTCACGTTGACTCCAAGGCTTGAGTGATGCAATACCAAACGCTTGGTTAGCATTCGGTATTCCAGTGAAGATCTGAGCATATGCCACTTCTGGTTGCTCATCTAAGATCTTATTCACGTCATTCATGGTATTTTGCAGATAGTCGAGGTTCGAGTTCGATGGACCAGTACCCATCATCATCACCACGCCTTTATCTTCTGAAGGAGCAAGCTCGCTCGGAATGAACTTAAACAGCAACGGTAAGCTACCTAGTACAATCAATGCAAACACTACGACCACGCTTCGATGCTGCATGATAGAGCCTAGTGCCGAAGAGTAGGCTTCACTCAGGCTATCAAGTTTTTTATGTACGAAAGTCTCAAAGCGATTAGGTTGTTCATTTTGTTTTAAAATGGTTGAACACATCATGGGACTAAGGGTCAGTGCGATGATGCCCGAGATGAATACGGCTCCAGCCAGTGTTAATGCAAATTCTTTAAATAACGAGCCGGTAATGCCCCCCATTAAAGCGATGGGAGCGTATACCGCGCCGAGTGTCAGTGTCATGGCAATAACCGGCACGGCAATCTCACGCGTTCCTATGATGGCGGCCCTAAACGGTGTCTCTCCTAACTTAATATGCCGATCTACGTTTTCGAGCACCACGATGGCATCATCCACCACCAAACCGATAGCGAGCACCATGGCCAGCAAGGTCATTAGGTTCCAAGAGAAGCCCAACATTTGCATGAACATAGCCACACCCACTAAAGAGAGTGGAATGGTCACAATAGGGATCAATACTGCGCGATAAGAGCCTAGGAATAAGGTAATCACGACTAATACAATTAATGCAGCTTCGACAATAGTCTTTGCTACTTCATTAATCGATTCGTTAATCGCAACGGTTGAGTCATACATTACCTGCATATTGATATTTGAAGGCAGGTTCTTTTGCAGTTGTGGTAATAGATCTAGAACATCAGCCGCAATATTGATTGGGTTAGCACTTGGTGCGCCATTAATAGCGGTGACGACTGCTTCTCGACCATTGGCACTGGCACGATAGATATCATGGCTTTTCTCTCGTGTTACCTTAGCAATATCACTGAGTCGAACCACTTGGCCATTATCTTGCTTAACGACGAGGTTTTTTAGTTCTTTAACACTGGAGACTTGTGTATTGGCACTGCCATTGTATAAAACTAAAGTCCCTGTTGCTTGACCTGCCGCCGATTGGTAGTTATTGGCGCTTAAAACGTTCATCACGTCAGTGGCAGTCAATTGCAAGCCTGCCATTTTTTCTGGGTCCAACCATACTCTGAGTGCGTATTTTACCCCGCCATACAGATCGATCTTGGATACGCCGTTTACGGTGAACAGTTGTGGATTGATCACTCGCTCTAAATAGTCAGTAATCTGACTTGAAGATAGCTCATCACTGGTAAAGCCGATGTACATCACCGCAGTTGTCGAACCTGTCGACATCGTTACGGTCGGATCTTCAGACTCTTTAGGCAGCTGGGAACGAACCGAATTGGTCTTGGCTAATATGTCCGCGAGAGCCGCATTAGGGTCGGTATTGAGCTTCATGGTCACAGTGATAGTAGAACTACCTAACACCGATTGGGAGGTCATAAAGTCAATATTGTCCGCTTGGGCAATGGCTTGCTCAAGAGGTTGGGTTATGAAGCCCTGAATGAGATCAGCACTGGCACCATAGTAGCCTGTGGTGACAGTCACAACCGTGTTGGTCATTTCTGGATATTCGCGCACCTGCATCTTAAAGATGGCTTGCAATCCAAGCAAAGCTATCAAAAAACTGATAGAGATGGCGAGTACTGGTCGCTTAATAAATATATCTGTAAATCGCATTGTTTATCCCTTACAACATCGGCAGTTCAGCTGGAGGATTAGTCGCGTCGCTTTCTACAATTTTCACTTTAGAGTCGTTGCTTAATCGAACTTGACCAGAGGTTACTATGGTTTCTCCTGGCTTCACCCCTTCTAAAATGCGGACTTTATCTTGGTCGCGCTCACCCGCTTTAATCACACGCTGGCTCACTCGATGTGTTTCTTCATCAAGCACAAACACACTGTCACCATACAAAGTATAAGAAATAGCAACTTGTGGGATGACGACCTGCTCGGGCATTGTAGGTAAAACGATTTGCGCACGAGCAAACATGCCAGATCGTAGCTTGCCTTGTGTATTAGGAATTTCTGCTTGCACCTGTAGAAGACCGCTTTGGTAGTTAATTGCCGGTTCTATGGCCGAAATAGTGCCGTCAAAAATACGACCAGGGTAGGAGTCTGCTTCGATACGAATAGCTTGACCGATATTGATACGTGAGATGTCATTTTGCGAAACGGTGAATCGCAGGCGCATTACGCTGATGTCTTCTAATCGTGCGATTCGGCTACCAGCTTGTAGGTATTCACCAAGGTTAACCCCGCGAATACCAATAACTCCTGAAAATGGAGCATCGACATCACGACGATTGATCGTGGCTTCTAAACCTGAAATATCGGCTTTTAAAGAAAGGTAAGAAGCTTCTGCTTCATCATAGTTCTCTTGAGAAATCGCCCCTTTTTTATACAAGCCCTTATAGCGCTTATATTTTGCTTCAGATGCAGGAAGGCGTGCTTTTGCACTTTGTAAGTTAGCTTTTTCAACATCAGAGTCCAACAGTACAAGAGAGTCGCCTTTTGACACTTTTTGCCCTGATACAAAGTTGATCTTAGTGACAATACCACTGGCTTCTGCAGTCAATGTGACCCCTTGTAGAGGCTCAATGAAGCCAATAACATCAATGCTTGGTGTCCAGTCCTCGGCGGAGGCCTTCATTACAGTTACTGGGTATTCCGGTTCTGGGCGGTTGGCCAAGTACTCTGCTATCTTCTGTTGCTTGAAGATGTTAAAGCCAATTACGCTACCAAATAAAACGATAGCAATAAGAAGCATGATTAGTGTCCACTTTTTCATGGGACGGTTCTCCAGTTATTTTGTTGTAATGGCTTCCCAGCTCGCTTGGATGGCCTGTTGATAGATGGTGTTGTCGATAGACTCAATACCTTGGAAGTGTTTGCGAGTTAAGCTCACGCAACTTTCCAAGCTAAGGGTATATAAAATAGGGTCGGGGAGATCTTTTAGCTCGCCAGATTCTCTTCCTTCATTAAAAACACTCAGTAGAGGATCAAAGAATTTCTTTTCTAAACTTCGAATTTCATTATTTAAAGTAGCAGGCAGTGATTCGTATAAGACATGCGTTTGCAGTAGTCGTAAATGAGATTCACCTATACTCCATACGTTGTGACACATTGTTTTATATCTTTGCTCAAGGGACTGATTTGGATCTACATTGTGTTGAATGATGTCAGCCACTTGTTTAGTGAGCCAAAGTCTTGCTTCGGTGATGATGTGGTTTTTATCTTTAAAATAGAGATAAACCGTACCGGTTGCGACATTGGCTTCGCTAGCTAATTTTTGTATAGAAAGGCCTTTGAAACCGTCTTGACCGAGTATAGCTACGGCTGCCTCTAGGATATCTTGACGCTTGGTTTTAGATGCCATTTTGTAATAGCCCTGCCAATAATGAATGAACGTTCATTCATTTTAATGTACAAATAGTGAAAAGCAACTATTTGTAAGCATAGGTAACCATTTCAAAAAGGAAAATTCGATTGGAAATGAGTATGCTGAGAAGTATCATTAGAGCCCTTTTTTGTATCTCGGTGACGTTATGAGGCTAAATCCACAGCAGGACCAAGCGGTAAAATTTGTGTCTGGGCCTTGCCTGGTGTTAGCAGGCGCAGGTTCAGGTAAGACCCGCGTTATTACCAATAAGATTGCCTACCTTGTTCAGCAATGCGGTTATAAGGCACGCAATATCGCAGCGGTGACTTTTACCAATAAAGCTGCTCGCGAAATGAAAGAGCGTGTTGGGCAAACTTTAGGTAAAAATGAGTCGAAGGGACTGATGGTCTCTACCTTCCACACCCTAGGTTTAAATATCATTCGTCGAGAGTACAAAGCGCTAGGTCTAAAAGCCGGTTTTTCGTTATTTGATGATCAAGACCAACTTTCCATGCTTAAAGAGTTAACCGAAGATCTTTTGGAAGGAGATAAAGACTTACTGCGCCAGTTAGTGAGTACTATCTCCAACTGGAAAAACGATATGTTAACTCCTGCTCAAGCCAGAGCTTCAGCACAAGGTGAGTTACACACACTGTTTGCAGATTGCTTCGAAATGTACCAGCGTCAAATGGTCGCTTACAACGCGCTAGATTTCGATGATCTAATTTTGATGCCTGTACTGCTATTAAAGCAAAATGAAGAGGTACGAGAGCGCTGGCGCGCGCGTATTCGTTATTTATTAGTCGATGAGTATCAAGATACCAATACCAGTCAATATGAACTGGTTAAGTTGCTGGTGGGTGAGCGTGGTCGCTTAACGGTAGTAGGGGATGATGATCAGTCTATTTATTCTTGGCGTGGTGCCAAACCACAAAACTTAGTCTTACTTGGCGAAGACTACCCAAATCTAAAATTGGTTAAACTTGAACAAAACTATCGTTCAACGAGCCGAATTTTGCGCTCAGCCAATATTTTGATTGCCAATAACCCTCACGTATACGAGAAAAAGCTTTTCTCAGAAATTCCTGATGGTGAAAAGCTCAAAGTGTTAATGGCTAAAAATGAAGACCATGAAGCTGAGCGTATTACGGGTGAGATCATTGCACATAAGTTTGTTAATCGAACTCACTACCGAGATTACGCCATCTTGTATCGTGGTAATCACCAATCACGATTAATCGAAAAGTCTTTAATGCAAAACCGTATTCCTTACCGAATTTCCGGAGGAACGTCTTTCTTTTCTCGAGCGGAAATTAAAGATGTGATGGCGTATTTGCGAGTATTAGTGAACCCCGACGACGATAATGCCTTTTTACGTATTGTGAATACGCCTCGTCGTGAAATTGGTCCAGTCACTCTAGAGAAGTTAGGTAGCTACGCCAATATGCGTGGTAAAAGCTTGTTTGAGGCTTCGTTTGAGCTAGGTTTAGAGCAAACGTTATCAGGAAAAGGTTTAGACAGTCTAAGGCGCTTTACGGAGTGGTTAGTGCGCGTTGGCGACAACGCAGAGCGTGGCAATACTGTCGAAGCGGTACGCAGTTTAGTACGTGATATTCATTATGAAGATTGGCTATACGAAACATCAGCTAGCCCAAAAGCGGCTGAAATGCGGATGAAGAATGTGTCTGATCTCTATAGCTGGATTGTGGCGGATCTCGAAGGTGATAATTACGATAAAGAGGAAAAAACGCTTAAAGAAGTGGTACAGCGTTTAACACTCCGTGACATGATGGAGCGTGGAGAAGATGATGCAGAAGCAGACCAAGTGCAATTGATGACTTTACATGCATCCAAAGGCTTAGAGTTCCCCTACGTATACTTAATGGGAGCCGAAGAAGGCATATTGCCTCATCAAACGAGCATTGATGAAGAAAACGTAGATGAAGAGCGTCGTTTAATGTACGTGGGCATTACTCGAGCACAAAAAGAGTTGAGCTTTACGGTATGTAAAGAGCGTCGTCAGTATGGTGAGCTCATTAAGCCAACGCAAAGCCGCTTCCTAGACGAACTTCCATTCGATGATTTGGAGTGGGAAGCAAAGAAAAAAGAACAAACGAAAGAAGAGCGTATGCAAAAAGGGCAAGCCCATATTGCTAACCTTAGAGCGATGTTCAAAAAATAAAAAAGATGGCGAAAGCCATCTTTTTATCATTGGGCATGAGAATCATGATTCTGCTAGTGATTAAAGATTAGCAATCATATGATCGATAGCAGCCACAATTTCTTCATCAGTACAGTCCATACATGCGCCTCTTGCTGGCATCGCATTGAAGCCATTAATTGCATGTTCAACCATAGTTTCTTTACCTTGTGCAATACGAGGATTCCAGTCGGTAGCATCATTTATTTTAGGTGCGCCACCCACCCCTGAACTGTGACAAGCTAGACAGAAGGTCCCATACACAGTAGCGCCATCACGGGGACCTGCGGCCGCTACTTCTGCTTCTGGTTCACTTCCTGCAATATAGACATTGCCTACAGGCTTAATACGCTCAGCAATTGCGTCATAATCAGCTTGATTTGATGAAGCAAAGCTAGCACCAGAAAAAACCAGCGCAATGGTAAATAAAGTAACAAGTTTACGAGGCATATCCATTCATTCTCTTTTTATTCTTGAGTAAAGCGCTAACCGGTTGACCATTTGTGTGTGGGTCACACTAAATGAAATCACCAACTGTTAAAGTGTTGTAAATGTCGGGTGATTATATATCTTATGAATGTTGCATTAAACTATATCTTTGCGAGGGCGAGGGTTAAATCACATCTAGAAATCGCGACTTAATGATCGTTTTCGTTGAAAAAAAGCACAAACACAAAAAAAACTGTAAAAAGTACTAGACGGCAAACTGTGATATCCGTATTATTCCACTCCGCCGATAGGGCATGCGCCCGTAGCTCAGCTGGATAGAGCGTTGGCCTCCGGAGCCAAAGGTCGAAGGTTCGAATCCTTTCGGGCGTACCATCCGGAAGCCTGTTTTTAGCAAACAGCGTATTGGCAAAAAAATAGTGGTGGCTATAGCTCAGTTGGTAGAGCCCTGGATTGTGATTCCGGTGGTCGCGAGTTCGAATCTCGTTAGCCACCCCATTATTCTGGTAACTTCGGTTTCCTATTTCGATGTTAAATCGGGATGAAATTAAGTCGGTGAATAGCGCAGCTTGGTAGCGCATCTGGTTTGGGACCAGAGGGTCGGGGGTTCGAATCCCTCTTCACCGACCACTACAAAGAATCATGGCGAAAGCGGTGATGATAAAAAATTGATGGTGGCTATAGCTCAGTTGGTAGAGCCCTGGATTGTGATTCCGGTGGTCGCGAGTTCGAATCTCGTTAGCCACCCCATCATTTGGTAACTTCGGTTCCCTATTTCAATTTAGATTGAAATGAAATTTGTCGGTGAATAGCGCAGCTTGGTAGCGCATCTGGTTTGGGACCAGAGGGTCGGGGGTTCGAATCCCTCTTCACCGACCACTACAATGAAGCCTCACTCGAAAGAGTGGGGCTTTTTTACGTCTGTAATTCTGTTATTTCAAACAAAAAAACGCACTAAAAAGTGCGTTTTTGTCTTCAGGCTGATGAGCGAGACTAGTCCATCATATGTTTGCGTCGAATATCCAATAACGCAAAAATACCGAAGATTAAAATTGACCATTTTTCCCAAGAGCTGAGCTTCACTTTATCGCCAAATGCACCAAGGAAGATTGCAGACTGTAGACCGTGCATCATGAATAGGAAAGCCGTCATAATATAAAGGGCAATGGCCGCTTTGCCGGGAAACGGTTGAAAAAGATTAAAGATCAGCACAAACCATACAAAGGCAATCGCTGCCTTTGCTAGCATTAAAAGGTATTTCATTCTTACTCTCTTATAAATAGTTGGAATCTAACCTGTCCCGCCACTTTTTCTCTATGCATCGTCCAATTATCAGGTAATGCTGGCATTTCTAATTCTTTTTCTGTTTCAATGTAAATTAGCGCCTGTTCACTTAGCCAGCCATTATTCTCTAATTGTTCGATAGCTTCTAAAAGAAGACCCTGACGAAAGGGAGGATCGATAAACACAATATCGTATGGCTGGCCTTCCTGTTTCAAGAAGTTTAGTGAATTTTGATTTAATAGGGTGATGTTAGTCGCTTTCACCGATTGCATGTTCTGTTGCAATTGTTGAAAGGCTTGTACATTCAACTCAATAAGAGTGACTTCTTTCGCTTGTCTTGAGGCGGCTTCAAAGCCTAATCCCCCGGAACCTGCAAATAGGTCTAAACAACGAGCATTGGGGATGTCACTGGCAATCCAATTGAATAAGGTCTCTTTCACTCTATCGGTTGTTGGGCGTAAACCTTCAGCATCGTGAACCGGCAGTTTTCGGCCACGCCAAAGACCGCTAATGATGCGGATTGAACCTGAACCTTTGTTATTTTTTGAAGAAGAGGAGCGTTGATGTTTTCTCATGCTATTTTTGGCCATGGAATAAGTGGTATCATACCCAATTAATTATTTTAAAATTGTACTCGTAAATACGAGATTAATCATCGCTATTTAAACGTACATTGCGTAATCGCACTGTATATACGCACGAATCATGAGTAATTGGGAAAGTCTTCGATGACGGATAAGAAAAAACGCGGCTTATTGTCTTGGCTTGGTTTTGGTGAAGAAGAACAAACAAAATCAGAGTTACAACAAACAGAAGTGAACGAACAGCAGGAACTGGATGCTGACGTTTCTGAACAACAAGCAACGCCGACAGATGAACCTGAAAGTGAGGTTGTTGCTCAAGAGATCTCTGACAATGATGACAGTTCTGAACTCGCTGAGACTGAAATCGAAGCGCAAGAAGAGTCTGAGCTTGTCACAGAGTCTGAATCGGTTGAGTTGGTTGCGAATGATGTGATTCAACCAGAAGTACAAGAGAAGCCAACGGAAAGCTTCTTTGCTCGTTTAAAGCGTAGCCTCGCTCGAACCAAAGCCAATATTGGTGCAGGTTTCTTTGGCCTATTCAAAGGTAAGCAAATTGATGATGAACTCTTTGAAGAGTTAGAAGAGCAGCTTTTGATTGCCGATGTAGGAATGGAAACTACGATGAAGATCATCGATAGTCTGACAGAGAAAGCATCTAAGCAACAGCTAAAAGACGGCGAAGCGTTATACGATCTTTTAAAGGAAGAACTTGCTGAAATTTTGGCAAAAGTAGAACAGCCATTGCAAATTGATGAGCAAAAAACACCTTACGTTATTCTGATGGTTGGCGTAAATGGCGTTGGTAAAACAACCACCATAGGTAAGTTAGCTAAGCAATTTCAAGGACAAGGAAAAAAAGTCATGTTGGCTGCGGGAGATACATTCCGTGCCGCTGCTGTAGAGCAATTGCAAGTATGGGGTCAACGTAACGATGTTCCTGTTATTGCACAACATACCGGCGCTGACAGTGCGTCAGTTATCTACGATGCTATCGAAGCGGCCAAAGCGCGTGGCTATGATGTGGTGATTGCGGATACCGCAGGACGTTTGCAAAACAAGAGTAATCTTATGGAAGAGCTACGTAAGATTGTTCGCGTAATGAAGAAAATTGATGACAGTGCACCGCATGAGATCATGCTGACGCTTGATGCGGGGACCGGTCAAAATGCAATAAGTCAGGCTAAACTCTTTAGTGATGTTGAGCCAGTAACAGGGATTACGTTAACGAAACTGGATGGTACGGCTAAAGGTGGCGTAATCTTTGCTCTTGCTGATAAGTTTAATATCCCAATCCGTTATATTGGTGTCGGTGAAGGTATTGAGGATCTGCGTCCATTTGAAACGCAAGATTTTATTGATGCATTATTCAGTAGAGAAGACTAGAAACCTAGCGCAAGGATGAGTTTGTGATTAATTTTCAACAGGTGAGTAAGGCTTACCGCGGTGGCCATCAGGCATTGCAAAAAGTCGATTTTCATTTAAAAAAAGGTGAGCTTGCTTTTCTAGGCGGTCACTCTGGCGCAGGTAAAAGTACGTTACTGAAACTTATTTGTGCAATGGAGCGACCTACTGATGGCAAGATTGCGTTTAATGGGCATGATATTACCCGTATCGGAGATAAAGAAATTCCATTGCTAAGACGCAACATTGGTATTGTCTTCCAAGATCATCGCTTGTTAATGAATAGAACCGTTTATGACAATGTGGCATTACCGATGCGTATTGAGTCCATTGCTGAAAATGAAATTAAACGACGAGTCAGTGCTGCGCTGGATAAAACGGGGTTACTCGAAAAAGCGCGTTGTTTGCCAACACAGCTTTCTGGTGGTGAACAACAACGTGTCGGGATAGCGCGCGCGGTAGTGAACCGACCTACCTTACTGCTAGCGGATGAACCTACCGGGAACTTAGATCCAGAGTTGTCTAATCGTATATTTCGATTGTTTGAAGAATTTAACCGTGCTGGTGTTTCTATTCTTATTGCAACGCACGATGTTGGCATGATGGAAATGCGTAAGCAATATCGCCGTTTTGAATTGAACCAAGGATTTTTGAGTGAGGCAGCAGGTTATGGCCAGTAAAGGTTCGGTAGAAAAAATAGGATATTTTCGTTCACATTACATTGTAGCGAAGGGGTCATTGCGAGAGATTATGGACCGCCCTTTGGGGAATCTATTTACGTTAGCCGTGATTGCCATTGTATTAGCGCTTCCTTCTAGCTTGTATGTCGTCGCCAAGAATATTCTAGATGCCGCTCAAGAGGTCAGTCAGCCTGCCGCTGTAAGTGCTTACTTACAAGAAGGAACATCTGAGGCGCGAATCATGCTTATCAAAGATAAGCTGGAGAGTGATGAGGCTGTTTCGACGGTTGAGTACATTTCATCTCAACAAGGCTTACAAGACTTAAGTAACCATGCTGGCTTTAATGATGCGATCAGTTTGCTTAATGATTACGCGCTTCCTGCGCTACTTGTTATCCATCCTGCACAAGCCTCAAACACGACTCAGCAACACATTTTAGATCTTGCGAAGTCAGTGGATGTATTTACCGATGTTCGAGTGGATCAAGATTGGCTAAAACGTTTTGATGCAGTGAAAACGTTAAGTAGCTCATTGGCCATTGCACTTGCAGGTATGATGTTAGTTGCGGTGATTTTGATTATCGGCAATACCATGCGCTTCAATGTATTAGCTAGGAAAGAAGAGATCCAAGTCATGAAGTTCCTAGGGGCAACCAATAGCTTTATTTTGCGCCCATACTTATACACTGGAATGTGGTTCGGCTTACTAGGAGCATTTTTAGCCTGGTTAATTACCTTGTCATTGTCGCTCTTTTTGGGCAGTACGGTTCAGTCAGTGGCGTCTCTGTACGATAGCAGTTTTATTCTTAGCCCATTAGGTTTAGATGAATCCGTTATCCTTTTGTTAGTGGGAAGCTTTTTAGGTTTATTTGCGGCTCAAGCTTCGGCGCGTCGTCATCTTTCTGAAATTGAACCTGTGTAGAATTTGCAGGTCATAGTAGATAGAGGTGAGATTATGTGTATGTCTCAACTCACAGACTAAGACTTGCTCTAGTGTGAATTCTGTGCATAATGTTCAGTCCGTTATTCTTTTAGGTATATCTAATTTAGTAACGTTAAGTAGTAAAGTTCAATGAATGAGGAATTGAATGGCTAGTAAAGCGTTTTCAATGGCGTTGGTATCTCAAGATAGCTTAGACAGCTATATCCGCTCTGCAAACGGTTACCCTATGTTAACCGCAGAGAGAGAAAGAGAGCTTGCCGAGCGTTTACATTACAATGGCGAAATTGAGGCAGCGAAAGAGCTGATCTTATCTCACTTGCGCTTTGTTGTTTATGTTGCCCGAGGTTACTCAGGTTACGGTCTTCCACTGGCTGATTTAGTTCAGGAAGGGAATATCGGACTGATGAAGGCGGTTAAACGATTCAATCCTGAAGTGGGCGTTCGTCTAGTTTCATTTGCTGTTCATTGGATCAAAGCTGAGATTCATGAGTACGTATTGCGCAACTGGCGTATTGTTAAAATTGCTACGACTAAAGCTCAACGTAAATTGTTCTTCAATCTACGCAAAAATAAAAAGCGTTTAGGTTGGTTTAACAACGGTGAAGTTGAGACCGTGGCGAATGAGTTAGGTGTATCACCTTCCGAAGTTCGTGAAATGGAATCTCGTTTAGCCGCTCAAGATGCCACATTTGAGTTTTCAGCTGATGATGATACGGCAACGAACTTTAACCCAGTCGCTCCTGCACTGTATCTTGAAGACAAAGACTCAGATATTGCTGATACGATTGAAGCGGATAACTGGGAAAGCCACACTAACGCACGTCTAGCCAGTGCTCTAGCCACTCTTGATGAACGTAGTCAGCATATTGTTCGTGCTCGTTGGTTAGATGACCAAAAGCTAACCCTACAAGATCTGGCTGACACCTACAGTGTTTCGGCTGAGCGTATTCGTCAGTTAGAGAAGAATGCGATGAAAAAGCTTAAATTAGCGGTTGGCGATTTATAAGCGCTACAAAATTTCTTTAAAGGCCAAGATCGAGAGATCTTGGCCTTTTTTATTTGGATCGCTTTCTTGCCCTGAAGTCGGGTATTTTTCTGTGGATAACTCTGTGGGATAAATTTCGATAGCATGTCTTTAACTCAGTTAAAGCAAGGGTTATCATCGATATCTCTGGTGGGGATAGATAATTTAAAATCAACACATTATTAAGGATCAATACTAGATATAGTGGATCATCTTTAATAAAAACACTTTATCAACGTAATCCACAGGTTTACCCACAGCTGGTGGTAAATTGATCATTATGGTCTTTATATTAGGGATAAAATTCCTGATTGGCTTTGGATAGGATTTTTAAAGAGAAAATAATCAATGGAAGAAATACAGCGAATCAGTGTTCATCAAGCTCACCAGATGCAGTCAGCGCAACAGGCTCGATTGGTGGATACTCGTGATATTCAAGCTTTTACATTAGCGCATGCAGTGGGGGCTTTTCATTTAACGAATCAAAGCATTGCAGAGTTTATGAATTCGGTTGAGTTTGATGATCCCATTCTGGTGATGTGTTATCACGGTATTAGCAGTGTGGGCGTTGCGCAATACTTGCTTAATCAAGGTTTTGAACAGGTATTCAGTGTAGATGGCGGTTTTGAAGCATGGCAGCGTCAACAATTGCCAATAGAGGGGCAGGAATGATTCGTTTAATACAGCTTAATAATCCCCGAATAGCACAGGCGTTTATTGACTACATGGCATCACAACAGGTGACACTTTCTCAGATGGGAGAGGGGGATGGTCAGTATGCTATTTGGCTACATGATGAAGATGAATTGCCGAAAGTGCAGCAAGAATTGGAGCTGTTTTTAAACGATCCCAACCATAAAAAATACCAAGCGGCATCTTGGGATATGGCAGAAACCCGTACTCAACAGTTCAATTATTCTACCCCTAGCTTTTTACAGATGATTAAAGCCAAAGCAGGGCCTATGACCCTGTTGATTATGGTGATCTGCCTTCTTATTTATGGACTTCGCTTGTTAGGGATGCAGCAACAGGTCTTTTCTTGGTTGCACTTCCCTGCTGCAAGTGACCAGCAATGGCAAGTTTGGCGATATGTCTCTCATGCGGTACTGCATTTCTCTGTTTTGCATATTACTTTTAACCTGCTTTGGTGGTGGCAACTTGGCGGAGATATCGAACAAAAGTTAGGACGGATTCGTCTGAGCAAAATTTTCTTATTTTCAGCATTGGTATCGGGTTGTGCTCAATACTGGATTGAAGGAGCAAACTTTGGTGGTCTTAGCGGAGTCGTGTATGCCTTAGTGGGATACATCTGGGTTGTTTCAGTGCGAGCTCCACAATTTGGTTTAGAGATACCTAAACCTATTCTTGGTTTTATGTTGGTATGGTTGGTGCTGGGTTTTGTACAACCATTTATGGCGATTGCCAATACAGCACACCTTGCTGGCTTAGTTGCTGGGTGCGTATTAGGTGGCTTAGATAGCATAAATCACACTAAGAGCACTTAAATGGTGATCTCTATTACCTTATTGGTATTGCGATTGGTACAATTGGCTCATTGTTTAAAGAGTATGCCTTTAGTTGGTAAAGAGTTACGAAGTTAGTATGACAAGCCCCATTCGGACATTTCAACAGGCTTTGCGTGATATCAATTGGCAAAGCCCAAGCCATTTCCAATTCCCTGATTCAAATGCGAAACACTGGCTGCTAGAGGAGGAGTCACTTTCTCATCGTCTGTCACAATCCTGCTCTGATTTTAGTGTTGAGTTATTTACTAGCAATAAAGTGCAAGCGGAGATGCTTTCTTCAAAAGAAGCGGATATTTTAACGCGAGAAGTGTGTTTACTTAGAGAAGTCATTTTGCGTGGTGATCGTCACGATTGGGTATATGGGCGTACTTTGATCCCAGAAAGCTCCTTACTTTCACATTCTCATGATTTTGAGAATCAAGGTGAATTACCTTTGGGAGTGACGGTCTTTCGTTCGCAAGGAGCGTATCGTGATGCTTTGCAGGTAGGTGTCATCGAGGTAGAAGGGCAAGCTTTACTCGCGCGCCGCTCTCGGTTGTGGATGAATGAAACACCGATGCTGGTGGCTGAACTCTTTTTACCTGAATCCCCTATATATTTAAAAAGGAACACAATTAATGCCCTCTAAAATAAGAGCTTACTATCTGCTTATGAGGATGGACCGGCCAATAGGTAGCTTGCTGCTTCTATGGCCGACACTGTGGGCACTAGCTATGGCTTCAGAAGGGCGACCTCAATGGTCCGTGCTGATTGTGTTTTGTTTGGGTGTTTTTTTAATGCGTTCAGCGGGCTGTGTGATTAATGATTTTGCCGACCGCGACTTTGATGGTCATGTAGAACGCACTCAGTTTCGTCCAATACCAAGTGGGCTAGTGTCAGCAAAAGAAGCGTTAGGGTTATTTGCAGTATTGAGTGTGATTTCATTTTCGCTAGTGCTCACTATGAATACTCTGACCATACAACTGTCATTTATTGGCGTCGCGTTAGCGGCCCTATATCCGTTTATGAAGCGATTTACCCATTTGCCTCAGTTGGTGTTGGGGGTTGCATTTAGTTGGGCGATTCCAATGGCATGGGCGGCTGAGTCTGGACATATCGCGCCATTGGCTTGGTTATTATTTGCGATTAACCTGCTGTGGACCGTTGCGTATGACACACAATATGCAATGGTGGATAGAGAAGATGATCTTAAAATTGGGGTCAAGTCGACGGCCATTTTGTTTGGGCGTTTTGATAAATTAATTATCGGTCTCTTACAGGCAACCACGATTATACTGTTGTTGATCGTGGGTGAGCTTGCGGAGCTTAGTGGAGCGTTTTATTGGGGAGTGCTAGTGGCAGCGGGTTTGTTTGTCTATCAGCAGTGGTTAATAAAAAAGCGTCATCGTGCGCCATGTTTCCA
This sequence comes from Vibrio ezurae NBRC 102218, assembly GCF_000467185.1. Classification (GTDB taxonomy): domain Bacteria; phylum Pseudomonadota; class Gammaproteobacteria; order Enterobacterales; family Vibrionaceae; genus Vibrio; species Vibrio ezurae. Next base: position 20,308 of record NZ_BATM01000057.1, read on the forward strand.
AGCATTTTTGAATAATAACTATGTTGGCATTGCGGTCACTGCGGGCCTATTTATCTCTTACCTATAATACCAATCACACTCAGTCAGTTGTTGAG
>NZ_BATM01000056.1 GCF_000467185.1 Vibrio ezurae NBRC 102218
AAATTCCCTCTTCTCCTTATCTTTTAAAATAATTGAGTAGAGATATAGTCTTTATCGTACTTTAACGGTAATACAATACGGACGCGGGGTGGAGCAGCTTGGTAGCTCGTCGGGCTCATAACCCGAAGGTCGTTGGTTCAAATCCAGCCCCCGCAACCAATTTAGACACTTAAAACCATGTGTAATTTAAGGTCTATACCTGCTCTATAACACTACGTTAGCCTTCCTTGTTGTTACTTCCTTATAAAACGTTAGTATTTACAGTGTTTATCACATTCAATTAAGAATTAACACACAGACTTATCCACAAAAACCAATCTGTGGATAACTTGGTTGATAAAAATATTACGTAGACGTTTTTAAAGATCCTTTGTCAAGATCTAATATAGAAATCATGGCTTACCAAAGATACAAATAACACCTAAGTAACTGAATTAAATAAACAAAGTGCAGTTAATGTCGATTTGGTAAATATATTAATTCGATCTTCAAAGCTAATTTATTTGATCTTTATCATATTTCGTGTCTGTGTTTAACTTTAGGCACAGCTGAAACGAGCCTTGCTTTATTTTCTTTTTCCACATTACGAGCTGAGTGATAAGATTCCGCTAAGTTTAACTCTGACGGTGTGTATTAAGGAGTATTTCGACAGGTTTATGGGGATTTGTTCTGAAGGGTATTCGTTCTTCAATATCTCATACCTAAAACCTCATAATGTTAAGCGTCTCGTGGTAGCCCTTTTTGTACTATTCTAATCAGTCGCTGTTGTTTCTTTGACGTACAGTCACTTTGCGAGTTGAGTCGTTCAATGGCGTAGTGGATATGATGATCGAGTACTTCACCCATTCCAAGTCTATTTTCTAATGCGCTTATGGCATCGACAGAATAATGACTATTTCCGATAGCAATAGATAAGTTTCTCAACCATTGTAGATAGCCGATCCGACGAATAGCAGACCCTTCAAAGTTTTTTAAGAACTCAGCTTCGCTCCATGCGAATAAAGAGAGTAGATTACTATTCTCGATACTTTCTCGACGATGAAAATCGCTTTGCTCAGTAATGCTAGCAAAACGATTGAATGGACAAACTAATTGACAGTCATCGCAGCCATAGATTCTATTTCCCATCGCGTCAGCTAATTCTTTGTCGATAATACCGTCATATTCAATGGTTAAATACGAGATACATCTTCGTGCGTCTACAGTTCCTTCCTCAACAATGGCATCGGTTGGACAACTGGTCATGCAAGAACGGCATTTACCACATTGGTTTTCTACAGGCTCATCAATAGGCAGAGGTAAACCAATCATCAATTCCCCAAGAAAAAACCAAGACCCAGTATCATCGTTCAATATTAAGGAGTGTTTACCTGTCCAACCTAGTCCGGCTTTTTCTGCTAATGGACGTTCGAGCACAGGAGCTGAATCGACAAAGGGACGATAGTTAAGCTCGCCCACTTCTTGTTCAATTTTCTGGGCTAACTTCTTTAGTTTATTTCTCATTAGCTTGTGATAATCTCGACCTAGTGCGTAGCGACTGATGTAAGCCTCTGTAGAATCACTGAGATTGCTAGCAAAGCGAGCTTCAGGAGGAAGGTAGTCCAATCGCACACTAATGATTCGTAGCGTGCCAGGATGCAATCGATCGGGGTATAAGCGTTTATCTATATTGCGCTCCAACCATTCCATATTGCCGTTGTATCCTTTCCCTAGCCAATGATGTAGCTCTTCTTCACTGTCAGACAGATCAAGATCGCTAATTCCGACTTTTTGGAAGCCGAGCTCTTTACCCCATATTTTGATTTGTTCTGCTAGGTGGTGAAGGTTCATTGGTGACATCAGTTGAAGGAAAGATGAGGCTATTTTAGCGAATAAAAGAGCGAACAGGTAACATCGAGAGTGTTTCCTATAAGCTTATAAGTGAAATTTATTTGTTCATCGTCTCTCAAAGGGTCGGGTTTGCTCGACAAAACGCGCTCAGTAGAGATAATTAGAGCATGACTTATATAATCAAACGAAGACGAACCTTTATATGACCCAGAAGCATTTCTCTCTTCAAGATGAGCACGACACCGTCAAACTTGGGGCAAAACTTTCTGCTCTATGCTCTGAGCAGACAACCATTTATCTACATGGTGACCTTGGGGCTGGAAAAACAACGTTCAGTCGTGGATTCATTCAGTCTATGGGCCATAAAGGGAATGTAAAAAGTCCAACATATACTTTGGTTGAGCCGTACGACTTGGCGCAGTGGCAAGTGTATCACTTCGATCTTTATCGCCTAGCGGACCCAGAAGAGCTAGAGTTTATGGGGATACGCGATTATTTTACTCCTGACGCAATCTGTTTGGTCGAATGGCCGGAGAAAGGAGAAGGTCTGCTGCCTAAAGCCGATCTAGAGCTTGATATTCGTTATCAAGGCACAGGGCGAGTCGCGACTGTGACTGCAAACAGTGAAAACGGATTAACACTGATGAAAAAGCTGGAGCTAAATTGATTAAGAATTCAGTATGGGCGCTTACGTTACTTTTAATTTCTTCTTTGTTTGCTAGCGTGCAAGCCAATGAAATTAAGAATATTCGTATCTCAACAACGCACAAGGACACAAGAGCTGTGATCGACCTTACTAAAGTGGCCGATTACAGTTTCTTTACCTTAGACAGCCCTGAACGCATCGTTGTGGATATTAAAAATGCAACCAACCGTGCTAAGTTGCCTAAATCCGTCACAAAAAGCCCTATTCTGAGTAAGGTGCGAGCCAGTTCTCCACCGAATAAAAGTACAGTACGTCTTGTTTTCGAGCTCAAAGGTAAAGCTTCTCCGAATGTTTTCAAGTTAAAGCCTGGTAACGGCTCTGGACATCGGTTAGTGGTTGATATTCCTTTTGGTCAGTCATCATCGGCTTCACAGTCAACGGCGAAAACGAAGCCAGTAGTTGCAATAAAGAGCAATGTACCTCATCGAAAAGAGGTGTTGATTGCCATCGATCCTGGGCATGGTGGTAAAGACCCTGGCTCTATTGGGCCGAGTAAAAAATACGAAAAACACGTAACTTTAAGCATCGCTAAGAAACTTGCGGCGCAACTGAATGCCATTCCTGGAATCAGAACGAAGTTGACTCGTACAGGTAACTACTACGTTCCTCTTGATCAGCGTGTTGCGATTGCAGATAAATACAAGGCTCATTTATTCATTTCTATCCATGCGGATGCTTTTACGTCGCCACGTCCAAGAGGGGCATCGGTATTCTTCTTAAATGATCGCCGTAGAAATACAGAAATTTCACGTTGGGTGGAAAACCAAGAACGCCAGTCACGAAAGCTAGGAGGCACCTCAACGGTGACTCGTTCGGACAAGAACGTAAACCAAACTCTGTTGGACTTACAATTTACTCACTCTAAACGTGAAGGTGAGAAGTTGGCAACAGAGATTTTAGGCGAGTTGAAAAAGGTTGCTCGATTACACAAAGACAAACCGAGTGAAGCGAGTTTAGCGGTATTGCGTTCTCCACAAATTCCATCGGTGTTGGTTGAAACGGGCTTTATTTCAAACCCAACGGAAGAGAAGTTACTGTTCCAGCGTTCTTACCAAGATAAGTTGGCTGGTTCGATAACTCGCGCTGTTGTGACTTACTTAAAAGAAAATCCACCAGAGGGAACTACTTTTGATAAATCTGTTCCTCATCACCATGGTGTGTATGTGGTTCAGCGTGGCGATTTCCTCTCTAAAATTGCGGCCAACCATAACGTGTCTGTTAGCGCGATTAAGGCCGCCAATAAGCTGAAAAGTGACACCGTGAAAGTCGGACAAAGATTGACTATTCCAGGCGCCACAGCGTCAAGAGCCGCAGTGCCAGTCAGCAAACTTAATACAGTGGAAACCAAATCTATTACGCATGTGGTGAAGGCTGGAGAATACCTTGGTAAAATTGCCAACCAGTACAAGGTCTCTGTGGCTGCTATTCAGCGTGAGAATAACCTCAAATCCAGTAAAGTGCATGTTGGACAAAAACTGAGAATAACTGTCGCAGTGAAAGATGCTCCGATACGTAAGCATAAAGTTCAGCGAGGCGAGTTCTTAGGTAAGATTGCCTCTAAATACGGTGTATCGGTCAGTAGCATTCGCAGTGCTAACAAACTCCGCTCTGATGAGCTTGCTATTGGGCAAGTGCTGATTATTCCAAACCGATGAGTGAAATCAAAATCCTGCCAGCACGACTGGCAAACCAAATAGCCGCAGGAGAGGTGGTTGAAAGACCCGCTTCTGTGGTGAAAGAGTTAGTCGAAAACAGCATAGATGCTGGAGCCACTCGGATTGATATTGATATCGAGAAAGGCGGCAGTAAGCTGATTCGCATTCGAGACAATGGCAAGGGCATCATTAAAGATGAACTGCAATTGGCTTTGAGCCGACATGCCACCTCAAAGATCACCAGCCTAGATGATCTTGAAGCGATCATGAGCTTAGGGTTTCGCGGGGAAGCGCTCGCCAGTATTAGTTCGGTATCTCGCTTAACGTTAACTTCACGCACAGCAACGCAAGAACAAGCTTGGTCTGCCTATTCTGAAGGGCGTGATATGCAGGTCAAACTGCAACCAACCGCGCACCCTATTGGCACGTCGGTTGAAGTGTTAGATTTGTTTTTTAATACCCCGGCCAGGCGCAAATTCTTACGCACCGAAAAAACAGAATTTACCCACATTGAAGAGCTATTGAAGCGAATCGCGTTAAGCTGCTTTCACGTTACGATTAATCTTCGACATAATGGCAAGCTGGTTAAGCAATACCGCGCGGCAAAAACCGACCGTCAAATAGAACAACGCGTGCAGTCAGTGTGCGGCAAGAACTTTGCCGATAACATGCTTAAAGTGGAACTGCAGCACCAAGATTTAAAACTGTATGGTTGGATAACTACGCCATTGGCGGCTCGCTCACAAGGTGACTTGCAATATTGTTACGTCAATGGACGTATGATGCGTGATAAGTTAATCAACCATGCTATTCGTCAAAGCTACGAGCATACTTTAAGACCCGATCAATATGCTGCTTATGTGCTGTTTATCGAGATAGACGCGTATCAGGTGGATGTGAATGTACATCCGGCTAAGCACGAAGTGCGTTTTCATCAAGGGCGAGTGGTACATGATTTTATCTACCAAGCTTTAGTGGATGCATTAGCTCAATCACAGCAGCTCATTTCACAAGAAAGACGTGAGAGCGCTTATGCTACTCCTCATCCGGTTGCGGACAGCGATGATACTGTTGCTAGTAGCGCTACGTTTGCTAATACAGAAGCCAGCCTTTCACAAAATGAAGCGCAAGCGATACAGCAGTCTCCGGCTTATCCAAATAAAGCACCGCAACCAAATTCTGGTTCGGGCCGGGGTGCTGATTCTGCTTCAAGCTCCAGTTACAATGCAGGATCGAATGGGCAGAGTGCGACTAAGAGAAGCGCTCCGCGACCTGAAAAATCGCAGGTCACTGAAAGAGAGGTCAGAGTCTATCAGCAGTTGATGACGGTAGATAAAGCCGACTCATCTCAATCTGATTTAGCGACGCAAAGCGTCACTCAAAGTGCCAGTATTGCACCATCAAAGGTGGCAAGTGAGTCGAACACTGTCGGCACTGCTAGCCTTGCACTGCCTAAATCGGTGACACAACTTGGCAAGGCGTTAACGGTTGTCAACGAACGCTACTTACTCATTAATACCAATGCAGGCTGTGCCTTGTTGTCATTGGCAAGAGCTGAAATTTTAAAACTGCGCGCTCAGTTGTCTGTGGAACAAAGACAATTGGTAAAACAGCCATTATTGATACCGCTGGCATTAAAAGTCAGCAGTGAAGATATTGAGCAGTTAAAACAGATGCAACCAATACTACAACGCTTTGCCATTCAGCTGATGTTTAAGGCCGGATCAAAAGTGATGATCATGGCGGTTCCTCAACCGCTAAGACAACACAATTTACAGCAACTTTTTTCTCAATTACTGACTCAGTTAAGCAGTGACCAATCCATGTCGTTTGAACAGTTAAGCCTATGGCTTGCTTCTCAAGTGGCAGAGCAAAATAAGGTCTACACTTTATCTGAAGCTGTGCAGTTATTGTCTGATCTAGAAGGCGCATCAATGCAAGGTCTAGACTTACAAGATACTCAACTTATTCAATTAGTGGATTTTTCCACGCCAATTAAAGCGCTATTACATGAATGATAAATTGCCTTTGGCTATATTTTTAATGGGCCCAACGGCTTCAGGGAAAACTGAATTGGCGATCCGTTTACGCCGTCGCTTTCCTATTGAGCTAATCAGTGTCGATTCAGCCCTTGTTTATAAAGGAATGGATATCGGCACAGCAAAACCTACCGCCGAAGAGCAAGCAGCCGCACCACATCGTTTGATTGATATCATCGACCCTTCACAGGCGTATTCTGCGGCGGATTTTCGTCGCGATGCTTTACAGCTAATGCAAGAAATCACCGCACAAGGCAAAATTCCTATGTTGGTTGGTGGAACTATGTTGTATTACAAAGCTCTACTAGAAGGGCTTTCACCATTGCCAGCTGCCGATCAAGCCATTCGCGCCCAAATAGAGCAGCAAGCGCAAGAGAAAGGTTGGCAAGCCCTGCACGATGAACTCAAAGAGATTGATCCTGTATCGGCAGAGCGTATTCATCCAAATGATCCACAACGTTTGTCTCGAGCATTAGAAGTGTATCGAATTACCGGAAAGTCTTTAACTGAGCTCACTCAACAAAAAGGCGAGCCGATTCCATACAATGTGAAGCAGTTTGCAATAGCCCCTCAAGAGCGCTCGGAGTTACACCGTAGAATCGAGCTTCGTTATGAGAACATGGTGAAAGCTGGGTTTGAAGATGAAGTGAGAGCCTTGCATCAACGTACTGATTTGCATCCAGATCTACCGGCAATTCGTTGCGTAGGCTATCGTCAAATGTGGGGATACCTTGAAGGTGAATACAGTTTTGATGAAGCGATATTTAAAGGGGTATGTGCGACTAGACAGCTAGCCAAACGCCAAATTACTTGGCTTCGCAGTTGGGATGACTTAACTTGGCTTGATAGTTTAAATATCGATCAAGGAGTAGAAACTATCGCAAATGTCATAGCATCTAATTGAATTTGCTGTGTATAATATGATCGTTTTGCATAAACAATACCTCTACATGGAATGTAGTAATTTTTGAGGTATTGTATGGTTTAGCTAGGATGCGCAAGCAGTACAATTTTTCTACTGTCACTTGCTAAATAATTACAACAACATACTAATAAGGAAAATAACAATGGCAAAGGGGCAATCTTTACAAGACCCGTTTTTAAACGCACTGCGTCGTGAGCGAGTGCCGGTTTCTATTTATCTTGTCAATGGCATTAAGCTTCAGGGTCAAATTGAGTCTTTTGATCAATTTGTGATCCTTCTTAAAAATACCGTTAACCAAATGGTATACAAGCATGCTATTTCGACAGTAGTTCCTGCTCGTGCAGTAGCTCATCACAGTGGTAATGAACGTGCAGATCGCACTCAAGAGAAATCAGAAGACTAATTGAATACGTTACTTAATTATCAAGAAAGTTGTGTAAGGAGCTTATCGCTTGTTTGACCGGTATGAATCAGGTGAACAGGCGATACTTGTTCATATAAACTTTACACAAGAAGGGGAGTGGGAAGACTTAGCCGAATTTGAAATGTTGGTGTCTTCTGCAGGAGTTAACAACCTGCAAACAGTAACAGGCAGTCGCCAAGCTCCTCACGCTAAATATTATGTGGGCGAAGGTAAGGCTCAGGAAATTGCTGATCTAGTTCAGCTACTTGATGCCGAGATCATTATCTTCAACCATTCTCTTTCTCCTGCTCAGGAACGAAATCTCGAACAATTGTGTAAATGTCGTGTATTAGACCGCACTGGTTTGATCTTGGACATTTTTGCTCAACGAGCCAGAACCCATGAGGGTAAGTTGCAAGTTGAATTGGCACAATTGCGTCATCTTTCCACTCGATTAATTCGTGGTTGGACTCACTTAGAGAGACAAAAGGGCGGTATTGGCTTAAGAGGGCCGGGTGAAACCCAGCTTGAAACTGACCGACGTTTACTCCGAGATAGAATCAAAGCCATCCTACGTCGTTTAGAAAAGGTAGCGAAGCAACGAGAGCAAGGTCGCAGAGCGAGAAAGCGTGCCGAAATTCCAACGGTCTCTTTGGTAGGATATACCAATGCGGGCAAATCCACTCTGTTTAACCGAATTACCGAAGCCAGCGTTTATGCTGCTGATCAGCTATTTGCTACTTTGGACCCGACTCTACGTAAAATAGAATTGGAAGATGTGGGTTTGGCGATTTTAGCGGATACGGTCGGATTTATTCGCCATCTTCCGCATGATTTAGTCGCGGCTTTCAAAGCCACTTTGCAAGAAACTCAAGAAGCTGACATTTTGTTACATGTTATAGATGCCAGCGACGAGCGTTTCAGAGAGAATACCCAAGCTGTCGATATCGTCTTAGAAGAGATCGATGCGCATGAAATCCCTGTTTTGCTTGTGATGAACAAAATAGACAACATGGAACAGCAATCTCCTCGTATTGAATATAACGAAGAGGGTATACCGACTACGGTATGGGTTTCCGCGATGGAAGGCTTGGGGTTAGACCTACTGTTTCAAGCATTGACTGAACGTTTAGCCAGTCAAATGGTCGAATATAGCCTGAGTATTCCGCCTTTATATCAAGGGCGTTTACGCAGTGTATTTTTCAATATGAAATCTATTCGACAAGAGGCATATGATTCGGAAGGCAACCTATTGATCGACATTCGTATGCAACAAGCCGATTGGGCTAGATTGCAAAAGAGAGAAGAAGCGCAGTTGGATGACTTTATAGTCAGCTAAAAGACTGTTACTTTATAACGTCATATCTAGTGATGGAGATTTCTAATGGCGTGGAACGAGCCTGGAAATAACAATGGAAATAATGGCCGCGATAATGACCCTTGGGGTAATAATGATCGTGGCAAGCAGCAATCCGGTGGTCGCAATCAAGGACCACCAGATTTAGATGAAGTGTTTAATAAACTGAGTCAAAAGCTGGGTGGTAAATTTGGTAAACGCGGTGGAGGTTCATCTTCCACTGGTGGCGGTGCAGTTGGTTTTGGACTGATTGCACTAGTCGCGGCTGTGGTTTGGTTTGGCTCTGGTTTCTATACCGTTGGCGAAGCAGAGCGAGGCGTAGTGCTTCGTTTAGGTAAATACGACCGCATCGTTGATCCTGGTCTAAACTGGCGTCCACGCTTTATTGATGAAGTGACCACCGTTAACGTTGAAGCGATTCGTGCACTACAAGCTTCTGGCTTGATGCTAACGAAAGATGAAAACGTAGTAACGGTTGGTATGGGTGTTCAATACCGAGTATCAGACCCATACAAATACTTGTTCCGTGTGACGAATGCTGATGACAGCTTACGTCAAGCAACTGATTCTGCACTGCGTGCGGTAATTGGTGACTCATTGATGGACAGTATTTTGACCAGTGGTCGTCAACAAATTCGTCAAAGTACTCAAGAAACGCTAAACAGCATTATTGATAACTATGATATGGGCATTCAGATTGTTGATGTGAACTTCCAGTCAGCACGTCCACCAGAGCAAGTTAAAGATTCATTTGATGATGCTATTGCGGCGCGTGAGGATGAAGAGCGTTTCATTCGTGAAGCTGAAGCTTACAAGAACGAAATTTTGCCTAAAGCAACTGGTCGTGCAGAGCGTTTGAAGAAAGAAGCGCTTGGTTACAGCGAACGTGTGGTAAACGAAGCATACGGTCAAGTGGCTCAGTTTGAGAAACTACTTCCTGAATATCAGGCTGCGCCAGAAGTGACTCGTAATCGTATGTATTTAGATACAATGGAAGAAGTGTACTCGAATACATCAAAAGTGCTGATTGACTCTGATTCTAGTGGCAACCTACTTTACCTACCGATTGATAAATTGGCTGGTCAAGAAAGTTCAGCAACTAAACGTTCGAGCAAGTCATCATCAACCTACGATAAGATCGAGTTAGATGCCGATAAAGCGAAAACAACGGCACCAGCGACTAATTCTCGTACAACAACGACTACTCGTGAAGGGAGATACTAGGAATGCGTAAGTTAATGATCCCAGTATTGGTGGTTGCACTAGCACTGATGCTAATGTCGGTATTTGTGGTCCCTGAAGGTGAGCGCGGTATCGTTGTTCGATTTGGTCGTATCTTAAAAGATAATAATGATATTTCTCGTATCTACGAGCCAGGTCTGCACTTCAAAATGCCTTTGTTTGATAACGTTAAGCGTTTAGACGCACGTATTCAAACGATGGATGGTCGTTCTGATCGTTTCGTAACGTCAGAGAAAAAAGACGTTATCATTGATTCGTACGTGAAATGGCGTATCGAAGACTTTGGTCAATACTACCTAGCAACAGGTGGCGGTAACGCACTGACGGCACAGGCGCTTTTAGAGCGTAAAGTGACTGACGTGCTTCGTGCTGAAATCGGTTCTCGTGAAATCAAGCAGATTGTATCGGGTCCTCGTAACACTGCCGTTCTACCTGACGAGTCAGAGTTAGATGATACAGTTTCAGAAGCAGCACGTGCTGCGGTAGAAATTGATGGTGAGCGTGACAAGATCATGTCTGTGGTACTGGACGATACTCGTCAAAGTGCGATGGATGATTTAGGGGTTCGCGTTGTTGATTTCCGAATGAAGAAAATCAACCTACCGGATGAAATCTCTGAATCTATCTACCGTCGTATGCGTGCTGAGCGTGAATCAGTGGCGCGTAAGCACCGTTCTCAAGGTCGTGAGAAGGCAGAGATTATCCGTGCTCAAGCTGAGCTAGAAGTGGCAACCGTTCTTGCTGAAGCTGACCGTACTGCTCGTGTTACTCGTGGTGATGCAGACGCTAAAGCCGCTAAGATCTATTCTGATACTTACAGTAAAGATCCTGAGTTCTACAGCTTTGTTCGTTCATTGCATGCGTATGAGAAATCTTTCTCTGAGAAAGGGGACATCATGGTTCTCGATCCTAAGAGTGACTTCTTCCGTTTCATGAATGATTCAAACGGCGCACCAAAGAAGTAAACTAGATTAAGTATTACAAAGGCTCCTGTTTAGGAGCCTTTTTTATTGAAAGAGGAATCGGCGTGATGTCACAAGGAATTTGGATAGCCATTGGCTTGGTATTGGTTTTAGAAGGCTTAGGTCCACTGTTAGCGCCTAACGCATGGCGAAAAATGATGTCGCAAATGAGCCAACAGCCAGACAATCAACTGCGTAGGTTAGGAGGGTGTCTAGTTGTAGCAGGAGCGGTGATTACTTTTATGCTGTTGTAATCGCTAGAAAGTTAGGCGTTTAAGTTTAACTAAATTTGATAATCCATAATTATTTTATAGAGAGTGCTTAAAAAATGACTGCAAATTTAATTTTTCGATGCTAAAATCCTTTTTTAACTAGCAATCAGAATCGGAAAGATGGGAAATAACGTAGTTGTTTTAGGCACCCAATGGGGTGACGAAGGTAAAGGTAAAATCGTTGACCTTTTAACTGAAGATGCAAAGTATGTGGTGCGCTATCAAGGCGGTCACAATGCAGGCCACACTCTAGTTATTGACGGTGAAAAAACCGTTTTACACTTAATTCCATCAGGCATCTTACGCGATAATGTTAAATGCATTATTGGTAACGGTGTTGTACTTTCTCCGGAAGCCCTTCTAAATGAAATGAAGCCTCTTGAAGAGCGCGGAATTCCAGTACGCGAGCGTCTATTCATTTCAGAAGCGTGTCCGCTAATTCTTCCTTACCACATCGCTATTGACCAAGCTCGTGAGCTTGCTCTTGGTAAAAAAGCTATCGGTACTACCGGTCGTGGTATTGGTCCAGCATACGAAGATAAAGTGGCTCGTCGCGGTCTACGCGTTGGCGACTTATTCGATAAAGCAGCATTCGCTGAGAAACTAAAAGTAATTATGGAATTCCATAATTTCCAATTAGAACATTTCTACAAAACAGACACAGTAAGCTACGAAGAAGTACTTGAGCAAGCGATGAGCTATGCTGATCTTCTAACGTCTCTTGTTATCGATGTGACTGATGAGTTAGATGCTGCTCGTAAACGTGGTGATAAAATCATGTTTGAAGGTGCCCAAGGTACTCTTCTAGACATCGACCACGGTACTTACCCGTACGTAACTTCTTCAAACACTACTGCTGGTGGCGTAGCCGCTGGTTCTGGTTTTGGTCCACGTCATATCGGTTACATTCTAGGTATCGCAAAAGCTTACTGTACTCGTGTTGGTTCAGGTCCATTCCCAACAGAATTGTACGATGGTCTAGAAAAACAAGATCCTATCGGTAAACACCTAGGTGAAGTGGGTAACGAGTTTGGTGCAACCACTGGACGCCTACGTCGTACTGGTTGGTTTGATGCTGTTGCAATGCGTCGTGCTGTACAAATCAACTCAATCTCAGGTTTCTGTCTAACTAAACTAGACGTACTTGATGGTCTTGAAGAGCTAAAAATCTGTACTGGCTACAAGATGAAAGACGGTTCTGTACTAGAAGTTTCTCCAATGGCTGCTGAAGCATTTGAAGAAGCGACTCCTATCTACGAAACCGTACCTGGTTGGTCTGAAAACACATTTGGTGCGACATCTCTTGAGCAATTGCCACAAGCAGCTCTAGATTACATCAAGCGTATTGAAGAGCTAACAGGCGTGCCTATCGATATCATCTCGACTGGCCCTGATCGTAACGAGACTATGATTAAGGTTCACCCATTTAACTAATCATTAAATGATTGACCTTAAATAAAAAAAACCGGCTTTCGCCGGTTTTTTTGTTATTGGTATAATGGATTAAAGCACTTTATGCGGACCGAAACACTCGTAGTGAAGCTGGTCTTTATCAAAGCCAAGTTTAACCAACTGTTCTGCTGCAAATTGCATGAAAGGAACAGGGCCACAGAAATACACTTCTGCATCTGTTGGTAGTTGTTGTTGGTTTAGCTTAGACAGATCAATTAAGCCTTCAAATTGGAAATCTTCTGCTTGTTTATCACTTTCTAGTGGCGCGCGGTACCAAGTGAACTGCTGTAGATTGCTGTGCTTGTTACACAGTTCCGTGACGTGATCTTTAAAAGCGTGTTGTTCGCCATTTTCAGCTGCGTGTAACCAAGTAACCGCTTTATCAGAACCTTGCAGTGCTTCTAGCATAGATAGCATAGGCGTTAGACCCACACCAGCAGAAACCAGTACCACAGGTTTATCGGATTCCGTTTGCAAGAAGAAGTCACCCGCCGGTGGCGCGACTTTAATGATGTCACCTTGTTGTAGGTCATCGTGTAAGAAGTTAGACACTCGGCCTTCACCATCACGTTTTACTGAGATACGGTAAGTTTTCCCATTTGGCGCAGCCGAAAGGCTGTATTGACGAATCTCTTGGTTTTCAAACTTCTCAGTATTGATGTAAATACCTAGGTATTGTCCTGGGTTGAAATCCATTACTGCCTTGCCATCAGTGGGTTGCAGTACAAAACTGGTGATGACTGAGCTCTCTTGGTTCTTTTCGATAACTTCGAAATCTCTCAGCCCACGCCAGCCACCAGTAAGGCTTTCGTTATCCACATAAATCTGTTCTTCACGTTGGATGAAGACGTTCGCTAATACACCATAGGCTTCACCCCATGCATCTAGCACTTCTTGACCAGGAGAAAAGAGTTCATCAATCGTTGCTAATAGGTGACCACCCACAATATTGTATTGCTCAGCTGTAATCATGAAGCTGGTGTGCTTTTGCGCGATTTTTTCCACAACAGGCAATAGGGCACCAAGATTATCGATATTTGCTGCGTAACCACAAATGGCATTGAACAGTGCTTCTCGCTGATCGCCATTGCGCTGGTTACTCATGTTAAATACATCCTTCAATTCAGGATTGTGAGCAAACATACGGTCATAAAAATGAGCGGTTAATTTAGGGCCAGTTTCTGCGAGAAGAGGAGCCGTGGCTTTAACGGTATCGATCGTTTTCTGTTGCAACATCTTAGTCTTCCATTTAAAGGTGTATTTAATATTCATCTTTAGTGTTGTATAAAATGTATATTAAAGTCAACAAAAGAATTACACTGGGGGGACGATATGGAGTACCCCTATGCAAATTACCAGCTTTACTGACTACGCTATCCGCACACTGATTTATTTGGCCGCCTTAAAAGAGGATGAGCTGACCAATATCACTCAAGTGAGTGAGGTGTTTGACATCTCACGTAACCACATGGTGAAAATCGTGAATAAGCTAGGACAGAAAGGCTTTATTGAAACGATTCGCGGTAAAAATGGTGGCATTCGGCTCAACCAGCCTGCGAGTGAAATCAATATTGGTGATGTTATTCGTGAGCTAGAACCTTTAAAGGTGATCAATTGTGCTCCAGAGTTTTGCCATATTACCCCAGCCTGTCGCCTAAAAAGCTATCTGCATAAAGCCAAAGAAGCCTTTTTAGCAGAACTCGATAAATGCTATTTAGATGATTTAGTCGATAATAATTCCGATTTAATGATTCTTTTGTCCAAGGTATAGCCCCAGATACGAGTTATTTTACTAATTGTTAAAGCATTTTTTCCTTGTGAGGCATTACTAGAATATACTTGAATTAATATTTCTATTTAATGAGCACGCCCATGACCGATTCTAAATCTCTTGACCCCCATGCAGATCGAGAGGCGAAAAACTACGAGAACCCAGTACCGAGTAGAGAGTTTATTTTAAGCTTTTTAGAGAGTGCGGGGGTGCCAATGAATCGCAATGATCTCTTCACCGCACTTGAGTTAGCTGGTGAAGATCAATATGAAGGCTTACGTCGCCGATTGAACGCTATGTTGCGTGATGGTCAGTTAGTCTTCACCCGCCGTCAATGCTATGCCCTTCCTGATAAACTTGAGATGATCAAAGGCTATGTGATCGGTCATAAAGACGGTTATGGCTGGGTGCGTCCAGAAGGTGTTATCGGCAAAGAGCAAGACTTAGTGCTGCCATTTCACCAAATGCGCAACATCATTCATGGTGACTATGTACTTGCGCAGCAATCAGGTACGGATAAACGTGGTCGTAAAGAAGCCAGAATAGTTCGCGTGCTTGAAGAGCGAGCAATGAAAATTGTAGGACGCTTTTTCCTTGAATTTGGTCATGCCTATGTCGTCGCAGATGACTCACGAATCCACCATGATATTTTGATTCCTAAAGAGCATCGAATGGGGGCTCGAATGGGGAATGTGGTGGTGATCGAAGTGACCGATCGCGGCAATCGGTCTCGTGGCATGACAGGTAAAGTAGTGGAAGTACTTGGTGAAAACTTAGCACCGGGTATGGAAACTCAGATCGCCATTCGTACTCATCAAATTCCGAATGAATGGCCAGAAGAAGTGACCAAACAAATTGCGTCGCTACAAGAAGAAGTCCCAGAAGAAGCCAAAAAAGGTCGTGTTGATCTTAGAGAGTTACCATTAGTGACCATTGATGGTGAAGATGCGCGTGACTTTGATGATGCTGTTTATTGTGAAAAGAAAAAAGCGGTGGCTGGCGTTTATGGGTCGCTATTGCGGATGTCAGTTACTACGTACGTCCAGATTCAGCATTAGATAAAGAAGCCATTAATCGTGGTAACTCCGTGTACTTCCCATCTCAGGTTGTCCCTATGCTACCTGAAGTGCTATCCAATGGGTTATGTTCATTGAACCCTCAAGTTGATCGCTTGTGTATGGTGTGTGAGATGACCGTATCTGAAAGCGGCAAGCTTTCTGGTTACAAGCACTACGAAGCGGTAATGAACTCCCACGCTCGTTTAACCTACAACAAAGTAAACGATATTCTAAATGGTGATGAAGAATTAAATCAGCGTTATGAAACTCTGGTTCCGCACCTGAAAGAACTGCATAACATGTATCGTATTCTTAAGGAGTCTCGTGACCGTCGAGGTGCGATTGAATTTGAAACGGTTGAAACGAAATTTATCTTCAACGCCGATAGAAAAATTGACCGCATTGAACCTGTCGTTCGAAACGATGCGCACAAACTGATTGAAGAGTGCATGATCTTAGCCAACATCGCATCGGCTTCTTTGGTGGAAAAACTAAAAGAGCCCGCTTTGTATCGTGTGCATGAAACTCCAGGTGAACAACGCTTGGTCGGTTTTAAAGACTTCCTCAGTGAGCTTGGCTTAACACTTAATGGCGGCTTAGAGCCATCACCAACAGACTATGCTGAACTCATGCACGTGGTTGCCCAGCGTCCGGATAAAGAGCTTATCCAAACAATGCTACTACGCTCGATGAAACAAGCTGTGTATAATCCAGACAACGCTGGCCACTTTGGCTTGGCGCTGAAACGCTACGCACACTTTACTTCACCTATTCGCCGCTATCCTGATTTACTATTGCACCGTGCAATTAAGTATCTCATTGCCAAGCAAGAAGGGCGCAATACAGACCGCTGGACGCCAACCGGAGGCTATCATTATTCATTTGATGATATGGATGTATTTGGTGAGCAATGTTCTATGACCGAGCGTCGCGCTGATGATGCAACTCGTGATGTGAACGATTGGCTCAAGTGTGAGTACATGCAAGACCACGTAGGTGAAGAGCTTGATGGTGTGATTGCGAATGTGACTGGCTTTGGCTTTTTTGTGCGTTTAACTGAACTGCATATTGACGGCTTAGTGCATATTTCAACATTAGCTAACGACTATTATCGTCATGATGCGGTGAGTCAGCGTTTAGTGGGTGAAAGTTCAGGGCAAGTATATCGCCTTGGTGATACGGTGAAAGTGAAGGTGTTAGCCGTCAACTTGAACGACAAGCAAATCGATTTTGAACTGGTTGGCAGTCAGCGCACTCCTAGAGGCAAAGGCAAAACGGCCAAGAAACGTTTAGTGGAAGACGCTAAACGTTTTGATGAAAAGAAAACAGGCTCATCAGCGAAGAGACGCTCTCGACGTGCTAAAGCACAGGTAGAACCAACGGTTCGCCCCGATGGCAGTAAAGACGGTGCACCTGCACCGAAAAAGCCTAAGTCGAACAAAGCAAAGAAAAACAAAGCACGCGGCAAGAAGAACACCGCTCGCGGCCCTAAGAAATAAGAGAAGCAATTAAATGAGTAACGAATATATTTATGGTATCCATGCAGTCAAAGCTGTATTGGAAAAAGATCCTGTACGTTTTATTGAAGTATTTGTTTTAAAGGGGCGTCAGGACGACCGTTTGTTACCTTTAATCAACCTATTGCAATCTTATGGTGTTTCTATCCAACAAATGGGTCGCAAAGCATTAGATGACAAAGCAAAAGGTGCAAATCATCAGGGCATTATTGGTCGTGTTAAAGCGGCAAAAGCGTTGAATGAGAATGACCTTGATAGCATCTTGTCTGCTGAGCAAAATCCACTACTGCTTATCTTAGATGGCGTGACTGATCCGCATAACCTTGGCGCATGTCTACGTAATGCTGATGCTGCTGGCGTAGCCGCTGTGATTGTCCCAAAAGACAAGTCTGCACCATTAACTGCGACCGTCAGTAAAGTCGCTTGTGGCGCGGCAGAGACAGTGCCTTTGATTCGCGTGACTAACCTTGCGCGTACGATGCGTCACCTACAAGAACAAAATGTATGGATTGTCGGTACCGCAGGCGAGGCCACTCACGATGTTTACCAAAGTAAACTCACAGGCCCACTGGCAATTGTGATGGGAGCAGAGGGGGATGGTATGCGTCGTCTCACTAGAGAAACCTGTGATGACTTAATCAAGATCCCAATGGCAGGTTCAGTGTCTAGCTTAAACGTATCTGTTGCTTCTGGCGTGTGTTTGTTTGAAGCAGTAAGACAGCGTCAAAGCTAATTATTGCCAAAATAGCATTGAATGAAATAGGAGCTTCGGCTCCTATTTTTGTTTGATGAACAAAGAGAGAATTAGTGTGCTTTCCTTATTTTTATTCGGTCAATTCCTCTTTTAGCTATTCATTAATAACCGCTTTAAATACAAAGATTTATGAATTTTAAATGGTGAAAGTCAAACGGAATAATCAGGCGAACAAACTATCTTTGTCTGAAAGGGCGTTTTTGCTTGATCTTATTGAGCGGTTTCTGTACTATTTGCCGTCCTTAAAACTCGGTCATTTATCTTTAGTTCCTTGCTTCCTCTGGACGACCGGGCCACTCGTGGAAGCTAATAATCCGTAAGGAGCAACACATGCGTCATTACGAAATCGTATTCATGGTGCACCCTGATCAAAGCGAGCAAGTTGCTGGCATGATCGAGCGTTACACTGGTTCTATCAACGAAGCTGGCGGTACTGTACACCGTCTAGAAGACTGGGGTCGTCGTCAACTGGCTTACCCAATCAACAAGCTTCACAAAGCTCACTACGTTCTTATGAACGTTGAAGCTGATCAAGCTGTGATCGACGAGCTAGAAACTGCTTTCCGTTTTAACGATGCAGTTCTACGCAACATGATCATGCGCACTAAAGGCGCTGTGACTGAGCAATCAATCATGCTTAAGCAAAAAGAAGAGCGTGCAGAGCGTGCTCCTCGTCGCGAAGAGCGTACTGAAGCTAAGCCAGAAGCATCT
Organism: Vibrio ezurae NBRC 102218; assembly: GCF_000467185.1. Classification (GTDB taxonomy): domain Bacteria; phylum Pseudomonadota; class Gammaproteobacteria; order Enterobacterales; family Vibrionaceae; genus Vibrio; species Vibrio ezurae. The sequence goes on from NZ_BATM01000056.1 coordinate 18,655, forward strand.
GCTGAGTAATTGATTGTATGACCAATCGAATGGATTTAAGCGGCATTGTTGCTAAAGATCCAATTCGAACACGAAGCCCCTCAGGGATTTTACATTGCCAATTTTGGCTTGAGCATCGCTCAAATGTAATGGAAGCCGAGCTTCCGAGACAGGTTTACTGTCGAATGCCAGTAGTGGTGAGTGGTAAAAGGTCACACACATTAACTCAAGAACTAGTTAAAGGCAGTTCAATCAAGGTAAGTGGCTTTGTCGCTTATCAAACAAGCCGAAACGGTTTGGGAAAATTGGTTTTACATGCCGAAGATATCACTCAAATTTAAGATCAGGAGATAGCCCATGGCTCGTTTCTTCCGTCGTCGTAAATTCTGCCGTTTTACTGCAGAAGGCGTACAAGAGATTGATTACAAAGACGTAGCAACTCTTAAAAACTACATCACTGAAGCTGGTAAAATTGTACCTAGCCGTATCACTGGTACAAGCGCTAAATACCAACGTCAACTAGCTCGTGCAATCAAGCGTTCTCGCTACCTAGCACTACTTCCGTACACTGATAAGCATCAGTAATCGGTCGGTTTATTAAGAATAGAGGATTAAATAATGCAAGTTATTCTACTTGATAAAATCGGTAACCTAGGTGCACTTGGCGACACTGTAAACGTTAAATCTGGTTACGCTCGTAACTACCTTATTCCTCAAAATAAGGCAGTAATGGCTACTAAAGCAAACGTTGAAATGTTTGAAGCACGTCGTGCTGAACTTGAAGCTAAAGTTGCTGAGCAACTAGCAGCTGCTGAAGCTCGTGCTGAGAAAGTTAACGCTCTAGAAGCTGTTGTTATCGCTTCTAAAGCTGGTGACGAAGGCAAACTATTCGGTTCTATCGGTACTCGTGACATCGCTGACGCTGTTACAGCTGCTGGCGTTGAAGTTGCTAAGAGCGAAGTTCGTCTTCCTGAAGGCGCACTACGTAACACTGGTGAGTTCGAAGTAAGCGTTCAACTTCACTCTGAAGTTTTCGCAACTGTGAAACTACAAGTTGTTGCTGCAGAGTAATTTTTTACTCTAATGATGACTTTAAAACACCGGCCTTAGGTCGGTGTTTTTTTATGCCCTTAAAACAAGAAGAGTAAGTTAACGGAAAATACAGAATCAGTATGGCTTAGCCCATCTGGTACTTTGTTGTGGTATTGACGGTTGTGCACCAGCTTTAATGCAATATCTTCGGTAATTTCATTAATCACGGAGATTTCCGTGTCTGTTCTAGTATTACTTTCACCGGCGACGACAGTGAGGTCGGTTCCTACCGATAGAGATTTAATTGGCTTCCAAACCAAAGAGAAATTGCCACGTACAATCGCTTCCTGAACGGTCTCTTTCGTTATGATATCGTCATCGTCTATTTCATCTAAATTCGGTTCTTGATATCGATAACCAGGACCTAATTCGCCTTCAATTAACAGATGTTTTGTATTGGTGAGCTGATAACCTAAACCGACTGATACGGTATAATCCGTAAAGTAGGCACTGTATTTGGAGTCATAGCCATTAAAGTTCGAATAAGCATAGCTTTTAGGGCCTAGTTTATAATCCCCTTGCAGATCGTAAGTCGATTGGCGCTTGTCTTCTGCCCCATCTTTATACAGTAAGTAATATTTCCATTCCCCTGTAAGACGATAGCGATTTTTGATGTATTCACCACTAAGGCGTGCATTGAGAGACTCTGAGTCTGAATTTCCAGAGTGGGCTTGGTAGCCAAATTCGACTTCACTGCTAAAAGGGGAAGGGCTTTCGATATCCGCATCAGTTAACTCTTCCGCTTGGGGTGCTGAGCACAGCAGTGATCCCAGACAAAATAGCAATTTTTTTGACACGAAATACCTCAAAGTAAAATGTTGCTGATGAATTGTACTTATACCTACTAAAAATACGTCAAGATGAGGTAAACAATGATAGACGTTTATGCACTTTATCTCCTAATGATATCTTTCTAAAAGTTGCAAATACTCGTGTCTATTTTTATGACTTCATTGATTAAAAATAATTTTCTAAACAGATTGTGATTAGCATTGGTATAATGCAGAAAATAGCAAGTCACTGAGCACATCCATGGCAGATCAACGAACGAACAAAAAACAAGACTCCCAAGTCGACGCAATTAAAGCTCCACCCCATTCATTAGAGGCTGAGCAGTCGGTGATTGGTGGTTTACTGCTGGATAACGAACGTTGGGACACGGTTGCCGAGAAAGTAATGGCAAGCGATTTTTATAGTCGACCTCATCGACTGATCTTTGAAGCAGTAAAAACATTGCTGGAAGATAGTCAGCCATTGGATTTAATCACCTTATCTGAATTTTTAGAGCGTCGTGAGCAGCTTGAAGATGTCGGTGGCTTTGCCTACCTAGCAGATCTGGTTAAAAACACCCCTAGTGCGGCAAACATTAACGCCTATGCAGAGATTGTTGCTGAAAGAGCGGTGGTGCGAAATCTAATTGGTGTCGCCAACGAGATTGCCGATGCGGGCTACGATCCTCAAGGGCGTTCGTCTAGTGATCTGGTGGATTTTGCCGAGAGCAAAGTCTTTGCCATTGCTGAAGAGCGTTCAAACGAAAAAGACGGTCCACAAAACGTTGATAACATTCTTGAGAAAACCTTAGAGCGTATCGAGATTTTGTACAAAACCCCGCAAGATGGGGTGACAGGTGTGAACTCTGGCTTTAATGACTTAAATAAGAAAACCGCAGGTCTGCAACCATCGGATTTGATTATTGTGGCCGCTCGTCCATCAATGGGTAAAACCACCTTTGCTATGAACTTGTGTGAAAACGCCGCCATGGACTCCGATAAGCCGGTGTTGATTTTCTCTCTTGAGATGCCTTCAGAACAAATCATGATGAGAATGCTGGCGTCACTGTCTCGCGTTGACCAAACAAAAATTCGTACCGGTCAGTTAGATGACGAAGATTGGGCACGAATTTCATCGACCATGGGTATTCTTATGCAGAAGAAGAACATGTTCATCGATGATAGCTCAGGTCTAACACCGACAGAGCTTCGCTCGCGCGCACGTCGTATTGCGCGTGACAATGGTGGCCTAAGCCTCATCATGGTCGATTACCTGCAGTTGATGCGTGTTCCGGGTATGCAAGACAACCGTACTTTAGAAATTTCTGAAATTTCACGCTCATTAAAAGCACTAGCAAAAGAGCTTAATGTGCCAGTAGTTGCACTTTCACAGCTTAACCGTTCCTTGGAGCAACGTGCCGATAAACGCCCGATCAACTCGGATCTGCGTGAATCAGGTGCGATCGAGCAGGATGCCGATTTGATCATGTTTATCTATCGTGATGAGGTATATAACCCTGACAGTGCTATGAAAGGGACAGCCGAAATTATTATAGGTAAGCAACGTAACGGTCCCATTGGTTCTGTGCGTTTAACCTTCCAAGGGCAGTTTTCTCGCTTTGATAACTATGCAGGCCCTGCATTTGATTATGACGATGAGTAGGAAAGATCATGGGTAAATTAAAGGCCGCAGTTGCGTCGATAAACACAGACGCATTACGTCATAATATTCAAAAATTACATGAGCAAGCACCGAACAGCCGCTTATTGGCGGTGGTCAAAGCGAATGGTTATGGGCATGGCTTACTTGAAGTGGCTAAAAATGCCGAAGGTGCCGATGCCTTTGGTGTTGCTCGTATAGAAGAAGCTCTGCAACTTCGCTCTGGTGGCATTGTTAAGCCCGTTTTATTGCTCGAAGGGTTCTACTCTGACAGTGATTTGCCCATTTTAGTCACCAACAACATTCAAACCGTGGTGCATTGTGAAGAGCAGTTAATTGCGTTAGAGCAAGCTGAACTAGAAAACCCAGTGGTGGTTTGGCTAAAAATGGACACAGGTATGCACCGCTTAGGCGTGCGACCAGAACAGTACGACGAATACATTCAGCGCTTACATAATTGCAAAAACGTTGCCCATCCGTTGCGTTATATCAGCCACTTTGGCTGTGCTGACGAACCGGACAACCCAATTACCTCACAACAAATCGAGCTTTTTCAAGCGACGACATCAAAATGTGAAGGTGAGCGTTCAATTGCCGCTTCGGCGGGCATTTTGTCTCGTAGCGATAGCCACTTTGAGTGGGTACGTCCGGGAATTATCATGTATGGCGTATCACCATTTGATGATAACGATGCGCAGCAAATGGGCTATCGCCCTGTGATGACTTTGAGCTCACACTTGATTGCGGTCAATGACCTTAAAGCGGGTGAAAGTGTCGGTTATGGGGCAAATTGGGTCAGTGAGCGCGATACTAAAATAGGGGTTATCGCGGTCGGATATGGCGATGGCTATCCACGTACTGCACCAAATGGAACGCCTGTTTGGATTAACGGGCGTAAAGTTCCAATCGCAGGACGAGTATCAATGGATATGCTAACGGTCGATTTAGGACCCGATGCATCAGATGAAGTGGGTGACTTGGCAGTACTTTGGGGAGAGTCCTTGCCAGTAGAAGAAGTCGCTAGGTATGTAGGTACTATTAGCTACGAGTTAGTGACCAAGCTGACATCACGTGTGATACCTGTTTACATTAAAGATGCTATTTAGTCTATTAAATGACAAGGCAACTCTTCTATAATCGATAGAAACACTTGAGATGTGAGTACTTCCGTCCAAGTCTGTAATATAAATATTAAAAGAATTATTTGGGCGACACAGCATGACGTGTCGCTAGCAAAAACCGTATCAGGGGAGCTTAATAAGCGAGTAATTGTTTTTATTCTTTATTGAGCACAACTTAAAATTAAAATAATGGGAACTCATAATGTTGAAGAACATCAATCCAACACACACGGATGCATGGAAAGCCTTAACTGCTCACTTTGAATCAGCACAAGACATCGAAATGAAAGATCTGTTTGCCGCAGACTCTAAGCGTTTCGAGAGCTACTCAAAAAGTTTTGGTGACGATATCTTAGTCGATTATTCGAAGAACCTAGTGAACGACGAGACTATGCAGCACCTGTTTGATCTTGCAAAGCAAACTGAGCTTAAGTCAGCAATCGACGCCATGTTCTCTGGTGAGACAATCAATAAAACAGAAGGCCGTTCAGTTCTTCATACTGCACTTCGTAACCGTAGCAACACGCCTGTTGTCGTAGGTGGCGAAGATGTTATGCCAGCTGTGAATGCGGTTTTAGACAAGATTAAATCATTTACTGATCGCGTGATTGGCGGTGAGTGGAAAGGCTACACAGGTAAAGCGATTACCGATATCGTTAACATCGGCATCGGTGGTTCTGACCTAGGCCCATACATGGTGACAGAAGCATTGTCTCCATATAAAAATCATCTAAACCTACACTTTGTTTCTAACGTTGACGGCACTCATATTGCTGAAACACTGAAAAAAGTGAACCCAGAAACAACGCTGTTCTTAGTAGCATCTAAAACCTTTACTACACAAGAAACCATGACCAATGCACACAGTGCACGTGATTGGTTCCTAGCAGATGCTAAAGACGAGGCGCATGTTGCTAAGCACTTTGCCGCGCTATCAACTAATGGTCAGGCAGTGTCTGAGTTTGGTATTGATACTGACAACATGTTTGAGTTTTGGGACTGGGTTGGTGGTCGTTACTCACTATGGTCAGCAATCGGTTTGTCTATTGCGTTAGGTGTAGGTTACGACAACTTCATTGAGCTACTAACCGGCGCTCATGAAATGGATAACCACTTCAAATCGACAGAGCTAGAGAACAACATCCCAACTATTCTGGCTTTGATTGGTATTTGGTACAACAACTTCCATGGTTCAGAATCAGAAACGATTCTTCCGTACGATCAGTACATGCACCGTTTTGCCGCTTACTTCCAGCAAGGCAACATGGAATCTAACGGTAAATACACAGACCGCAACGGCGATGCAGTGGATTACCAAACCGGTCCTATTATCTGGGGCGAACCAGGTACTAACGGTCAGCACGCGTTTTACCAGTTGATCCACCAAGGCACTAAGCTGATTCCTTGTGACTTTATTGCTCCTGCAAACAGCCACAACCCAACGGGCGATCATCATCAGAAATTGATGTCTAACTTCTTTGCTCAAACAGAAGCGTTAGCATTTGGTAAGTCTCGTGAAGTTGTAGAGGCAGAGTTGGTTGCCGCGGGTAAGTCAGCGGAAGAAATTGCAGAGCTAGCACCATTTAAAGTGTTTGAAGGCAACCGCCCAACAAACTCTATTCTAGTGAAGCAAATTACGCCACGCACTTTAGGTAACCTGATTGCGATGTACGAACATAAGATCTTTGTACAAGGTGTTATCTGGAATATCTTTACCTTTGATCAGTGGGGTGTAGAACTAGGCAAGCAACTGGCAAGCCAAATTTTACCTGAGCTAGCCGATGGTACAGAAGTTGATTCACACGATAGTTCTACTAACGGTCTAATCAACGCATTTAAACAACTGCGTGCTTAAACTCTAGAAGATTATGCAAATAGCGAGCATTGGCTCGCAAATAAAGGTCAGCCTAGTGCTGGCCTTTTTGTTGCCTATCTTTTAAGGAAATAGTAAGTCGTTAATTGCATTCCGAATTCAAAAGAGTAGTATAGCCTTTTAGATGGCTAGAAGTCTTATATGGAAATACGGAGTAACAATGAAAGGTTTTAAACGAGTAGTGAGTTTGGCATTTATCTCAGCATTGGCTTTAGGGCTAACTGCATGTGGTAAAGAAGAAGCGAAAACCATCAAAATTGGCGCAACTGTTGGGCCGCACGCTCAAGTGGTTGAAGCCGTAGCCAAAGAAGCAGCCAAGCAAGGCATCAATATAGAAGTGGTGCAATTCTCTGATTACGTGACGCCAAATGCTGCACTTGACGATGGCAGCATTGATTTAAATAGCTACCAGCACCAACCTTTCTTAGATAATTACAACCAAGGGCATGATTCTCATCTTGTATCTATTGGCCGTTCAATACTGATGCGCATGGGTATCTATTCCAACAAATTTACTTCTATTGAAGCTCTGCCAAATAAAGCCCGCGTTGCGATTCCAAACGATCCAACCAATGGCGGTCGTGGTTTACTATTATTTGCTGACGCAAAGCTAATTACACTAAAACCGGGTGTAGGCTCTAAAGTCACATTAAAAGACATTATCGACAACCCTAAACAGTTAGAGTTTGTCGAAGTAGACGCCGCGCAACTGCCTCGCTCTTTAGATGATGTGGATGCCGCCGCTATCACCATGAACTACGTGATGTCTTCAGGCTTAGACCCTAAAAAACAAGGCATCTACTTAGAAGCCAAAGATGCACCACTTGCGGTTATGGTTATCGCCGCTCGTGAAGATCAAAAAGACAATCCTACCTATCAGAAAGTAGTGAAAATTTTCCAATCACAAGCCACTCGTGATTTCTTAGCGAAAACCTTCAAAGGCACGATAGAACCTGCGTTCTAACTCGCATTAGCAACAACAAGATTTAAGCCCACTGAGAGCATATCGAGGTGGGCTTTGTTGTATATAGATAAAGACTATTATTGATGGCGGTTCAACCAAACCGTATAATCCGCACCTCAAAGTAGAAGTGAAGGTCACTTTTTCTTAAAACACGGACTCAATCACTTGGTCTCGTGCTACGTGGTTCAACAAAAGGTCTTAGCTATGTATCCATCATCTCGTTTATCTGTCGCCCCTATGCTCGATTGGACAGATCGCCATTGTCGTTACTTCCATCGACTACTGTCGCAGAACACTCTGTTATATACCGAGATGGTGACCACTGGTGCCATTATTCATGGTAAAGGTGATTTCTTGCGTTTTAGTGAGCAAGAACATCCGATTGCATTGCAGCTTGGTGGTTCTAATGCCAAAGATCTTGCTCATTGTGCCAAGCTTGCTGAAGAGCGTGGTTATGATGAGGTGAACTTAAACGTAGGTTGTCCTTCTGACCGAGTGCAGAACGGTCGTTTTGGTGCATGTCTAATGGCTGATCCACAGCTGGTGGCAGATTGCGTAGCAGAGATGAAGTCTGTGGTTGATATTCCGGTGACGGTGAAAACTCGTATTGGTATCGATGAGCAAGACTCGTATGAGTTTTTAACGGACTTTATATCAACGGTAAACGAGAAGGGCGGTTGTGAGCATTTTACTATCCATGCTCGTAAAGCATGGCTGAGTGGTTTAAGCCCTAAAGAAAACCGTGAAATCCCACCTTTGGATTACCCGCGCGCTTATCAGATCAAGAAAGACTTTCCGCATCTTGATATCGCGGTAAACGGTGGCGTAAAAACATTAGATGAAACACTAGAGCACCTTAAACATCTTGATGGGGTGATGATTGGCCGTGAAGCCTATCAAAACCCATATCTATTGGCTGAGGTTGACCAGCTGATCTTTGGTCAAGATAAACCGATTATTAAACGTAGCGAAGTAGTTGAGCTGATGTACCCGTATATTGAGCAACAACTATCGGAAGGTGCTTACTTGGGGCATATTACTCGTCATATGTTAGGTTTGTTCCAAAGTATGCCGGGTGCGCGTCAATGGCGTCGTTATATCAGTGAAAACGCACACAAACCAGGTTCGGGTATCGAAGTGGTTGAAGCCGCACTGGCTAAAATACCTAAAGAGTTAGGTGTGTAGAATTAACCAATAACTGGTCGTTTTTACCAAGTTTAGATGAATAGAAAAGCCATCATATAGAATGATGGCTTTTTTTGTTTATTTATCAAGTGGTTATCGTGAGATGTGCTTTGGCAAGGTACTTGCTTTATAGTTAGCAGAGGGGATCTTGGAATACATTGATGATCTCAAATGAATTTTTTGGAGAGTAATCATGGTCGAGTTACTGATGCTAGTGATGTTTTTCGGCGTGTTCTTCTTTGTCGGCATCACTTTTTTTGGCTTCTTTATGGCATTCCTTGCGGTGTTCGCTTTTAGCATCATCATTAGCTTGCTAGGGGCCGCGTTTAATTTTCTGCCCTATTTGCTAGTAGGGCTTATTGTCTATTGGCTAATTAAGCGTAACAGAGCTTGTTCATAAGCTGGCTTATTGATTTATCTAACGTTTACCTATGCTACTATCTGCTTATGAAGTAACGATTTTAGTTTTCTTAGAGGTAGATGATGAACAAATGGACTTTGATTGCGGCGATAGGAACAGCTGCTCTGGGGACTTCTTGGTCGGCGCAAGCAAAAGTAATCGAGTCGGGGGTTCACGGCAAAGTGACAGCCGATATGTTCTGGGGCAGCAGCAAAATTAGAGAAACCCGTTTTTCTGATGACGAGTTACCTGTCTTATCTGCGCAAATTGAACATGATGTTCCCTACCTACCCAACTTCAGAATTCGTTATACAGGGTTAGATACTAGCCGTCTTGCCCATGATAAATTTGATTACACCTTTTACTATCGTCCGTTACGAACGGAGAACCTTGAATTAGATGCAGGGTTTACATTGACTGATTACCGCGACAGTCGATTCTATGATCACGAAACGGATACAAGTATTGATTTTGATGGTGTGATATTTAGCTGGTATGCAAATGCGTTAATCCAAGTACCAAATAGTAATTTTGCCGTAATTGGTGAGTTTGATTTTGGTGAGACAGATGAGTTGAAATCTGCGGATCTCACTGGCGGTATTCAATACACCATAGCATTTGACTCTGCTGACATGGTATTACGTGGTGGATATCGAGTGCTCGACTACACCTTTAAAGAAGTCGATAAGAAAGCCTACGGTTTTGTTGATGGTTGGTTTGCAGGTGTACAAGTTGCTTTTTAAGAATGTGAATAGATTTATTGGTAAGCCTGTCTCTTTTTAGACGGGCTTTTTTATGTCTTTTACTTTCTAGTTGATAGCTCTTCTCAATTCGCATTTTTAGCAGTTTGGTCCATTCTTAATAGAAGAAAACAGGAGCAAGCTTTTATATGACAATCAATGAACTTCGTGTGTTATATCGCTCTGAGCGCTTGGTAGAAGCTATAGTGGAACAAGCAGACCTAGACGGGCAGTGGGTTGTCGAGTTTCGAGACAACCACGGCGGTATGCTTGCACTTACCGATCTTCAAGGTGAGCAACGTTATTATAGTGACTTAGATTCAGCTTCAAAAAGCGCAATGGCGGTGGGTTTTAGCCAAGTAAGAATTGAATCTTTATAGGTGAAATGGTTTTTCATTCCTTTTTATTATTAAACATACCCCTTTATTCTTTATTGCTATTAAAAATAGGAGGTAATCTAGTGGTCATGTAATATACAGGGAAAACGTGACCATGTTGCTCAAGGATCTTTCCGGCTTTGCTTCCCCACTTAGTGATAATCAAGCAAACCAATTAAAACAAGCTGCTTCCGAACTCTCGCCACAACAGTTGGCTTGGGTTAGTGGCTATTTCTACGGTATTAGTCAAAATCATGCTGTTGCTTCTGTTCCAGAGACGCAAGTTGCAGTAGGAACACCTTCACAGTTGACGATCATTTTTGCTTCTCAAACTGGGAATGCCAAAGGGGTCGCTAAACAACTGCATGCCAAAGTAGTGGCAGAAGGTTTCGAAGCTAAACTTTATGATGCGGCTGATTACAAACTTAAGAACCTGAAAAACGAAACGCATTTAATTGTCGTTGCCTCTACTAATGGTGAAGGTGAAGTTCCTGACAATGCGATAGAGTTTTATGACTATCTCAACTCTAAAAAAGCACCAAAACTGGACAAACTGCAATACGCGGTTGTCGGTCTTGGTGACTCTAGCTACGAATTCTTCTGTCAAACAGGTAAGGATTTTGATGCTGCTCTGAGTAAGTTAGGGGCAACGCCTTTCCTAGAACGAATCGACTGTGATGTGGATTACGAATCACCTGTGGCGAACTGGCAGTCTCAAGCACTGAGCACTATCGGTGAGCTATTTAAAGAATCTAATGTAGAAGCGAGTAATGGCGTTGTTCAATTGCCACTTTCTAGCAGTGCTTCTGAATACACTAAGCAATCGCCATATACCGCGACCTTACTGACCAACCAAAAAATCACTGGCCGCGATTCAACGAAAGACGTTCGTCATATCGAAATCGATCTAGAAGAATCAGGCATTACCTATCAACCGGGAGATGCGCTAGGGGTTTGGTATAAAAACGATGCACAGCTGGTGGATTCAATCATTGCCGCGGTTGGTTTAGATAAAGATGAGTCTATCGAGGTAGACGGTAAACCAACGTCATTACAGCAAGCGCTGATTGAACAGTTTGAAGTGACTTCATCTAATCCTCAATTTATTACTCAATACGCCGAGAAGTCAGCGAGCAAAAAACTGCTCAAGCTTGTGGAAGACAAAAACAAGCTAAGAGAATACGCCGCGAAAACTCAGATCATTGATGTTATTTCAGAGAAGAAAGCCAAGCTAACTGCAACTGAGCTAACTTCTATGCTACGACGTTTAACTCCTCGCTTATATTCAATCTCATCAGCTCAATCTGAAGTGGATGAAGAAGTACACCTAACTGTTGGTGTGGTGGAGTACGAAACAAGTAAAGGTCAAAGAGTCGGCGGCGCTTCTGGTTTCTTATCTAATGGACTAGAAGAGGGTGAAGAAGTAAAAGTGTTCATCGAACACAACAATAACTTCAAACTTCCAACCGATGATAATGCGCCCGTTATTATGATTGGCCCAGGAACGGGTATTGCACCGTTTAGAAGTTTCTTACAAGAGCGTGACTCTAGAGAAGCAGAAGGTAAAAACTGGTTAGTATTCGGTGATCGCACCTTTGCTCAAGACTTCTTATACCAAGTTGAATTCCAACGTTACCTAAAAGAAGGCTTATTGAGCCAGTTGGACGTCGCCTTTAGCCGTGACGGTGCCAATAAAGTCTATGTGCAAGACAAGCTAAAACAAAATGCACAGCAAGTATGGCAATGGCTGCAAGATGGCGCTTACCTCTATGTATGTGGTGACGCAGAAAGAATGGCTAAAGATGTACAAGCAACCTTACTTGAAATTGCACAACAGCAAGGTGGGCTAGACGCAGAAAGTGCAGAAGAATGGCTAAAAGACCTTCGTAAACAGAAAAGATACCAAAGGGACGTGTACTAATGGAAAAGCAAGTAGTGTTGGGCGAAGAGTTGGGCCCACTTTCTGACAATGAAAGATTAAAACGAGAAAGTAACTTTTTGCGCGGTACCATTACCAACGACCTCAAAAATGAGATTACCGGTGGGTTCGACGCGGACAATTTTCAGTTAATCCGTTTTCACGGCATGTATCAGCAAGATGATAGAGATATCCGCAATGAGCGTGCTAAGCAAAAATTGGAACCACTGCATAATGTGATGTTGCGTGCGCGTATGCCAGGAGGAGTGATTACTCCTAAGCAATGGCTCGCTATCGATAAGTTTGCAACTGAAAGTTCGCTCTATGGCAGCATCCGTCTTACTACGCGTCAAACATTCCAATTTCATGGAGTATTGAAGCCAAACATTAAGCTGATGCACCAAACTCTAAATTCAATTGGTATTGATTCTATTGCCACAGCGGGTGACGTAAACCGTAACGTGCTATGTAGTAGTAATCCTGTTGAGTCTGAATTGCATCAGCAAGCGTATGAGTGGGCCACTAAGATCAGTGAGCACCTACTGCCAAAAACCAGAGCTTATGCTGAAATATGGTTAGACGGTGAGAAGCTTGAGACTACAGATGAAGAACCAATCTTAGGTAGCAACTATCTGCCACGTAAATTTAAAACAACAGTCGTTGTGCCGCCAGACAACGATGTTGATTTGCACGCGAACGATCTTAACTTTGTTGCAGTAGCAAAAGACGGCAAGTTAGTTGGCTTTAATGTATTGGTGGGTGGTGGTCTGGCCATGACTCATGGTGATAACTCAACTTACCCACGTAAAGCGGATGAGTTTGGTTATATCTCTCTAGAGAACACATTAGATATTGCCGCTGCCGTCGTCACGACTCAACGTGACTGGGGTAATCGCTCAAATCGTAAAAATGCAAAAACCAAGTACACATTAGATCGCGTTGGTATCGATGTGTTCAAACAAGAAGTTGAGAAACGTTCTGGCGTAAGCTTTGAGCCGATCAAACCTTACCAACTGACTAACCGTGGCGATAAGTTTGGTTGGTTAGAAGGTATAGACGGTAAGCATCACTTAACGCTGTTTATTGAAAACGGTCGCCTATTAGATTACCCAGGTAAACCACTGAAAACAGGTGTTGCTGAGATTGCCAAAATTCACACGGGTGATTTACGTATGACAGCAAATCAGAACCTCATCGTGGCAGGTGTACCGTTAAAAGATAAACAGAAGATTGAAAAGATAGCGTTCGAGCATGGCTTGCTTGATCCAACAACTTCTAAACAGCGTCAAGATTCAATGGCCTGTGTAGCGTACCCAACCTGTCCGCTAGCAATGGCAGAAGCAGAACGCTTCCTTCCTCAATTTGTGACTGACGTTGAAGGCATATTGAAAAAGCATTCAATCAGTGATGACGAAAGCATTATCTTGCGAGTAACGGGTTGTCCTAATGGCTGTGGCCGAGCAATGCTGGCTGAAATCGGTTTAGTCGGTAAAGCACCAGACAGATATAACTTGTACCTTGGCGGTAATAAAGCCGGTACACGAGTTCCTAAACTGTATAAAGAGAACATCAGTTCCGCACAAATTCTACAAGACATCGATTCGCTGGTGGAACGATGGGCTGCAGAGCGTTTAGCTGATGAAGCGTTTGGGGACTTTGTTATTCGTGATGGCATCGTAAAAGAAGTCATAGTATCGAAGAGGGATTTCCATGCTTGAATTGACACAGAAATTAAGTCTAGAAGAGATAGTGAATCTGAATAAGGTTCAACAAACTCTTGAGTTGGCAAAAGTGAATGCGGATCTAGAAGAGCTTTCAGCAGAGCAAAGAATTGCTTGGGCACTAGAAAACTTACAAGGAAGCTTCGCTCTTTCTTCAAGTTTTGGCGCACAAGCGGCCGTGATGCTGCACTTGGTTTCTAGACAGCAACCGAATATTCCTGTGATTTTGACTGATACCGGTTATCTATTTCCAGAAACGTATCAGTTTATCGATGAGCTAACTGAATTATTGAGTCTAAACTTAAAGGTATATAGCAGCCCATTAAGCTCTGCATGGCAAGAAGCTCGATTTGGTCAACTATGGAATAAAGGTGTAGAGGGGATAACCCAATACAACAAACTTAATAAAGTAGAACCAATGCGTAGAGCACTCACAGAATTAAAGGTGGGCACTTGGTTTTCTGGTTTAAGAAGAAGCCAGTCCGATTCACGTGGTGGATTGCCAGTGCTGTCTATTCAAAATGGTGTATTTAAGTTTTTACCGATTGTTGATTGGACAAGTGAACAAGTAAATAGCTATATAGAAGAACATCAATTACCTCAGCATCCGCTTAAAGCTCAGGGTTATGTCTCTATTGGTGATGTGCATACCACTGAAAAATATCAAGAAGGCATGAAAGAACAAGATACTCGCTTCTTTGGTTTGAAGAGAGAATGTGGTCTTCACGAAGATAGTGGAGAGTCAGACGGCTCCGGCATCTAATTCTTCTTTATAATAAGTAAATTCAAAAACCGTCAAAATTGACGGTTTTTTTCGTTTTAAGGATAAGTCTGTGGATAACCTGTACCTAAATAGGGGGTAAAAATAGATAAATAAGCGTTTCACTCAAAAAATGAGCGAAAGGCTATTTTTATTAAATTTATTGAAAAAAAGCCTTGCCAACAAGCTGAGCATCTCTATAATGCGCCTCACTGACACGGCAGAGCACACAACGCTTCGCAGTAATTCAGTAGGCTAACTAGCCGAACCATTTGAGTTTAAGTTCTCTTAGAAAATAAATTCAAAAAAGTGTTTGACACTGAGGTTCAAATCGCTAGAATGGCCGTCCGCTTTGAGAGCTTCCTCACAAAAGGAAACGTCGCAAAGCACGCTCTTTAACAATTTAAACCTATCAATCTGTGTGGGCACTCGTTGATGATAATCGAAAAGATTTATCAATGAACTGAGTGACCAATACAATGATTTTTAATCATTGGCACAGTCAATTCATTATCGTTCTGTTGG
>NZ_BATM01000055.1 GCF_000467185.1 Vibrio ezurae NBRC 102218
TGGATAGTTGCAACCGTAGTGCCTTTATTTGTTATCGTGGCTTGCGCTGCATTCAATACGTCACTGGCGTGAGGTCCAGTTGGAATATCAGTCACTCCCGCTGTACGTAAAGTATCTACAGTTATTGATTTCCCAATTGTCGCATCTACAATACTATTAATCGCATTTTGCTTTTCTACTAATTTTTCTGTTGCTGGCGTTCCTATAATCGTAGAATTATTTGCATCCGATATTATAGCTTCAATTTTCTCTTTATTACTGATATCAAGTAAATTATCGATAAGAGACTTTGCTTTAAATATATTTATTGCTAAAGCATGAATTTTTCCATTATTATTTAAAATATAATTTGATGATAAATCTTCAATAGATATATGTAATAAATTAGACACTTTTTCTTTTGCTTGTTCTAAGCTATCTTTCGAGGAATATTCTTTTGTTTTCTTAATTTCTAATTCTTCCGCTCTAACAAGAGAGGTTAAAGGAGAAACTACCAGTGAACCTTTAAACCCAAATAACGTTACCGTTGAAACAGGTTCCCCTTCATAATCCAAGTCTTCAGTATAAATTGAGTCTGATAAATATTTTGAATACGTTACAATGAGCTTTTTTTTCAATACTGATGATTGCTTAGGTAACATTAATGCACCTAGAACAATATTATTAATATCTAAAGAACTATTAACTTTAATTTGACCATTATCATCAGATAAACCTAAAACAGTATCTTTATTAAAATCAAATTTATTGTTTTGATTTTTATCAACAAAAACCAGTGCATTTTTCAACACTCCATCAATAATAGATATCTTTATCTCTTGAGGTGCGATAGTGGAATTGTCAGATTGACCACCTTTACACCCAAATAAAATAGCTATTAAAATGAAACTCAACACTCTTTTTTGCATAAAAATTGCCTTTTTGCGCTTAAAGTTGCAACATTTGAATATGACACATATTGACAGTCATACTGTTGTAATTTTTCGTAACAATATAACGCTTTGCAAATTAAACTTTGCGATCTAGATCACAGGCAGGGATTGCCAAAGTCGGATCCTTGTTAGGTATTACCCTCGAAGGCCCTAAGTAAACACCTTAGGCGCTAAATTCTGAACTTCAAGTGATCTCGGTGCTCACCTTCTTGTTCTTGATTTCGTATATATTCAAGAACTGAGTCTTCATCTAAACTAGCGTTTGGTTTTGCTTCACTGTCGATAATGCGTCTTGCATACAAGAAAGGGGCTTTTGTTCAAGAAGAATCCCGTCCCCCAAAAAACTTTGGATTTCATTAAATAAACGTGGATCATTGCGTTCAAATTCATCGAGTATCTTTTCCGCTTTGCTCAAAAAATTTTTAAGCATATTCACTTTCTTCTCATCAAAGAGTGGCGGTACATTTATCAAAACACTTTCGCATTCTTCTATCTGATGCTGCGTTAGCCCTAAACTGGTTAGCTCTTGAATTTGGATCTTAGAGAGTCTTTTCAACGGTGCCATTTCCCGATTTATAAGATCATAGAGTTACTATAAAATAGTCAATATCAGTGGGTTATGCCGTTACAAGACACGTATTTGAGAGAAATGTACGGACTCAATGCAATGAGTATGCATTCAAAGAGAGTTTACAAAATTTAACGAAAGTTAATTTCAACGGCACCACAGAGGCACCACAGAAAAGCAAAAGGCCTGATAATTCATTGAATTATCAGGCCTTTCTATGTGAGTTGGCGCGCCCTGTAGGATTCGAACCTACGACCACATCCTTAGAAGTTATATTGTCGTGATTCTCAATAAAGCTCATTTATCCTCTTTTGCTATTAAAAACATAGACTTAAAATAAAAACAAAAACCACCAATGCCTCAATATGCATCATAGCGCATCACAAAACACCACACTTACTTGACCACTTACTTGACCACGAATTTTACTCCCATAACAAATACTGTTAATATTCATCAAGTACCATAAAGAGGCAATGCATGATGCTAACTAGTAAACAAATCTCATCCTTTAAACCTAAAAATAACCATTACTATAAATGGGATAAAACCAACGAACGTGGGATGGGACGACTCGGAATACACATCATTAAATCAGGTACTAAAGTATTCAAATTTAGGTTCTTTGTTAATGAAAAGGCTGTTTTCATTAAAATTGGTACTTTTCCTCAAGTATCCTTATCAATCGCCCGTGAAAAGGCAAAGTTGTACAGCTTAATGCTAGATAAAGGACTCGACCCTAAGGATGAAATAGAGAAGCAGCAAAGAGCAAAAGAAGAACAGCAGAAAGCAGAAAGTCAAAAAGCGACACTGAAAGACCTCTTTGACTCTCACCGTGACAAGAAAAAAGCAGGCGAAAAACGACAGGCCGACATTGATCTTGAGATACTTGAGAAAGAGATATATCCATATATTTCTCCAGACACAAAAGCTAAGGATGTAACAACAGAAGAAATTGTTTGCATCTTAAGAAAGATAATTGATCGTGGGGCGACAACTAAATCCAACAAAGTCCGTTCAATTTTACATGCAGCCTTTAATTACGGCCTCAAGCACGATAACGATCCTGCTAAAAAATCCACAGTAGGTAAGTTTGATCTTTCCCACAACCCTGTAACAGCTATTCCCAAACAAACTGAAGCTGAAAAAGTTGGTAATCACTTTCTAGAGCCAGAAGAGTTATTTAAGCTCCTATATGAACTTGAACATCGTACCCACGATCTAAAAATGCACCAAAATGCACGAAATATCATGCGTTTATGTTTCTACTTGGGCGGACAAAGACCTAATGAGGTTTGTAGCATAAAATGGAGCGATATAAACCACCAGGAAATGACGGTGACACTGCCTGGTAAGATCACAAAAAACAAGAGAGACCTGGTCATAGCCCTGACCAAATCTAGCTATAACTTACTAACTAAGAACCAAAATACTAGTCAAAGTGAATATGTATTCCCTAAAACCACAGATCCATCAGCACCAACACCACTTAATACCATTTCACAAGCTGTAGGTCGCTATCGTGAGCGCTCAGGCCTAAGAACATTTACAGCAAGGGACTTCAGACGAACCTTCAAAACCCTTACTGGTCATTTGGGTATAAGTAAAGAACTAAGAGACCGAATTCAAGGTCATGCAATGAATGACGTTTCTAGCAAACACTATGATCGCTATGATTACCTTTCTGAAAAGCGTGAGGCTATGACACTTTGGTGTGAATACCTTGATAATGGTATATCGAAATACAAAGCCAATGCAAAGCAACTAATCAAACATTCAAATTAGTTCAAAAGTAAAACTAAAAACGGCGAGCTTCCTCGCCGCTGGTTAATTAGTCTTGAAGGTGAGTTGAAAAGGTATTAAATGAATCAGCCTTTATAAACTTTGCGGGATTCTCAAGGTTATTACCTGCTTTATCTTTCGACAAAGCCTCAAAGTGGGCAATACCGCAGTTGATTTTGGCTTGTTCTGACGCTCGCAAGTCGTCAGAGAAAATACTGGACTTGGTTTCTACAACAAAGTACAGCTGATCACCCATGCCATCTTCTTTATCAATTAAGACTGCCCAATCAGGGTTGTAGCTACCCAGAGGCGTATCAATCTTGAACCAACTCGGGAGTTTCGCATAAAGCTTCACATCAGAAGACGTCTCTAATTTTTCAGCAAACTCGAACTCTGTATCCGAATCACAAATGATGTAATCATAAACAGACTTATTGGCCTCAACCATATTCTTAAGATAACCCGTTAGCTCCTCCTCTTGAAAAAGCTCTTGCGCATAATATTCATCACCGATACGGTGATAAGAGATACCATCTACAATTGCTAAGCGCATTTGCTTGCGGATCACCTCTCCTGTTAGCTCAATAAAGCGCTGCGGGTTGTTCTTAAACGCTTCAAGCTTATCGCCTAACCCAAGTAAGATTTGCACTACCGTCTTGCGCGTCAAGTTAGTGTGAGACTCTAAATAAGTCACCACGTCAGGTAATTGGTAGTTTCTGTTCTTGTAGGTGTGAGTTTTCGACTCTTCATCATGAGTCTCAAGTGCCGATTCGGTAATAGCTACCTTGGCTTTCTTATACTCGAACTTCGCACTAGCAACAGCAACTGACGCTCGGATTTCTTTGATGCACTTTTCAACTAGCTCACCAACATTAAAGTCGACGCGATAAGTTGTTTTGTACTTAATGCGATCCCAAAGTGCTTTGAAATCTTCACCGAGCACAATTTGCTTACCATTGTCTTCACGCAGTGACGCTGTTTTCTTCTCTTCGTGCTTCTTAATGCTAAGGCCTTTCGAAACCTTGGCTAAGGTTGCTATGATAGCCTCAGAATGCGCTTGCACGCTATCAGGGAGACTCACAGAGTTATCAGCTAAGTCTGTCTTCAAAGCATCTAGAATCTTACCATTCTTATCTATGTAGCCCTTGTCTTGTAAATGTGTGAAGATCTCCTCCGATTTCTGAGCACCAAGAAACTCCTTTTCACCCATTGTGGCGTAATCGTCAGAATTGATAACAATATTGGCAAACTGGTGTTTCTCTACCGCGCCAAATTTGATGCCTTCTTCTTGTTCGATCTCTTTCTGTAATTCTGCAACAAATTGCTCGTACGATTCATTCGCCATGACAGTTAGCGTATTCACTTCAAAACCGTACGGTACACGCTCGCCTGATTGGTCAACAGCCAAGCGCAAACCACGCCCAATTTCTTGGCGTTTCTTCATAACCGATGCCGTTTCGTTCAGCGTACAGATCTGGAATACATTCGGGTTATCCCAACCTTCTTTCAGCGCTGAGTGACTGAAAATAAAGCGAAGCTTTTCATCAATAGAAAGCAACTTCTCTTTATCTTTCATGATCAGGTTGTAAGCTGATTCTGCATTCTTGCCGTTCATACTTGCTGCTGTCTCTTTAAGATCGATTAGTACAGCATTTCCAGAAGCATCTTTCTTCTTGTCTTGTGCGAAGTAACCGTTATGAACTGAGCTAGCAAGCTCCTTAATCGCTTGCTCATTTGCTATAAATTCGCCAGTAGTGTCTTTATCCCAAACTGACGGGTATAAAACACGGTACTCATCCTTACGCAGTTGGGCTGCAAACTCCTCTTCAAACCATAATGCGAATTTACCTTGTGTGGGTTCACCCTCTTTAGTGTATCCACGGTAATTAGCCACTTTATCAATAAAGAATAAGCTCAGTACTTTAATCCCCTTTTGGCTCATCACTTTCGAATGATCCATTGGATCAACGCCTGTTGTGATTTTTTTGAAGAATTTAAGCTCTTTTGCTAGGTGCTCTTCGACAGTTTTTGCAACTTGCAAGCGCTTGTATGTGTCTAGGTCAACTTCACCGATGGATTGACCTAATTCGACAGTGTCGTCACGACTGGTGAAGTTAATGTACTCATTACCCTTTTCACAATAAATGTCATTGACCACATAGCCTTCGTAAACAGTTCGACCGTTGGTGGCTTCAAACAAGTCTGTGCCGCTTTTTACGGTAATCGTCTTGCGTGGCTGCAATTTTCCTGTTTTGGTTTGTGAGTCAACCTCAACCTTCGCCGTAATTGGTGACTTTTTGTTGTCGACACTAATCAGCTTGATATATGCCTTGTTGTGGTTGTCTTGTACTTCGAGTGAAGCTACTTCAATTTGCTTGACCAACTTACGCTCATAAGCATCAATAGAATCTAGCTTGTAGAGCATATTGAGGTTTTCAGTCAGCGTTGCTGAATAGCGGAACGTACAGAGCGGATTTAAGTTCTCAACTGCCTTTTTACGAGTAGGTGTCGAAACAGAAGTCTGAGGTTCATCAATGAGCACTACTGGCTTTGTCGCTTGTATGAATTCAATTGGTTTCATTCCACTTAAGCGATCATCAGCTTGGTTAATTAATCTTCTAGCCTTCTTAGACTTTGTCGTTGATTTATCATCAAAAGCTTCACTAAACGCGTCAATGTTGATGACCATAATCTGAATATAATCATTAGTAGCAAAATTTCTCACCTGTTCACGCTTCGACGAATCATAAACAAAGTAGTCATATTGAACGTTCTTGTACTCTTTTCTGAAATGCTCTTCGGTCATTTGCAGAGATTTATACACACCTTCTTTTATGGCTACGGATGGCACTACGATAATGAACTTAGTCAATCCGTACCGCTGATTCAGTTCAAACGCACTGCGTAAGTAAACATAAGTTTTACCCGTACCCGTTTCCATCTCGATGGTGAAATCAAGGCTAGGTAATGCTTGCTTTGACGTTTCAGTTTGCGGTAAGCCATTTTCAAGCTGTACTTTACGCGTGTTCTCGTAAAGCTCCTCTGACAACAAAGTCAGCGCATTTGCTACACCAATGCCATCGTTCTTCTCAAACATGTCTGCTTGAACAGCAGACGATATTGAAAAGTTTGATTGAAAGGTTTCTTGACCTTCAAATACCCTCGCCACCGCTTCAATGGCATCGAGTTGATGATCGAGGTTGGGGTTAAATTTGATCTTCATTTCAGGCATCATCTACCCCCTTAAATACTTTTGACATCATCAATCGCGGCTTGTTTCAAGATTTGAATCGCATTGGTTTTGACGCGATCATCAGCAAAGCCTTCATCTTTAAAGACCACTTGGGTTGTTTCTGGGTCATAGTCTTCTTTCAACTTGGCAATGCCTTCTACCGTTTTAGTGGTTATATCATCGTCGAGACAAACGAATAGCGCGCCTGCTCCCACAACGAAGACGATTTTTCCATTGACGAGTTCGGTTTCGACAGGGGTGGTTAGGTCATAGCCATATTTCAGGAAGATTTCGTACAAAACATCTTCGCTTGTGCGGTCACCTTTGATTGATTGTTCTGATTGTTGAAGGACAAGTTCCAGATTTTCAAAGTCAGCCTCCCAGGGGCGGATGTTTGTTTCGTCAAGTTTAAATACTTTTAGTCCTGTATTCGGAGTTACACTTTTCAAACGATCTATTGTTAATTCTGAAATTACACTATATGAAGTAGATGCCATTTTTTCAGGCAATTGAATCAAAATGAATTTACGATTCTCTTTATTTGACAGTTCGTATGCTGCATGTCCAAGGCTTCCCGTGCCTGCAAAAAAATCCATTACAATATCACCGCTCATAGTTGATATTTCAATAAGCCTCGAGAGTAACTCCGTAGGTTTAGGATAGTCAAAATCGCTACATCCAATTAAATCAGCAATTTTCCTTTTTGCGGATTGTGACGATTTTAATCCTTCAAAAATTGATGATTGAATTGACTCTACAGGCTCATTTGCAAAAATTTTCCTTCTTGGGACACCAGATCCATTATTTGCAAAATAAATTCGGTTATCTGCGAGTAAAGCTTTGAATTCTTCTTCACTGATAGACCAATCTCTTTCAAACACAACACCCTCTGGATTTGTTATCGCGAAAGACTTACTACCACCAGAACTTTCACCACTGCCTCGTGAAATGTTTCCAGACATCCAAGGCCCTCTAGGATCATTGTCAGGGTTGGTCCAGTCATTATTATCTTTGTACTTGTACGAAGAGTACTTATTAAGTTTTATTCTTTCATTTGATTTGAATGCAGCCAAAATATACTCATGCTCTTTTCTAACTGTCTTCTTGGCAGTCTTAGGCATGGTTCCTTCTTCTCTAGTATCCCAAATGTAAATTTCAACATTTGTATCCCCAAAAACCTCTCTCAGGAGCATAGAAAAGTTTGTTACTTCATTATCATCAATGGAAGCAAATAACACTCCATCATCCGTTAACAGATTTCTAGCTAACTTCAATCGCGGGTAGATCATATTTAGCCAATCAGAATGGTATCTGCCTGACGCCTCAGAATTAGTGCTTAATTTGTTACCTTCATTATCTACTTGCTCTGTTAATTCAAAATAATTTTTTACATTATCGTGAAAGTTATCCCTGTAAACAAAGTCTTTACCTGTGTTGTATGGGGGGTCTATGTAAATCATCTTCACTTTTTTATGGTAGGACTTTTGAAGTAGCTTCAAGACTTCAAGGTTGTCCCCCTCAATAAACAGGTTCTCAGTCGTGTCCCAGTTGATGCTTTCCCCTTTACAAGGGCGAAGAGTACCTGTAGATGGAGTTTGAGCAATTTGGCGAGCTTTAGTCTTGCCACTCCAAGTGAAGTTATAGCGCTCTGGAGAATCATCAATCGCTTCACCCAGCACTGCCTTTAATACCTCAAAATCAATTTTCCCTTCAGAAAACACATCTGGGAACAATTGCTTTAGTTGCTCGATATTTTGATTGGTAATATCCAAGCTTTTAGCTTCTGGGCTATTGCCTGTAATCTTTTCTACCTTTGAGTTTTCTTGTTGGCTCATGCTGTTACCTTGTATAAATTCATGTTCTAGTCGCTGATGTTAAGGGCATCACAAATAGGCTTACGCTATCTGCTGTTTAATCTTTTCAATCACTAATTTAATTTTTCGTGCTTCTACATTGAGGCGCATTTTTGTATTCATTTGCGTCTCTTTTTTGAGCTTGTTTCGGATTTGAATTAGCTGTATTTCTAATCTATTTAGTTCCGCTAGTAGAGGGGTTAAATCCTCATCGGCTTTGTCGCTGTAAATTCCTGTTGTCTTGGCTGCTTCTAAGAAATTTAGCTTTTGGATGACACTGGTATAGAAGTCATACAGCGATAACACCGAGCAGTGGTCAAAACGTAAATCTGCAAGGAAATCTGAATTAAACGTTTGCTGGCTCTTTTCGTCTAGCCAGCCAGTGTCATACTGATACTCAATGGTTAGCTTAGTACTGTCCACTTGGTTCACTCGCTTATCAGCCAAACTGATGGCAGCCTCCTGATCCCACTCAACAAACAGTAGAGTTGGGTATGGGATCTGCTGATGCAGTAGCTTACACAGTTGCTTAGTTTTACTGTTGCTCTTCACTTTTACATGCAGAACCGCGATCTCTTTGTATTGATGTACATCATCTTCAAAGACTGGAATATTCACCGTCTCAGGCTTCATGGTAAATCGCCACATTAGCGATTTAAGCACATCTTTAATCAACTGTTTATCACTGCTGCTTAAGGATGTATTGTCAGTAATTGTTTTCTTCGGTACCTTAACGCCTAGCTCTGTACTATTAGGAAAACCAAAGTTCTGGATCACGGTTTCGGCGAAACTACTCTCTATGCTCACTGTTATTACCCTCTAAACCACTACCAAATAACTAACGACTTCAAAGTCATTAATCTGCTGGCTTGAGTTACCTGTTAAGGTTGTACCACCAGGGTTGAACAAACTTGCTGCGCCTTTCTCTTCACTCTTACCCGCTATGTCTCCAACGGCAATGCGTAACAGATGTAACTGCTCATCCATATTGGTGTAACTTCTCGTTTCACGCTCAACAGCTTCATAGGCCGCTGCATCAGGCTCATTTGAGCCACTTGCTAGCTTCTTAATTAGGTCAAGAATATGTTTCGCTTGGGTAAACGAATACACCACTTCTTCATCCTCTGAAACGTAAACGAGATAGTAAGGCGCAAGCGCATAGCTCTCATCTACTTGCACTGAACCTGTTTTGTCCTTAAGGCAGAAGATAACACCAGGCTCTAGTTCATTCGCAATGGCAGCCAACTCAGCATTTGAACTGTAGATTCGCACTGGTGCAAAAAGTCCTGTCGGTGCCGACTCAAGCAACTCTAGATGCTCTTTGAGATAATCAGACAGATCCATTCGGAAATCATTCAAGGTAAGATCAGTGATTGATACCCCACCCGAAATTTCTTCTAGGTCAACTACTTGGTCTTGCAGTTGCTCTAACTGCTTTCTGCGATAATCCAGATCATTCATTTCGGATGAGTTTTGCTCGATAACGTTCTCTTCCCCTGTAGCGGATATATCAAGCAAGACCATTCTACCGCTAACTCTTGCCTCTAAATTAATGTATTCATCCAACTCCATATTCGGCCAGAAATTCACTAGCTGAATTTGCGCGTTGATGGAACCTAGTCGGTCAATTCGACCGAAGCGCTGAATAATACGCACTGGGTTCCAGTGAATATCGTAGTTCACTAGATAGTCACAATCTTGCAGGTTTTGACCTTCTGAAATACAGTCGGTTGCAATCAAGATATCAATCTCTTGCGAAAACTCTGGGAACACTTTTTCACGCTCTTTTGAGATGGGTGAAAAGTGAGTCAGCATACTGTTCAAATCCGCTTTCACACGCTTGCCAGCTGGATCAAGCAAAGTGGTATCTGTTTTCTGACCTGTGATAAGCGCCGTATTTATTCCAAATTGATTTTGTGCCCAAGAGGCTAAGTCGTTATACAAATACTCAGCGGTATCCGCGAAAGCAGAAAAGATGATGACCTTTTTGTTTGCTCCATTGATCGGATTTTGCACCTTATTGGTAATGGCCTCTTTCAACGCTTGTAGCTTGGCATCCCGAACCGCGCAAACTTGCCTTGCCTCTCTTACAATTTCTCGTAAGAAGGCACAATCTGCATCAAGATCTTGTGCATATCGAATCAAATCCATGTCTTGCAGGCGAACCTTAGTCTTTTTACCCACCATAAAGGGCGCAAGCTCTGGGCTTTCCATTTCAAAATCGTGTATTTCTTCGATCGGCGGTGCAACGAACTCATCCGTCAACCCAGCAGATAAGTTGGGAGCAATATTCTGACTGAAATGCTCAATTTGTCTTAAAATCGACTCAACTTGTGCGAGTAGTTTCTCTGACGTCAACTTAAACGAGAAGATAGAGCTTTCCATGCGTTTCAATAAGTTGATACGCATTAAGTGAACCAGACTCGCCTCACGGTCTACTTGTTTGAAAGTAGAGCCGCTTTTGACTTTTTGGTCATAACGTCTTGCGTACTCCGCAATTTTGTTGGGCATCACATACTGCATTGGTGAGTAGCATGCCAGAGTTAGGCGACGAATTGTGTCGTTAACATCTTTTAATGGTGGGAATTCTTTTTGCAGGTCAATGTCGGACTTAACGTTCTTTGGCAAAAGACGGGTTGGGAACTTACCCACATCTTCCGTGCCGTAGTATTTTTCGATGTGCTTACGGGAACGGGCTATGGTGTAAATATCCAATAACTTGAAATAATCAAAGTTAATAGTATCGAGCAATTCTTGAGAGGTACGCTCATCTGTCGGGCGTTTAGACCAAGCATTAAAGTGTTGCTGTGCCGTTCTCAAGGTACCTTCAATGCTATTGATGCCATGTTCAGCAAGTGCTGAATCGTTAGCTTCAGTAATGAAGGCCACCTGGTTCTTCATATCGTTGAGACGATTGTTAACGGGGGTTGCCGACAACATTAGCACTTTAGTTTTGACACCCGCTTTAATGATGTCGTCGAGCAGTCTTTGATAGCGGTTCTTGCCATCTTTCTTAGGGTTATTATTACGGAAATTGTGGCTTTCATCAATCACAACCAGATCGTAGTTACCCCAGTTTATCGTCTCAAGGTTAATAGTACCTGAATGCCCTTTGAAGCGACTCATGTCGGTATGATTGAGAACGTCGTAGTTAAAGCGGTCATCAGCTAGCAGGTTACGTTTATCATTCTGTGTGTACACCAACCAGTTGTCCCTAAGCTTCTTAGGACATAGGACCAGTACTTTGTCATTACGTAACTCGAAGTATTTAATTACTGCTAGAGCCTCAAAGGTTTTACCCAGCCCAACACTATCAGCAATGATACAACCGTTATATTTGCTAAGTTTATCGATCGCGCCGAGCACTCCATCTCGTTGGAATTTATACAGTTTGTTCCAGACGATTGTATCTTTAAAGCCCGTACGAGTATTGATGATGTTCTCTTCTTGAAGCTCACCAATAAAGTCTTTGAACAGGTTGTAGAGAGTAACAAAATAAATGAAGCTAGCTGGCTGATCTTTAGTTAACATATCGAGCTGAGATAGGAGCTCTTTCTTGGCTTCTTTGACCTGCCCTTTTGCATTCCAAACCATATTGAAATAAGACAATAAATCTTGCGATTGAGGAGCTGGAACTTTGGTTATCATATCGAATGAGGCTGACTCAGAAAGCCCCAACCCAGCCCCATTAAACTGAGCGCCATCGATTGCAGTCAACTCTTCCCCTTCGGAAGCAATAATATGCCTACCGACAGCACCGACTAGAGAGACAAGCTTCACACTAGTTTTATCTTCCACCCATTGAGCAAATTCTCTGGCTATTGCCTTTTGGTTTAGTTGGTTTCGAAAGCGAGTTTCGTGCTCCCCACCTAACAAAGGTCCAAACGGGCTATTTATTTCGCTATGGTTTCCAAACCCTTTAAATTGAGAAAAAAGCAGTCGGACAGAATCAAGATTAGACAACTCATCCTGCAATGCGTCAAACGCATATATAGAAAAAAGTCCCGTCATAATCGAAAGCTTATCATCTTTTTCAAAGCTTTCAGCAAGAAGATCAGCCACCTTTGTCGTGGTATTATCTATTAACATATTGCTCTCTATAACTTGGTGAAATCTAACATCAGTAGCCTTCAAAGTATTCAAGCGCCACATAACCTGGGCCGCTCATGAAGAACCATGATGTCATCATCGAAACTCACATATACAACTAAACCTATATTGTCATCTTTTGCAGTTTACACAGTAGATATTCTATACTGGTCTTTAATTTTTCTAGGATATTACCATTCATTTCTCTGTGGTACCTGCTAGCTTAACAAATATAAAAAAACCTATTACGTTGTACTTATCATTACGCGCCATAGCTATCTGCCCTGACATTGCTCTGACACAACAAAGTTGAGTGTGCATAAAGTATTCAATAAATAATTACTTTTTAGTCAATTTTTCGTTATAAGTATGAATTCTAAATTTCTCTACAATAAAGGTTACAAATTACTAAGTGACGCTGTTTCACCATCTGAAAAATCTGAAGCTGTGAAGTACTTATTCCAATCAAGTGCACTGAAGTACCCTGAAGCTATATATGCTTTTGGTCGCCTCCATTTAGATGGTGAGCTTGTTAAGTTAGATAGAAAAGTCGGGATACAGTACTTAAAGGACGCTGAATCAAAAAATGTTTTAGCAGCCACATTCGAACTAGCACTTGCCTCTTATGAAGCCACTACAAGTTCTAACTTAGCGCTTGAATATTATAGAAAAATTAAGAAATTAGCGGCACTAGGATATGAGCCTGCGACTCTTTGGATCAATGATGACTTAATTTCCCTTTCAAAGTGCTACTTACAAGGGCACAAACTGTTCCCCAGCAAACCCAAAGCAAAAGCACTTGTAATCCAAGCAGTTAATGAACAGTTAATTACAAACATCGCTGAACTTGAAGAACACATACTCAACTTTGATGATTTTACACCAAGTTTTTATCAGGCAATTGAGAATTTAAAAATAGAATTAACGCCATATGATGAATTAGTCGATATCGCAGACAAATATTTTAACTCACCATCTTCGTATATTAGGGACAAAGCATTCAATATATATAAGCTAGCAGTCGAAAAAAGTGATAGCTTTGGCTTATTAGGGATGGCTCGTTGTTATGAAGAAGGAGTTGGTTGCCAAATCAATGATAGCGAAGCTAATCGCTTATATAAGATTCTTGCAGATAACAATGAAATAGCAGAGGCGGCACTTAAGCTAGCGGTCAGAATTGATGAAGGCATTGGGGTATCCAAAATGTCTGAATCTTCTGCTTTTTATTATTTTTGTAAAGCTGCATCTCTTGATAACTCCGAAGCAGCATTTCGAGCATTTGAAATGCTAGAGTCTGAAAACCCACCTATCGACGAAGTTATAGACTTATTTTATTATGAGTCATACTACGACAAGCTTGATATGAGTGAATATGAGCGAATCAAACTTTGCCTTCTATCCTTATCATGCGACGAACAAAATGCTGAAGCTCACTATAGCTTTGCTCAAGCAATAAATGAGTTACTCGAAGATACTAAAATTGCTAACTCTCACTACAAAATAGCAGCCAATCTAGGGCATCCCTCTGCTTCATATGAACATGCACTAAATATCCGAGATCAACACCCTAAAGATGCTCACCATTATCTTCTTAATGCCGCCAAAGGAGGCATACAAGCAGCTTTCAAACAAATAGCTTGGGATCTGTACAAAGGTGAAGTTTGTATCGAAGATAAAGATCAAGCTGAATTTTGGTTTAAAAAAAGTGCTCTAAGCGGAAATGTACATTCAATGTATGTATTGGGATTGTGTTATCTCTACCATCACAACACCGAAGAGTATGATTCTGCCGCTGTATTGTGGTTAAAGAAAGCTACAGAAAAAGGCTCATCGTCCGCTTGCTATGAATTAGGCCGTTGTTATCAAAATGGTTGGGGCGTAGATTTAAACTATCTTAAAGCTCGCGAGCACTACAAAAAAGCTCAAAACTACAACCCAGAACAAGTTGCCGAAAGATTGAAAGAACTAGAACAGTTAGTCTGGGATTTTTATCAAGAATACTCAACCTAATTATGGTAAATCGAAATCAACATCACTTAATTGTACTAATACAATTTAATCTTCTTCAACCACCTCGTATAACTCCCCAACCTGGATTGATAAGCCAGCACAAATGGCAACAATAACGTCCAGATCCACTCTGTTAGCACTTTCGTTATAAATTCTAGTCAGAATATTTCGATGAACTCCTGTCAGCCTTGATAAATCTGAAATTTTCATTCTTCGCTCACCTAAGATACGAGGGAGGTTACATTTAATATTCATAATATACATTTTCCGTGCAAATAATACTTGTAATGTACAAACAGAGTGCTAATATAAATATACAGCAAACGTGCATTAAGCTCATTTAATACCAATAAGTAACCTTTAATGTACGTTATTTACTGAATTTACACTAGTGAGAATCTAACATAATTCAAACTAGTTAACGAAAGCTAAGAGGGATCTTATGAATTACACTTCTATTGTTGTGCATTGCTCTAGTTGTCTACTCGATATACTCGAGTCTCCTACTCTCCTATCTAATTTTGACAATGACTGGAGATTCTATCAAGACGAACTTCATCAACTCATCTTGACTCGCTTATATGAAGAAAACTATTTAGTGTATGAAGCAAAAGAAGTTGCTGGCTTTATGTCAAAAACAATGACCGCATACTTACGACATTGCATTGTATCGGGATATGAAAACAAAACTTTAGCATTAAACACGTTAAACCACCTTCAAACGAAATTCGAAACGCTGCACTAACCCTCTCATCTATTTAAGGGTAGCGATACTGCTACCCTTTCATTTTCCATACCTAGGCCTACCTTTTTGATTAAGTACAAAATTAGAACAACTTTCAGAGGCATTTACAGCCTTTAGTAGTCAATAAAAGTTTATCAAGGTCACATTAAAAAATGTGTCTCATTTCAGGCTATTGAGACACAGAACTTAGTTTAGGATGCATTTAAATAATAAAAAAAAGGGCCAACCCAATGTCAAAATGCTTAACCAAAAACGATGTTCAAAAAATTTTAAACATTTCTAAAACCACTCTTGAACGATGGATCAAAAAAGGCTGTTTCATCCCTGGAACACAGTTTGGTGAAAATAGCGTTCGCTTCCGTGAATCCGAGGTAAGCGAATATCTAGATCGTGTTTTTGCTGGTGAGGAACGCACAACAGTAACTACCGATATCAAAAACAAACGTTGTGCTTAGTCATAAAAATAATGTTTCATACACACAAAACTCAAACTGCAATATTAAGTTTTATTAGTTATCACTTACACTTTATTCGAGTGCTAGTTATATGGATGTAGGAAGCAGTGAGTTGGTGTAACCAAGTACGCTGCTATTACACTTTTCCATAGGAAAAAGTGCATAGCAGCTCTTGGCAAACTTAGCAGTTTGATCGCTAGTAATATAGGTGATCAAATGACAAAAGAAATAGCAATATTTACTGCTCAACAAAATTATACGACAGCTCAGCATTCAAAAGGCAAAATGCGTCGTTCATTAGCACACACACTTCGTTGTCTTTCTCGTTTATCGGAACATGAAATGAAATCAATCGAGTGGAACGAGAATCTCAGTCAGTGTAATTATCTCTATTTAGATGGTGAATTAAAGCCACTCAATAACTTGTCAGAGAGCGATAAAATTGCACTAATTGAGAGCTTCAATCCACCCAAAATCCATAATAAAAAACAAAAGCAAACACAATTAGCTAACTATTCAGCTAAGTTGAAATCGGCAATCATCTCCGAAAAAAAAGCAAATAATCCTTTAGTTGAGGATGCCTTTCAAAAATTACTGGACACTCCTCGTAGTCTTCCGTTAAGCACTAAAATAATTAACGATATTAAGCCACTATTAAAAAAGCGTGTAAAACAACGTATTAATATGCTTTACAAGTATATCGATGCACATAATGCTTTGACGCACTCCGAACGTTCAGGGCAACATACACGCATTCAAGAAGTCATTTTTAAAATCCCATCAAAATGGCAAGTCAGCAATGCCGATGTCACACCAGAACATAATGTCGAGCTAGTGCATGGTTTTCTAAATCGAATTCTTCCCAATCATACAATAAAACTATCCGTCATCCATGGCGACGAGCAACTCGAACATGAAGACCTTTGCAGTCATATTCATTGCTTTATAGATGGACAAAATAAGCACACGAAAGAATTCGACCTACGAGAATGTGAAGAAAGAGTGATTCAACGATATGTCACCAATTCACTTTCAAAAGAAGAGCAGGATTTCTGGACTAACAGTAAAAATAAGAAAAACTATTACCACTCAAAGTTGCGCGGTGAGCATTGGCAGGCGATGTTTTTGCTCTATACCAATTACTACTTTAAAAAAAATGAGATCGAGCTTAAAGGTGTCAGAGCAGAAAAAACTCAGAAGCAACTAGAGAAAAATAAAGAAATGCGTCGAGAAGCAAAGCTTCCCAAAGCTGAACGTAGCTACAACTTCCACACTCGTTTATTGGAAGAACAACAAAAGCTGCTAGAGCAAAAGACACTTCTTGAGAAGGAGCATGAAGAGAGAAAAGCAAGGATTAATAATGAGTTAAAAACCGCTCAATTCAACATCGAAGAACACAAAAAAGAAATAGACGAGCTCAAACAGACAATACAAACCACTCAGCAAGAGATACAGCAATCTGAGCTGAGCAAACAAAAATTATACCAGCAACAGCAACAAGCAAAAGAAAACCTTAATCAGCGTACATTGGACATTGAAGATAAGAGGCACCAACAACGTCAGATAATTGCACAAAACAAGGCTCTAGAACAAGACGCTATTCAATTGCAGGAGCGTGTAGAAGAACTTGAAATGAAAGAAGTCACTCTAGATATCAGCAGATCAATTGCCATTGCATTTGCTGCCATCGACCGCTACATCGATGCGAAAAAAGGGGGACGTCATTATGAAAGTTTTTGGAAGCAAACTATCGCCGCATTCAAAGCACTCAATAACAGGATTGCAGAATCTAGCGTAATGAAATATCTCAAAGTTCATGAAGACGAGATCAAAGACTACTCGCTGACTAAGGAGCTAAAAACAATACAGACACCAAAACTTAGTACCAATAAACGCTCTCCTTCGCCAGAGCCAACCATGAGGAGGCCATAAGAAATGGGGGGAATTTTAGCTAGCCAAATTAACTAGCTGGGTGTTGAACGTATCTTTATTACCTCGACCTCGCGACTTACTAATTCAAATCCATGTGCGATTCCGCTCTTAAATTCATTTTCGAGGGACTGGTCTGTGCCAGTTAACTTTGCAATGATAAAACCAATCTCATTCGATAGGTCACATAGTTCTAGGTCTTGTGTCGGAAGTGACTTCAATTCTGACGAAAGGACCTTAAGAAATTCATCAGTGTTCACCGTTGGTTCTGTATTCAAAATGATATTCCTACCAAAATAGCCTCAACTGACTACACATTACACCAATTAAAAAAAGTAGGTCAAACACAAGCCATTGCGATTTCCTGTTGCTTTAACCTAGCAAACGCACTCAAACGACTTAATGTATAGTCACTCTAGACACATTGAGGCGTTTTTCTGTAACAGAAATTTGTTCTGTGACGTACTCTTCGGCAAAAAGATCCAACACGTTATTGTCGAGTAGACGACACTTGTTACCAAGTGCCGCCCCTCTAAGAACCGTACGTGCAACTTTCACTGCATACGGCTCAAGCCTCCACTAAGGCATCATTGATACCCAGCAACTTATAACGCAGTCGGGACAGGGTCTTTCCAAGAGTTACGAGCTAACCTTTTAGATTTTCTCTTCACCAAATATTCTTGGTATTGAGGGTCAAAAGGGGTCGCCGCATTCCTGATTTTTACGTGTCGCTCGATGGGCACTTTTGCTATTTGGAACAGATTGAAGTGACAGTCCATGTCCATAATTTTCTGCCAACCGTGAAATTGCCACTGGCCTTTACGATTAAGAAAATACTTATGAACAACCCAGTCTTTGGACTTGGTTGGATGACGTCTAACTGCCCAGTGCCATAGCGCTTGGAATAGTTTGTGGCCGACATACCCGAATACTTGTTTAGCAACACAGTGGCGATAGTAATTCGCCCATCCTCTGAGTTTCGGATTTATCAACTTGATAAGATCGTTAACAGGGATGGTTGCGTGCTTTTTAATAAGTTCACGTAGGTTTCTCAAGAATAACAACGTGTTGGATTTGCTCGGTTTAATGAGCAATTTACCTTTGTACTTCCTGTGATTGAAACCCAGAAAGTCAAAGCCATCATCAATATGAGTGACTTTCGTTTTCTCTTCGGAGAGGGTTAACCCTCTTTTTGCCAGAAAGTCAGCAATCAACGGTTTGATGTCGTTCACTAGCACTTCCTTTGAAGAGCAAGTAACCACGAAATCATCCGCGTAACCGATAAAGTTAGCCTTAGCACCCTTTTTCAGAGCTGTAGATTTTATTTGTTGCTCTATTCCCGCGAGAGTCATTAGCATCAAGGTTGGAGATATTATTCCACCTTGAGGTGTACCCTCATCGGTATCATAGAACAGACCCTTATCCACATAGCCAGACTTTAACCATTGCTCTAACATACGTTTATCAACCGTGATATTGTCGATAAGCCATTGATGCCCGATTTTGTCGAAGCAAGCCTTAATATCTCCCTCAAGAACCCATTTCGCAGATCGCTTTAGAGCCAAACATTTGAAACACTGACTGACGGCGTCAGCCGTACTACGATTTGGCCTAAACCCATAGCTATTGAGGTCGGCAAGCGTTTCGGACACTGGTTCTAATGCTAGAAGGTGGAGGGCTTGTTGCGCTCTATCAATCATGCATGGAATACCCAATGGCCTGAGCTTACCGTTCTTTTTGGGGATGTAGATACGTTTGAGTGGTTTTGCAGAGTAAGCCTTACGGCTCAGTTGATTGACTGCTGTCATACGGCGTACATCTGTGTTCCAGATGACACCGTCTATTCCAGACGTTTTACTGCCTTTATTCTGAGAGACTCGCTTAACCGCAAGAAGCTTTGCTGAGCGAGAATGAGTCAAGAGCCACTGTAAGGACTTCACCTTACTGTGTTTCTTTTCTCTTGTTGCTTTTGCGATACGCATTTGAAGCTTCAATACGTGTGCTTCAACGGATTTCCAGTCGATGGACTGCCATTGAGCGCCGTCAGAAGATGCACTAATCTCTTTCGAGATCACCATTTGCTTTTCTCCTTGAATAAAGTTCTTCAAATTCTCTCGCAATGGGAGACCAGTCGGAAGTGGGCTCACTTTCGTGATCAAACATAAGTCTGTATCTGCATCATTACAATGCAGCCTTCGCTTTTTCCGACCTCCTATACCTGCATCACTATCGGCCACAAAGGCTTTCCCAAAGGGAGTGATACAGGCTTTACCCTGTTCCGTATGTTACGTAAAATGTCAGCTTAGATGCCCACTATAGTGCGGAGAGTACGGCGACCACGAAAAAGTACTGTCCAACCTCTTTCCAACTCTCATTGCCTTTTGGCCACAGCGTATTAACCACTTCCGCTGCTTCATCATATAACGCACCTTGAATGGATTCACATACGTTCATCATACTGACTACCTAGCACTTACCCGAATTGTGGTTTTCAGGAGGAACGTCCTCTCACGATTCTTTTCCCACTCAGCCCAACGGCCAAGTTTCGTTACATTGTCCGAGCCGCTGCTTTATTCAGGCTCGTAGGTTCATCTGGTGATACAGATGGTTCACTCGTTAAGCGGTGAACAACGCTTCATACGACCTCAGGTCGCACGGACATTTATGAGTTAGAAAAGTCTTCGTTAAAAATAAAAAAAGAGGTCATATTCAAGCCATTGCGCTTTTGTGGTGCTGAATCGCTAACGTATTCTTATAACAAGCCCTAACCACTGTTTGTATGAACAGGTGAGAGGCTTTTTTATGGAACAAAAATCTGGTCAGAAGGCATTTCAGAAGCTTCACTTTTTTAAGAAGGATGTTCTAGCAGGGCAGAGGAGTGACAAAAGGTTTGGTTTATAGGTTAACGGTATCGCACCGAGCAGTATCATAGTGTTCGGTGCGATACTGTCAAGTGCGATAAGTATTCATACCTAAAGTTCTTAAAGTAGCTAACTCCCAAGACTTTATCGATGGCAGACTCTACCAACCACAAGTTACAGAAATCATAAAAAGACTTCTGTAATAAAGGAAAGCATAGCTCTCCTTCTTAGCACCACGAAAGCGCAATGGCTTGGGTCATATTGACCTCTTTCATGGATTCGTACTCTCGAAGGGTTGCCCTTACACACTTTCCAAGCATGCTCCTTCAGCCGCTCGGAAAATCATGCACTTGTCTATCTGGAATGTTAAAGATTACGAAGTAATCGTAGAAAAACTTACTTCGATTGGTAGTTGTTAAATGTGTAGGGTAAATATCCTAAACCGTTTTGGGGCAAAAATGCGTTACGAAACTGCTCTTAAATAGAACCGTTTTTCCTCTCACATTTCAACCAATGTATAGCAAGCAACCCATCAATATTTGCCGTATAGAGTGCCCCCCCTCGGCCACTCATTTTATGGCAACTGTTTTTTGCTCATAACTGCCTTTTATTAGCCTCAGTAAAGTATCTTTGAATCGTCTTCTTAGAAACTGACCTTTTCTTTTCGTCATCCGCTAGTTGAGCATTTAATTCATCAGTGATCTTTATTACTACGCGCTCTGCAATCCAAGAGTCACTTTTAGTTGGATGCGCTTGTTTCAAGTTATCTCGTAGCTCTATAGCCCTTTTCGCTTTCTCTTCACTCTGCTTCTTTCTCTCTTCATTCGCTTCATGAAATGATAATTTACTTGCGGCTGAAATTAATGACTCATAGTTTGCTGTTGTTAGTTGAGCCCCGCAAAGAAAGCTTTCCATCATCAATTTATAATCATCATCGGATAATGATGAATCAATAAAGTGTTTGTAGCAAAAATCAATGTATACGCTTACAGCGTCCCCTATGGCCTTGTATATCGCTAGATTTGTGTCGTAAGACTCAAGCCTCAATATGTTATCGACACTCACCTCTCCGTTTTCCACTGGATACATATGGTTTAGGGTATTTTCTACTAAAGGAATTCTTACCTGATTCGCAATTGTAACAATTGTTTCCCACACTAAATTATTCGAAGGTTCGAATATCTCTGGCTTGTGGGTTAATAGACTCTGTATTTGATGTAATTTATTTACGCTCTCAGACTGAACTAACTCTAAAAAATCGGGATCTGATAAATCAAACTTAAGGAGTGCTCTTGGATAAATACCTTCTCCACCATTTCTCCGTTTGGATTTCAAATCACTATTTTCCATAGATGCTCCTTTTAGTACAAACATACCGAACTGCTGTTCAAATATCTTTTTACTTCAGAAAGCACTCAGTATGCAAGTCTATGAGCATAAATAAGGCTCATCAGGTAGCACCAAACCTCACTCTTACTTGACCACTTACTTGACCACTAAAGTGAAAAACCACCAAAAACGCAAAAGGCCTGACAACTTGAAAAGCTGTCAGGCCTTATAGAATATGGCGCGCCCTGTAGGATTCGAACCTACGACCACATCCTTAGAAGGGACGTGCTCTATCCAGCTGAGCTAAGGGCGCGCTACAGGGAAGAATTATACGAGTTAAGCGTCATTGGTCAACGGCTTTATTGCACATTATGAACTGAGTGCTGAAAAAAAGGTCAGCAGCAGTAAATATGCATATAAATTGGGCTGGGCAAACGTTTGCTATGTAGCAAAAGTGTTTCTTTTCTGCGACAATGCGCCGAAACATTGAACTGCCTAATATAGGGATCGTCATGACTGCTCAAAATATTGATGGAAAACTGATTTCTCAAACTGTTCGTTCTGAAGTAAAGGCTCGCGTTAAGTCTCGTACTGATGCTGGACTGCGTGCTCCGGGCTTGGCTGTGGTGCTTGTGGGTCAAGATCCTGCATCGCAAGTGTATGTGGGGAGCAAGCGTCGTGCTTGTGAGGAAGTGGGCTTTGTGTCGAAGTCTTTTGATCTGCCTGCTACGGCGACTGAAGAAGAGTTGTTATCGCTGATTGATCAACTGAACGTTGATGACGAAATCGATGGCATTTTAGTTCAGTTACCTCTCCCTGCGGGCATCGATTCTACGCCTGTGCTTGAGCGTATTACTCCAGAAAAAGACGTGGATGGCTTCCACCCATATAATGTGGGCCGTCTAGCGCAGCGTATGCCTAAGCTTCGCTCTTGTACACCAAAAGGGATTATCACTCTTTTAGAGCGCTACAATCTGCCAACGCACGGTAAACATGCGGTTGTGGTGGGCGCATCCAATATTGTGGGTCGTCCAATGACGTTGGAGCTATTAATTGCGGGCTGTACCACCACTACCTGTCACCGCTTTACTAAAGATTTAGAAGGTCATGTTCGTCAGGCGGATATTTTGGTAGTTGCAGTGGGCAAACCTAATTTTATTCCGGGTAATTGGATTAAAGAAGGCGCAGTGGTTATCGATGTAGGCATCAACCGTTTAGAGAGCGGTAAATTGATTGGTGATGTGGAATATGACGTTGCGAGTCAGCGCGCTGCCTACATTACACCTGTTCCTGGTGGCGTTGGCCCTATGACAGTGGCAAGCTTAATTGAGAACACTATGATTGCTTGTGAAAAGTCTTGGTAAATCACTCTTAATTTAAAGTACACCAATAAAAATGAGCGAGGATATTTCCTCGCTCATTGCTTTTTAATTTTTCGATTTAAGCTATTTGATCTGATCGGCTAAATGACTGACCGCCAAGCCAAAATAATACGAACGATTCCACTTCATCAGCACCTGATAATTGTTGTACACCAAGTAGGCGCGCCCTGAAGGTGAATCTGGCGCAATGAGCCATGCCTTAATTGGCGTAGTGAGTGTCGGTAAAGCGTGCCCTTGCAGGTTCCGTACCCCTAAAGCTTGCCACTCTTGCAGTGTTTTTCCTTGATGCGACTTTAAGCCAAATAACGATTTATCTAAAGTTGTCGTTAAGGTGACTTGTCGTCCCCAAGTGTAGGTATTATCCCAACCAAAGGTGTGTAAATAATTGGCTGCGGATGCAAACACATCTTGCTTGTTACCCCAAATATTTTTGCTGCCATCACCGTTACCATCCGCGGCGTATTTTAAAAATGAACTGGGCATAAACTGCGGTTGCCCCATCGCGCCCGCCCATGAACCTTTCATATTGGCGGCGCTAATATGCCCTTGATCTAAAATGGTTAACGCAGACATCAGTTCACTGCGGAAAAAGGACTCTCGACGCCCCTCATAAGCCATGGTAGATAACGCATCAATCACATTGTATCCGCCGGTAAGCGCACCAAAATTACTTTCTACACCCCACAACGCCACAATAAAACGAGGTTGAACGCCATATTGTGCGCCAATGCGTTCTAATTCAGTTTGATATTGGCGGTATTTTTGATTGGCTTGCCTTACCTTCCATTGTGGTACGGCGCGAGGAAGATACGCATCCAACGTGATCTTATTTTCAGGTTGTGAACGATCAGCGGAAATCGCCCTAGGTTTAAACTGCACATTTTGAAACGCACTATCAACCGTTTTAGAGGTGATGCCTTGCTCTAAGGCCGCTGTTTTTAAATTTTTAACATAGCTATCAAAACTAATATCACGTCCAGAAACCTGATCATTGGCAGACACAAACAGGCTGTTTGCCAATAACATCAGACCAAGGCGCTTTTTACACTTAAATATCCTTATCATAGTGTTGCCTCTCTACAAATTGTGTTATTCAGCGCGATCACCTTGCTGTTTTTTGCGTAGTTTGTAATTTTCCAGTTCATTTTCTACCGGAGGTGGCAGTTGCAAGAAGTAGCCATCTTCAATTAATGATGCTTTGACTTTTGCCACATCTACAGTCGCAAGATCGCGCTTGGCCAAGTTAACAACCATTACCATGGTAGGTTTACCAAACATTTCCATCAATTGATCTGGGACAGAAGAGAAATCATCTTTTTTGGTAATGTAAAGATACATACCTTGTTTTTTGTTACTTTTATAAATTGCACAAATCATATATGGCCTTGATCTATTGGGTTCATATCTTATCTTAAGTAGTTAAAACAGAGTTTTTAAAGACTTAAGCTGATTTTGAGTCTAAAACTAATATTTGACAACAAGTTTACTTGTCGAGTGTCGCTTCGATGGATAACATGACAAGTAATTGTTTGATTATATGCCAAGGCTAGCTTCGATGTCTCAAACTCCAGACTTAAAGGGAACCAGTTTTCCACTCACTGTGCTTCATATGTATGAACACAGCACTGCTTCAGCAATTTGTTACTTGGATGAGAAAGTAGCCAAAGCTCCAGCTTTTTTTAAATCGGCGCCATTAGTGATTAATTTATCACAAGCCAGTTCCGAGTTAGATCTGGTACAGCTAAAGCAAGGTATTATTAACATTGGGATGGTTCCTGTCGGTGTGACTGAATGTGCGGATAAACATTTAGAAAAATGCGCTAGAGAAGCAGGGCTTGCAGTGATGACAGGCACAAATCGACCTGACAAAGCACCTGTAGAAATAACGCCAAGTAAGATTATTCGTAACCCTGTGCGTTCAGGACAGCAAATTTATGCAAAAGACAGCGATCTTATTATCCTCAATCACGTCAGTGCTGGCGCAGAGGTTATCGCTGATGGCAACATTCATATTTATGGCACGTTACGCGGACGCGCTCTAGCAGGAGCAAGTGGGCAAGACGCATCAATAATTTGTCATAACATGCAAGCCGAATTAGTTTCTATCGCTGGGAACTATTGGCTTAGCGAACAAATCGAATCTCACTACTGGGGAGAGCAAGTGATCTTAAGTTTGACGGATCAAACTCTGCACTGTGACTTTCTCAACATTAAATAAAGGATAAAGGATAAAGTATGGCACGTATCATTGTTGTCACTTCAGGAAAAGGCGGCGTAGGGAAAACCACCTCTAGTGCTGCTATTGCATCGGGTCTTGCCCTGCAAGGTAAGAAGACCGCGGTTATCGATTTTGATATAGGCCTGAGAAACTTAGACCTTATTATGGGTTGTGAGCGTCGAGTTGTTTATGATTTCGTTAACGTTATCAATGGTGAAGCAACGCTTAATCAAGCGCTGATTAAAGACAAACGTACAGAAAATCTATTTATTCTTCCTGCATCGCAAACTCGTGACAAAGATGCCCTTTCGAAAGAAGGCGTGCAACGCGTGTTTAACGAACTGGATGAAATGGAGTTTGACTTCATTATCTGTGACTCTCCAGCAGGCATCGAGCAAGGCGCGCTAATGGCACTTTACTTTGCTGATGAAGCGGTGGTCACCACAAACCCTGAAGTCTCCTCTGTTCGCGATTCAGACCGTATTTTAGGGATTCTTGACTCTAAGTCTCGCCGTGCTGAGCAAGATCTTGAACCGGTAAAAACTCATCTATTGCTGACTCGCTATCACCCTGCTCGCGTAACGCAAGGTGAAATGCTAAGTGTTGAAGATGTAGAAGAAATCCTACACATCAACCTACTGGGTGTTATCCCAGAAAGCCAAGCCGTACTAAACGCCTCTAACAAAGGTATTCCGGTGATCTTTGACGAGCAATCTGATGCAGGTATGGCTTACCACGACACTGTGCAACGTCTACTTGGTGAAGAAATTGAGTTTCGATTCCTAACCGAACCGAAGAAAGGTATCTTTAAGCGTCTATTTGGAGGTTAATTGCTCTATGTCTCTATTAGAATTTTTCCGACCTAAAAAGAAATCGACGGCCAACGTTGCCAAAGAACGTTTACAGATCATCGTTGCTGAGCGCCGTAGCCACGACGATCCAGCACCCTCTTACTTACCTGAACTTAAAGCGGATATTCTGCGTGTGATCAGTAAGTATGTGGAAGTCGAACCGGATATGGTGAACGTTTCTTTTGAACAAAAGGACGACGATATTTCAGTGCTAGAGCTCAACGTTAAACTTCCTGAAGAAGAATAGCGTAAGCCAAATCAGTAGCACCATGAAGAGAAAGGCGATGAATATTCATCGCCTCTTTTTTATCTTAAGTTTTAGCGGCTCATTTTACTTTAGTTTTTCTAGTAATTTATCGCCCAATAACGGCTTGCGCCAACCTTGCATTAAATCAGGCGTCGACTCAACCGCTTGATTCTTTCGCCAAACCCAAGAAATCAACTGATTAACTTGCTTTTTTGAGGCTAAAAATTCAGGAGCAAGGTGCGACTGTTTCACCACCTTATTCACTTCGTCTTTTAACACTTTGAATGTTTGCTTATAAGTAGGCAAATCCACCAAACGATCCACCTTTTGTGGCC
Organism: Vibrio ezurae NBRC 102218; assembly: GCF_000467185.1. GTDB lineage: Bacteria > Pseudomonadota > Gammaproteobacteria > Enterobacterales > Vibrionaceae > Vibrio > Vibrio ezurae. The sequence goes on from NZ_BATM01000055.1 coordinate 26,819, forward strand.
ACTCTGACTCTGGCGTAGCTTGTGCTTTACGTACAATGTTAGCAATCACTGCACTGTAACGACGCACTGAGCGTACATCACACTGCTGACGCTCCATTTCACGGCTAGAGGTTAAGTTAAAACGAGCTACCGTTAATAAATCGGCTTCTTTAAATACAAAGTTAAGCGCCAAATCTTTACGCAATGCCATTTCATAGCGCCAAGTGGCTAATGGCTTGAGTACACTAAGTTGTTTCGGTGACAACTGCCAAGCCCCTTTAATATCTAAATAGGCTTTTTCTGGTTCGTGATGACGAATGCGTTTAGACACTTGCAGCTCTGATTCTTGCAATGCATCACCCCAATAGCCTGACTCTTGCAGCGACGCTTGCAGCTTGTCAAATAGAGGCTGAAGGTAAAAAACATCCGCTGCCGCATAGTCTAATTGTTTCGGCGTAAGCGGTCTTGCCAACCAATCAGTACGCGCTTCACTCTTATCTAACTCAACCGACAAATATTCATTCACAAGGCTCGCAAAGCCGGTAGACAGTCCGTGACCTAAAAATGCCGCCATCACCTGAGTATCAACCATTGGTGTCGGAATCGTTTGGAAGTGATGCTGGAACACTTCGATATCTTCACCGCAAGCATGCAACACTTTAAGTAAATCTTGGTCTTGCAGCAGTTCAACCATTGGCGTGATATCGTCAATGACAGAGGTATCAATTAGGCTCAGAAGCTCACCGTCGTACATTTGTACTAGGCCAAGCTGAGGGAAAAACGTGCGGGTACGCACAAACTCAGTATCCAACATAACGGCTGATTTCTGTCGTGCTTGATGACACGCTTGTGCCAGAGTTTGAGTGTCTGTGACTATCTGATAATTCAAAATGCTTTATACCCTAATTAAAACGCCCCCACATTGCATGTGCCAATAGCATCTGCTTAGTGAGGGCTTATGTTCCGTATCGGTTTATACTATAACGGGTTTACCGCAATAACTAGTTTATCACTATGCCGATTTTTCGGTTTCTGTTTCGCTACGAAGCTCACGACGCAAAATCTTACCGACATTGGTTTTCGGTAAATCGTCCATAAAGGTCACGATCTTCGGTACTTTATAACCAGTAAGGTGCTGACGGCAATGGCTAATTAGCTCCTCTTTAGTCAAAGAAGGATCGCGCTTCACCACGCAAATCTTAACCACTTCTCCCGAAACTTCATGCGGTTCACCAATGGCAGCCACTTCTAGTACTTTGCCGTGCAATGCAACCACATCTTCAATCTCATTTGGATAGACGTTAAATCCTGAAACCAAAATCATATCTTTCTTGCGATCAACAATGTGTAAGAAGCCTTCTTCGTCAAACTTAACCACATCACCTGTTGATAACCAACCGTCTTGCGAAATCACTTCACGCGTGGCTTCAGGACGTTGCCAATATCCTTGCATAACCTGAGGGCCGCGTACTTGCAACTCTCCCACTTCGGTATTTGGCAGTACTTCACCTTCGTCGTTTACTATGCGCACTTCGGTAGAGGGTACAGGTAGACCAATTGAGCCGTTGTAATCACTCATGTCGTGTGGACACCCTGATACCAGTGGTGAACATTCAGTCAAGCCATAACCTTCTAGCAAAAAGACACCTGTGGTCTTTTTCCATTTATCCGCCACAACTTTTTGTACCGCCATACCACCGCCAACGGACAAATGCATGTGGCTAAAGTCAAGCTCATGGAAGTCTTCGTTATTGACCAAAGCATTAAACAAGGTATTTACGCCAGTAATCGCCGTAAAAGGCACTTTCTTCAGTTCTTTAACAAAAGTCGGGATATCACGAGGGTTCGTAATCAGCAAGTTATTCGCACCCAACTCTAAGAACAATAGTCCATTTACCGTCAGTGCAAAGATATGGTAAAGCGGCAGTGCCGTTACAACTAACTCTTTGCCTACTTCAAGCTTACCTAGGTAAGCCCCTTTTGCTTGCAGTACGTTAGCAACCATATTGCGGTGTGTCAGCACTGCGCCTTTTGCCACACCAGTCGTGCCGCCCGTGTATTGCAAGAAGGCAATGTCTTCACCGCTTAAGAACGGTTTTACGTATTGCAGGCGACGGCCTTTATACAGTGCTTTTCTAAAAGAGATTGCGCCAGGCAGGTCATACTTAGGTACCATGCCTTTCACGTATTTCACGACAAAATCAACCACAGTGCCTTTCGCTCTAGGTAACATTTGTCCTAGGCTAGTCAGAACCACATTTTTCACCGATGTGTTATCTACAATTTGCTCTAACGTATTGGCAAAGTTGGATACGATAACAATGGTTTCCACCTGCGCATCATTGAGCTGATGTTCAAGCTCACGTGGGGTATACAAAGGATTTACGTTGACCGCGATACAACCGGCACGCAATACGCCAAACAAAGCAATAGGGTATTGCAGCAAGTTTGGCATCATTAAGGCAACTCGGTCGCCTTTTTTCAGCTTTAATTCATTTTGCAGATACGCGGCAAATGCACGACTTCTTTCTTCGAGTTTTCGGTAAGTCATTACCGAGCCCATATTAGTGAAAGCGGGCTGATCGGCAAATTTTTGCACGCTGTTTTCGAACATCTCGATCAAAGAAGAATAAGAATCTGGGTCGATCGTCTCTGGAACGTCAGAAGGATATCGAGAGAGCCAAGGTTTATTCACGTTATTACTCCTGAGAAAAATAGTAGCGCATTATATACGACTATCAGGTTGAATTTATTTGTTTTATTACTATTCCACTACAAGATAGTAGGAATTTTGATATTCACTCAAACTTGAGTCACAAAAGCTCACTATTTAGGCAAAATCAGCTCAAAAATTGAGACTGCTACTTGGTGTGGTGACGTGTAATGGCAATGGTGTCCACCTTTCACCTGCACAATTTGAGTGTGTGAAGCACAATGCACGTCTAAATCCTTAAAGCCGCTTTCACCCAAAATAAGTAAGTTGGAGTTGGGCAATGCCTCAATGACCTGCTGTGCATGGCGCTGCGACATACGATATAACGACTGTGCTTTAAGTTTATTGTCATGTCGCCATTGCCAGCCTTTTTCACAATGCAGGCTGTCTCGCTCCACCAGCGGGGCAATTTGAGCTGGGGTCAAGCCATATCGCGCGGCGCGTAAGTCTCGCATCTCATCGATGCTATTAAAATACCGTTGTGGCTTTTGCATGAGCCACTGACGACTGATCACCCCTTTCCTCAATCGCTGTAACGCATTGTTCTCTGGCTCTGAAATAGGGCCATAACCTTCTATTTGCACTAGATGATCAATATGCTCAGGAAATGCCGCGCTGTAGCAACTGGCCACCAGTGCGCCTAAAGAATGTCCAATCAATACCAAAGGGCATGAGCTGTGTGATTTAAGCTCTTCTTTAAGCTGCATCACGACTTGGTGCAGCACATCAATATAATCGTGGAAAGGATAGAACCCGTCTCTAGCATGAGAGCTTAAACCGTGACCAGGAAGATCCAGCGCCACCAACTTTAGATTAGGGTTGTGTGCCTGTATTTCTTTTAATAGAGGGGTAAACGATGCGGCGTTGTCTAGCCAACCGTGCACAAATAACAGGCACTTTGTTGCGTTTTCAGGCTCATAAGAGAGTGCGGATAACACGTACTCACGAACCTGAAAAGTCTGCTCTTCAAACACTACTCTACGCTCTGGATAACTTGTCCAGTGGTTGGACCGTAACCATAGCGAGCTTGACGACAATGTAATGAACGACAAGGAAAGCCATTAATCGGCTGGTCGTACACAATCACTTTTTCACGAATTTGCCACAAGTGATAACCCGAGGCTTTCATCACAGGAAAGCGATAGTTGAACTCCCCTACTTTCCCCTCTTCAATGCCATCTGCTTTGCCTAACACAGTGACCAAACGACCTTCAGAAAAAGTAGTGGGATCGACAAACCCATCAATATAAGCCACAAATCGTCCTTGAGGTTCGACATTGATATCCGGTTTCCCGCCGCTATTAATCGGCAAATTCACTAACTCTAAACGTGTCTTACTTTCAAGGTTAGTGACTTTTGCAATCACGCCGCCAAGGCGCAGCTCAGCGGTATCGCCTTGCTCGTCATTAAGCCAAGTATCGTAGTCTGTGACTACCGCATCGTTTTTCGAGACTAGGGCTTCGGGCAATGAGCTACAACCCGCCATTATCGCCCCCAAAATCAACACACTTAAAAATCTAAACATACTACCTCCCTGTACTATACCAATCACTGTGATGTGGATGCGTCAGTGATTTACTCACGACCCGGTAATTTTTTCCAAGCAACCTTGTCACGCAAATACACAGGAGACGCCTGCTCTGCGTCCATTTGATTACCGGCTTCTAACTCATGCTGTGCCAATACCACAATATCTTGAGATTCAGGGTAAAGTACACCTGTTTCACTGCGTTGCAGATTAAGTGCGCTAAGCTCATCAGCATACGCTTCCCAACCTGTACCCACTTGCGCCCATACGTCGCTACTTTTAACGTCTTGTGCGACAAGTTGTTGTGGTGGAATGACACATTCAGCATCTTGAGTTTGCCATTTTCCGGACGCTAAACGGCTGTAACGCGCCCAGTACACCTCACTCATACGCGCATCAATTGCCGCGGCAACATGAGTGGCACCTTGAACGCGATACGCGCCTTGCGCCATGGCCTGCAAAGTAGACACGCCTAACATAGGTAAGTCCGCGCCAAACGCTAGCCCTTGTGCGATACCAATGCCAATTCTTACCCCAGTGAAGCTGCCCGGACCGCGACCAAATGCTAACGCATCTAAATCCGTTAATTTAACGCCAGCATCCACCAGTAATTTATCAACCATAGGTAAGATCTTGGTGGTGTGCTCTCTAGGAGCCACTTCACCGCTAAACAATACTTCGCCGTCAATCATAAGAGCGGCTGAACAAAATTCAGTGGAAGTATCTAGTGCTAGAATTTTTGCTTTCATCTATTTCTCAGTTATTCGTTGTGCTTATTATGAGTCTGAAACGCTTTCATCGTTCCCTGACTGCAAAAAATGTATCGTATTTGATAGACTGCGGGTGCGCGGTATCGGCGGCAAACTGGATAAAAACATTTTGCCGTAATCACGAGTGACTAAACGATTATCACAGATAATCAACGCACCTTTATCGCTTTTGTCTCGAATTAGACGCCCAACCCCCTGTTTTAATGCGATCACCGCATCTGGAAGTTGAACATCAAAAAAGGGTTCACCGCCATTGAGCTTACAATCTTCAATGCGCGCTTTTAATAATGGATCATCTGGGGCGGTAAAGGGTAATTTGTCAATAATAACACAGCTTAACGCATCACCTCTAACATCTATCCCTTCCCAAAATGCGCCCGTTGCCACCAGCAGTGCATCGCCTAATTCAGTAAACTCTTTTAGCAGTGCCTGTTTACTGCTTTCCCCTTGCATCAATACTGGAAACTCTAGACGCTGACGAAAGCGCTCAGTGAGATCTTTCATCATGGCATGTGAGGTGCATAGGCAAAAACAGCGCCCTTTGTTTGCTTCGATGACTGGCGTTAACATCGACACCAGTGTCTTCGCCATTTGCGGGCTGTTAGGTTCTGGTAAGTATCGTGGCACGCACAATCGGGCTTGAGACTGATAATCAAAGGGGCTGTTCAGCGCCAAACTGTGCTCAGTATTTAATCCTAAGCGAGAGGTGAAGTAATGAAAGTCCCCAGACACCGAAAGAGTTGCCGAGGTGAATATCCAAGTGCCGCCGTGATTATCCACTTGCTCTTGAAACTTGTTCGCCACCGATAACGGAGTGATGTTCAAAGAGAAATGACGAGGGGTGCACTCAAACCAATACGAATAGCCCATGATTGAGATATCACAAACTCGCGTCAGTCTATTTTGGATCTGGGTGGTGCGATCAAAAGCAGTATCGAGCAACTGACTTCGCCCCAAGGCCACTTTCAAGACTTCTCGGCACAAGGACAGCGCATCTTGCAAACGCTCGATTTCGCGTTGTACTTTGGGATTTTTTAATGCGTCACGCCAATTGCCACGAAAGCCCGGTTCACCTAATGCGAGGCGCATTTCAGAAGCTGAGCTGATTAATTTATCCGCCACTTTTTGCAACTGACGCATGTCTTTGGCTTCGGTGCGATAGCCAATTTCGATGTCTTTAGCTAAATCGGCAATTTGCTTGGAGCTCATCGACTGCCCAAAGTATTGGCTGGCAATATCTGGAATTTGATGCGCTTCATCGAAAATAAACACTTCTGCCTCTGGCAATAATTCACCAAAGCCGGTTTCTTTAACCGCCATATCCGCTAAAAACAGGTGGTGATTGACCACCACTAAATCCGCTTCTAAGGCTTTAGCGCGCGCTTTAAAAACAAAACACTCGTTAAAACTTGGGCACTCTTTACCAAGACAGTTTTCATTGGTCGAAGTGATATCTGGGATCACCTTACTGTCTTCGGCCAAGTCTTCACACTCACCCAGATCGCCACTTTGAGTCGAAGACGACCAAGAGCGCACTTTAACTAGCTGACTCAACAGTTGCGGGTCAGAATCGTGGCTATGACTTTCCACCAGCTGACGGCTTAATCGGTCTAAGCACAGGTAATTGGAGCGACCCTTTAGCAATGCAATACGCCCCGTAAAGCCTAGCGCGTCTTTCATTAGCGGCAGGTCGCGGTGATACAACTGCTCTTGCAGGTTTTTTGAACCCGTTGAGACTATGGTTTTTTTACCACTTAATAACGCAGGCGCTAGGTAAGCAAAGGTTTTACCCGTACCCGTGCCCGCTTCCACCACCAGCTGACTTTGTTCTTTGATGGCTTGCACGACACTTTGCGCCATACGCGTTTGCTCATCCCTTGGCTGAAAACCAGAGATTGCTTTACCAAGAGCGCCATCGCGAGAAAAAACCGTGCTGATATTCAAAAAAAGCCTTTAGATCCGTTTTGTGCATCAAAAAATAATTATGTCAGCTTTTAGGCGCAGGTGCGATACCCGACAGCATAAGCGGATCAATTTGCAAGCTAGACGATAATTCGATACTGTCAAGAATGAGGATGAAAAATCATCAATCATTATCAACCTGTTATCAAAGAGTTATCATGGAAAGAAAAACCCTACTCACGCATTGCACAGATGAGCCTGGCTTGATCGCAAAGATCACTAATATCTGTTACAAACACCAACTGAACATCATCCACAACAACGAGTTTGTGGATAATACTAGCGGGCATTTCTTCATGCGCACCGAGCTTGAAGGCAACTTCAACGATTCGGTATTTAAAGAAGACCTCGACTTTGCACTGCCAAATAATGCAGAGAAGACACTGGTTGATTCAAGCAAGAAAAAAGTGGTGGTGCTCGTCACCAAAGAATCACACTGCCTTGGCGACATTCTAATGAAGACCTTCGACGGTAGCTTGAATGTCGATATCACTGCTGTGGTCAGCAACTACGATATTCTGCAACCATTGGTCGAGAAGTTTGATATTCCATTTCGCCATGTTAGCCACGAAGGCTTATCTCGCGAAGGCCATGAACTGAAAGTTCAAGAAGCTATTGATAGCTTTGAAGCTGACTACATCGTTTTGGCAAAATACATGCGTATTTTAACCCCAAGCTTTGTTGAGCATTATCAAAATCGCATCATCAATATTCACCATAGCTTCTTACCAGCATTTATCGGCGCAAAACCTTATCTGCAAGCGTATGAGCGCGGCGTGAAAATCATCGGTGCCACGGCGCACTTTGTGACGAATGATCTCGATGAAGGCCCAATCATCAAACAAGACGTAATTCCTGTTGATCACAACTTTAGTGCGCAAGATATGGCGCAAGCCGGTCGTGATGTTGAGAAAAACGTGTTGAGTAAAGCGCTCAATAAAGTGGTGAATGACCACGTATTTGTGTACGGCAATAAAACGGTTATTTTATAAGGGCGCTATTTTATAAACGCCTTATAAAAATAAACAGTAAGCAACTGCGCCATAATCGGCAGTTGCTTATGCTTGCTCTGATTCAACAATGCGTTTTAAAGAGTGCGGATGCAGTTTGATGCAAACCCCGTCCTTTTTAAAGGCTATGGTTGGATTGGCTAAACGCTCCCCTTCGCCTTTTGGGCTCGACAATTTCATTTTCAAATCATCATTAGGTAAAAAGCGAGTAAAGCGCTGCTGTAAATCAGCTAAATAGTCACTGGCGTGTTCTTTATCTGACGGCACCACAAATTCAATATGTTCCCAATCTTGAGCCGGATAGGTTTTGCCCGCAGCTGGGTATGGAAGCTCCAAACACTCTATAGACCAAGTGCCTACCTGAATGGGCGTATTAAAAGCGATGACCACGATTGGTCTGCCATTAATCTGCGCTTCTGACAGTATCTGTCCCTGTTCTAACCACGCTTGATGTGCCAATTTGGCTAACTGCGCGTCATTGATACGCAGCGCAATATGATCGGCCTGAAATTGAGTCAGATCTAAGCCGATCTCCAGCCCTAATGCTTCTATCTTTTGCGCAAACGCTTCCACTCGTTCTAGCATCTGTTGCGGGTGCAGGCCGGCTGCGAATAAAGGTGTCATTTTTTAGCCTTTTCTTCATTTTTTAACGCTTTTGCAAAAGTTTACCTGCAACACAGAGTTTTACTATAGATTTATTCGAGATTGGACTCATTGGAGCACTTTTAGATTGGGCATTAACTTGTTATTATTACCTACATTTTTGTGAACTACGGCACGAAAGCACTTTATTAGCTTTCTTGACACTCCTTGAATTGAAGGAATTGCGTGTGAATATTCAAGCACTTATTAACGACAAAGTATCTCAAGCACTAGAAGCTGCAGGCGCCCCAGCGGGTAGCCCAGCGGCAGTGCGTCAATCTGCAAAAGCTCAGTTTGGTGATTACCAAGCCAACGGCGTAATGGGCGTAGCAAAACGACTAGGTACAAACCCACGAGAATTTGCTCAAAAAGTGCTTGAGCACCTAGACCTTGATGGTATCGCTAGCAAAACAGAAATTGCTGGCCCTGGCTTTATCAACATCTTCCTTAGCGAAGAGTTTCTGGCTAAATCAGCAAAAGTAGCACTGGCTGACTCTCGTCTTGGCGTAGCCGCTGAAACACCAAAAACCATTGTCGCGGATTACTCTGCGCCAAACGTTGCTAAAGAAATGCACGTAGGCCACCTACGTTCAACCATCATTGGTGATGCAGTTGTACGTACATTAGAATTCTTAGGTCATAAAGTGGTTCGCGCCAACCACATTGGTGATTGGGGTACCCAGTTCGGTATGCTGATTGCTAACCTTGAACGCGTTCAAGAGCAAGAAGGCGAAGTTTCCATGAAACTGTCTGATCTGGAAGGCTTCTACCGCGAATCTAAAAAACTGTACGACGAAGACGAAGCGTTCGCGGTTAAAGCTCGTAGCTACGTTGTTAAGCTGCAAAGTGGCGACAAATTCTGCGTTGATATGTGGAGAAAGCTGGTTGATATCACCATGCAACAAAACCAGCTTAACTATGACCGCCTAAACGTATCACTGACTCGTGACGACGTGATGGGTGAGAGCCAATACAACCACATGCTAGCTAATGTGGTAGCTGACCTTAAAGAAAAAGGCTTGGCGCAAGAAGATGACGGCGCTCAAGTAGTATTCCTTGATGAGTACAAAAACAAAGATGGCGACCCTATGGGCGTTATCGTGCAAAAACGTGACGGTGGCTTCCTATACACCACCACAGATATTGCGTGTGCAAAATACCGTTATGAAGAACTTGGCGCAGACCGCGTTCTTTACTTCATCGATTCACGCCAACATCAGCACTTAATGCAAGCTTGGACTATCGTGCGTAAAGCAGGCTATGTGCCAGAAGAAGTATCATTAGAGCACCACGCCTTTGGCATGATGCTAGGTAAAGACGGTCGTCCGTTCAAAACCCGCGCTGGCGGTACAGTTCGCCTAGTGGATCTACTGGACGAAGCTGAAGAACGCGCTCAAAAACTGATTGAGTCTAAAAACCCTGATCTTGCAGAAGATGAGAAGAAATCAATCGCAACGACAGTGGCAATGGCAGCCGTGAAATACGCTGACCTATCTAAACACCGCACGACAGACTACGTGTTCGATTGGGACAACATGTTAGCCTTTGAAGGCAATACAGCGCCTTACATGCAATACGCGTACACTCGTGTAGCCTCTGTTTTTGCTAAAGCGGGCGTGTCTATGGATGACTTGCAAGGCGATATCATCGTGACTGATGAAAAAGAAAAAGCGCTTATCGCTAAACTGCTACAGTTTGAAGAAGCAGTACAATCTGTCGCTCGTGAAGGTCAGCCACACATCATGTGTAGCTACCTATTTGAACTAGCTGGTCAATTCTCTAGCTTCTACGAAGCCTGCCCTATCTTAGTCGCAGAAGACGAAGCGATTAAACAAAGCCGTCTACAACTGGCTGCGCTTACAGCGAAGACCATCAAACAAGGTCTATCTCTACTGGGTATTGAAACTCTAGAGCGCATGTAATTGGCGGATTAAACTTGCCTATATCTGGTAAGTGATACCCATAAAAACAAAGGGTCTGAATATGATATTCAGGCCCTTTTTAATAGGTTGTACATTCGCGCAAGTGGAACGAGTGAATGGTCGCAAATAATGTCATACCAATCACACTAAGTAAGTGTTCAAAAATTCTAACGCCGTTATCGAGTACGATTAGTATTGGATTGACTGAAATGACTTTGAGATAAAAATAGTGAATCAAACCCACCACTCACGCCAGCTATGGGCGGACAACCTGCGAGCATTAAGCGTCATTGCGGTGGTGCTACTGCATGTCGCTTCCGAGTTTGTCAGTGACATCGATGTGCACAATCCACTCTATGGCAGTGCGAATTGGTGGTCAGGCAACATTTACATCTCGGCTACTCTGTGGTGTATCCCACTGTTTGTCATGATCAGTGGCTATTTTTTGTTAAACAAAAATGAAAGCCATCGCTGCTTCTTCAAAAAGCGCTGTCGGCGAATTTTAAGCCCTTTGCTGTTTTGGTCTGTGTTTTACTCATTGTGGGTGATATTAAAACATGCTCTAAACGACGACTTATCCAGCGCGTATTTTACTGTTGCAAAAGGCTGGGTATTAGGAGAGCCATACTACCACCTATGGTATTTGTTCATGATACCCTTCTTGTATCTCATCACCCCCGCATTAAGGATCATTTGCCATTCTGTTACACAACAGGAATTACGGCTTCTGATATGCCTGTGCTTTGCTTTAGCCATGCTGTCTGCCGTATCTGATATCGTGTTGCTGTATTTCAATTTGAACGCAAAAATTAGCTTGTTTACCCATGAGTTTTTAAACTATATCGGTTATTTCTGCTTAGGTGGATATATTGGAAGATACAAGATAACGATCAACTCTACGTGGGCAACAGTCGCACTGATGACAGGCGTAATCACCACCATAGTGGGCAGCTATTTCATTAGCCATTTGTATTTTTACTCTTACTTAAGCGTCAATGTTGTCTTAGCTTCAACGGCGCTGTTTTTCCTGATAAAACAACACCTCAATAGAGACTTAAAGCTGTCGCAACTGGCTACGTATAGTTTTGGCATCTACCTCATACACCCTTTATTTATCAAATCCATAACGTCTCTTTTTGAGCATT
>NZ_BATM01000054.1 GCF_000467185.1 Vibrio ezurae NBRC 102218
TAGAGCAACTTGAATGCTGATTAAGTGTACTTAACTTACATACCTTGTATTTTGCTAGCTCTCACGTTATTAAGTTTTTTGAGGAGTGTAGCGTATTAAATACATCGACTAAACATTGCAATACCAAGAGAGTAAAGTTCCTCCAGAACTCAGCAACAACCATGAGCTAGTAGTTGTATCAATAGTTAATAGGTACGTAATATAATCAATAATACAACACTCAAACAAAAATAGTTCTCCCACTAACAAGCCTACTTAACTGTAAAGTTAAAACAGCGAACTTTAAACATATTGATAGCTGGTACTCCGCCATATCTCTATAGATTAGCTCCATATCTACTCGTACATACCTAGCCCCTATCCATCTGGTATGTAGTAAATGCCTATAGCTCCATACTTAATAAAAATGGAGAACTGAAGGCGATTTTAGCGTTGCTCCCTTCACTTTAAACGCACCCTTTCCTATTGATGCCGTTCAGTGATGCAATTCCTAGGTTAAATACAAAAAGGGCAACGATCTTTAACCATCGTTGCCCTCTAAATTCTGAATTTCGTTGTTGTCTGGCTTATATCACCAGAGTTAGAGCTGGTGCAATAAGCACTGTTGCCACGCCAGAAAACAGCATAATCAAACTGGCGATGGTACCCGCTTTGCTATGGATGCCGTAAGCGATAGCCGTGCCAGAACCGTGAGCTGAAGCCCCTAGGCCAGCTCCCTTACCATGACGGGAGCGTACTTTAAATAAACCTAGCATTGTCTCACCTACCACAATACCGACGATACCAGTCATAACAACAAAGATAGCCGTCAAATCGGGTTTGCCACCAATTTCTTTAGAAGCAACGACCGCAAAAGGAGTGGTAATAGAACGCACAGCCAAACTTTTTTGTAGCAAATCTGATAAATGCATCGCCTTACTCAGTAAGATAGTACTGACTAACGCCGCAATCACAGCGACAACAACTCCCGTTGTAATCGACAACCAGTGATTTCGAATAATCTTTTTGTTTTCATAAACCGGAATTGCAAACGCAACCGTTGCAGGACCTAACATCCATACTAACCAATGGGATTCTTGAATGTAGTCGGTATAGCTGATACCAGAGATTAACAGCATCGCGACAATCAATACCGGAACGGAGACCAAAGGTATTAGCCATACTTTTTTGAAACGGCCGTGCATAGCTTTTGTTGAGTAGTAACCTGCCAGCGTAAATAACAAGCAAAATATCGCGATATAAGTATGGATATGCATTATCGGTTACTCCTGATTTTTTTAAGCTCGTATCGATATACGGTATCCACTACAACCGCCGTACAGGTCAATACAAACGCTGTACTTAACACGATTACAACGGCAATTTTCAACCCTTGATGCTCAAACAATGGTCCGTAATTCACCACGGCAATAACCGCAGGAATAAAGAACAGCAGCATTTCTGCAATTAGCCAGTTTGAACCCGCTTTTAACCACTGTACTTTCACCACGTTGCTGAACAGCAGCGCTAGTAACAAAAACATTCCAAATACATTTGATGGTAAAGGGATATTGAAGTTGGTAACCAACCAACTAGAGAGTAGCCAGATCAGACATAACACCACAATTTGTACTAATGTCATTCCAACATACTTAAATTTTTCGATTTTCATGTCGCTTGCCAAACTATTTATTTCATAGATATTATTAAATATTGAAAAAACAAACTCCAATGAATAATATGATGTAAATATATTCCAAAAGGGAATAGTCAATGTCCATTAAAGCACTCCAATACTTCACCACCTTAGTGAACTGTCGCAGCTTCACTAAAGCATCTGAGCACTTATTCGTCACTCAGCCGACGATCAGCAAGGCCCTAAAGTCATTAGAAATAAGCTACGGGCACGAGCTTATCTATCGCAACGGTCGAGATCTTGAGTTAACCGAAGCAGGAGAAATCGTCTTCTCTTATGCCGAGTCAGTCCTGCTGCAACAAAAGGAGATGCAAACAAGGCTCAATGATTTGCAACAACTTAAATCGGGCAAGATTACCTTAGGCATCCCGCCTATGGTGGGACACTTATACACCCATCTCATTCAAGAGTTTTCTCGTTTATATCCAGAAATTGAAGTGTCTATTATAGAAAGTGGCAGTAGAAAGCTAGAAAACGACGTGATTGATGGCAATATCGACATTGCTATTACGATGTTGACTAAATCCGATTCTCGATTTCATTGCTGGCCGTTAGACACGCACCCTATCCTAGCAGTATTGCCGAAAACGGTTCAGTGGCACGACGTGCCTATCGTTGACATTATTGATTTAAAAGACCTCCCTTTTTATATGTACAACTCTGAATTTGTCATTTCAGAAGTCATTACTCAAATTTGTACCGACATAGGATTTACGCCCAATATTGGCGTGAGAAGTAGCCAATGGGACTTTTTAGCCGCAATGGTTAAAAGTGGGATGGGAGTCAGTTTTATGCCCGAGCCAATCTGCCACCGACTCAATCCAGATGATTATTACTTTATTCCTATCAAGCAGAACATTCGCTGGGAGCTTGCTGCTATCTGGAACAAAGAACGTTACGTTTCCAAAGCCAGTGAAGCCATGCTCAATCTAATACAAAATAACCAATGGGCTATTGCCGACAATACTGGCAATCGAGCCTTGTAATAAGAAAATATTATTATTTAAATAAAATATCATAATTTTATATGATGATACTCTTTCCATATACTTCTCCTATCGAAACAAAACACGCGTTAAACGTGAAACAGACATAAAGAAATTGGAGCAGATTATGAAAATGAACCACGTCGGTATTATGGTGGGTGATATGGACCAAGCAGTTGAGTTTTATACCAAAGCTCTTGGTTTAAACATTGTGATGAATAACACCAAAGTGATCGAAGAACGTGAAACGGCTATTGGGCGTATGTGCATTGCTGTATTTGGTGAAGGCTTTAAAGGCTTTAACATCGCACACTTAGTCACCACTGACGGTATCGGCGTTGAGTTGTTTGAAATGAAAGAGCGCCAACAGCGTCACGAGGTGGACTTTTCTCGCCTTGGAATATTTCACTTCTGCTTACAAACTGATGACTTTGCCGGTGCCATTGAGCGCACAGAGCAATACGGTGGCAAAGTGCGTATGGATATCATGCGCTATCACCCTGAAGACGATAATAAACCCGCTAAAATGGTCTACCTAGAAGACCCGTTTGGTAATTTATTCGAACTTTACTCCCACACTTATGAAGAAACTTACGCTTCTGACTACGAGTAATATTCACCGCCCCAGTAACAAAAAAAGAGGATAAGCCGAATGGCCTATCCTCTTTAATTTAGTATCGGAAAGCATTTATACCAGTTGTACTAAATAACTGATCACTTGCTGAGTGGTATTGGGTAACACCTACAGCGATTGACACTCTTCACACAAACAATTCACTTCTAGCTGCTCACTGGCAAATACAAACCCCGCAGCGGCAACATTATTTTTCAATTCGTCAATAAGGGCAGCGCTAATGCTGACTTCCTTCACTTTGAAACAGTTCGAACAAATGAGAAACTGTGAGGCTTCGTGGTTGTGCGAACAAGTAATGTGCATACAACAGATATACTTATTAGCAATCTGTAAGCGATGCACTAAGCCCTGCTCTTGCAAGAATTCCAAGATACGATAAACCGACATTGCCGACATACTCTCTTGGTATTTCTCTTTATAGAGATCGACAATTTCATAGGCAGACAGCGCTTTTTCTGATCCTACTAAACACAAAAGAATCTGTTTTCTTTTGTGGGTTAATTGACCGCCATTTTGCTTACATTTTGCAGTGGCATGCTCAATAATCATTTTAGAATAAGACAGTTGGTAAATATCTGACATAGGTTTCTTGGTATCACGTCTTTAGTAATAGAGTAAGTAGCCCTCAAGTTTACTGTAAATCACAACAAAATTCTGTCTGTTTCCCGAAAAATACCTTTTTTTATTTGTCATCGATGAACCTCCCTCGCCGACTCTCTCTCAATCTGACTCTTGATAGCAAACTAAAGCCGTCACCATATGTGCCTATCTATCCTTAAATGATACCTATACATCCAAACCTATAGACTCAAAGTAAAGGCCGTAGTGTCTGTGCACGGGTAACAAATCCGTTTTAAGTCGCAGTATTATGTCTGGTAATTATAAATATCACTGATTAATTGCGTCCAAGATCACTAATTATTTCATTCATATTTATCATAACGAATTTTATAAAGTTTCAACTTTTAGCACCACTTCACAATATTAAAAAATAATACAAAACAAAATGGACAATTTGAATTTAAAACACCTTATTCACTCAACATTAACAACAACCGCTATACGATACACTCTATTTTATCGATCATAATAGGAATTAAGTTTAAATCTGATTCTCAATTAATGGCTTGTAACAAAACCCTGTTTTTTCAACCTTAATAAATCGAAATAAATCACTTAAAAATCAGTAACTTATTTAGCAAAACCCTCTTCTAGCAACTCCTAAAACAAAGTACTAAGCACAACAGACTACTGCATTAATATATCTAACTCAAAATATAAGTAAGGCTTATTTGAAATTGTCATTTATTACAACAAATAATATTAAACAATAATAAACCCTATATCGCTCACAAACTATCCAAAAAGTAAATTCACTACAAGAAATAAGTATTTACGGACATTCATCGCATGAATACACTGAATTAAAATTTCATTTGTTGAAGTTTTAATGAGAATTCCCTCGAATGTGAGTTTTTCTAAAGGACATTATGAATAATATACGGTTAGCTGGTTTATCCACAGCCCTAATTACTGGGCTATGTTTAAACCCAATTACAATCGCCATGGCAAATGCCAGCGAAATAAACGGTGTTGATATTGGTACCTCGGCAAAAGAGAGTCAATGGTGGAGTACTTATTCCATTGATGTACTAAACGCTAGCGGCACAGATATTGATATGCGAAGCGCAACCTTAGAGTTTGTGCTTCCTACCAGTGTCAGCAATTTTTCGTTCTCCGGTACAGGTCTAACCTACCCAACGTGGAACCTAACCACCAGCACCACTGAAAGTGGTGTACTGCATCGTATCGAATTTATATTTGATGAAGGTGCTTGGATTAAAGATCATCTTACTGCCAACAACTCTTTTTCTTTCTCTTTTGGTTATGACGGCCAATTAGAGAATGTGAGCGACTTTGAAAGCTCCATCATTTTTAGCAGTAACAGTGGCGATGTCACACCACCACCGCCAGTCGTTGAAGAGCCTTCTACCATTGTTTCAGGGCTAAAAGGACAATACACCATTGTCGACAATGCCGTCGATATTGCCTTTAATGTTGAAACAACCGCCACGGTAGACGCTTTTGCTAAGCTGGTACAAGGTGAGCAAGTGCTTACTGAGCTATCAAAAACCATCGATGGCGTATCTAGTTTTACTCTGAAAAATAGCAACGCGGTTGCCGGAAGCTATGAAGTAATCATTGGCGGTACTTACGACAATGACGGTCAGGCACTGCCTATTACAGAGCAGCGTTTCCCTATCAGCTTTATCGATGCCGAAGAAGAAACCCCTGAAATTACGCCGACCATTTCCGTTACAGGCTTAACTGATCAATATGAGCTAGTTGACTCAGCGGTAAACATTCCCCTGACGGTTGAAAGTAATACTGAAATTCTCGTCAATGCAAAACTGGTTCAAGGCACCCAAGAGTTTGTGAGCGTACAACAAACGGTTGATGGCTTCTTTGGTCTTACCCTAGCAGGCAAAGATCTTGTTGAAGGCAACTACGAAGTTGTAGTGAGCGGCACATACAATGATGGTGAAACTAGCACGCCTGTTGCAGAACAACGTTTTGCAATCACTTTGCAAGATAAAGAGGAAGAAGCTTCTCCACCCAATGTAAGTTTTACCTCTCCAAGTGCAGGTAGCTTACTTAAAGTGAATCAAGCGGTACAAATCAGCGTTGATGCCTCTACAGAACATACCGATCTATCGAATGTTGCCATCACGGCCAATGGCACAACCATCTGTGAATTTGATGCGTTCGCCAGCAACAACTTTGCCTGTGATTGGACACCAACAACGATTGGAAGTGTCACGCTTGCAGCTATTGCAACTGATGATGAAAACCTTTCTTCAACCAGTCGTATTCAGGTCACCGTCATTGACGAAAATAACCTAGGCAATTTGTCATGTGATATTTCGCAGGTTTACTACACCGATAGCCAAGGCGATGTGCGTGAATGTATGGGCGACGACCACCCACGCAGAATTGTCGGTTACTTTACTTCTTGGCGAAACGGTAGCAATGGATTCCCGACCTACTTAGTCAAAGATATTCCTTGGGATAAAGTCACTCACATCAACTACGCATTTGCAGGCCTAGATTCAAACACCATTGAATTTACCCTTGATGACAGTGCGACTGAAATGGAATGGCCGGGCGTAGCAGGTGCAGAGATGGACCCTTCTTTACCTTACAAGGGTCACTTCAACTTGTTAAACAAGTACAAGAAACTCTACCCTGATGTGAAGACCATTCTTGCAGTCGGTGGTTGGGCAGAAACAGGGGGTTTCTACTCAGGTACAACCAATCCAAACTGTACTGTTAACCATGAAGGTATCGACAAGATTGCCAATCAATCCGTTGAATACGTTCGTAAATATGGCTTCGATGGTATTGACTACGACTACGAATATCCAACTTCGATGGCGGATGCAGGTAACCCTGTTGACTGGCCTCTATCGAATATCTGTCGTGGACAACTCTTTGAAAACTACGTTGAGTTGATGAAAGTCACTCGCGAAAAACTGGATGCTGCGGGAGAAGAAGACGGACGTAAGTACCTCTTTACTATCGCCTCTCCATCATCTGCGTATCTATTACGTGGTATGGAAAACTTCCAAGTTACCCAGTATTTAGACTTCATTAACTTAATGACGTACGACTTCCATGGCACTTGGAACCATTTTGTTGGGCACAATGCTGCGCTGTTTGATAACCGCATTGATGGTGAACTGCAAGCCGGTGGTATTTATGGAGCTGAGCAATATAAAGGCATTGGCTACCTAAATGCGGCATGGACAGGTCAATACTTCCGTGGCGCTGTCGACCCTGGCAAGCTGAATATTGGTGTGCCTTTCTATACTCGTGGTTGGAAAGACGTTGAAGGCGGTGTGAATGGTTACAACGGCACCTCTCCACTTCCTAGCCAGTCCGATTGTCCAGAAGGTACAGGATTAAATGATCCATGTGGCGCGGGCGCAGAAGGCATCGATAACCTTTGGCATGACGTAGATGAAAATGGTGTAGAAGTGGCCGCAGGCGTGGTTCCTATGTGGCACGCTAAAAACCTTGAGCATGCACAAAGCCTTGGTTTAACTGGCACTATCCCAAGCTATGGTCCAGAGTGGGGCTTGGATGAGAACAATCCTAAGCACATCATCTCAGGTACCTATACTCGTCACTTCGATGAAAAAGCGAAAGTACCTTGGCTATGGAATGCTTCGAAGAAAGTGTTCTTATCTACCGAAGATGAAGAGTCAATGGCGCATAAGATCGAATACATCAAAGACCGTGGTTTCGGTGGTGTGATGATATGGGAGCTAGCGGGCGACTACGACTTTGACGAAGAGAACAATGAATATTACATGGGCCAAACCCTTGTGACGCAGATGCATGAAGGCTTTAAACAAGCTGCGCCATACAGTGTTCAGCACAACGATATTCTGGATACTCCAACATCACAAGTTGACGTTGATGTCGCAGTAGAGTTCCCTGTCGGTGACAATAACTATCCATTCAACCCTAAGTTTACTTTCACTAACAAGAGTAACGTTGAATTACCAGGCGGAACCGTGATTCAGTTCCTACTGCCAACATCCACTTCAGATGTATTGACAGACTGGTCAGGTACTGGCGCAGAGATCACCTACAATGCCGGAAACGACAATGTACAAGGTGAGCGTCCAAACCACCTAGTAGAAGACTTCCATGTGGCAGAACTGATTCTTCCATCTTGGCAGTCGCTGGCTCCTGGGGCTGAGACCACGATTGATCTGGTGTACTACCTACCAGCCACAATCGGTACTCAAGGTATTCGTTTCTTGATTGATGACCAAGTCATCGGCATCAAGTCGGCGTTCCCTGAACTACCAGAATATTCGCCAGAAAACGGCAGCGCTCCAGAAAGCCCAGAGACTGAGCCAGGAAATCCTGAAACAGACCCTGAAAATCCGGGGACAGATCCAGAAGCCCCTGATACTGATCCAAGCGATGTTATCGATTGGGTGGGCGGTCAAACCAATGTTAGCAACGGCGATATTGTCCGATTCCAAGGTGAGTGTTTCAAAGCGAAAAACAACCCTGGTGTTTGGGAGTCTCCACAAGCAGGAAGCTGGTTCTGGGATGCAGTAACCTGCCCATAATCCAGTAAGATAAAAAAGTAATTACAGGGCCAGATGTTTTCTAAACCATTGCTCACACAATGCAAAATGAAAACTCTGGCCCTGATTTTGTCTGGCTGATTTAAAGGCCAGCATATTCGGAGTATTCAGCGCTGCAATAGTCACCGAAGCACCTGTAACACCACGCTCATAGGCAAGGTCATATATTGAGCCACTTCAGAGTCTTTCGAAAATCCAGTGGCAGAGAGTGAGGCGACCTTTGTGTTGTCTAATTCAGTGCTCGGTAAGTGCAAACAAGAATAGAGAAATACGCGTACGATAATAGGCATATTGCGCCAATGACGTATCAATTAACCTTCGTATAGACCCCACAAATCACAACCCAACCACAACAATACTCCAACAATAAAAATCATTCGTTAGTTGCTGATAACAAAAGAAAAAATAAAAAGCGCATGTCTTGAATCTGACCATTCTCTCACTTGCTACTTACAAGGCATCGCGATAAATTTTGTAAATTAATCTCTCCTTTAATCTCGGATCTTCTCAAATGGCAAATTTTGATACTCACCTCAAAGCGGGCGTCGCCGTAACTGGCATTGCAGCCGCCACTTTCGTTGCAAAAGGAGACATCACCATACAGACGGCACTCTGGTTATGGTTTGTAGGTACTATTGGCAGCCTCTATCCTGATATTGATTCTGACAGTTCAACGTCACTGGAAGTCATTTATGGGGCAATGTCCATTGCCTTATGTTTTGGGGCGATGCATTTCGTCATTGGCGATGCTCATACACCAACGGGTTTATTGCGACTGTTGCTCATTCCATTAGCCATCTATCTTTTTTTGCATCAAATATTGTTACGGATTTTCAAGAAAATCACTGCACATAGAGGGGCTTGTCACTCTATTGTCTTTGGTGTGGCGAATACACTGGTTTTGGTCAATGTCACCTTTTATTTAGCAGGGCATATCGTGATAAAACCGGCAATGACAGCGTGGTTAACCGGTTTCTTCTTCTTGATGGGGTTTTTATTGCATCTACTCATGGATGAAATAAACAGTGTGGAGTTTAGCCGCTTTAAACTTAAGAACTCTTTCGGTACTGCGCTTAAGTTGCTTCCCGAAAATCATATCGTATTGAGCATTAGCTTGGTGGCTATCTGTGTTGTTGGGTATTGGTATTCCCCAAACGTGACGGAGTTCATATATATTTTAACTAACTGGGGGCATTTTAAATTCTATTAAATATAAAAAATCGTTAGTGATTATTTTAAGCAAGTATTATAAATAAACAATACGAGCACTGTTGCATATCAATCTATATTCCTAATTATTAATAAAATATGGATTATATCAAAGATAAAAAATAACATTTCAAATATACTGCGTTCTCTGACATTAATTTTAATAAATATAAGAATATTGTCATTTATTTTATGCCTATAAAATAAATGACAATGTGAAATTTGGTCAACAACAGTGGTAGATTTCATGTATTTAAAAGACACCCTAGTGATATTGGGCTTAGCGATCAGTGTCGTCTCTTGTGGCGGTGATGATAATTCTAATAATAACCAACCCCCTCTCCAACACTATACAATCACAAGCACAGCATCATTAGGAGGAAGTATTACTCCTAAAACTCAAGATGCACAACATGGTTCAACATATACTTTTAATTTAAATGCTGATGATGGCTTTGAGATTAGTGAAGTAACTGGATGTAAAGGGGCTCTTTTCGGCTCTCAATACAATACCGGATTAATCACAAATGACTGTAGTATTGCCGCCAAATTCACACCAATAATAGTAACTGCGTTATCTCATGCAAGTAACGGGGGAACTATCTCACCAAAAGAGCAAAGTGTTAACTATGGAGAAACATCAAGCTTTGATTTAAATGCTAATGACGGATATCAACTCAAACATATTGAAGGCTGTGATGGCACATTAAACGGGAATACATATAAGACCGGAATATTAAAAGATAACTGTGAGGTAATCGCAACCTTTGCCCCCGTTATATATCACATAACTGCACACTCATCGGAAGGTGGTAACGTATCACCGAGCTCAATGAGCGTAGCTTATGGAGAGAATGCTCAATTTGATGTTTCCACAGATGATAAATATACCTTAGAGTCAATTAGTGGATGTGGTGGCAGCCTAAAAGACAATAAATACTACATCACTAATGTATCGAACGATTGCACGATAAACGCTCAATTTGAACGTACTGTTGGCGACCAGGAAATTATCGTTGATGTTTCAGGTGCAAGCAATGACCGTCCAGTTATCGGAACCTTAACTTCCGATGACAAAAGTGTACTCATTACAACCGCATCCAAAGATGGTGAACTGAAGTTTGAAGGATTAAATAAGCAACAAGATTATATTTTAACTGTTAGCCAAGCAGGGTATAAAATTGCAGATGCCGATGATAGTGTCGAAGAAAATGATAGCCCAAGAGCTAAAACTTCCTTGTCAGAAGTTAATGGTAATGTCATCAAAATTAATGCCGGTACTTTTGCTCAATTTAATGCTGAACGTATTGATGGGTTAGAACAAGATCACTTCCAATATCACTGGTCTGAAGATATCAATACAGCAGGACGAGAGTATTCATCATATATAAACAAAGACTTACCGATAGAAATTATAGGCCAAGATTATAGCGATGTAGATTCCCATGCAAGTGCAACCCTACAGTCGCTGTTTGGTATTATTTTAGATGATTCAGATGTTCCTTGGAGTCAGGAGCATGCGTACCGTCTACTTGAAATGCTAAAAAGAACGGGCCTTGAAAGTTTTCCAAATCAACTCTCAGGAGGGTCGGCTGCTGAACATCCGTATGCAAGTCACTGGGTATTAACTGACGAACTTTTGACAGACGATATTGAAGTCACCAATTTAACAGATGCTAGCACTCAAGTTAAAATTTCTACTCAAACATTCAAATATGCATCACCAACAATCGTGACTGTTGATGGTAAGCGTGGACGATTCTTCTCTAACCGTTTATATAACGCAGCTATACGCTTTGTTACAGACAATGGCCAAAAAATTGATGTAGCGGCTCATATACTCAAACAGCGTTACGGCGTAATTATAGCGACTACTCGTAACTTTAACGGGCTCTACGAGACCATTCCAGTAATAGACGACGATCGTAATGCAAATATATGGCAGATATTTCAGCCAAAAGAATTAATTGCAATCATTGCTATTTTAGAAGAATTCCCTGAAGGAATGAAAGATCTCAGTCTGCCTAATGAAAAAGGCGGTCTGCGTTACTTCTTAAGACGTGCGAATGGACTTCCCCACCCGTTATATTCTGCCGCACCGGCTGTAGCTTGGACATCAGCTAATTATGTTGAATTTATGGAATCAGCCTTTACGCAAAACTTTATTGGTGATATTCAACGTTTAATTATTCACGAAAAGTCTCACTTCTTATGGGACTATGCATTCTCAAATGACCTCAAATATGAATGGTTAAAAAAATCTGGGTGGTATATTCCAGGAGATACCGACGGGAACTGTAAACAATGGGCAGAAGACCCTAATAATTGGACACCACCAAACGTAGATCCAGAGACATTAAATGTTTTAACTGAAGTACATGATCATCCCAAATTTGATGGTGAACTTGTTTTTGACGGACAATGGGCATCATGTAGCACCACTCAATTTGTGACAGCATATGCCGCTAAGTTGAACCCTAATGAAGATATGGCAGAAAGTATTTCTTACTTTTTAACCAACCCTGATTTATTGCGTTCAAGAGCGTTGCCAAAATACGAATTCATCCGAGACTATATTATGCAAGGTAGTATCTATCTCAGTGTAATTCGTCCTGATCTCACTTTTGAAGTGCTTAATTTATACCCGGATTATATATATCCAGGAAAAATCAATAGTGTCGATATCTCTGTATATGGCGCGCCGGAACAAAAGAAAAGTGTAGTAGTGACTCTTGGATTACACACAAGTGAAAACTGTAATAATCAAGACAATTGTTTTGACGGTGCATCCGGTGCGTATATGCGCTTACTAAGCCCAATTGGAACATATAAAGATCAATACTTTAAACCTGCTAATGGAGCACAACTCGACTCTAAATTAATCGCAAGATTCGATCTTCCAGCAGAAGCGGCTAAAGGTTGGTGGGTGCCCGCTGAAATAGTCGTTTTCGATCAAGTTGGCAATCGTAGAATTGAAAAACTGGCAAGCTCGGACTATGGTTGGCGTCTCTATATCAATAATGCAAATTCAGATATTGTTGCGCCCCAATATGTAAAAAACAGCATGACTTTGAACTTGTTTAACTCTGACTCTACTGATTCTCCTGTTGAATTAAAAGAAGATGAGCAATTGTTGCAATTACAGTGGCTACTAAATGAGAATGAGTCGATGGATCAAGGTTACTGCTATGCAAATATAAGTAATCAATCCGCTGACTTCGGATGGGGTCAATATAGTCACGAACTACATAGTCATTATATTCCTGAAGTATCTAGCCGTAGTGATGCTACAAATATTTGTACGATAGACTGGCTAATCACTCGCTTTATTCCATTGGGAAACTATGGCCCTAGATATATAACTATGAAGGACAAAGCATTGAATATAGGAAAAACAAGCTTTACCGCAAACCATCCGACTCATGAAGATCCAATCACGCTCGTAGTATCGGGAAGTACTCCTGATACTAATGCGCCTTTGATTAATCAACAGGTATGTCAATCTGAAGATGAGGATGAAACATGCCTTCGAGTAACTGCTGCCCCAACAAATCCAGACAACCCAAATGGTGAAACAATAGTTAAGATTTACTATTGGGCATACGAAGAGCAACCTTTAGCAACGGCTTCAGGATTAAATATCACCGGGATCAGATTGAGAAATCCTCAAGGCCAAGAGTTTCACTTCTGGCATTCAAAAAATAGCAACGTGGATAAAACCACAGCCCCCGATCAGGAAGGTGGCTATTTCAAATGTAATAGTCAGGCTTTAAAAGACAACCCTAATTGCGATGCTACCACGCCAATCCAGTACGTCTTTGAAACTATACTACCCGTTGGCTCAGCTCCAGGAACATGGGGATTAACTGAAATGACGGTAAGAGACTTAGCAGGCAATAATCGTCAATATCAGTTTACTGAAAATTTACGATTTGATGTTGAATAAGTCATATCCTAGTGTTCTATGATTTGAGCACAAAAACAAACGCCAGAGCATACAGCCCTGGCGTTTGTTTTATGATACTAAAGTAGTATCTGCTATTAAACCAACGCCAAAGAGTCCAAAATCCCTTGCCCGCTATGAATACCCCCCTCGTTTTCACTAGCGGGTTTGCTGCGAATTAAGTAGCCCGCATAACCCTTGTGCTCAGTAACTGGCTCACCTTGGTAGTGCGCAGTGAACAGCCCTATTTCACTGACCAGATCGTGAACTAAGGTTTGCTTGCCATCACGGACAGCAATGGTAGGGGTATCACGTTCGTGGGGATATAAGCGTTGCATCAACGCCCAAGCGTCATATTCTTCTGGTTTTAAGCTAGCCAGTGTGGCGCTAATATCTTCACCGAACACACAATGCCCACCTCCTTCACCTTGGTTTTTTAATACCCACGCTTGTTTATTTGCAGACGTATTAAACCAATCAATATTTTGTGTCGTGATAGGCTTCATATCTGCAAGAACACTCTTCACTTGTTGCGCTTCTTGTTCGGTTAAGCCCCAACGAGCGTACTCTTGCGCTGGCATGGTAGTAAGAAGCATCTGCATCGATTTACTGGTTGCCAGTTGCTGACCTATGGTCGCATTCATTGCCACATAGTGCTTTTCGATAAACAAGCGGGTTTGGCTTAATGTATGACAGCAGATATCTTCGTGAAGATCCGGGGCCCAATAATCCGTAAATTGATAGCCAGCTCGCAAATACACAGTATCAATAGCGCCAACGTCCTCCAGCATTAAGCGCTTTTGCTCACCACTTGAAAGCTGATGGCTCAATTGCTCGAAGGTACGTCTTACGGTGCGAATACCTAAATGTTGCAGTGCCACTTCCAATAAATGTTGGTCGTAGACATTGTCTTCGTCTTTTTGGACAACCATCAAGAACGTCGGCGTATGTGCTGCGCTGTCCTCACCTAAAGAGGCAAAGTGGGCACTCACCTTCTTAGTGGCAACAGCAATACCGTGAGCCAGTTGCTGCATGCCTTTATTTTCAGCCGGTAGCGCCGTGTCATCTTCTAACCAATTACGATACACCGAATTCCACTGACGATTTACAAAGTTGTGAAGTTCAGCGGCGCGTTGACCAAATGGCCCCATTCCGGCCGCAATGCTGTTAAACTCAATGACTTTTGCGCCATGCTTGCGATCGTCCATAAAATCGGTACGCATTAGTAACAGTGGCTGACGAGCAGGATTTAAAGGCTGGCTCACATCACCGTGTGCTTGCTGATGTAGCTCCATGAGACGACCAAAAAAGGGATCGGCTTTAGCCATATCCGTCAACGATTGCTGTAAAAATTCGTGGTCTTCCGACACATTACTGATCAGTTTGGCAATAAGAGGCGTCACCGCTAATAGGTGCTCATAAATGGGCTTTTGCATACTCATTGGTGCGATACTAAATGGTACGTGCCTTGCGGTATTGTCCGCTTGACGAAAAGCCACCCCATGCATCATCTCCCACTCTAAAAGATCATTAATGACCTCTTGAGGTAACAATGCAGGGGTATTGTTGTTCAAGGTCTTGTCCTCTACTGGGCCAGTGTTTTGCTCATTCGTTTGCTGATTGATAACGCAATTGTTCATGCTCTAATCGCTCTTGTTTTTTAATCGTTTACGCCACGCTTGTTGCCATCAGGCCAAGTGTGCTGTTTTGATGTTCTTGTTCTTCTTGCGCTTTTTGCGCA
Source organism: Vibrio ezurae NBRC 102218 (assembly GCF_000467185.1). Classification (GTDB taxonomy): domain Bacteria; phylum Pseudomonadota; class Gammaproteobacteria; order Enterobacterales; family Vibrionaceae; genus Vibrio; species Vibrio ezurae. The sequence continues at coordinate 15,357 of NZ_BATM01000054.1, forward strand.
AGGTATAAATCACGATAATCACCCGCCTGCTCAATAAGGGTTTGGTGAGTGCCACTTTGTACAACTCTGCCTTTATCCATGACTAAAATTTGATCGGCATTTTTTATGGTCGATAGACGGTGTGCGACCGTAATAACCGTCCTGCCGTCTTGAATATTTTCCAGTGCTTGTTTCACCGTTTCTTCCGATTCTGAGTCAATATTGGCGGTCGCTTCATCGAGCAAAAAGATCTTAGGATCATGTGAGATAGCACGGGCCAGTGCTAACAGTTGACGCTCGCCGACCGATAACGATGCACCGCCATTGGCAATATTGTGCTCATACCCACCCGGCAATCGCTCGATAAAACGATCCGCTTTCACTGTTTGTGCCGCGCGAATCGCTTTTTGATGACGAGCATCGCTCGCGTCTGCTTGCGTAGTCCTATTACCCGTAAGAGAAAGATCGATATTGTCAGCGATGGTGCCACTGAAAATAGTCGGGTCTTGAGACACTAAACCAAATAGCTTACGCAACTGAGGCTCCGAAAGAGTTTGCAAAGGCTGCCCACCAATTAAGATCTCTCCTTCTTTTTGCTGATAAAAGCGCATTAACAGATTAATCACCGAGCTTTTACCACTGCCAGTATGTCCAACAATGGCAGTAAACTTGCCACCCTTAGCGGTAAAGCTCACGTCTTTTAATACCGGTTTACCCGCCTCATATTCCATAGTGACGTTACGAAACTCTATGTCATGGGCAGGTTGAATGGTCACTTCGGGCAAAGCGTGTTCTATATCTGTCTTATCATCGAGCAACTCGAAAATGCGTTTTGACGATACGGTAGCCACTTGCAACTTACGCAACTCCATCGACAACTGTCGAAACGGGTCAAAAAAGCGTTCAATGTAGTTTAAAAAGGCATATAGGGTACCAATTTCCACCACGGTCGATAATGACGCCTCCGCAAACCACGCCACTATTCCGGCCGCGGTTAAGGTGGCGATTAAGCGAGTTAAAGGCAGTAGCATTAAGCTATCAATAGCAACGGATTTAGTGCGATAGTGAAACCAAGTTTGGTTTTCTTTTTCAAATTTGGCTTGAAACGCTTTTTGCTGACGAAATGCCTGAATTAACGCCATTCCTTCTAAAGATTCGTTAATTTGCCCATTAATGTTGCTCACTTGCACGCGAATACCGTCAAACACCGTCATGGATATTTTTCGATATAAGTGCATCGTCGTCAGCAAAACTGGAATAAGGACTAAGCTGATTAACATCAAGTGCCAATCAAGCAGCGCTATCGCGATAAAAATCGCAACAATGCGCAATGCGCCCTGAATCACCGTTGGAATAGTAGATACATACATATTACGCAATGACTCAGTATCATTGGTGATGTAGGACACCAACTTACCCGTGGATAATTTATCAAACGTTGCAATGGGAAAATTCAATACATGATGAAACAGTTTATTGCGCACATCTTTAACCACCAGCAGTGCGCCGTGCTTAAAGGTAATAGCCTGCAAATAGCCAAATACCGCGGCAAAGAGATAAAACAGCAACACCAATCCCGTTAACATCAGCAACTGTTGCCACTCAAATTGTCCTGGCACAATCACCTCATCCAAGATGATTTTAGCTAGCCAGGGAATGGCCATTTCGGCACAAACTGATAATGCGAGCATGGCAAAAGCAAAGCCAAAACGTGCTTTATGCGGCAATGAAAAGGCAAATAATCGGCGGTAAAGGCTGTTATTCACTTGAGAATTATTCATGAGATGCCCTCTCTGGATCGGACTGTTGTGTGGCACTGTCTTGTTCGGCATTCACAGCCTTGCCCAGTTGACTTTGACGCTGATACACCGTCGAGTACCAACCTTGATTCGCCACCAAATCATGGTGGGTTCCACGCTCTTCTATTTTTCCATCCTGAAGCACTAAAATATGATCCGCTTCAATCAGGTTGGTCAAACGCTGAGTCACCAACAACACCGTCTTATGCGCATAATGCGCTTTTAGGTTTTGTCGTACTTGTACTTCCGTCTTCATGTCCAGTGCACTAAACGGGTCATCGAGCAATAATACGTCAGCTCCAGACAATAAAGCTCTCGCCAGCGTTAAACGCTGTTTTTGACCTCCAGATAGATTGCTGCCCCCCTCTCGTAAAGGTGTGGTAAACCCTTCTGGCATTGCCTCTATTTCTTGTTTGATTCCCGCCATCTCGGCTGCATGTTCGATGTCAGATTGAGTTGCGTCCGGGTTAGCTAACGCAATATTCTCAGCAATACTTCCGGAGAATAAATGCGGCTTTTGCGGAACCCATGCCAACTTGCTACGCAACGCCTCAAAAGTCAGGGTTTGTGTGGGTGTACCTGATAAGTAAATGACTGAGTCACTCTCTAATTGAAACTGGCGCAATGCTAAATGTAACAACGTACTTTTACCGGCTCCGGTAGGGCCTGTAATTCCGACCAATCCACCAGATGGCAAATCAAATTTAATGTGCTCAAGTGCATTTCGATTGGCATTTTGGTAGGTGAAAGCGGAAATATCAAAACTCATGCTTGAATCAGCATCGTTAGGCAGAGTGTTATCCCCTTCTAGCACTTCGATATTTTCAGCAAATAATTTTTCTAAGCGAGACCAAGAAGTACTGCCACGTTGGAAGACATTAAACTGCCAGCCAAACTGCAAGAAAGGCCCCAGCAATTGCCCTAGGTACAAAGTGAAAGTCGTAAACAAACCCACCGTGATGCTGCCTTGTTGTATCAACCATGCGCCATAACCTAATGAAATGACAAACGATAACCCGTACACCAATTGGATCGTTGGTCCAAAAGCAGAGTCGACTTTTGCCACAGCTAAGTTTGTCTGCACCGTATCATCTAAACTGTTGGCAAAACGCTGCTGTTGGCGCGCGCTGATGCCGTGTGAGCGTACCGCACGAATACCTGATACGGTTTCTCTTGTTTCTTCGGTTAAGTCAGAAAATGCCGATTGTGCTTTACCAAACGCCTTGTGCAACGTGATGCCGTAACGTCGAGTAATAAGCACTAACAATGGAAACGGCAGTAAAGCGATTGCCGTTAGTTGACCGCTCACAACAAAGATCATGCCTAAGATGACCGTAATCCCCGCAATAAACGAATCGACTAAGGTCATGATGCCCATACCCAAGGTTTCTTCTACTGCATTCAAGTCGTTGGTGGCATGCGCCATCAAATCACCCGTACTGCGACGCGAATAAAAAGCGGGTGATAGCAAAGAGAACTTCTGAAATAGCTCACTACGAATAATGCGCGTGATGGCAATAGAAGAACCATACAGCTTACTTTGCCAAATAAAGCGAAGGCCATACATCGTTGCGCCTGCGGCCACAATGCCCGCAATATGTAGGATCAGTGCTTGGGTATCCAATGTATCGGCGCTAATGCCATCAATAATGCGACCAATAAGCCACGAAGGGAGTAGATTGACTAATGCAACCAACTGTAAAGCGGCAAACGCGATTAAATATTGTCGGCGAAATCGTAAGAGATAGCCTTTTAGTTTCCAAAGAATGTTCATAGTTTTCCAGTTTTTACCGTCACTGATACCAATCGTATTAAATAACCGCTCATTCTAGCTTGTTAAAATACTCGACAACGGCGTTAGTTCTAAACACTTACTTGGTGTGATTGGTATTAGGTTTAGCGTTGACGGTTAAAGATAAGCCGTTTTTGTTTCTGTCAAATTGACCACACCTACATAAGACGTAAGCACACCAAAAAAGACGAAACTTTTTTTAAAAAAGTACTTTCTATGAAATCACGGGGATAAAAATGATACACCTAACGACATGAGGGCCGTGTGTGGGCATTTAATAAGGGAAAGAATTTAGCGGGATGGGTTTAAAGATGTCTGTTATGAGTCAAGCCCCTACACTCGTCTATTGTCCATTTTTCAGCGTTAGGGCTTCATCAACTTATACTATTTGATCACTCTATTTTCCATGTAAAGTCTTATTATCTAGCGTTTATTGCTCTTTCGCTTTACGTTCAGCAGCTTTACGTTTGTTGCGCTCAGCTTGATTTTGAATAAACACTTCTAGCTCTTTCTCGCCCCAAGCTTGTGCTTGTGCTTCAGTTTCAAAACCCATTTCACGTTTAGAAACAGTCGTTCTACGTGATGAGATTTGACGTACGATTTCTGCGCACCAGCCGTTGCGTTTTTCTACAGTGCGAACAGTAAATTTCTTATGATCAGACATAGTTATTTCTCTAAAAAGCCCAAGATTGGCGTATCATGGCAAGATTCGAGCATCTTTCCAAAATACCGTTTCCGACTTAAACTTTATTGGTTAAAAGGAGCAGATGGCATCCACACATAGTGGCATCTATTAATAGGGCGCCATTAAAACATAGTCGCCTATCTTTTTGTAATCTTTTATTACCTCGCTTGGTATTTTGGTTCATGTAAACTCTATGAGATGATATTGCCGAAATAACAATGCTTTTTGTATACGATACTGTTGTGCTGCGCACCCTGATAAAACTAGAGATCCTATTCGATGAATATTGAAACCATTTGGGCACAATACCAAACAAGCCTAAAAGCCTTTCTGCACAAAAACATCAACAACCCTGATGATGTCGATGATCTCTTGCAAGAAATTTTAATTAAAACTTATCGCAGTTTGAATACGGTAAAAGATGTCACCAAGATCAAGCCTTGGCTGTTTCAGATTGCTCAGCGTAGCATCATCGATTTTTATCGTGTACAAAACAAAAATCTGCCTCCAGAAAATGAAGAATTATGGCACGAGCAACCGAACCAACACTTGTATGACCAACTTGCTGAGTGCGTATTGCCCTTTATCAATGCATTAGATGAAGACGATAAACAGTTACTGAATGCGATTGAAATTGAAGGGGTATCGCAAAAGGATTATGCCGAGCAACACGGCATCAAATACTCCACTCTAAAATCTAGGGTAAAGAAAAGTCGCAATACATTACACGCTGCCTTTAAGCAGTGCTGTGATTTTGAGATGGATACAAAAGGTAATCTGATGGATTATCACAAGAAATACAAAGAGTGTAAGCCTCAGTAACATCGCGGCATTTAGGCTTTTCGAATAGAATGAAAAGCCTTAAAAAAGCAACTACCTTACTTGATTCAAAAAAATGGACACCATTAGCGTTTCATCAATAAGTCCATCTGCAAGTAATTTTGTCGCACCTATCGTGCAGCAACGTTCTGGCAACTTTGAGTCGAGGTACCTTAACGCTGACTCCCACTCGTCTAACGTAATGTTTAATCCACCGCTCAGCACCATCAAAGCAGTGTCGGCTTTAGTTTCACCACTACTGTCACCGCCACTTGCAAAATGCCCTAGCGCGTTATCAATGGCATGAAACACCCGAAACTTTCCTTTCGCGCTTCCTTGAAAGAAATCCCCTTTTCCCATATTGCAGAACACAGAGTAGATATCGGCATAATCAATACAAACAAACCCCTTGAGCTCGATACTCTCTAGTATTCGATTGATGAAATTACCTTGCTGATGCTGACTCCCGATGCAAAATGCACTATCGACCTGACCAACCCAACGCTGCCGAGTAGCTTCATTGCCAGCGACTACAACAGTAAAATACGCCTTACCCTGCTGCAATTTACTTTGCAAACGACGCACCTCTCTTTGATCCATTCCGTCATCAACAATCACAATCAGATCAAACGGGGCTAAACACGCACGACTCACCTGCTTTGCAGAGGCAAAGCAAGTACGCCCGATGGCTGGTAATAAAGCGACGGATAACACATGCGGCCGATTAGATATAATCAAGAAATCGGCACACTGTTCACTGTATGCCACGGGTAAAAGCCGCGGGTCTCTGATTACTGCCCCACTTGTTGTTTTGATTACTGTCTCAGTTACGGTCTCAGTCGCCGCTACCTCACTCTCTATGTTCATTATCACTCAATCCCTTTTGGCTTGAGTAAGTTACTCACTTTCTTTTCCACGCCACTAAAAATGGCATAGATTTTTATATCATCTTGAGGAACATCACTGATCACCGTGCCGATAATAATTGGGATTTCTGATTCAATCTGCTCAGTAAGCAACTTACCAGCTAGATGGATTTCATCCAGTCTTAATGAATGGTCAGCAGTAATATTGATCAGCACCGCTTTAGCTTTTTCTAAGTCATAATCTTCCAATAAAGGATTGATCAGCGCAGTTTCCACTGCCTGTTTGATTCGGTACTCGCCCACGCCTTGCCCATAGCCAATTACAGTAGCACCCGCACCGCTGATAACGGTTCTCACATCAGCAAAATCTAGATTGATATAGCCCGTTGTCGAAATTAGAGAGTAAATGCCCAGAAGTGAACGTTTGAGGACCTGATTGGAAGATTCAAACGCCTCAATCAAAGTGCTACTTTTGGCCATAGTGTGCAGCAGTTTTTGGTTGGAAACCGTCACGCACGAATCTGATGTGGTGTTAATTTTAGTTATCGCCTCTTGGGCAAAAAATTGCTTTTTCTTACCTTCAAAACCAAAGGGGGTGGTGACTATGGTGACGCAAAGACACTCCTCTTCACTGAGCATTTGAGTCAGCACTGGAATAACGCCAGTTGCCGTGCCACCGCCAAGTCCACCAGCGATAAAGATCATGTCATAACCAGTAAGGTGCTGCTTTATCTCATCAAATGAAGCGTGAGCAGCTTTTTCACCCACACTAGGAATCGCCCCAGCACTACGCCCATCAGTTATCTCTTGACCAATCGCCATACGGGTGACTCGCTCATCACTTTCTAGGCCTCGTGAGTCGGTATCAAAGACAAATAGATCGACATTGTCATCCAACTCTTTTTTGATGTAATTAATCGTATTGTGACCACAGCATCCTACGCCAACGACCGCGATTCGATGCAAATGCTCAGGTAAAAACATGTGGGCTTCCTTCTATATTGAAATAAGAGAAAAGAGTAACCCGACTTGCGACACAAAGTGTCGCCATACCATGATATTGACTAAAACCATGCAGATAATGTCTGAAATTGAGAACTCACGAAGTGCGGCCTTTAATAGGAGTGAGCCACAAAATAAGTTTATACAAGAAACCCATCTCACAACCCCATCTATATTGACTATTTCTGGTAAGCTCTTCGCCAATGAATTGCTCAATTGACTTATTGCATCAGGATATCGAAATGCCTCAATCCAACGCCACTACCGCCCCCCAAATTATTGATCACTTTGTGGCGCCCAAGTGCAAAAGTAATATCGATATTTTATATCAAGACCGCGATATTTTGCTTATCAATAAACCCAGTGGTTTATTGAGCTTATCGGGAAAGAACCCGCTTAATTGGGATTCAGTGCATTACCGTTTAGTCAACGGTCAAACCGCGATGGAAGATAATAATCAAAAAACAACGCCTGCGTTCACAGAAGCAAAACTGCCGCATCGACTTGATTTGGGCACCTCTGGGATTATGGTGGTTGGACTGAATCAAGAAGCCTCTAAAAGCCTTAACAAGCAATTTCAAATGCGAGCTGTACAAAAGCGTTATATCGCGATGTTATCTGGCTGGGTGAGCAATGATAGCGGACAAATCTCAGCACCAATAGCCAAGGACAAAGCCTTATTCCCACGAGTAAAAATTTGTTTCGACACAGGCAAGAGCGCCATCAGTGAATATCAAGTCATTCAGCGTTTAGACAACCCGGCAAGAACCTTAGTGCAATTCACCCCGATCACTGGCCGCACTCATCAATTGCGTATCCATAGTCTTGAATTTGGTCATCCTATTATTGGGTGCGATCTTTATAACGACTCAAAGCTTGAACATCGTCTGGAGCCGAATAATGAGCGACAACAAGTAAACCAACGCTTAATGCTCCATGCCAGTGATCTTTATTTTACCCACCCCACGACAGGCGAAGCTATGCATGGGCGTAGTCCAAACCCTTTTACATAGTCCATTCGCCATTTTAAGTCTATAAAAGCCACCGCAAAGGTGGCTATGGGACCTCACAAGTGGAATCCATTTGTAGCATGAGTGCCTTGCCACGTTTGATTATCCCATTCTATTTGTTGTAAACCGTCTTCATTAAATACCATATTGAGCATAGGGTCAGGCGAGTCCAAAAACACTTCATAGCTATAATCATCGAGCTCTGGTTCAAAAGGTCGATCTCTATCGTGGGCAATGGAGGAAGATGAAAACGCGATACATGCTAAGGTGCTAATGGTCTTTCCAAAAACGTTATTATTCGTCATATTGAGTTCCTCATCTGAATCAATATGACTATCATCGCGCAGTCGTTGCCATTTAACGATAAAGCTGAGTTTAGATCGCACATCACTTCTGTTTATGAGTGATATGTGTAATACCAATAACACTAAGTCAGTGATCAGAGATAGCGCAGGAAAAATGCGTGAGAACAAGGCAGAATTTCTCGATAAATCGTGATTCTACAATCAAAAATTCTAACCCCGTTATTGAGTTCGATCGCTATAAGATAATCGCTGCCTAGCAAAGACCCATTTTCATTAATTTAAAGGCTGATATCCACGGCCAATCATGCAATTTCGCATCACTTGCTCTCGCTCTTGCTGGTTTCTATTCTCAGCTGTATTTTTTGACCCTCGCCCAGATAACAAGCCCATAGTCGTGCCTATGGCCGCCCCTTTTTTCGCTGCATCAGAACCCGAATTTCCTGATATCGCACCTGCGGCTGCCCCTGCTGCTGCACCTCGTACGCCACGCTTTACGCCTTGCTCCACAGCACCGCTTCCTTCATGGTTTCCCACATCATTAATCAGCGCCTCGCACTGCGTTAAATCTACGGAGAATTGACTCTCATCGTACTGCTTTTCATCAAAGATTAAATTGTGAGACATTGCAGGAGATGCGATAAATAAAGACAAAAACAACGTGAAATATGCAAGATAAGATGAAGGTTTAAAGCAAGGGAAATGCATCGGTTAGCCTCTAACTAAAGGCAACTCCTTTTGCCTGCAAGATGATAAATAAATGGATGGATAACGATTAGAACTGGTAAGAAATACCCAGCGTCAGAATATTGTCGTTATCAATTGGGCCGCGCAAAGAACCATAATCTCCAGTACTGCTTATTTCACCTTCGTGAGTATTAAAGTAGGTATATTTTATGTACGGCGTAAAATCATTAATGGTTTTAGACAGTATCACTTCATGCTCATTGGTTCGATAATCATCTTGCGAGAAGTACGCCTCATTGCCAGCATGAGTATATCCACCATTCGAGCCATTTCTATTCTCGTGGGTGTATTGATAAGCCAAATTAAATCCAGCCCAATTTAACTGAGTACCGGCAATAAATTTATTGGTATTAATTCCGCTATCGCTGAACTTTTCTAGCACTTGTTCAGAGCGGTTGTAACCGATGCCTGTGAACACGCTAATGTTGTCATTGATATCGTAATTTACAATACCTTCGATGAGTATTTCCTCACCCGTTTCCCACTTACCTAATTCGGTGTAAACATTAAAATTAACCTTATCTGATAAGCTAAAATCATGCCCATAACCTGCGGCCAACCAACCTTGATCGTCAAAGCCGATATACACACTGCCGTTTTCAGACACCGCAATATTTGCACCCGCTTCAGTGGCATACTCACCATGATCCGCCGCATTAGATGCCACATTTTGCTCTAAGTAAATTGAGGTTGAGTTTGCAAAAGCGGTGGCAGTAAATGAAGTGGCGCAAATAAGTGCTAAAGCTCGTAATTTCATGATGTTCTCCACGTATATTAGTTTGTGTACGCGGATTATCCTCAAAGCATAAGCGTCAATATATAAGGTCAAGTTTAGATAAAACCTCAACCAGATGAATACCTAGTGCTATTTACGAACGTTGTATGATTGCGTTACGCAATGCCTCTCGTTTTGCTTTATGAAAAGCATCGTTGATGTAACGACGGTGGTAGATCATATTAAATTTAATTCTGTTCAATTCAAAAGGGATTTCATGGATACGAAGCCCCATATTTTGAGCAAACTCTTCGGCAATCTCGCGAGACGACGACGCGATAAAATCGGTTTGAGAGGCAATGGCAAGCATGCTCGCCACTGAACCTGTCTCGATTTTTATCTTTCTTGTAGCAACAGGTTTGTCGCTAAGATGATTGAGGGTGTTTAGGTTGTTCCTTCGAACCTTTAACGCAATATGCTGCTCGTTAAAATACTGTTCAAGAGAGATTTGTCCTTTTATCCTCGGATGCTCAAGGCGAGTAAGGCATACTGCATCTTCTTCATGAAACTCTTCGACAATTAAACTTTGATGCTTGCTCGACATAGCATCAATCACTAAATCGACTTTTTGTGTATATAAATCGTCAATGATGATCTCTTCGTCCAACGGCGTTTCAGCAATAGTAATATTGTCAATATGAGCCACTTTAAACAGCACCGCTTCGCTACAGTACACATTAAGATGATCTTGCTGGCCTTCAATGGTTTCCAGCACTGACATCGGTGACTCAATTTTATTTGCCAGTGCCACCGCCGCCCCCGTAGGAACAATGCCACGGCCTTCACGCACAAATAATGCTTTGCCAATTACCCCTTCAAGACGCTTTAGAGAAGCGCTTATCGCAGGTTGCGAAAGTTCGAGCTCTTCAGATGCGAGCGTAATCGATTTGTGATGATAAACTGATAAAAACGTCGTTAATAAGTTTAAGTCCATGCTTCACCACTTTTAATGCCCAAACCTTAACGTATGCAAAGCACCTCATATTGGCAAGCATTAATTTAGACTGACCCCATTTGCGGTTACTTTACCGTTAGCAATAATGATCTTAGAGTGATAGTTGTTCTTTTCGTCCATCGTCATGAGTTGGTTGGTCACTTTTGGCGGAATGCCCGCGCGTGAGATCACTTGTGGCGTCAAAGTAACATCTAAATCAACAGACATTGCATCTGCTATTGCCTCAGTAATTTGTCTCTGTGGGAGACCTTGATAGTTCCTTTGCGTCAATACGACGCCCCCTTTGATACTCGAATCGTTTACGTAAAAATCAATGTTGCTAAACTTAAAGCCATCCCCCAGTATTTCGGCAAATAATGCATCTGCCTCATCTAATCGATGACTACTGACTAGGTTGCTGTAATCCATTAGTTTGTTCGAATCAAACCCTTCCAGACGCCCTTTTAAGCCCATCTTAAAATCATCTAACGTTAATGTTGCAGAGTTGACATCCACAGAACCGATTGTCCAATCGTAGTTAATAGCACTCATATCTCCGACACCGGTGCTCGTAAGCAACTTAATATCTTTAAAGTGTAAAGAGCCTGAGGGATCCAAAATTGAACCATTCGATAGCGTAATATCCAGTGTGTGGTTTTCTGCGGTTGTGACTTGATCAATGGTGAGCTTACCAAAATTGAACATATTCCCGTTATAGTCATGAATATTTAGGCCATCAACAGTAAACGTCATAACGCTATCTTCTACTGTGCCCGAGACCGCCATTGCCATTTCACCAATCTTAGTCGTTTCTTTGTGCTTACCCTGAATAACGCCGATATTAAGCTTGCTACTGAGGTCGATAGAGTGCGTTGTAGGCCTCAGCGTGTAATTGATATTCTCATTAAAAGAGGTCACCTCACTAATAAACATAGCAGCTAAGCCTTTATCTTTGGCTAGGATAAGCTTGCCATCCACGCTGAAACCGAATAAGCCTACTTGAGCACTGTGGGTAATATAAATTGGATTTTCGATACGCTTACCGTTATCAATGACATAGATGGCTAACTCTTGTTCTATCTGGTTGCCATTGACCGTCGAACCAAGCACTTGTACATCGGCATGCGCACTACTGCTGGTTTCATGAGCAAGGTGTTCCACATAACTGACTAGCTCATTGGCGGCTTTTTCCACCAATATATTATTCGCCACATAAACGCCACCCGCCAAAACAATCACAGCCACAGCAATTCCACTTTTCTTCATCTCTATTTCCTATCCCGACATTCTTGAACGTATGTTTATCAATATTGACCTGAATAGGCCGACTATAAAAATTAGATACTTGTGAATACACGCAACCGACGATTGAACGAAAACCAAACAGAGGAACGCAATACAATCGCTGTACATTATCATGTCAATGATCGCTTCAATTATCACTTTGCGCCTTATTAAACAGGCTGCAAAAGGGAAAAAAGCGACGTGAATCTCACTTTGTCAGCCTCACTCATGCAAGAACTCCGTTCAATCTGCCAAGGAAGGCAAACAATGAGCTACTACCGCGTAAAGTAAACACCGAAGTGATGATTATCACCGCGCAAAATTCACGATTTAGTACGATGGATTTACCAAACATTACTCTTTGTTTACGCACCTTTACCTAAAACCACCTACTTTAGAAGTTGCTGTTCCTTGCTCCATTTTAAACACCAACTACACTCATAAAAGTGCGCTATCTTTTTACTGGATATAGACCTATAACTATGAAAAATAACCACATTATCACTCTGTCATCTATCGCCTTATTCACAATGGGCTGCTCTCCATCATCCGACGTTATAGCGAGTAGCAACCTCAATGATTATCATGGTTCTGCCAGCATTACCCAAGGTTTAGCAAAGACCATCAAAGAGAATCTTTTTGAATGTGATAATGGCAGGAGTCGCGTTGCGGGCATAGGTGAGATTACTGATGCTGAAGGTAAAGTTTGGACAGTTCCTGCCACAAATCATTTTGCTCACGCCAACAAAGCCGTCGATCTGTATGAGCAGTGCGCCAATATCACCCCCCGAAGCATCGCAGATGTTGATGTAGACTCTGTTCCAGTCGCAATAATTGACGCCGACGGAGAAGAAATCACAGGCTACATTTTTGCCGACAATTACTTTGAGCTATACATTAATGGTCAACTCGTTGCCATCGATAGCGTTCCCTTTACTCCCTTTAACTCTAGTATTGTAAAGTTCAAGGTAAATAAGCCATATACGATTGCTGTAAAAGCCATTGATTGGGAAGAAAACTTAGGCGTAGGCACAGAGTATAGTCGCGGGGTCTCCCACCATCCCGGAGACGGTGGTTTTATCGCAAGTTTTAGCGACGGCACCGTAACCAGTTCTGACTGGCAAGCACAAACCTTTTATACCGCGCCCATTTATGACTTAACCTGCTTAAGTGAAATCGATGGTAAGCGCCTGTCCGATACCTGTACAACAGCCAGCACCAACAGTGGCGACAACGCATACGCCGCTCACTGGCAAGTCCCCGCTGACTGGATGAATCAAGGGTTTAACTCAACCTCTTGGCCACCAGCAACCCAATACTCAGAACGTGAAATCGGCGTAAACAACAAAAAGTCTTACATGAACTTCATTGAAAAATTCAGCGGCGCAGGTGCACACTTCATCTGGTCCACCAATGTGGTATTGGATAACGAAGTTCTATTTAGGTATGAAGTTAAATAATGGAGGACTCTGGTGCGTACTTTTGAAAGAGTGCGTACTAAGCGACACCATAAAATATCGAGCAAGTAATAAAGAAAATTAGAAATTGATCTACTAACAACAGTAGCGACTACAAATGCTGATGTATTTGATAAGTGTGTTTACACAGGATGTTTAGAATATGGAAAGGTAGAGCAGAATTGGGTGGGGGCCAGCCACATCCCGGCACACAAGTCATTCGCTGCGGCTGCTTCCTTCCGGACCTGACCGAGTTCACGAACTATTGTTGCGAGAGGACCAACCCCCATAGAGCGACTTCAGCAAATAGGTTTGCTAAAGAAGTGTTTGGATTATTCATCATCCTTTGCTTTTATACAAGCGCTTTTTGTGGCTTTTCTAGTAACTTGGCGCTAAGCGTTGAAAGTTTAATCGCCGAATTCTTCGTTTATGCGTAAGATGTAATCAGTCATCCAGATAGCCGCTAAAATCAATAACCAAACCAGTAGAACAATTCCTTGTACGTTCCCACTAGGCATTGCCACCAAAGACGCAAATGCTGCGGTTGGTAAGGTCCAGCATTGCAGTTTCAGCCATTTTGATTTGTGTATCGCCATGTTTTCCATAGAGGCCATAATCCCAACAATGGTCAGTGAGATAAGTGCGGCGTGAGCCATCCCTGCCATCAGTAGAGGCAATACTAGAAACAGTGCCCACCAACCATGTTTAGAGGATGTTTTCCATGACACGGCCGCTAGCCAAATCATGGATACACTGGCAATTTGCAGTAAAGTAAAGATAGGCGCACCGCTTAATATGCCTTGCATCTGCGAATAGATAATTCCAGATTGCATAAACATAAAGAAACTAAACACGCTCCAGCGTGCACTGCTGGTACAGCGCTTAGAAAACGCAACCATGAGTAGTGGAAATACAATCCACATTGATACCGATAACGCTGTTGGTTGATGCGCAAGAGTGGACCCAAACAGACAAAGTCCGACTAACAGAAATATGCCTGAGGCGCGAGAACGTGACATAATCCAAAGTGCAGGAATGGCAAGCGCAAGAACAGGAATATCCCCTTGGCTCACATCGATAGATTGCGCACAGATTATAGCCAGCAATGTAGTGATAAAAAATTGAACGGTAGAAAACATGATATTCGCCTCCTTGCGACTACGTTTTTATTCCTCAAATTATTTAACAATCAGGTACAATTATGCATCATTTAAAGCACAATGTCTTTGCTTTAGTTCACCAAATTCCGGTAGGCAGGGTAAGCACCTATGGTGATATAGCTAAATTTTCAGGCTTTCCAGGCTACGCAAGACAGGTAGGCGCTATTTTAAGTAATTTACCCGAAGGCTCATCCCTTCCGTGGCATAGAGTAATAAACAGCAAAGGTGAAATTTCTTTAAAAGGAGAAGATTTACAACGGCAGCAATCACGCTTGATTGCAGAAGGTATTGTGTTTAATAGTGCAGGAAAAGTGAAACTAAAAGAGTTTCGATGGCAGCCGTAAGTCAAATACGTTCTATCATCACTTTTTACCAAATGTTAATGAAATGTTTAACTTAGCGAGTATTACGCGATTACCCATACCTATTAAATCTTGACGTTTCCTCTATCGCACTCCCTCACAACTAGCACTATATTGAAAAGATTGCTTTCGATCTCATCACAATTAGCACTTGTCTAATCCCTCATTAGCGGGTATTTTCGATTTAAATCAACTCGGAGGTCAGATGAGTAAACCACTTAACAAACTATTGACGCTTTTACAGTTGGAACGACTAGAACTTGGATTGTTCCGTGGTGAAAGTGAGCACCTTGGATTACCTCAGGTATATGGCGGTCAAGTTTTAGGACAAGCACTGTCTGCATCGCGTTATACCGTTCCTAATGATAGAAGTGTACACTCATTTCACAGTTACTTTTTGCGTCCAGGCGATCCTGAAAAAGCGATCATTTACGACGTTGAACATCTACGTGACGGCAGAACATTCAGTACTCGCCGAGTAAAAGCGATTCAAAACGGTCGTCCTATTTTCTATCTTACTGCGTCCTATCATGGTGAACAGCCAGGTTTTGAGCACCAGAACACTATGCCTGATATTCCAGGTCCTGAACATTTTGCCTCAGAAACAGAGCTTGCTCAGCAAATCGCACAATTTTTACCCGAGAAGATCCAACAGGTATTCTGCGGTGAAAAGCCAATTGAAGTTCGCCCAGTCAAAGTCGTTAACCCGCTGAAACCCCATAAAGAAGAGCCAAAGCAATACTTGTGGATCAAAGCTAACGGACAATTGCCGGACGATCAACTGATTCATCAATACTTACTTGCCTACGCATCGGACTGGGGCTTCTTAGTCACTGCTTTGCACCCACACCAAGTTAGCTTACTGACCCCTAAATTTCAGGTTGCAACCATTGATCACTCGATGTGGTTTCACCGTCCATTTAAGATGGATGAGTGGTTGCTGTATGCCATTGACAGCCCAACAGCAAGCAATTCTCGCGGACTAGTGCGTGGTGAACTATACAACCGCGCCGGTGATCTGGTGGCGAGTGCGGTTCAAGAAGGCGTCATGCGTCAAAGCTAAAGATATAGATATAGCAGGGAGCGCGACTCGGCTTGAAGCTCAAGTGGCGTTTAGCGCTCCCATAAATGGTTAACCTCTCGCCAATTAACCATTAGTGTCATCTTCACCGGTATCGATTAAGTCTCAGAAAATAAAATGCGTACTCACCGCGTTACACTTTGTCTTGTAAAGCAATAGCTTATGGATGTGCTTTGCGCTAAATAGCGTGCCTTGCTCCCAGTCATTTCCTCTGCATCATCTTTAATCGCTAAATAAATGTGATGGCTATAGCATCAACAAAGATAAATCAATTAACAATATGCACACAACGTGTAACACTGGCGTAGCAGTTAGGCTTTTTTAGTAACCTGCACCTTTTTAACCACGGACGTAAAGGCAGTATATGATTTATTTACAATTTGGTCTTTATCTCGCAGCAATGCTGGGGATTGGCTACTATTCCATGAGAAAAACACACAATAACCAAGACTTCATTATCGGGGGGCGCACCTTAGGCCCAGTCACCTCAGCGGTCAGCGCTGGTGCTTCTGATATGAGTGGATGGCTATTGTTGGGCTTACCAGGTGCAGTCTTTGCCAGTGGACTCGTTGAAGGTGTGTGGATTGGTGTTGGTTTAACCTTAGGCGCGTATCTTAATTGGCTGATCGTTGCCCCTCGTTTACGTGTCGCAACTGAAGCGAGTAATACCGTTACCCTTCCAAGTTTCTTATCTAAGCGATTTGAAGATGAAACAGGGCTGATTAAAACCGTTTCGACCATCGTTATCCTATTCTTCTTCACTTTATACGTTGCATCAGGATTAAAAGGCGGCACGTTACTGTTTGCCCACAGCTTTGGTACAACAGAAGAAGTGGCGCTGTATGTCACTGCCTTCGTCGTGATCTCTTACACCTTTCTTGGTGGATATATGGCGGTGTGTTGGACAGACCTTGTACAAGGTATTCTCATGCTAGCGGCTTTAGCATTTTGTATGTTGCTGGGGTATTCGGTCATCGCAGAATCAAGTGTCAACATTAGTGAAGTGAAACCTGAAGCCTTTAAATTCTCGACCGGATTTATCACTGCCGCCTCATTGATGGCATGGGGATTGGGTTACTTTGGTCAGCCGCATATCTTAGCTCGCTTTGTCGGAATTGATAAAGTTGAAAACATTGCTAAAGCGCGTCGCATTGGCATTTCTTGGATGGTACTCACACTCGTGCTCTCTATTTCCATTGCCTTGATTGGTATTGGTTATGACGCTATCCACCCACTAGAAACGGTATCGGGTGCAAATGGTAACTCCGAACGCATCTTCCTTGCCTTAACCGACGCATTATTCCATCCAGTATTTGCTGGCTTCATTTTAGCCGCAGTATTGGCGGCGGTCATGTCGACGGCGGATTCCCAGCTGCTCGTTCTTACGTCATCACTGACCGAGGATATCGGTTTTATCAGCAAGATGGATGAAAATAAGAAAGCATGGATCAGCCGTTTAGGGGTGGTCGGGTTTGCTGTATTTGCATTGATTATTGCCTCAAATGACGACGGCTCAATTCTCGCTATGGTGGGGTATGCGTGGGGTGGATTTGGTGCTGCCTTTGGACCATTAATGCTTTTATCTTTATGCTGGAAAGGCACAACCAAAGCAGGTGCGGTAACGGGCATGATCGTCGGCGCAGTGACTATCTTTATTGTTAAGAATTACGTGTCAATTGAGGGAGAGTACTTCTATGAATTGCTACCGGCATTCATTTTGTCTTTCATCTCAATTATTGCTGTTAGTAAAGTGACTAAAGCACCATCACAAGCAACGATTACTCAACTGCAAATCTAGCTGAGTTTCACAGCGAATGAATACACTACGGCGAGGCATTCAGTCTCGCCTTTTTTATTGGCTATTACACACTCTCTAACGGAAGCTCAGTAGTGTACTTTATCGATTCCATGGCAAACGTTGATGTAACGTTAGAGATCCCGGGCACCGCATTGACCAGTGTTTTATAAAAAGCGTCGAAACTTTGCATGTCTTTAACCAGCACTTTCAACATATAGTCATAGTCCCCCGCCATGCGATAGAACTCCATAACCTGTTCAAACTCGGAAACTCTATCCACAAACATCTGATACCACTCATGAGAATGATCAGACGTTTTGATCAGCACAAACGCAGTGAACGCTAAACCAAGCATTTCCGGGTCCAATAATGCAACCCGCCCCTGAATCACACCCGCCTCTTCTAGCCTTTTTAATCGCTTCCAGCAGGGTGTGGTCGTTAAGTTCACCGCCTCAGCAAGCTCGCTTAAGGATAGCGTGGCGTCTTTTTGTAGCATCGCCAGTAACTTTTTGTCTGTCTTGTCGATATTCATTTCACTAATTCTTATTTTTGTAGCAAAGTTTTCTACATATTAGATGACAAAGCACATCATTGGGTAAGTTTTTCTCTTCATTACAGGCTAAATTATACGTACACAGTCAAAGAGATACAGGAAAGCAATGATGAACACTGAAGACACCTGCACACACCAATGGATCAATCGTGCGATTCAGATCATTGAATCAGACTATCAACGTTCAGCGGACACTCACCTAATTAAGCTCGATATTGATGCCTTTGCGGGTATTGATATCTACCTAAAAGATGAGAGCACCCACCCGACCGGTTCTTTAAAACACCGTTTGGCTCGTTCTTTGTTTCTGTATGCTCTATGTAATGGCTGGATAGGCCCTAAAACGCCAATCATAGAATCCTCTTCTGGCAGTACCGCGGTTTCTGAAGCCTACTTTGCTCGTTTACTCGGTTTGCCATTTATTGCGGTGATGCCAAAAAGTACGGCTAAGAAAAAAATAGAACAAATTGAGTTTTATGGCGGTCAAGCGCATTTAGTCGACCATTCTGATGAAATCTACGCTGAGTCACATCGCTTAGCAGAACAATTAAATGGTCACTATATGGACCAATTCACTTACGCTGAACGTGCAACTGATTGGCGTGGCAACAACAACATCGCCAACTCTATTTTTAATCAAATGAAACTAGAGCAGCATCCTATACCAACATGGATAGTCATGAGCCCAGGTACAGGAGGCACGTCTGCCACTATTGGCCGATTCATTCGCTATCAACAATGCGATACGCAACTTTGCGTTGTCGATCCTAGTCACTCGGTGTTTTATGACTATTACCACAGCAAAGATGCGTCTATTACCTTAGATCGCGGCAGTAATATCGAAGGTATTGGTCGACCTAGGGTGGAGCCGAGCTTTATCTCTGGTGTGGTGGATGAAATGATTAAAGTACCTGATGCCCACTCTATTGCCACAATGCAGTGGCTACAGCACAAGCTAGGGCGTAAAGTTGGTCCATCAACAGGCACGAATTTATACGGCGTTTTGCAACTGGCTAAACGCATGCATGACAATGGCGAGACAGGTTCAATCGTGACCTTACTGTGTGATAGTGGCGAGCGCTACCTTGATACTTACTATAATCCACAGTGGATCAAGAGCACGATTGGCGATGTTCAACCAAGTCACGATCATTTGCAGTCGTTATTTAAAGTAAACGCAGCTAACAAATAAATGAAAATATAATTTATTGTATTCCAGTAACTCTATATAATATGGCGTCCTATTAATTAGGCGCCATTTTTTAATTTATACAATGTAATTTACTCATTAAATTAATAATAATGTTATCAGACAATAATAAATAATTAAGTTGATTAGCCTAGCTAATTCATTTAACTCGCCAGCAACTGAAACTATATTTCATATAAGTAAACTCAACTTGTAGTCGTTCTTACAAGCTGGGTGTCTATTCACAGTTACCTATTCCCTTTCATAGCACCTTCTCTTTTGTTGCTGCACTCTTTTCCCATACGCCGACTCCTACCTTGGTTTCCTTAGCTCGCCAATAGTCACACTAAGTCACTGATAAATAAATACTATAAATCATATTTCATGACTAACCCTGCATAAACTCCGCAGCTAACATCCGAGTTGCCTGCATTAATTTGTGACGAAAATAAACTCTTTTTAAGATAAAGCACAATTCCATGCAATATTTTTTATCAAGTTGCGTGTTGTGTTGCATATATTGATTCAAATGATGGTTATTCGTTTAACTATAATAAATTTAAATACATAATTTAAATGTCTCTCGAATACTCAAACTTGAACACCACGTTATTCCTAGTGGAGTTTAAACAATAAGTAAAATCAAGGTGCAAATAAGAATATTATCTAATTTATCTTGATGTTCGAACCAGACGTCCCCCAATTGAAAATACTTTTATTTTTATTAAGGTTAACGTTTATGTTTAACAAATCACTTTTATCTTTATCCATTCTTGGATCCCTTTTGGCTGCGCCAGCGATTGCAGCTCCCCCTGGTGACCCTGTAATATCGTGGGGTGATTACACCTTCGCGCTAGTTGAGGTTGATCACGATGCCACCGCATATGAACAAGTAGTGAAAGCGGTGCACGAAGAGCTCACCCTTGAAATTACATGGGATGTATGGGCAGGTGACCCTGCTGATACTGCGCGCATTCTTCTTGACGGTAACGTTGTGTGGGAAGGCGATGCTTCAGCAAATAAAGCCGTTTTCACCATGAACAAAGGCGGTCTTTATGACATGGTTATCGAGCTTGAAAATAAAGATGGCATCAGCCGCTCAAAAGAAACGCTCCTAACGATTGCTGACACTGACGGCAGCCACATGGAACCACTCGAGACCATTTGGACTGAAAACAACAAACCCTACGAAAACACTACAGGTAAAATCGTAGGCACATACGTTGTAGAGTGGGCAGTATACGGTCGTGATTACCCTATCGATAAAGCGCCTACTGCCAACTTAAACCGTATGCTCTATGGCTTTGTTCCGATGTGTGGTGGTCACGGCATCAATGACTCTCTAAAAACTATCGATGGCTCTTTTGAAGCTCTACAACGTGCTTGTGCGGGCCGTGAAGACTTTAAAGTGGCAATGCATGACCCATGGGCAGCAGTCCAAATACCTCAGAAAGGTGTAGAAGGCTGGTCTGTGCCATACAAAGGAAACTTTGGTCAAATGATGGCGGCAAAACGCGCCAATCCAGATCTTAAAATCTTGCCTTCTATCGGTGGCTGGACACTTTCTGACCCATTCTTCTTTATGCACGATGACGAAATCCGTCACACCTTTATCGAGTCAGTACGTGAATACCTAGAAACATGGAAATTCTTCGACGGTATTGATATTGACTATGAATTCCCTGGTGGTGGTGGTGCAAACCCTAACCTAGGTGATAAAGAGATCGATGGCAAAACTTACGTCACCTTAATGAAAGAACTGCGTCAAATGCTTGACGAGTTGGGTGAGAAAAACGGCCGTTACTACGAGCTAGCATCAGCAATCAACATTGGTCACGATAAACTTGCCGTTGTCGATTACGGAGAAGCGTCTAAATATCTAGATCATATTTTCCTAATGTCTTACGACTACTATGGTGCATGGAGCAACAGCGTTCTAAACCACCAAACTGCCTTACATAAATCAACGGTAAACACCGTAGAGGAAGAGTCTGAATACTACACTTCTCGCGGCGTAGAAATCCTTCTTGAGCAAGGTGTGCCAATTGAGAAAATGGTCATTGGTGGCGCAGCCTTCGGTCGTGGCTGGAGCGGTGTTCATGGATACGTTGACGGAAACCCGTTTACGGGTGAAGCTACTGGGCCAATCAAAGGCACTTGGGAAGATGGCGTTTTAGATTATCGTGATATCGTGGATAACCACACTCCTGCACAAGGCTTTGTACAAGGATACGATGAAGCAGCAGAAGCCGCTTATATCTTTAAAGAGTCAACGGGTGAATTAATTTCTTATGATAACCCTCGCTCAATTAAAGCTAAGGCGCAATACGCTGTACAACAAGGTATGGGCGGTATTTTCCACTGGGAAATGGACGGCGATAACGGTGACCTAATTAATGCAATGCATGAAGGTTTAGGCCACGGTGATGCAGTCACTGATCCTGAGCAGCCAAACCGTGCTCCTATCGCACGTGCTGGTGCTGATAAAACTGTAACAGGTCCTGCTTCTGTTCTTCTAGATGGCTCTTTGTCATCCGATCCTGAAGGTGAGGCGTTAACGTTCAACTGGCAGCAAACCGCAGGTAACACGGTTGCTATTATCAATAATAGCAACGCTAAACCAACGGTAGACGTTCCTTACACAGAAACAGACATGTCTTATACCTTTACCTTAACGGTTGCTGATCCTGAAGGTGCATCATCTACCGATAGCGTAGTCATCACTAACAAGGCAGAGGTATCTAACCAACCACCAACAATTGCTATTACACCAACAGTGTACGTTGATGAAAATACGCAATTTACTCTTGTGGCAAATGCCAATGACGCTGATGGCGACTCATTAGCATTCACTTGGAACGTACCTTCTGACTTCGTTATTATTGACGGTGGTCATGAGAACAGCATTGTCCTAACAGCTCCAGAAGTTGATGCAGATACTCAGTTCTCAATCGATGTCACTGTTAGCGATGGCGAAGACACTGCAAGTGCAACCACCCGCGTACATGTAGCAAACATCGAAGAAGATAACGATGGTGGCGACACTGGTGGCGATGAAGGTGGTGAAGGTGACGGCGGTGCCGGAGACGGTAACCAATGTACTGGCACGGATCCAGAAGCACCAAACTACCCTGCATGGGAAGCTGGCGCGACTTACACAACAGAAACCGTGAGCCACAAAGGTCTTGTGTACAAAGCGAAATGGTGGACTCAAGCTGAGCCAACACCTACTGCTGAAGGTTGGGAGTTGATTTCAAATATCGAACTACCATGGAATGCAGAAATTGCATACTCAGGTACAGAGCAAACTAACCACAACGGTTCACGCTGGCAAGCTAAGTGGTGGACAAAAGGTGATGAACCTGGCATTGACCCAGTATGGGTTAACCTAGGCTCCGCAACGTGTAAATACTAACTGATAGCGAAAAACTATTGGAAAAGTAGCTAAACTAAAGTCCCTCAATATTCTTGAGGGACTTTTTATATCAGCTCAAAGATCTATTATTTTTTATTCTTTGCTTCAAATGCCGCTAACTGCTCTGGCGTGGCCGGTAATTGGTGGTTTTGTTTCCACTCATCATACGTCATACCATACACACGCAAACGGGCATCATCGATATCTAAATCCAAGCCCTTTTCTTTTGCTTCTGCGGTGTACCACTTGCTAAAGCAGTTTCGACAAAACCCTGCCAAGATCATCAAATCAATATTCTGCACATCTTTATTACTGTCTAAATGCGCCAGTAAACGACGAAATACCGCAGCATCTAATTGATCTTGCTCTTGTTGTGACAGTTGTTGGTGCTTAGCTTGAGTCAATGTCTCTCTCCTTCTTATTTAATCTCAATCGTAGTAACAAACGTTTTAATCGTAGACAGCCTCATGTAATATTGTTGTTATATACAAGGATGAACACAGTATCTACTTTGTTAACACTAACACATTATAAAGGATGATAATGAATAAGCTTCGCCTACTTGGCCTACTTTCTAGCACCCTGCTTTCGATCTCTGCCACTGCTGCTGGCAACAACTCTTTTTATCTTGGTGTTGGCGATGTTGGCTTTTCTCCTGATGGAGACTCTACAGATACCTTTGCTAGCCCAAGCTTCATTATTGGCGGTGGTCAATCCTTTAACGAACACCTCAGTATGGAAGGGTTTTTCCGTTACTCAGAGTCCTCTGATGATGCTAAAACCTTTGAAATCAACTACTACGAGTTAGGGCTGTCTCTCATCGCCACCACCGGAGAGCTAGGTGATACACCTCTTGAAATTTTCGGGCGTACCAGCGCCATCGCGACCCATATTAAAGGTCACGATATTAGCTCCGGCTCTAGAGTAGATGTCGGTGATACCACAGGCTCGGTATTTACCGTTGGCGCAGGCTTACAATGGAATATCAACGCCGATTACTGGCTTCGTGCTGAATATATTTATGGTTACGCAACGTCTGGAGTCGGTCGCTATGATGCAGACTATGATGGACTGCAAATGAGCATTGGTTTGGATTTTTAAGAACCTCTGCCCCATGACTTTGAGACTTTAATGGTGATCACTCATCCTAATAATCTTGAACCGACGACTATTGATGTTATAGAGCTTAGTTTTAAAGGCGCGCTAGATTGGCAATACATGCTGAATTTTTATCAGCGGCGCGCCATTTCGCATCTAGAGCAAATAGATAATCACCAATACACGCGACATGCGCAAATCAACAAGATGCCGATATGGTTTCGGCTATCACAAAATCACCCTCAATCCCTCACCCTAGAGTATCAATTAAGTTGTGATTCTCAGCTTAACCCGTTAATTAACGCAGTGCGCAGAATGTTTGACCTCGACTCAGACTTAGCAGCCATAGAAAAGCATCTGCACGCCCTCTCACCAACACTAATCAAACGCACCGGCATACGCATTCCCGGAGTATGGAGCACTTGGGAAGCAGGCGTACGCGCTGTGCTAGGACAGCAAATCTCAGTGACAGCGGCAATTAATCATTTAAATCACTTCACCAAACAATTAACCAACCACCAGCACTTTCCCAGCCCACAGCACGTCGCCACAGCCGATCTTTCCTTCTTAAAAATGCCCCGGCGACGTAAAGAAACACTCAACAGACTGGCAGAATTTATTATTGAATCCCCGCAAGCACACCCAAGCCAATGGCTTCCCATTAAAGGCATCGGCCCATGGACAATTCAATACGTGCAATTAAGAGGTCTATCAGAAAAGAACTGCTTTTTAAGTAATGATTTAGTGGTTAAAAAAGCACTGGCTAAGTTTCCACATCTCACCGCTGACAACGTCAGCCCCTACGGAAGTTACGCGACTTTTCATTTGTGGAATCAATAACCTTTATCTCAAATAAAATGCCGCTCACTTCACAGTGAACGGCATTTTTTAGTGCGTTTTATCGCTTATTACAAAGGTTATCACTTCACCTAGTGGCTAATGCGTCCTTTAGTATCTTGGTCGATAGCTTGGTTTAGAAGCTCTTCTACGTGTCCCGGTGCTTTGGTGTTAAACGACAGCAGTCGATACATCGCAGGGATAACAAATAGCGTGACAAAACTTGCAAATGCCATACCGAAGAAGATGACGGTACCTACTGCAACTCGGCTTTCATAACCTGCGCCGGTTGAGAAGATCAGCGGGATTGAGCCTGCTAAGGTAGTAAACGCTGTCATCATAATTGGTCGTAGACGTCTTGCTGCTGCATCGATGATGGCTTGCTCGAACTCAACCCCTCTATCACGTAACTGGTTGGCAAACTCGACGATCAAGATACCGTTTTTGGTTACCATACCAATCAACATGATCATCCCTATCTGACTGTAGACGTTAAGCCCTTGGGACATAATCACTAAGCCTAAGAAGCCACCGAATATCCCCATAGGAACGGTAAACATCACCACTAATGGGTTGATAAAGCTCTCAAACTGGGCTGCCAATACTAAGTATGCCACCAACAAGGCTAAGCCAAATACCATCACAATCGAAGATTGGTTCTCTTTGAAATCTTTCGATTCGCCAGAGTAATACACTGAAATGCTGCTTGGCAGTACCTCAACCGCTTTTTGATCTAGGTAATCAAGGGCGTCACTGAGGGTTGCTCCTTCAACCAAGTTTGCTTTTACTGTGATTGATTTTTGCTTGTTGTAGTGGGAAAGACGAATCGCCGATGCCACTTCATTGACTTTAGTCACCGAATCTAATGTGACAAGATCACCCTTAGACGTTCGTAAATAAATTTGGCTAAGGTCGGTACTGTTGTTAAAGCTGTTTTCATCACCACGCAAATAGACGTCATATTCCTGACCTCGATCGACATAGGTGGTTTCGCTTTTACCCCCAAGCATGATTTCCAATGTATCGGAGATATCACTTTGCTTAATACCCAACTCTGCCGCGCGCTCTTTATCAATAGAAAGCACCAGCTCCGGTGTTTTCTCTGAATAGTCAGTGCTTGCACCATCCATAAATGGGCTGGCATCAGCTTCGTTTTTAAGCACCTCAGCCCATTTCTCTAACTCTTTATAATCGGTGCCGCCAAGAACAAACTGTACAGGCTCACTAGAGCGCCCTCTAAAGCCAGGTAGCATAGGGAAGACTTTGACATCAGGAATATCAGCCAGTGTTTTACGAATCACACCCAATGCTTCACCCGCCGATAAATCACGATCAGCCCAATCTTCTAAAATCATGATCACAAAGCCAGTCTGATCGCCGGCGTTACCACCAAATGCAGGAGATTGAATAGAGAAAGATTTTAAAAGGCCCTTGCCAAGCAATGGTTTTAAGCGAGACTCAATGACATCCATATTCACCGACATGCGGTTATAACTGGTAGCGTCAGCACCCCTTGCAAAAGCAAATAATACTCCGCGGTCTTCTTGCGGCGTAAGCTGAGCAGGTACCGACTTCATTAAGTAATATGAACCGGCAAAACAGCTAATAATCACGATAGGAGCAACCCACTTAAATCGCAGAGCCACAACCAGCATACGACGATATAAGCGTTCTAGCTTACCAAATAAACACTCTACGCCTTGGTTGAAACGGTTAGGTTTCACGTTTGCTTTTAAGATTTTACTGCCCAGAACTGGCGTTAATGTCAGAGCAATCAGTGATGAGAACAACACCGACATTGCCAACAATACGGAGAACTCCGTAAACAGCAAACCTACCATGCCATCCATAAAGGAAATTGGCAGGAATACCATGACCAATACTAGCGTAGTAGCAATAACCGCAAAGCCTACTTCACGCGTGCCTTTATAGGCCGCTAAAAGAGGCGATTCACCGCGTTCTATATGGTGGAAAATATTCTCCACCACCACAATGGCATCATCGACCACCAAACCAATGGAAAGGATCAACGCCATTAGCGTAATCAAGTTGATACTAAAGCCAAAGTAGTAAGCGGCGATGAAAGAAGAAATCAAAGATACAGGCACCGTTACTGCCGGTATCAAAGTCGCCCTTGCCTGCCCTATAAAGATATAGAGCACTAAGATCACTAAGCCACCTGTAATATATAAGGTGTTGTAAACCTCAGAAATAGAACGGTCAATAAACACAGTCGAATCGTAATCTACCGCTAAACGAGTGCCTTCTGGTAAGAATTTTTGAATCTCATCCACTTGTTTATGAACGGCAGTTGCCACATCAAGAGGGTTCGCATCAGATTGAGGAATAATCCCCAAACTCACGTTAACTACACCATCACTTCTAAAGGTGGAGTCTTCGTTTTTAGCGCCCAGATAGACATCCGCGACATCTTTAAGGTAAATCGGCATACCATCAGCCGTCGTTCTTACTACAAGATAGTCGAAGTCCTTTTCACTGTTGTAGGTGCGATCAGTACGAACAGACATCACAATCGAGTCATTACGCACTTCGCCGCCAGGACTTTCGATATTTTCCGATTTTAACGCGGCTGTAATATCAGCTGTTGTTACACCTCTACCTGCCATTAAGGTCGGTTTAAGCTTCACATACATAACCTTGTATAGGCCACCGGAGACATCAACAGAGCTCACCCCAGAAAGTAAACTGAAACGGTCAAGCAGTACTCGGTCTACATAATCGGTCAATTCAGTTCTATCCAGATAGTCAGAACTTAAGTTGACGTACATTGACGCTTCACCACTGCCGTTATTTTTATAAACGGTCGGTGAATCCGCTTCATCAGGCAGTTGGTTCTCCGCGCGAGCTACCGCATCACGCACATCACTGACACCCGTGTTTAAATCATAACCAATATCAAAGGTTACAGAGATACGAGACATACTGTTACGCGTTGTCGACGTAATCTCATCAATACCACTAATACCCGATAATTGGTCTTCAATGACCGAGGTAATTTGGTTTTCTATAATAGTGGCGGATGCACCTTCATAGCGTGTACTAATCGATACCGTTGAGCTTTCAATGTCGGGCATCTCACGCACGGCAAGCTTAGAGAAAGACACTATGCCAAAGACACACAATAATAAGCTCAGTACGACGGCCGCGACCGGACGTTTAACTGAAATATCGGATAACAGCATTACTGACCTACCTCACTGCCTTTTTTCCCTTTACCATCTTTGGCTTTTTTACTTTGAACGTCTTTCGCGTTTACATCTTTTACTTCGATGCCATCACGCATGTTAACGATACCTTGTACCACGATGGTTTCACCAAGCTCGAGACCTTTCTCGATCACGACTTCGTTTTCAACGCGCGTACCTAAGAAGACTTCACGACGCTCTGCACGGTTGTCTTTTCCGACCACGTACACAAAACGCTTCGTTCCTAAGTACTGCAATGCTTGAACAGGAATAATGGATGCTTCGATCTCTGGGAATTTCATGGTCGCTTTAACCAGCATGCCTGGTTTTAGTTTTTGATGATTATTATCAATAGAAATACGAACACGTAAATTTAGCGTATCAGGGTTTACTCTAGAATCGATGCCCTGCAAAGTGCCGGTAAAGACTTCATCACCCCATGCACTCGACACGGCTGAAACTGACATGCCAGTACGTAACATAGGTAAATAACTTTCTGGAACTTGTAAATCCAGTTCCATTTTAGTGGTGTTATCTAAGGTTAATAACTCAGTGCCTGAATTAACGAACTTACCTAAACTGAAATCAACAAAGCCAATATGGCCAGAAAATGGGGCAGTAAGTGTGCGTTCGTTCAGTTCGGCTTTAGCTGCGCTCAATCTAGCCTTTGCGATATCAACACTGGCTTTTTGACCTTCAATCTCAGTCAAAGTGATGGCTGCGCTTTTTCTTAAACGTTCAAACTCGTTGAGCTTACGTTGCTCATCGTTTAAATACGCTTGAGCTTCGGCAACCGTGGCTGAACTCTTATCTTTGCTCAGTTCAATCAATACTTGTCCTTTTCGGACACTTTGATTGGTTCTCACGGCAATACGTTCAATAGTGCCGCTGACCTCAGGTGCGATAATGACCGACTGCGAGGCTTGAAGTTTACCCACTAGGGCTAAAGTTTGTGAAATATGGTGAACACCGACTTCTTGAGTCGTAACTGCAACATGAGAAGGTGCTTTCGGTTTATTTGCGAAAGAAGGAGTACAAAATAGGGCTCCAATAAGAAGAACCGTGGTTGGAGACAGTTTATTTGAGAATGGCTGGGAGATTTTTTTCATATTCATAATTGTTATTGTCCTCATCTGCGCGCCATTTTATCAGCTGAAAGTGACAGTAACGTCAATCAATGTAAAGTATTTCCATTTCATCTCACTATATGACTAATTTTATTCGAAAATAATATGCAACTACCCCCTCAAACAAGCAAGAAAGTGACGGTTTTTAGCCATTCCGAGCAAAATTCGGGCATATGAACTGTTTTTTTAAGAAAATCCTTTACAGAAAAACTCCGTCTGGATATCATTCGCACCGAACTTGAGGAGAGAGTTGGGAAAACGATTCTTAAGTATAAAAAC
>NZ_BATM01000053.1 GCF_000467185.1 Vibrio ezurae NBRC 102218
CAATGAAAACACCCGCTCAGTGAGCGGGTGTTTTTGTATGCGCCCCTACAAATCAGTTAAGCCCAAAAACCATTTAAACCAAATCTCGATTATGCTCGGATTCAAAATCTAAATCTGGCCCTTGCGGTATCACTTGAGTTGGGTTTATCCCAGTATGGCTAAAGTAATAGTGACGTTTGATCTCGGCAATATTGGTGGTTTTTGCCACCCCACTCACTTGGTACAACTCTTTCAAATAACCTTGCAAGCGGCGATAATCGCTAATGCGTTTTTTATTGCACTTAAAATGCCCTACATACACCGCATCAAAGCGCACCAATGTAGTAAACAATCGCCAATCAGCTTCAGTTAATTGAGCACCGGTTAAATAACGGTGCGTAGCGAGATGCTCGTCAATTCTATCTAATGCGGCAAACAATGCGTCATAAGCTTCGGCATACGCTTGCTGCGTAGTAGCAAAGCCGCAGCGATAGACCCCATTGTTGATATTGGGATAGATGTAGTCATTCCACTCCTCTATTTGCTGGCGTAATGCTTGCGGATAAAAATCCACTGTATTGCCTGTCAGCGCATTAAATTCGCTGTTAAACATGCGGATGATTTCAGAGGATTCATTGCTGACAATGGTGTGTCGCTGCTTGTCCCACAAAACAGGTACCGTTACACGCCCCGTATAATCAGGTTTCGCTTTAGTGTAAATTTGATGAAGTTTATCAAAACCATATAAGGGATCAGGCACATCAAACTCCCACCCTTCATTGAGCATATCAGGACTGACGATACTGGCAGAAATGTGTTCTTCTAGCCCTTTAAGGGCTCTAAAAATTAAGGTTCTATGTGCCCAAGGACAGGCTAGAGAGACGTATAAATGGTAACGACCTGATTCGGGCTTAAAAGGGGCATCCTCAGCATTTTGTATCCACTGGCGAAAGCCAGCATCTTCACGCACAAACTTTCCACTACTGGCTTTGGTGTCATACCAAGTATCGTGCCATTTTCCTTCCACTAATTTACCCATTATTTACTCCCTTAACTGGTATTTATACAGTATAAGCAGTAAACATAAAAAAGAGCGTGCTGCTTACGCAACACGCTCTAGCTTGTCACAGCTAAAAAAGATTAATAGGAGTGAAAACAAGACACTGCGTGAATATCATCACCTTCTAAGGTAGGCTTAGTTTTCGCACATGCTTCGGTTGCAACCGGACAGCGCGTTCTAAATACACAACCAGAAGGCGGATTCATTGGTGACGGTAAATCACCTTCTAGCATCTCAATCTTCTTCGCGCGCTCAAGCTTAGGATCAGGAATAGGTACCGCAGACATCAAAGCGCGAGTGTACGGATGCTTAGGTTGAGCAAACAACTCTTTTGATTCACCAAGCTCAACCGCATTACCCAAATACATCACCAATACGCGGTCTGAAATGTGTTTAACCACCGACAAATCGTGCGCAATAAACACTAGGCTTAAACCAAATTCTTTTTGCAGCTCTTTAAGAAGGTTCACTACCTGTGCCTGAATCGATACGTCTAGCGCCGATACAGGTTCATCACAGATGATCATCTTAGGCTTTAGAATCAAGGCACGGGCAATACCAATACGTTGACACTGACCACCAGAGAACTCATGCGGATAACGGTTGATCACGTTAGGCAACAAGCCTACTCTGTCCATCATCTTTTTCACTTCTTGCTTCACTTCATCCTTGCTTAGATTTGGATAAAATGTTTTCAGAGGCTCAGCAATAATGTCGCCTACCGTCATACGTGGGTTAAGAGATGCCAACGGATCTTGGAAGATCATTTGAATGTCTTTACGCGTTTCGCGGCGCTGTACGTCTTGCATTTTAGTCAGATCTTGACCAAGCCAAACAATCTCACCATCGGTTGCTTCAACTAAGCCTACAATCGCGCGAGCAAACGTAGACTTACCACAACCAGACTCACCAACCACACCCAGAGTTTCCCCTTCGTAAAGGCGAACATTAACGCCATCTACCGCTTTAAGTGGTGTCGGTTTGCTCCAAGGCCAAGCCGATTTAGACGCAATCTGAAAATGAACCTTTAATGATTTCACATCCAGTAGTAAATTTTTATCATTCATTGGTGATGTGCTCATCGTGTCCAAGCCTCGTGATCAGAAAAACATGCGCGTTGACGCCCCTCTCCAAATGGAGTGAGGATCGGTGACTCGCTCTTACAGCGATCAGTTACGCGGTGACAGCGCTCTTGATACGGACAACCTGGTGGCAAACGCAATAAGTTTGGCGGGTTACCCGGGATCGTTGGCAGTATCTCACCTTCGGTATCTAAGCGAGGAATCGCTCTTAACAGACCTTCCGCGTATGGATGACTTGGTGAGTAGAAGATTTCGTCTACTGTGCCATATTCCATAGTTCGGCCAGCGTACATCACCAATACTTTGTCACAAGAACCTGCCACAACACCCAGATCGTGTGTGATCATGATAATTGAGGTATTGAACTCCGATTTTAGCTCGTTCAGCAAATCCATGATCTGCGCCTGAACGGTAACATCCAGTGCGGTGGTTGGCTCATCGGCAATCAAAAGTTTTGGACGACATAGCAACGCCATCGCAATCATCACACGCTGACGCATACCGCCTGAGAACTCATGCGGATACATGGTAATACGCTTACGCGCCTCAGGGATTTTTACCGCTTCTAACATGCGTACAGATTCTTCAAACGCTTCTGACTTACCCATGTTTTTATGCAACATCAACACTTCCATCAACTGGTCACTCACCTTCATGTAAGGGTTAAGTGAGGTCATTGGATCTTGGAAGATCATGGCGATTTGTTCTGCGCGAACCTTATTTAGCTCTTTTTCTGGAAGGTTTAGGATTTCCTTACCTTCAAACTTCGCACTGCCTTTGATAATGCCGTTTTTTGCCAGCAGACCCATAATCGCAAACACGGTTTGTGATTTACCAGAGCCTGACTCACCCACGATACCTAAAGTCTCGCCCGCTTTAAGCGAGAAGTTTAAATCGTTTACCGCGGTTACTGTGCCGTCTTGAGTAGAAAACTCTACTCTCAGGTCTTTTACATCTAATAAATTGCTCATCACTGAATTCCTTATTGTTCTTATCTGTCTTTTGGATCAAGTGCATCACGTAAGCCATCGCCCACGTAGTTGAAACAAAATAGGGTTACGACCATAAACAAAGCTGGGAATGTCAGCTGCCAAATAGCCACTTCCATTGTTTGAGCACCTTCTTGTAGCAATGCCCCCCAACTTGTCATTGGCTCTTGAACGCCTAGACCAAGGAAAGATAGGAATGATTCAGTCAAAATCATACTTGGTACAAGCAGGGTCGAGTAAACCGCTACAATACCCAGTACGTTTGGCACAATGTGGCGAGTAATAATGCGCCACTTACTTACGCCACAAACGTGCGCCGCTTCGATGAACTCTTTACTGCGCAAGCTCAAGGTTTGACCACGCACAATACGTGCCATATCAAGCCATGCAATCGCGCCGATAGCCACGAATATCAACACGATATTTCGGCCAAAGAAGGTCACCAATACGATCACCAAGAACATGAAAGGAACCGCGTATAGGATTTCTAGGATACGCATCATAATACGGTCAGTACGTCCGCCAATGAAGCCTGACGCCGCGCCGTACAAAGTACCAATCAATACCGCAACCAGTGCGCCCAATACGCCCACCATCAATGAGATTCGACCGCCGACTAAGGTACGCACAAACAAATCGCGCCCAAGGCTATCAGTACCAAACCAATGCTCCATAGAAGGTGCAGCATGCATGGCATACCAGTCAGTATCGTCATACGCGTACTGAGACACCATAGGTAGGAAGATAACGGCCAAGGTGATTAGGGCGAGAATAAACAAGCTCACCATCGCCGCTTTATTGCGCATAAAACGAATGCGGGCGTCTTGCCATAACGAGCGACCTTCAATTTCAAGGTTCTCAGAGAACTTTTCAATCGCTTCTAGATTTTCTTTTTTAGATAACATGCATATTTCCTTTCTTAGAAGCGAATCTTAGGATCGATAGCGGCCAGCAGAATATCCACCACAGCGTTAAACAGGATAAACAAGAACCCGATTAAGATGGTGATCCCCATAACCAATGAGTAATCACGGTTAAAAGCGGCGTTAACGAACAGCTTACCAATGCCTGGTAAACCAAAGATAGTTTCAATAACAACTGAACCGGTAATGATGCCAACAAACGCAGGCCCCATATAAGAAACAACCGGTAGCATTGCAGGTTTCAGTGCATGTTTGAAAACGATATAACGGTAGCTAAGCCCTTTCGCGCGAGCGGTACGGATGAAGTTACTGTTTAGAGTTTCGATCATAGAGCCACGGGTAATACGCGCAAACGTCGCAACGTATAGCAGTGACATGCCAATAACAGGCAATACAATGTACTCCCAACCTCCGTTGTGCCAGCCACCTGCTGGGAACCAACCTAAATTAATTGAGAATAGGTAAATCAATACCGGTGCGAGTACAAATGAGGGCATCACCACCCCGAGCATGGCGGTCGCCATTATCGAGTAGTCGAGCCAAGTATTTTGCCGCAGTGCAGCTATAGTGCCGACCGTGACCCCCATGATTACAGTAAAGATAAAAGCGAAAAAGCCGATCTTAGCCGACACAGGCAGCGCGTCAGCAACCAACTCATTTACTGTGTAATCTTTATATTTAAATGAAGGGCCAAAATCACCCTGTAAGATGTTGGTCAGATAAGTGGTGTACTGCTCAAGCACAGGCTTGTCTAGGCCGTACTTCGCATTAATATTTGCCATAACCTCAGGGGGTAATGGTCGTTCACTTGAGAAAGGGTTACCTGGTGCGAAGCGCATCAAGAAAAAGGATATCGTAATGAGAACCAGTAATGTTGGGATTGCTTCGAATATCCGTTTAGCAATAAATTTAAACATGATTCTTCCAGTCTGTGACAAAAAATAAAAAGTAAAAAAGGTCCTGCATGCGCTCGTGCACATGCAGGCCGGTCATATTATTGTTTTTTTTTAAAGCAAAAAGTTACTTAGCGATAATGTACATATCTTTCGAGAACATCTTGTCTTCAGCGTTATTTGCTGGGTATCCGCCTACTGTAGGAGAAACAAGACGAGAAGTAACGTACTGATAGATTGGCGCGATTGGCATGTCAGTTGCCAATTGCTTCTCAGCTTTGTTGTAGATATCTTCACGCTCAGCGTCACTCGTCGCTAGCATCGCTTTCGCCATCAATGCATCGTAAGTATCGCTGTGGTACTTAGGATCGTTTGAGCTGTTGTTCGATTGCATTAGTGACAAGAAGCTAGAGGCTTCGTTGTAGTCACCACACCAACCCGCACGAGTCACATCGAAGTTACCTTCACGGCGCGTATCTAGGTACGTTTTCCACTCTTGGTTTTCAAGCTTAATCTTCACGCCAAGATCTTTTCTCCACATAGATTGAATTGCGGTTGCAATTTTCTTGTGGTTCTCAGAGGTGTTGTAAAGCAGAGTAAACTCTAGAGGGTGGCTCTTATTAAAGCCAGCTTCTGCCAGTAGCTCTTTCGCTGCGGCAATACGCTCTTTTTGAGTCATCTTACCGTAAGCAGGTAGATCTGGGTGGAAGCCTGCTGTGATTTCAGGTGTTAGGAAGTAAGCTGGCTTTTGACCTTGACCAAGGATGGCATTGGCGATCACGTCACGGTCGATAGCGTAAGAAAGCGCTTTACGAACACGGACATCATCAAATGGTGCTTTAGCGTTATTAAATCCGTAGTAGTAAGAACACAAGTTACCTTTCACGTTCACCGCTTCTGGGTGCTCTTTCTGTAGACGACGGAAGTGCTCTACTGGTAATTCGTTAGTGATTTGAATCTCACCAGATAAGAAACGGTTCATTTCAGATACTTGGTTCTCAATCGGTAAGTATGTCACCTTATTAAGAACAGTATGTGCGTTGTCCCAGTATTTCTCATTGCGTTTCAGCTCTAGACGCTCGTTCACAACCCAGTTACTTACTGTAAATGCGCCATTACCAACGAAGTTTGCAGGGCGAGTCCATTGATCACCATACTTTTCTACAACCGCTTTGTTAACCGGTTTCATCGTTGTATGACCTGTCATCATCACGAAGTAAGGAACAGGCGTATCTAGGTGTACTTCAAGTGTATGGTCATCAATGGCCTTAACACCCAAAGTAGATTTGTCTTTTTTCCCTGCAACGATGTCAGCAGCGTTAGTCATGGTGGTCATTTCGATATACCACGAGTACGGTGATGCTGTTGCCGGATCAACCGCACGTTGCCAGCTATATACAAAGTCTTGTGCTGTTACAGGCTCGCCATTTGACCAAACGGCTTCTTTACGTAGGTGGAAAGTAAATGTTTTATTGTCGGTAGTTTCCCAGCTTGTTGCGACACCAGGAACGGTATTACCATCTGCATCTTGGTTTACAAGACCTTCTAACAAATCACGAATAACGTGCGACTCAGGCACACCTTCTGTTTTGTGAGGGTCAATTGAAGCAACTTCTGTTCCGTTACCTCGAACCAATTCTTGAACTTTAGCAAGCTTAGTGCCTTCAGGTACTTGTGCAGCAATTGAAGAAAAAGAAGTTGCAGCCACGGCTAGGCTAGCACCAAGAAGAAGAGCTTGGGTGATTTTGTTTTTATACATGCAAATAAACTCCAGTTTTTTAATGTTGCATCCATGAGTTCTTTACGCCGAGCGATAGCCATTATTGTTATCTATTTTGGTATCCGTAAAATTATGTAAAAGGCTATAGGACATAAAGAATGGAAACAAAGTTACCAATCCTTGAAAGTTTTTGCCATAAAAATGTCACAACACAGCCCTTAAACTCCTGCACGGGTCAACATTTTAGAACTAAATTTCAACCCAAACAATAATGTCAGTGATCTAGACTGCAAAAATCAAAACCAAACTCAAAAATTACATCACCATTCACTATAGCGTGATCACCATCACGAAAAATAAAGCCAAAAACAACACCTTATTAACAGTAGATCATAAGTTTAAAAACAAAGATCTCGACTTAATCACAAATAAAAAAGATGAATTTTGACAAGAAAATATAAAAATAAATTAGCTTTTTTGATGCAGATCAAAAAAGCCCCATAAATAATGGGGCTTTTTAGTATTTGAAAAAACTGTGATATAAATCACACTACTTGTAATACCATACCACTACCAGCGTTGCATGGATTCCTGATCAGACTCACGAGACTCTATCCAACGAGATGCATTGCTTAGACGCTCTTTTTTCCAAAACGGCGCCTTCGTTTTTAAGTAATCCATAATGAATTCACAAGCAGAAAATGCCGCCTCTCTATGCGCGCTTGATACCCCCACTAAGACGATTTGATCTGCAATATCTAAATCCCCCACTCGGTGGATCACCGTCACCTTATCTAAAGGCCAGCGACTACGAGCTAAAGTACAGATTTCATGCAACGCCTTTTCCGTCATCTGCGGATAATGCTGTAGATGTAACCCAAGCACATTATCCCCTAAATTGAAGTCACGTACTTTTCCGACAAATGTCACTACTGCGCCAATAGACGGAGACTCACCTAATCGAGCGTATTCTTTTGATAAGTCAAAATCTTCTTCTTGAACGACGACTCTATCCATATTATCCCCCTGTAACTGGAGGAAAGAATGCCACTTCATCGCCGGATTTTACACTTGCCTCTAGAGGTGACATGGTGTGATTTACGGCCGCTAACAATTTTCCAGACTCAAGCGCTAACGCCCATTTGTCCCCACGGCCGATTAACTGTTGACGGATCTCATCAACGGTTGAGTGCTGACTCTCTATTATTAATTCGTCTTGCCCCACCAGCTCACGCACCTGCGCAAAAAATACGACTTTTATCATAAGCTCGCCTCAAAATGCCCCGATTTTCCACCACGCTTCTCTAGCAACCTAACTTGTGAAATTACAATATCTTTTTGTACCGCTTTGCACATGTCATAAATGGTCAGCGCCGCCACTGAGGCGGCAGTTAACGCTTCCATTTCGACGCCAGTTTTGCCAGCAAGTTTACACACAGATTCAATTCTTACCTGGTTACTTTCTGGTAGTGGTGTGAGTTGCACTTCTACTTTAGACAACAGCAGTGGATGGCAAAGGGGAATTAAGTCCCACGTTTTCTTAGCCGCTTGAATACCCGCGATGCGAGCGGTCGCAAACACATCACCTTTATGGTGCTCGCCGCTTAATATCAAAGATAGAGTGTTCGCAGACATACTCACAATAGCTTCAGCTCGCGCTTCACGAACCGTGTCCGCTTTTGCCGATACGTCCACCATATTCGCTTCGCCATTTTGATTGATATGGGTTAATTCACTCATAGAATATTACTTCCCAATATGCGGCATGAAATTACACGGCTTATGACGCGAATCCAGTTGTTCTTTAATAATGCGAGTCCACGCCGTGCGACATGCACCAGTTGAACCTGGCATCGCTAAGATAACCGTGCGATTGGCAAATCCACCTAACGCGCGTGATTGAATGGTCGATGTGCCGATTTCTTCGTAAGAAACAGCGCGGAACAATTCACCAAAGCCCTCCACTTGCTTATCAAACAACGGAGTAAGTGCTTCAGGGGTAAAGTCGCGAGCGGTAAAGCCAGTGCCACCCGTAAGTAAAATGGCGTCCACGGACTCATCAGCAATCCACTTTGACACAATGGCGCGAATTTTATACACGTCATCGATAACAATCTGCTTATCCGCCAATCTATGTCCAGCAGCTTTAACTTGATCCACTAAATAGCCACCACTGGTGTCTGTCTCTTCGGTGCGCGTGTCAGATACGGTTAATACCGCAATACTAGCCGGTGTAAAATCGTTATGAGCGTGTCCCATAAATCTCAATTCCTTTGTTCTATTTATAATAATTTAAATGACATGGCGTTTATCAATTAGAGGTAACTGACTTAGCCACCAATCGATGCCAGATGCGGAGTCGCCCCAGAGTTGTTCTGGTCAAGATGATGACTGACATCTTTAATTTTTAAACCTTGTGAAATGCGAGCAATAAGCTCTTCTTCTTGTTGGTCTTCTTGCATAAGATCGCGAAGCTCTAAGCCTTCTTCACCAAAAAGACATAAATGCAATTTACCCATCGCCGAAACCCGTAAACGGTTACAAGTGGAGCAGAAGCCTTTTTCATACGGCATGATAAGCCCAATTTCACCTTCATACTCTGGATGTACGAACACTTGTGCAGGCCCATCATTGGCTTCTCTTAGCTTTAACAACCAACCATTGGCAATAAGGTGATTACGTATCGATACGCCAGACACATGTCGTTTCTCAAACAATTCGTCCATCTCACCGGTTTTCATTAGCTCAATGAAACGTAGCTGAATAGGTCTGTCTTTTATCCAGTGCAGAAACTGCGGAAGTTGCTGGCTATTTAAGTCTTTTAATAGCACGACATTGACTTTAACTTGCTCATACCCTATTTCGAAAGCGCGGTCGATCCCCGACATCACATCGTGAAAACGGTTTTGTCCGGTGATCTGATAAAATTGTTTTGGGTCTAAGCTGTCTAGGCTGACATTGATATGAGTTAAACCCGCTTGCTGCCAGTCAGACACTTGCTTTTGCATGCGGTAACCATTGGTGGTGGTGGCTATTTTCTCAATGCCTGGGGTTTGGGCGACGCTATGGACAATATCGGTAAAATCTCGACGCAGTGTTGGCTCACCACCGGTGATACGCACTTTAGTCGTACCGCAATGCGCGAAAGCTCGCACTACTCGCTGGATCTCGGGTAGAGTGATAAAAGGGGGGCGCTTACTCGCTTCAGGACGATAGCCATCAGGTAAGCAATAATTACACTTAAAGTTACAGACATCAGTAACTGAAAGCCGCAAGTAGTAAAACTTACGGTGGAAACTATCTTCAAATTGTTGCGTCACAAAACACCTTTCCTAAATACGGGAGGCAACGCCATTTCTAGTGCAGCCCTGGTGACACTATGTCACGGCCTAAACCACATATTGTGTCTCTTAAACCCCCAAACGTGAGGTTTTACGACAAACTTAGTGAAGAAGACTCGGAGTTTTTCACCTACAGTATAAACCATTTTACGTAGGCAAGCGTAAAGCCTAAAGGAATGCACTCACTTTTACCAAGCTGAATGTTGCAAAAAGAGCGTTCAATCAACTTCATATCTAATTTATTTGGTCTATTTATCAATTTCAGATACATTGACTAAAAAACCTCATACAAGAATAAGTGATCAGTGTGGATATATTCTCAGAAAACAAAATCGTGGCTATTGGTGGCGGACACGGTTTAGGACGTATGTTAGCGGCTCTTAAAGACTTTGGAGAGAACGCGACGGGGATTGTGACCACGACTGATAACGGCGGCTCGACAGGACGCATTCGCAATTGCCAAGGTGGGATAGCATGGGGCGATACTCGCAATTGTCTCAATCAGTTAATCACCGAACCTTCGATAAGCTCAATGATATTTGAATATCGCTTTCGTGGCTTAGGCGAGCTCGACGGACATAACCTTGGCAACCTTATTTTAACGGCCATGGACAACCTTTCGATTCGACCTCTAGATGCCATTAATTTGGTTCGCGAGATGCTCAAAGTAGAGGTCAATATTTTACCTATGACCGAACACCCATCCGATCTTCGAGCACTATCGACCAAAGGACAATGGGTAAAAGGCGAAACCAGCGTCGACGAAATGGATGAAGATTTATTGCGATTGGATCTTGATCCTGAAGTGCCAGCAACTCGCGAAGGCATAGAAGCGATCAAAGTGGCGAACGCCATTATCTTGGGCCCGGGCAGCTTTCTCACCAGTATAATGCCTCCACTGTTGTTACCTGAAATAGGCCGCGCAATTAACGCCAATAAAACAGCAAAACTGATTGTTGTGGAAAATCTCAGCCCCGAATATGGCCCAGCAGGGCGAATGAATCTCCACCAAAAACTCGCCTGGATTGAACGGGCTTGCCAAGGTAGAGAAATCGATGTGGTATTAGGCGGGGAAGCCCATCCTGAATTAGAGGAGCGCTGGAATATCGTGACTCGCGATCTCGCCTCGCTAAACAGAGAGTGGCGTCACGATCGCGATAAATTGCACTTAGCTATTGTAGAGCAGCTTTAACGCACTCCTTCAAAACGCTCTATCAAGCATCAACGCAGCTGCTGTTGTAGCTGCTCTAATTTATACACGGTGCGTCGCAATA
The DNA here is from genome assembly GCF_000467185.1 of Vibrio ezurae NBRC 102218. GTDB lineage: Bacteria > Pseudomonadota > Gammaproteobacteria > Enterobacterales > Vibrionaceae > Vibrio > Vibrio ezurae. Next base: position 11,262 of record NZ_BATM01000053.1, read on the forward strand.
TTGAGAGCAAACCAGCGCATTGTTGATCAAACTCAGAAAAACGCTGCTGTTTATAAAACCCATCCATTTCCGCGGCTTTTTCAGTCAGCAATATTGCGCCAAAACTTGGAGCACTGCCTTTTATTGCATGGCAAGTACGCGCGATTTGTTCTCGGGTTTGCGAGTTAATGTCAATGGACTCTACTTGCCCGATATACTGTTGCAGCTCTTGCTTAAACAGATCAAGTAATGCGGACATCATCTCCTCACCGACTTGTGCGCTTAAACTGACAATTTTGTCATTTTGCAGAAGATTAAACTCATCCATGCCCTTTCTCCCACTTCTCTAATTTTCGATACAAAGTGGACGCACTGACATCCAACTCCGTAGCCGCTGATGGAATACTGCCACCACACAATTGAATGGCTCTTTCTATCACGCGACGTTCTACCTGCGCCAAGGGAATAATTTTTCGTGTATCATCATTGTGCTCAGGGTCTAAAAAACTATCGATGGCATCTTCGGAATACGACGCCACTTTAAAACGATCCAATGGGGACGGTAGCATGTCTAAGCTGACTTCTTCACCTTCGTTGAGCACCACAATATTGCGTATCACATTTTGCAACTGACGCACATTGCCCGGCCAAGGGTAAGAGATAAAATGACGCAATACCTCCTCTTGAAATTTCCCAAAGCGTTTGTTTTCTTCAAGTGATGTAAAGCTAAGCAAAGAATAGGCAATTTCTATAATGTCATCACCGCGCTCACGCAAAGGGGGTAGATGCAAAGGAATGACATACAAACGGTAGTACAGATCTTCACGAAAGCGCCCTTTACGTACTTCTTCCCACGGGTCTTTGTTGGTTGCACACACAAAGCGTACGTCTACTTGGCTAAGCTTAGAAGAGCCCACTTTTTGATAAGTGCTGGTTTGAATAAATCGCAATAACTTAGTCTGCAACTCTAAATCCATCTCGCACAGTTCATCTAAAAACAGTGTCCCTCCATCAGCCAGTTCCGCAGCACCTTTACGATCCGTCGCTGCGCCCGTAAATGCACCTTTCACGTGACCAAATAGTTCACTTTCAATCAGATCCTTAGGAATAGCCGCACAGTTTAGGGCGATAAAAGGCTGAGTGCTTCGATTACTCACCGAATGAATCGCCTCAGCACATACCTCTTTGCCGGTGCCACTTTCGCCAGTAATGAAAATACTGGCTTTACTCGATGCTGCCGAATCAATGGTTTTATACACTTGCTGCATACTAGGGCTTGATCCCACAAACCCTTGATATTGACTGACATCTCCCAGCACATCATGTTGAGCATTTCGCGTTTGATGAATGGCTTTTGAGACGGTAATGCGCAACTGATCGGCTTCGCACGGTTTAATCAGAAAGTCATGCGCGCCAGCTCGCATTGCCTCTACCGCCACTTCAATAGAGCCATACGCCGTCATAAATATCACAGGTACTTTTGGTGCTTGGGTACGCACCTTCTTTAAAACATCCATGCCCGTCATATCAGGAAGGTGCAAATCCAATAGCATAAGATCAATAGGATGCTGAGCAAGGTGTGCGAGCGCCGCCTCCCCGCTGGACACAATACTAATGTCTAAATTTAGTGTGCCAAGATACGTTTGATACAAGCTGGCTACCGAAAGCGTATCCTCGACCATTAGTAACTTTAGCTGTTGATTTTCTGCTTTATTTTTTGGCATTGAACCTAAACCTGATACGGCAATATTAAAAAACGTTAACTATTGGCAATAAATTGGCGACGATACTCTTCCATCTGATCGCGCTTAGCCGCAGCTTCTTCAAACTCAAGATTTTGTGCATGCTGATACATTTCATTTTCCAGTTTAAGGATCAGTTTCTCAAGCTCTTGCGGCGTTAAACTCTTATATTGTTCATCATTTTCAGCCACTTTAGACAAAGGTACAGCCTTAGACTTTCTATTGCTACTTGATTTGGTGGCGTTGCCAAGCTCCATAATGTCTTTGATACTTTTCTTCAGCGCTTGTGGCACTATGCCGTGCTGTTCATTGTATTGCTGCTGTTTTAGACGGCGACGCTCGGTTTCACCCATCGCTTTCGCCATCGACTTGGTGATGCGATCAGCATAGAGGATAGCTTTGCCTTCTAAGTTTCGCGCAGCGCGACCTATGCTCTGAATGAGTGAGCGCTCTGAGCGTAAAAAGCCTTCTTTATCTGCATCTAAGATAGCTACTAACGATACCTCCGGCATATCCAGACCTTCTCGAAGTAAGTTAATACCCACTAACACGTCAAATTCGCCTAAACGTAAATCGCGAATGATCTCAACACGCTCTACTGTATCCACATCAGAGTGTAAATAGCGCACCTTCACATCGTGCTCGGTCAAGTATTCGGTTAAATCTTCCGCCATACGTTTGGTTAAAGTGGTCACCAATACCCTTTCATCTTTAGCGCTACGAATGCGTATTTCAGATAACAGATCATCCACTTGAGTAGCCACGGGGCGCACTTCTAATTCAGGATCCAGTAAGCCTGTAGGGCGCACCACTTGCTCAGCAATATCTCCCCCAGAGGTTTCCTTTTCATAGTCACCCGGCGTTGCCGACACAAAAATAGTTTGCGGCGCCAATGCCTCAAACTCATCAAATTTAAGCGGTCGGTTATCCAGTGCAGAAGGCAAACGAAAACCAAATTCGACCAAAGTCTCTTTGCGAGAGCGGTCACCTTTGTACATCGCGCCAATTTGAGGCACGGTAACGTGAGATTCATCAATCACCAATAAGCCATCGTGCGGAAGATAATCAAATAAGGTCGGTGGCGGCTCGCCCTCGTCGCGCCCACTCAAGTGTCTTGAATAGTTCTCTACCCCAGAACAAAAGCCTAGCTCGTTCATCATTTCAATATCAAACTGAGTGCGCTGGCTAATGCGCTGCTCTTCTAATAGCTTATTGTTCTCTAAAAGATGCTGTTTACGATCCACCAGCTCTGCTTTGATTTTCTCAATCGCTTCTAGCATGCGATCGCGCGGCGTCACGTAGTGGGTTTTCGGATAAATGGTGTAACGCGGCAAGTCACGCTGTGTCACTGAGCCAGTAAGAGGATCGAATACACTGATACAGTCAATCTCATCGTCAAACATTTCAATCCGCACGGCATCATGCTCGGATTCAGCAGGGTATATATCAATCACCTCACCACGCACCCGAAATTGGCCACGTTCAAAAGCAACATCATTGCGCGAATATTGCAGCTCGGCTAAACGGCGTAATATGTCTCGTTGATTAACCACGTCTCCCCGCGTGACGTGTAGCATCATTTTTAAATAGGATTCAGGGTCACCTAAACCATAAATTGCCGATACTGACGCCACGATAATGGCGTCTTTTCTCTCAAGCAGAGCCTTGGTAGCAGACAGTCGCATTTGCTCTATATGAGCATTCACCGAAGAGTCTTTTTCGATAAAGGTATCGGTGGTCGGTACATACGCTTCCGGCTGGTAGTAATCATAGTAAGACACAAAATATTCAACGGCGTTGTTTGGGAAAAACGCCTTCATTTCACCGTACAATTGCGCGGCTAGGGTTTTATTCGGTGCAAGGATGATCGCTGGACGCTGCGCTTTAGCGATAACATTCGCCAGTGAGAAGGTTTTTCCTGAGCCCGTTACACCAAGCAAAGTTTGATGAGCAAGCCCATTATCTAATCCTTCCAATAATTGCTTGATCGCTGTTGGCTGATCACCTGCGGGTTCATAGCTTGAAACTAAATCAAACGTTTTTGTGTTTTTTTCTTCTTCCACAATGAGTTACCTTCAACTGACAGTTCTTTATGTGTCTTTATATCAATTTTATCACGAATAGTGCTAGCACTCGATTTTAACATTTGTTATATTCTTCAACCCTACAGAAAAACCCCTCTTTCGTAACATCAATTTAACTCACAGCTTTTCCCCAGAAACTCGCGATACGTTACATATATGTTCATTTATTATGCTTTGACCATTCTGCTATATTAATGCTCTTTTTACCTCTAATTCCTATATAATGTCTTGTCTTTATTGAAGTTGTGCTTCAGATCAATGCATAAGCAAAAGTTGCATACCTGTTAACAGAAAAAAGTTACCCCGCAGTCATTAACATACTTATCCACAAAAACAGTGGATAACTCTCGACAAGCCAGAGCGGACAAGGCCTACTCCTTTTGCAAAATAAGCGTTCCTCTTTTTTTTAGAAACTTCTTTCAATTTTGTATTGACAGACAGAAACCATATCAGTAATATTCGCCTCGCTTTACAGCAATTCCCCCTTAGTTCAGTTGGTAGAACGGCGGACTGTTAATCCGTATGTCGCAAGTTCAAGTCTTGCAGGGGGAGCCAAATTTTAGAAAAGCCGCATCTTAGGATGCGGCTTTTTTTATGCTATTTTTTCTTCATCACCCACGCTAATTCCAATCGTACTAAATAACGGGTCATTGCTAGCCGCGATGGACTTTTAACCAAAAATCATCTCCATACACCTCACGCCATTAAAAACCAATGCAACCTTAGTCCTCAAAATTCATACCTAAACAGGCGAAATAAACGCCTTTTTCTCTCGTTGTGATGCTTTTTCTAGGCCGAGATTAAAAAGAAACGCGTAATAAGCGCTATATTTTCTAAATCCCTACAGATGTTATGTTGTTATATACCTAACAAATTAGGATAATGTTCAACTCGATCTGGGTGAGTAAAAAATTGGTATGACCGAATATATTTTGTTGTTGATTGGTACTGTGCTGGTCAATAACTTTGTGCTAGTTAAATTCTTAGGCTTATGTCCTTTTATGGGTGTCTCTAAAAAGTTAGAGGCCGCTATCGGCATGGGGCTTGCTACAACGTTTGTCTTAACGCTGGCCTCTGTCTGCGCCTACTTAGTTGAAACCTATTTATTAGAACCACTGGGCATTGAATATTTAAGAACCATGAGTTTTATCTTGGTGATTGCGGTAGTGGTGCAATTTACAGAGATGGTGGTACACAAAACCAGTCCAACTCTCTACCGTCTACTGGGTATTTTTATTCCTTTAATTACCACTAACTGTGCGGTTTTAGGGGTAGCACTATTAAATGTGAATGAAAACCACAGCTTTATTGAATCCATTATTTACGGGTTTGGTGCCGCGGTAGGTTTTTCAATGGTACTGATTTTATTTGCTTCAATGCGTGAGCGTATTGCCGCTTCCGATGTCCCAACCCCTTTTAAAGGCGCATCCATTGCTATGATCACCGCAGGTTTAATGGCGCTGGCGTTCATGGGCTTTACTGGATTGGTGAAAATATAATGAGCGCTATTATTATCGCAGTCATCGCGCTAGTCGTTCTCGCCGCATTCTTTGGTGGACTGCTTGGCTTTGCTTCAATTCGTTTTAAAGTCGAAGCCGATCCCATCGTTGAGCAAATTGATTCTATTTTGCCACAAACTCAATGTGGCCAATGTGGCTACCCAGGTTGTAAACCTTATGCAGAAGCAATAGCCAACGGTGACGAGATCAATAAATGCCCTCCTGGCGGCGAAGCGACGATTCAAAAACTGGCCGATTTATTAGGTGTTGATGTCCCGGACTCAGCGCACGACCTTTCAGACAATGTAAAAAAAGTCGCCTTTATTCATGAAGACATGTGTATTGGCTGTACTAAATGTATTCAAGCCTGCCCTGTTGATGCGATTGTCGGTGGCACTAAAGCACTGCACACCGTGATATCTGATCAGTGTACCGGTTGCGATCTGTGTGTCGCACCTTGCCCAACAGACTGCATTGAGATGGTACCGGTGAAAACCACCACCGATAACTGGCAATGGCAGCTTAATTCTATACCTGTGGTCAATATTGATACCACATCTAGCACTAACGGAAACTCGTAGCGAACATGCTCTCTTTAATCGAAAAAATTCGCTCTGGTCACCTCTGGGAATTCCCAGGGGGTGTTCACCCACCAGAGAACAAATCTCAATCTCAATCGTCAAAGATTGCGCGCTCGAGTCTCGCAGATGAGTTGGTCATTCCAATCAGACAACACATCGGTAAAAAGGGCGACATCACCGTTCGCGTTGGCGATAAAGTGCTAAAAGGGCAACCGTTAACGCAATTTAGCACCAGTTTTAGCCTACCGGTTCACGCCGCTACGTCTGGCGAAATTATTGCTATTGAACCGCGTCCAAGTTGTCACCCTTCTGCGATTCCAGAAATGTCTATCGTGCTAAAGCCCGACCATCAAGACACCTGGATTCCGCATCAAGGCGTACCTGATTACACCCAATGCAACCCAGAACAGTTATTGGACATCATTCGCCAAGCGGGCATTTCTGGCTTAGGCGGCGCAGGCTTTCCTACCGCCCGAAAATTGCAATCGGGCCTTGGCCGTGTTGATATTTTAATTATCAACGCAGCGGAATGTGAACCCTATATCACCGCTGACGATACCCTAATGCGTGAATACTCTGATGAGATCATGCAAGGCATTGAAGTACTCAAGCACATCTTAAAGCCCAAGCTGACCATTATTGGTATTGAAGATAACAAGCCTGAAGCGATTGCCGCGTTACATGAAGCTGGTGCTGATCACGATGTGGTCATTCGCGTAGTACCGACTAAGTATCCTTCTGGCGCGTCCAAACAACTGATAAAAATTCTGACCAACAAAGAAATTCCGAGCAGCGGTTACTCTGCCGATATTGGAATGACCATGTTTAACGTCGGTTCCGTGTTTGCGGTAAAACGCGCAGTGATTGATGGCGAACCGCTTATTGAACGTGTGGTGACGTTAACGGGTAACAGCATTAAGTCTGCCAAAAATTATTGGGTTCCAATCGGTACACCAGTCGCGCACCTTCTCCAACAAGGGGAGTTTACGCCGACTAAAAAACAAGCCGTGATTATCGGTGGTCCTATGATGGGCTTTGCCTTACCGAATATCGAAGCGCCACTGACTAAGATCAGTAACTGCGTGTTAGCTCCGGGAAAACGAGAAATCTCGTTTGATGATCATGAAATGGCCTGTATACGTTGTGGCCAGTGTGCCGAAGTATGTCCAGCCTCGTTACTTCCTCAACAAATGTTGTGGTATTCCAGAGATAAAGATCTGGATAAACTCGAAGAATACAACCTAAAAGATTGCATCGAATGTGGTGCTTGCGCCTATGTTTGCCCAAGTAATATTCCGTTGGTGCAATACTATCGCCAATCTAAAGCTGAAATAAAATCACGTAATGCCGAACAAGAAGCGGCTGAACGTGCCAAGGTTCGCTTTGAAAAACGCAAACAACGCTTAGAGCGCGATAAACTCGAACGTGAACAAAAATACAAGCAAGCGGCTGACAAACGTCGCAGTCAAATGAAAACCGCCGATGGTGATGATGCAGTTGCAGCCGCCATAGAACGCGTTAAACAACAGAAATCGGCAGGGCCAAAATCGGCCGTTGCCGCTGCTATTGCTCGTGCCAAGGCAAAACAAGCACAAGCGCAATCAGACGATGCAAACGAACCTGATAACTCAGAAATGCGTCAATTGCGTGAACAGCGCAAACAACAAGCACGTTTGAAAAAAGCCGAGCAAGCCCAAAACGGCAACGAAGTCGTGGATAACACTAACAGCAAGACTAAGAGCGACGCTGTTGCTGCGGCTATTGCCCGCGCTAAAGCCAAGAAAGAACAGCTTGCTAACTCATCAAACGATGCAGCATCAACAGACAAACCTTCGAAGCAAGATGCAATAAAAGCGGCCGTAGAAAGAGCAAAAGCCAAAAAAACGGCTCAAGCAAGTGCTTCACTCAGCACTAGTACTGAGACCAACAGCGAAGGTGACTCGAAAAAGTCAGCGGTTGCTGCCGCTGTCGCTCGTGCTAAAGCAAGAAAAGCCGCGCAACAATCTGCATCTGCCGAGGTTAAGCCTGAAAGCTCTGAGTTAGAAAACGCTGACTCACAAACCGCTGAACCTGCACAAAAACCAGATCCGAAAAAAGCCGCTGTGGCCGCTGCTGTCGCTCGCGCCAAAGCAAGAAAAGCCGCGCAACAATCTGCATCTGCCGAGGTTAAGCCTGAAAACTCTGAGTCAGATAATCCTGCTTCAGAAAGCACTGATTCAAAAAACGCTGACTCACAAACCACGAAACCTGTGCAAAATCCAGACCCGAAGAAAGCGGCTGTTGCCGCAGCTATCGCTCGGGCAAAAGCAAGAAAAGCAGCTCAACAAGCTGATAGCAGTGACTCTAAGGAGAAAAACTAGTGGCCTTTTTTATCGCCAGCTCACCACACACTCAAAAGCGTCGCTCACTGTCGAATATGATGCTATTGGTTGCCATTTGTGCCATTCCCGGCATTTTGGCACAAACCTACTTTTTTGGTTTTGGCACAATCATACAAGTGTTGTTTGCTATTTTAGTGGCATGGTCTTTCGAATCCATCGTGATGCTATTACGAGGGCGATCCCCTTTTAATGCATTACGTGACAACAGTGCGTTATTAACCGCATTGTTACTTGCCATCGCCATTCCTCCTTTATCCCCTTGGTGGATCACCGTTATCGGTCTATTTTTCGCCATTGTGATTGCAAAACACCTTTATGGTGGCATTGGGCAGAATTTATTTAACCCGGCTATGGTCGCCTATGTGGTTCTGCTGATCTCTTTCCCGGTGCAGATGACCAGTTGGGCAACGCCCGCGCAAATTTCATCGACTCCCGTTGGCGCAACGGATGCCCTGTCTCTGATATTCAGTGGTTTTAATATTGATGGCATGTCACTACAGCAGATACGCACTGGCGTTGACGGCATCACTATGGCAACCCCGCTAGATACCGTGAAAACCGGACTGGGACATGGTCAAACCTTATCTGAAATCACGAGTAGCCCTCTGTTTTCAGGTATTGCAGGGTTTGGTTGGGAATGGGTTAACATCATGTTCTTAATCGGTGGTTTAGCCATGATTAAGCTGCGCGTCATTCAATGGTATATCCCGGCAGGTGTATTAGCCGGTATGTTGGGAATGAGCCTAGTGCTGTTTATCATAGCGCCAGGAGCGCAGGGTTCTCCGCTGTTTCAACTCTTCTCTGGAGCGACTATGCTCGGCGCGTTTTTTATTGCCACCGACCCAGTCTCAGCGGCAACAACAGTGAAAGGTCGCCTGATCTTCGGCGCGCTTATTGGCGTACTGGTGATCATTATTCGCACCTTTGGTGGCTTCCCAGATGGCATCGCATTTGCGGTTATTATTGCCAATATGTGTGTACCACTTATTGATTACTACACTAAACCAAGAACCTACGGTCACAAGTAATATCATGTTAAAAACCATACAAAGAAACGGTTTAATCCTCGCCATGTTCGCTTGCATTACAACAGGCGTAGTGTCTATTACGCATCTATTGACCGAGGATACGATACAAGCACAGCAAATTGCGCAATTACAAGGGCAACTTAATCAAGTTATCCCAACCAGCATGCACGACAATGAGCTCTACACTCATTGTCTAAACTTAAATGACCCAGCGCTGGGTACGCAAGACAACATGCCGGCTTATGTTGCAACACTCAATGGTGAGCCTACGGCGATCGCCATTGAGACAATTGCACCTGATGGCTATAACGGCGCAATCAAACTGCTGGTGGGTATCGACTTACAAGGTAAAGTGTTAGGTACTCGGGTTTTATCGCAAAATGAAACACCCGGATTGGGAGATAAAATTGATCTACGTGTGTCTGATTGGATACTGTCCTTTACCAATAAAGAGATTACAGCAGAAAATCACGACAGTTGGCACGTACGCAAAGACGGCGGTCAATTTGACCAGTTTACTGGTGCAACCATTACCCCGCGCGCCGTGGTAAAATCCGTCTACAAAACGGGCTTATACTTTTCTCAAAATCAGCAACAGATCTTGAACCACTCACCACAATGTGAGGTGAAATAATGTCAGAGAAAAAACAACTGTTAAAAAATGGACTGTGGGACAATAACCCTGCCCTAGTGCAACTGTTGGGTCTATGTCCGCTTTTGGCTGTGTCCGCCACCGTCACCAACGCCTTAGGTTTAGGTATTGCCACCTTGATGGTACTGGTCGGTTCAAATCTGACCATCTCTTTGATCCGTCATCACGTACCACAAGAAATCCGTTTACCTATCTTCGTCATGATTATTGCGGCACTGGTCACCTGTGTGCAACTTCTCATAAATGCATACGCATACGGACTTTATCTATCGCTAGGCATTTTTATTCCGCTAATTGTGACAAACTGCATCATTATTGGTCGCGCAGAAGCGTATGCTTCTAAAAATACCCCTTTGCTTGCCGTATTAGATGGACTTTGGATGGGGTTAGGTATGACCGCTGTTTTGGTGGTACTTGGCGCGATGCGCGAAATCCTTGGCAATGGTACATTGTTTGATGGCGCCGATTTGTTGCTCGGAGAGTGGGCCAGCATTTTACGAATCCAAATTTATCATGTAGACAGCAACTTCTTACTGGCTATGTTACCCCCAGGCGCCTTTATAGGTGTGGGCTTTCTGATCGCTGCCAAAAACTGGATAGACAGTTATCAAGCTAAAAGAGCCCCAAAACAACAGAAGAAAGAAATTCAACGCGCTCGTGTTACTAACAATTAATTTTTATTTAAACGGACTCAATGAACAAAGATAAACGTCGACTCATATTAGAAAAGCTACGTGAGGAAAACCCTCACCCAGAAACTGAGCTAAATTGGAGCTCCCCTTTTGAGCTATTAATTGCCGTTTTGCTCTCAGCTCAAGCCACCGATGTCAGCGTCAATAAGGCAACGGATAAGCTGTTTCCCGTTGCCAATACCCCGCAAGCGCTGTTTGATCTTGGGGTTGATGAACTGAAACAATACATAAAAACCATTGGTCTGTTTAACTCAAAAGCAGAAAACACCATCAAGACCTGCAAAATATTGCTAGAGAAACATAATGGTGAAGTCCCTGAAAACCGTGAAGCCTTAGAAGCGCTACCCGGTGTAGGGCGTAAAACAGCCAATGTGGTACTCAATACGGCCTTTGGCTGGCCAACCATTGCGGTAGACACACATATTTATCGTGTTTCCAACCGAACTAAGTTTGCCATGGGCAAAACCGTTGACGATGTTGAACAAAAACTGCTTAAAGTCGTCCCTAAAGAATTTAAACTCGATGTCCATCACTGGCTCATTTTACATGGTCGCTACACCTGTGTTGCCCGTAAGCCACGCTGCGGTAGTTGTATCATTGAAGATCTATGTGAGTTTAAAGATAAAGTCATAGATTAGAGCCATTTTCAACAACTCAAAATAACAATAACGAAGGAAACAATATGTCTCAAGGTCGCGTATTACACACCATGCTTCGCGTGGGTGATTTAGACAAATCTATCGAATTCTATACCAAAGTGATGGGTATGGAAGTACTGCGTAAAAACGAAAATAAAGAGTACCAATACACGCTAGCCTTTGTTGGCTTTGGTGATGAATCTCAAGGGGCTGTGATTGAACTGACCTATAACTGGGGTACGACTCAATACGATCTCGGTGACGCCTTTGGTCACGTTGCAATTGGTTATGAAGATATCTACGCCACTTGCGACGCAATTAAAGCCGCTGGCGGCAACGTCACTCGCGAACCGGGTCCTGTAAAAGGCGGTTCTACACACATCGCTTTTGTTACCGACCCAGATGGTTATAAGATTGAGCTTATTCAACGCGCGAATGCCTCTGCGGGTTTAAACGGATAACCCCCTAATACCCTTACTAATATTAAGGTGATAGATAATTGATAACTATCACCTTTTTTCTTCTCTATCCTTATACTTGCCTTAAAACACTCCTAAGATCACTGACTTTTCATACAAATACTGACTAACTATTCGCCGCCTCACTTTGGCTTTTTCATGTTACCTGTTCGCTAAATACATGTTTAGGTTTAGAAAAAGTTGTGAATCTGTAATAATGCCCCTCCTTATTTATATGTTTAACGTGTTATGACTATAGAAAATGAAGCTTTGACGCTAAAAAAACGGTTCAGGGGCTATTTCCCTGTGGTTATTGATGTGGAAACGGCGGGATTTAATTGCAAAACTGATGCCCTGCTGGAAATTTGTGCAGTCACTCTGGCGATGGATGAAAATGGAGATTTGCACCCTGCAAGCACTCTTCACTTTCAAGTAGAGCCTTTTGAAGGCGCGAATTTAGAAAAAGAAGCGCTCGATTTTATCGGCATGCCAGATCCTTTTAGCCCGCTACGTGGTGCTATCCCTGAATCAGAAGCACTCAAAGAAATCTATAAATTAGTACGTAAAGAACAAAAACAAGCCGAATGTAGCCGTGCCATTATTGTGGCGCACAATGCGGCTTTTGATCATGGTTTTGTCTCTCAGGCTAGCGAGCGCTCTAAGTTAAAGCGAGTACCGTTTCATCCATTTGCAACCTTTGATACCGCAACCTTAAGTGGTCTTGCTTTTGGGCAAACGGTATTGGCAAAAGCGTGTAAGACAGCACAAATAGAGTTTGATAATAAAGAAGCGCATTCCGCACTTTACGATACCCAAAAAACCGCTGAATTATTTTGTAAGATTGTCAATAAATGGAAAGCACTAGGCGGCTGGCCATTGATTGAACAAGACTAAACACATAACCCTAAAAGAGCTTCGAGAAGAATAATGAATCCCATAATTATATCCGTTTGCATCATGCTATTGCTGGCATTGATGCGCGTTAACGTGGTCGTTGCGTTAACATTCAGTGCCATCGTTGGCGGACTTACCGCTGGAATGAGCATTAATGACACCATCAGTGCCTTTGAAGGCGGCCTTGGTGGCGGTGCCACAATTGCATTGAGTTATGCCATGCTGGGTACGTTTGCCGTGGCTATCTCTAAATCAGGCATTACTGATTTACTGGCACAAAGTGCAATTAAGAGAATCAATGGTCAAAAAAATGACTCAGCTTCTACCGCTCTAAAATATGGCGTATTGGCGACACTGGTTTTAATTACCATGTCTTCGCAAAACGTTATCCCTGTACACATCGCGTTTATCCCAATTCTTATTCCACCTTTGCTCGCGGTGTTTGCCAAACTAAAACTGGATCGTCGCATGATTGCCTGTGTGCTCACGTTTGGCCTTGTGACGCCATATATGGTGCTGCCAATTGGTTTCGGCGGTATTTTCCTCAACAATATCTTGTTGAAGAATTTAAGAGACAACGGTCTACAAAACATTAGCGCCGCAGACGTGCCAATGGCGATGCTGTTCCCCGCTCTAGGAATGGTTACCGGTTTGCTTATTGCTATTTTTGTTAGTTATCGCAAGCCAAGAACCTACCAAGAAACTGAAATCACACATGTGGATTCAGAGCCGAGTCACATCAATAAGAAACACATTTTAGTCGCTGTAGTCGGCATCATTGCCGCACTTTCGGTTCAGCTCTACACCGGCTCTATGATCATCGGTGCCTTGGCTGGTTTCATGGTATTCACCTTTGGTGGTGTTATCGCTTGGAAAGAAACACACGATGTATTTACCCGTGGTGTACACATGATGGCGATGATTGGCTTTATCATGATTGCAGCCGCTGGATTTGCAGCGGTAATGAAAGCAACCGGTGGCGTAGAAACGCTAGTACAAGCCCTTTCGACCTCTATTGGTGACAACAAACCTCTTGCTGCATTGCTGATGCTAGTCGTAGGTCTACTTGTGACGATGGGTATTGGTTCTTCTTTCTCGACGATCCCTATCATCGCAACGATTTATGTTCCATTGGCACTGGCATTTGGTTTCTCGCCAATGGCGGTAGTTGCACTGGTCGGTACAGCAGCGGCACTAGGTGATGCTGGCTCTCCAGCGTCAGACTCCACTTTAGGTCCAACGTCTGGCCTTAATGCCGATGGTCAACACGAACATATTTGGCAAACGGTTGTCCCTACGTTTATCCACTACAACATCCCTCTCATCATCTTCGGCTGGATCGCGGCTATGGTGCTTTAGGGTCGGTTGAATAACACTAGATAAACAAAAGGCTTCCAATCGGAAGCCTTTTTTAATGCAGAAGTGGCAATGTTAAGCGACAACGTTAGTAGTAGCGGTGAACACTTTACAAATTGTTATTCGCCAGCTGCGCGCTCAGCCGCTTCTTTAATAAGCGGTTGCAATTCACCCTTTTGGAACATCTCGATGATAATGTCACAACCACCGATCAGCTCACCTTCAATCCATAGTTGTGGAAATGTAGGCCACTGTGCGTAAGCAGGAAGCTCTGCGCGGATATCTGGATTTTGTAGAATATCAACGTAAGCAAACTTCTCACCACATGCCATCAAAGCTTGAGACGCTTGTGAAGAAAACCCACAGCTTGGTAGCTTAGGTGAACCCTTCATGTACAGAAGAATAGTGTTTTGTTCGATTTGCTGTTTAATTTTGTCTAGGGTTTCCATTAAGGACCTCTGAATCCGTGTGCTCTTTGATAATATCCGGCTATTTTACCTTACTAGCTTAGAATAAAAACCATAAACTCTATAAGGTTATTGTTACGCATTTGAACCGATCTTGTTGCGTTGTTTACATAGTATACCAATTGATACATAAATTAAATTATACATACTTTGCCTTATCGCACGAAAACTACACCTCGTAACGCCCCATTCTCACTCGTCTCACCCAATATCAAACTCAAATCAAGAAATCACTAAATTTCATAATTTTGCAACCTGACCTTTCAATAATATAAAAAATTGTTAGAATGCAAATCAATTAACACTGTGATTGTTGCTAAAAACGATACTGTTATAGGTATTGAGTCATACCAATCACACTAAGTAAGTGATCAGAAATAGCGTAGGAAAAATGCTCGAGAGCAAGGCTGAATTTTTCGATAAGTAGTTATTCTATAATCAAAAATTCTAACGTCGTTATCGAGTATTTTAACAAGCTAGAATGACCAGTTATTTAGTACGATTGGTATCAGCACTCTTGTGACTCAACACCGACTCTTACTCAACGGAAAGCTTAGGGCTTAGCCCCAATAAATGGAGAACCGAGCAAATGGCATTTGAATTACCAGCTCTTCCTTACGCAAAAGATGCACTAGAACCACATATCTCAGCTGAGACTCTAGATTTTCACCACGGCAAGCACCACAACACTTACGTTGTAAAGCTAAATGGCCTAATTCCTGGTACTGAGTTTGAAGGCAAAACCCTAGAAGAGATCGTTAAAACTTCTACTGGTGGCGTATTCAACAACGCAGCTCAAATTTGGAACCACACTTTCTACTGGCACTGTCTAGCGCCTAAAGCAGGTGGCGAACCAACAGGTGCAGTTGCTGAGGCTATCAACGCGGCATTTGGTTCTTTCGAAGAATTCAAAGCAAAATTCACTGATTCTGCAATCAACAACTTCGGTTCTTCTTGGACTTGGCTTGTTAAAAACGCAGACGGTTCACTTGCAATCGTTAACACGTCAAACGCAGCGACTCCGCTAACTGAAGCAGGTGTAACGCCACTTCTGACTGTTGACCTTTGGGAACACGCTTACTACATCGATTACCGCAACGTGCGTCCAGAATACATGAATGGTTTCTGGGCACTTGTAAACTGGGATTTCGTAGCAGAAAACCTAGCAAAATAATGCGTTAATAATCAAACAAATAGGCTGCCTTTTAGGTGGCCTATTTTTTTAACTATAAACATCACCTCAGCATTAATCAGCGCATAGCTCGATTGAGATAGCGTTAATTGTGATGTCTTTCTATTTCTCTTCGCTCAATATGTGATCTACCCCTTACTTCAAATAATTGCCTGCCACAATTACAATGAACCCTCACATTGATGGTTTTTTAAGCACTATATTGAATAAATAACTGATTGATAAACGTAACTCGAATACCTGCATTAACCACTATCAATACAGTTAGATGAGCGATCTATTTAAAAATCGGGGGGAAGTTAATATATGGTTATTCGTAATTCAGTGGTGCTGATCACCTCAGCTGGAACCATATTAGGTAAAACACTTGCCCTGCACTTCGCCTCATTAGGTGCCAAAGTGGTGATCACCGATAAACGAGCATCACGCCTCAAAGATACCTACCGAGATTGCCTAGCCGCTGGGTTTAATGTGTGTACTTACGCGCTACCTGATGACTCTCAAGAGCATGTCGATAGTCTGTTTTACTATATAGAAACCTATTACAACCAAGGGGTGGATATATTGATCAACAATTGGCAAAACCCTCCACTTCCCACTTTAGTCAGCACAGCCCCTGCTGAGGAGTTCAGTGCTCAGTTCTCGAATATAGTTCAATCACTATTTAGTTGTGGTCATGCTTGTGCTGAGCAAATGCGTAGAAACGATAAACAAGGTGTCATCATTAATATTCTGACCAATGACAGCGCCCAAATGATACTGGGTACAGAAAGCACCTGCTCTATGGTCAGTGGGTTAACCAAAAGCTGGGCTAAGGAGCTGAATCCGTTTGATATTCGCGTAGGCGCCATTTTGCCTAGCGTACACCATTGTTCGTACGACGATTACCAACACAGTTTTGCCAATATCCGTCAAGATGTGATCCGAAATACCGAATATATTGTCTCAAATGACTCGTTTAATGGGCGGGTTATGTCTTGGTAAATATACAAAAACCCCAGAGCAAGTAAGCGCTGGGGTTTTATTTTCCGTCGTGGGCTTATTGTCTAAGCCCACGGTTCAAGAATCGAATTACTTCGCTTTAGCAGGCTTTTGGTCTGCTTTTTTCTTGATTACGGTAGTGCCTTCAAAAGTTTCACCTTCAACGTAAGGCTTACCGTAGTAAGACGTTGTTAGTACTTCTTTTAGCTCAGAGATTAGAGGGTAACGTGGGTTCGCGCCAGTACATTGGTCATCGAACGCTTCAACAGACAGTTCATCAAGTTTCGCGATGAAGTCCGCTTCGTTAACACCCGCTTCTTGAATAGACAGTGGGATATCCAGCTCTTTCTTCAGCTCTTCCAACCAAGTTAGTAGACGCTCAATTTTCTGTGCAGTGCGGTCACCTGGTTGACTTAGGTCTAAGTGGTCAGCAACTTCAGCGTAACGACGACGTGCTTGCGGACGGTCGTATTGAGAGAATGCAGTTTGTTTAGTTGGGTTGTCGTTTGCGTTGTAACGAACAACGTTAGAGATCATCAATGCGTTTGCAAGACCGTGTGGCAAGTGGAACTCAGCACCGATTTTGTGAGCGATTGAGTGACACACACCTAGGAAAGACTGTGCAAATGCGATACCCGCAATCGTTGCCGCATTGTGTACTTTCTCACGAGCGATTGGGTCAGCTGCGCCATTTTTGTAGCTTGATGGTAGGTACTCTTTAAGCATCTTAAGTGCTTGTAGAGCTTGACCATCTGAGTACTCGTTCGCTAGAACTGAAACGTATGCTTCAAGTGCGTGAGTCACAGCATCGTAACCACCAAATGCGGTTAGAGACTTAGGCATGTTCATGACCAAGTTAGCATCAACGATTGCCATGTTTGGCGTTAGCTCGTAATCCGCTAGAGGGTACTTAGCACCCGTTTGGTCGTCGGTAACAACCGCAAATGGTGTTACTTCAGAACCTGTACCTGAAGTTGTAGTAATACATACTAGCTCAGCTTTTTCGCCCATTTTAGGGAACTTGTAAATACGTTTACGGATATCCATAAAGCGCATTGCCAATTCTTCAAAGTGCGTATCTGGGTGCTCGTACATAACCCACATGATCTTAGCCGCATCCATTGGTGAACCACCACCTAGCGCTAGGATGACATCAGGTTGGAAGCTTTGCATTGCTGCTGCGCCTTTTTCAACAACTGACAATGTTGGATCCGCTTCTACATCAAAGAATGTTTGCACTTCGATGCCTTGAGCTTTAAGCAGGCTAACTACGCTATCAGCATAACCGTTGTTAAATAGGAAACGGTCAGTTACAAGGAACGCGCGTTTCTTACCTTCTAGGTCGCCAAGAGCGATTGGAAGGCTACCACGACGGAAGTAAATAGACTTAGGTAGTTTGTGCCACAACATATTTTCAGCTCGCTTCGCTACAGTTTTCTTGTTGATAAGGTGCTTAGGACCCACGTTCTCAGAGATAGAGTTACCACCCCAAGAACCACAACCTAGAGTTAGAGAAGGTGCAACGTTAAAGTTGTAAAGGTCACCGATACCACCGTGAGTCGATGGGATGTTAACCAGAATACGTGCTGTTTTCAGTTTGTTACCGAAGTAACGGATACGGTCAGCGTTAGTATCTTGGTCTGTGTATAGACCAGATGTGTGACCGATACCGCCAATCTCAACCATAGTTTCAGCTTGAGCAACCGCATCTTCAAAGTTATCAGCGCGGAATAGACCTAGAGTTGGAGATAGTTTCTCATGAGCGAACTCATCATCGTAAGACACTTTACCTAGACCTTCACCCACTAGCACTTTCGTATCAGCAGGAACTTTAACACCCGCCATTTCAGCGATTGCTGGTGCAGGTTGACCTACGATTTTAGCGTTTAGGTTGCCGTCGATAAGCAGTACTTTACGTACTTTATTTGCGTCAGCTTTGCTTAATACGTGTGCTTTGTGAGAAGCAAAACGTTCTTTAACTTCGTCATACACTTCGCTTACTACGATAGCCGCTTGCTCAGAAGCACACACTACGCCGTTATCGAACGTTTTAGACATAAGAATAGATGCTACTGCACGTTTAATGTCGGCAGTTTCATCAATAACTACTGGAACGTTACCCGCGCCAACACCGATTGCTGGTTTACCTGAAGAGTAAGCCGCTTTAACCATGCCTGGACCACCAGTTGCAAGGATAAGTGCGATGCCTTCGTGCTTCATTAGGCCGTTAGACAGTTCTACTGAAGGTTGGTCAATCCAACCAATGATGTCTTTTGGTGCGCCTGCTGCTACTGCTGCTTCAAGAACAAGCTTAGCAGCGTCGTTAGTTGAGTTTTTAGCGCGTGGGTGTGGCGAGAAAATGATGCCGTTACGAGTTTTAAGAGAAATCAGTGATTTGAAGATTGCAGTTGAAGTTGGGTTTGTAGTTGGAACGATACCACAGATGATACCTACAGGTTCTGCGATAGTCATTGTGCCTAAGTTGTCATCTTCTTCTAAGATGCCACAAGTCTTCTCGTCCTTGTATTTGTTGTAGATAAACTCTGAAGCAAAGTGGTTTTTGATAACCTTATCTTCCACAATACCCATGCCAGATTCAGCAACAGCTTGCTGTGCTAGAGGAATACGCGCTTGGTTGGCTGCTAAAGAAGCTGCACGGAAGATTGCGTCTACTTTTTCTTGAGAGAAAGTTGAGAACTCTTCTTGAGCTGCTTTAACACGTGCTACCAGAGCGTCTAGCTCAGCCATATTAGTTACAGGCATAATTGTCTCCTAGATATTTAAAATTAAAAACTTTTTAGTAAGGTTTGTTAACCAAACAACACAACTTAGTAAACAGCTTTCACAGTCGAGTATATTATTTCACTCCCCGAAAAAAATTGACTCAGATCACTTTGTTCGAAAGAACTACCGTCAAAATAGTTATTAGCTAAGCTAACCCTAAATGCCATATTGTATGACAAATAGGACTTTCTACGACACTGATATCATCCATGAAAGCACCGCTTTACTACATATAGAGAGTTCTCATCAGTAGTAATTTATTTCATTCTGTAGACCGTAAAAACGGGCTAGATCCTAGTATAACCATTGTTTCGCATACGACAATTATTAATTTGCGCTTAAAAGTAAGTTCAGTGGCTACAATATTAAGGTCGTCTTGACATTCAAAAATGAGTGGTTCTCATACCATTATTGCAACAAAGGTTCGGATTAGTTTTTCTAATGCAAATATATCCGTCAGTTTAGTTTAATTCAGGCAAGATATTGCAATTTTTACTGGCGTAAAAGGGCATCCTTTATTAAAGTAGCGGCACTTTTTGACCCCTCTCTCTTTTTGTTAAAGGCTTAGTGATGCAAGGTATCGATATCGCTGTTTATTTGCAGTTTTTTGTGGGCTTATTCGCCATTGTAAATCCGGTTGGGATCATGCCGATTTTTGTCACGTTGACGAATCACCTCTCTCCAGAAGAGCGCATAAAAACAGCCTCAACGGCCAATATTGCCGTGGCGGTGATTTTGATTGTGTCTTTATTTGCAGGTCAGTTTCTACTTGATGTTTTTAGCATATCCCTTGATTCATTTCGCATTGCGGGCGGATTACTTTTAGTGAGCATTGCCTTTTCGATGATGAATGGACAACTCGGTGAGCAGAAACAGAACAAGCAAGAAAAAGCCGAAAGTATTAGTAAAGAACAGGTAGGTGTAGTGCCACTAGCTATGCCGCTGATGGCGGGCCCCGGCGCTATCAGCTCAACGATCGTATTTGGCTCGAATCATTCCGGTCCTATTGATTATATTGCAGTAACACTGACGGTTTTGGTGTTTGCATTTTGCTGTTGGGTACTGTTTCGCTCTGCTCCCTTCATCGTACGTTTTCTAGGGCAAACCGGTATCAACGTGATTACTCGTATTATGGGTTTAATCCTTGGCGCATTAGGAATTGAGTTTATTGCTGGCGGAATTGGCGCGTTATTTCCCGGCCTAATGCTATAACGGTTACATCTGCATACAAATTAAGCGCACAAAAAAGCACCTTTGCGGTGCTTTTTTTCGTCTACTCCAAACCATTCATCACTGCACTTTTATTCAAATCAACTCAAAACTACGTGCTATCCTATTGTTATTACTGATTTAAGTTGAACTGATATGCCTCTGGATGAATATAGTTTCAAACACAAACTTTACGTGATTATTTTCCGTACAGATACGCCTCTTGGGCGCGGTTTTGATATTGGATTAATCCTTTCAATTTTGGGTTCTTTACTGGTTTTAATTTTGGGATCGGTTGAATCTGTTAACGATAAACACGCCTATGTTTTACATGTTCTGGAAATTTTGTTTACGGTTTTGTTTACTATAGAGTACCTTTTGCGTCTCTATTGTTCTCCCAAACCATGGGCTTACGCTAAAAGTTTTTATGGCGTTGTAGATTTAATCGCCATCTTACCTTTCTATATCGCTTTGTTTGTCACCAATGCCCATTTCTTAGGTGTGGTACGTCTGCTTAGAATCATGCGCATTTTTAGAATTTTGAAACTGGTACAGTACATTCAAGATTCCAATATCATCATGCGTTCGCTGTGGAACTCCCGCCGTAAAATTTTTGTCTTTTTTAGTATGGTAGCCATATTGGTCACCATTTTTGGGGCTCTATTATATGTCATTGAAGGGCCGGACAACGGGTTCACTAGCATTCCCACCAGCATCTACTGGGCTATTGTGACCATTACTACTGTTGGGTATGGCGACATCTCCCCTGTCACCACGCTAGGCCGAGCTATCGCTTCTCTGACAATGCTGTTGGGTTATTCTATCTTAGCCGTACCCACAGGGATTATTACCGCAGAACTTAGCCAAGAGGTTAAACAGCAAAAGAAAACCTATCAAAGTCATCGTTTATTAGTGATGTGCCCCAATTGCATGAAGAACGATCATGAGCCAGATGCGTTTCATTGCAAACATTGTGGTAGTGAGCTTCCGTCTCACGAAGAACGTGTGGTCAAAGTCACAGGTGCGTCCAGCGACTATGATTGAGCGTGATTTTCACGCACAAAAAAAGCGCCAAACGGCGCTTTTTTAATAATAGAAGACTCGATATGTCTACGATTATGATTTTGCTTCTAAAATGATGCGTAAAGTACGACGTAGTGGCTCCGCTGCGCCCCATAAAAGCTGATCACCGACAGTAAAGGCATTTAGGAAGTCATCACCCATCGCCATTTTACGCAAGCGGCCAACAGGAACTGACATAGTGCCAGTTACTTTAGCTGGCGTTAGCTCTTGAGCGGTAATGTCGCGCTCGTTTGGCACCACTTTAACCCAATCATTATGCGTACCGATGATCTCTTCGATTTCATCCATAGGCACATTTTGTTTTAGCTTGATAGTAAGCGCTTGTGCGTGACAACGCATTGCGCCGATACGGACACAGGTGCCATCAATCGCAATTGGGTTGCCGTCTAAACCAAGAATCTTGTTCGCTTCAACGCCCGCTTTCCACTCTTCTTTGCTTTGGCCGTTATCACGCTTCACATCAATCCAAGGGATCAAAGATCCCGCCAGAGGCGCGCCAAACTGATCGGTTGGGAATGCGTCTGAACGAATCGTCTCTGCGACTTTACGATCAATATCTAGAATAGAAGAAGCAGGATCGGCAAGCTCTGATGCCACAGACTGCTGCACGGTGCCCATTTGCGCGATAAGCTCACGCATGTTCTTCGCACCTGCGCCAGAAGCGGCTTGATAGGTCATGGCACTCATCCACTCAACCATGCCTTTCTCATACAGACCACCAAGGGCCATCAGCATCAAGCTCACAGTGCAGTTACCACCAACAAAGGTAGAAGTGCCAGAATGAATGCCTTGTTGGATTTGAGCTAAGTTAACAGGGTCTAAAGTAATAATGGAGTCGTTAGCCATACGCAGCGTAGAGGCCGCATCAATCCAGTAGCCTTTCCAGCCAGCTTGTTTCAGTGCAGGGTACACTTTTTCGGTGTAGCTACCACCTTGACAGGTCACAATAGCGTCAAGCTGCTTTAAGCTTTCAATATCGAAAGCGTCTTGTAGCATTCCGGCGTCTTTGCCCATATAAACAGGAGCTGGAATTCCTACCTGAGAGGTGCTGTAAAATACAGGCTCGATCAGATCAAAATCACGCTCTTCTACCATACGCTGCATTAAAACCGAACCAACCATACCGCGCCAGCCGACTAAACCTACTCGCATCATCAAATACTCCATGTAAAATTAAGTGGATTGAACCGACGACACTCATGTCAGCGCTCAATCAAAATGTATTGTTCCCTGTCATCTTTAAAAAAGTTGAAGCGAATGACAAGAAATTTATGTGCAAAGAGCAAAAAAACGTAACGCTTTCGTTACGTCTCTCCCGTTACACTCGTGCAACTAGCCTTTTCGTACCAATTGGTCACGTAAATTTGGCGGCGTGCCTTTGATGGTCAATGTATCGGTCTCAGCATCATAGAACACACGCTCATCCATCAACATCGCATCAAAGCTAATGTTTAAACCGCCACCCGCACCAACAAACTTTGTCAGTTTACGCACTGCAGTTCTGTCACCAGGGAAGCTTTCTTCCAGCTCATAACCTTGCTCTTGAGTAAATTCTACAAAGCTAGTGCCATCATCGCTTTTCGGTAACTCTTGTGAAAGTTCTTTGACTTCAACGTCATCACCGCTTTTGATTTGATCATTACAATAATCAGCAACCTGTTTGCGATACGAGTTCGCTTCTTCTTTTTCTAGCTTGGCGTCTGCCACAAAATCATCCACCGCCTGCATTAACACTAAGTTCTGCTGTTTAGTGTCTAAGCCGGTTTCAGCTTGTAGAAAATCCAAAAAGAAATCCGCTACTTTGCGTCCAACTCGTCCTTTAATAAACGTTAAGTAACGATTGGAATCGCTGTCGGTTTGGTAGGTCGATAAATCAATGCGCGCTGCGATGTCCATTTTAGAAATGTCTAAATAGTCCGTTGCGCTAATTTCTAGCCCTTCCGTCACTTTAAGGCTTTCGTTAGACGGCACCAAAGCAATAAACAAATAGTCCGTTGCCAATGATTGATAATGCGCCAGAACTAAGAATCCTGCTTCAGCAAACGAGTATTTGCTGATTTCAGAAATAAGGCGCTTAGCGCTATTTTGTGAGAAAGTGTAAAAGTCCTGCTGATCGTTTAGAGTCTCATCTAACCAACTCTTAAACTCACTCTCTTCAGAGAAGGTACCAAAGCCCTTTCCTGCCTTAGCATTGAATACGCGGTGCAGTTCTGCGACTAAACTTTCAGTGGATGCATCGTTTGATAAAGCCGATCCTCGGTAGTTCACCGTTAGCTGTTGCTCGGAATCTTTAACTAATTGATGCAAAATGACATTAGATAATTGTAAACTCATGGGAGATTTCTATCTCTTGTGCTTTCAGTTGTGATTGAGAGTAGGTTATCATAAGCCGTTTACACTATCATTATTAGCAGAGTAACTATGCCTATTACATCAAAATACAGTGACGAGAAAGTTGAAACCATGTTAGCTGAAATTGCTACCGTTCTAGAGAAGCACGAATCGACTCCAGAACTTAGCTTGATGTTGGTTGGCAATATCGCCACAAATGTTCTAAATCAGAACGTGGCGAAGGGACAACGTAAAATCATCGCTAAAACGTTTGCCGATGCGCTTATTGCATCAGTTGATGACTAACAATTAATAACAAGAACGATTATTCATGGTAAATAGCGGTAATTCCTACGCGGAACGGGTATCAAGGCTTGTCAGTTGGGGACATTGGTTCAGTTTTTTCAATGTCATCATCGCAATGCTTATCGGAACGCGTTACATAGCCGAATCTCCTTGGCCCGAGACTTTTCTTGGTCAGCTCTACCTCACCTCTTCTTGGGTGGGTCATTTTGGCTTTTTAGTATTTGGCTTATATGTACTTTGCCTCTTCCCAATCACTTTTATTGTGCCTAACTTTAAACTGTTTAGGATTGTTGGGGTACTGGCTAGCACCATAGGCTTAACCGTATTACTACTGGATACACAAGCATATCAAGAGCTTAACTTGCACCTAAACCCTATCGTTTGGGAACTATTGTTAAGTGATGATAAAAATGCCATTAACGCAAAATGGCAAACATTGTTCGTTCTTGTGCCGATTATCTTCTTCGTCCAACTTGCTCTTGCCGAGTGGGTTTGGCGTAAACAAAGAAAACTGTCGCACAAGCGCATTGGTCGCCCTATTGCGGTTGTTTTCTTTATTGGGTTTACCTTTAGTCATCTGATCTACATCTGGGCAGATGCAACCTTCTACAACCCAATAACCAATCAAAGAGCGAACTTCCCTCTTTCTTATCCTATGACGGCAAAAACCTTTTTGGAGCGTCAGGGATGGTTTGATCGAGAAGAGTACCAACAGCGTATTGAACGTGGTGATGCGAGTAGCGAAGTACTGGCGTACCCACTAGAAACACTGCAAATAAGCAAAAACAAAAGTAAGGACTACAACTTACTGATGGTAATGGTAGAAAGCCTGCGCGCCGATAGCATGCAGCCTGAGACCATGCCAACGCTCAGTGATTTTGCGGCACAAAACCAAAACTTTAGCCACCATCTAAGTTCCGGAAACGACAACACCGCGGCATTTGGCTTATTTTATGGTATTCCTGCAACTTACTCTGCCAGTGTTCGCCACTTTGAAACTGAGCCATTGTTTATTCAGCAGTTACTCTACCGCAACTATGACCTAGGGTTATTTAGCGGCGTCGACTCTTCAACTAGCATCTACAACGACATTATTTTCCACAGTCAAGAAGATGCCCTGACAACCGTTGATGCCAAATCAGATAAAAATGCAGTTCAAAGCTGGCAACAGTGGCTGGGCAACGAAACCAATAAAAACTGGTTTAGTGTTGTTCACCTCACGCAAATGCAGCAATTTGAAGAGCACTTAGAGAGCACCTCAAATAAAGACGCAAAATCAGTGCTACACAAGGCTTACCTGACATCAGCAACCAAGGTTGATCAGTCTATTTCACAGATTTTAGATACCTTAAAAGAGCAAAATTTGCTGGATAACACTGTGGTTGTCATCACCTCTGATCACGGCTGGGAATTTAACGAAACCAAAACCAACAGCTGGGGCGCGAACAGCAACTACAGCCAATACCAAATTCAAGTTCCTATGGTAATCCACTGGCCAAACAAGCCAGCGCAAGAGTACACCCACGTCACCAGTCACTTCGATTTATCCGTGACCTTGATGCAAGACTTACTGGGCGTAACCTCTAATCCTGTTGATTTTAGTAGCGGTAAGAACTTATTTGATCCGAGCCAGCGCCGTTGGGCAATGGCTGGTGACAGCAGAGAATTTGCACTGGTATCCAATGATGAAATTACAGTATTGGATCGCTACGGAAACTATAAGGTATACGATCACAACTATCGCCGCCAACGCGACGCTAAACCAAAATTGTCCGTTATAATGCAAGGCTTATCGGAAACCAAACGGTTCTACGAGCAAAATTAACGGACTGTAGCGCAGCTTGGTAGCGCATTCGCCTGGGGGGCGAAGGGTCGCAGGTTCAAATCCTGTCAGTCCGACCATTTAAAAGAGAGCTTCGGCTCTCTTTTTGCTTTTTATCCATTAACTATCCAACCGAGCAGCAAGTAAAAAGCATCCACCTTCACCTGTCGCAATGATGTCATCTCTATTAACAAAATGAGCGACAATGACCAATCCAAGCGGTTTACAGTCATTGAACCTACAGCAGTAAGCACGATGGTAGACAATACCCCTACCCCAAACAAAGCCAATAAATCTCATACATACAGAAAGTTGCCAATTTTGATTAAAATCTCAGCAAACGATCTTAGCAACTCTTTACAAGCTCCAAGAAGCTTTATATTATAGCGCCCACAAGGAGAGATGGCTGAGTGGTCGAAAGCACCGGTCTTGAAAACCGGCAACCGTTAATAGCGGTTCTAGGGTTCAAATCCCTATCTCTCCGCCACATTTAAAGCCCTGATTTATCAGGGCTTTTTCCGTTTCTGAGTCCCTGAAAACGCTCTGGTGAGTCAATCAGGTGAGTCAATGTATCTATATAAAAGTCGTCATTGCGTCTATTTCGTCCGCGTTTGTACCCCCAAAGCACTTGTACAGCAAGGCTATCCGTTCGACTTTAAATTCAGTCTAAAAACCAAGTCTCGTCCTATCGCCATCAGGCGAAGTGCCCCCATTATTTCTCAAATTCTAAAATCCCTAGATAATGTGGATATATCTAGGGATTCACCTAAAGAAACCAAACAAGCAATACTGAGTTCTGTAGACTCACTCCGAAATTCATTTAACGACTCTGGGGTAGATCTTCACTCTTTCTCATCTCAAGCAGATACAAAGCAACAAACCGTCAAATCAATTAAGCAAAACTTTGCTCAAGGGTATCGTTGGCAAGAAGAATTCATCGCATCGAAACAAAAAGCGCGGATCACACACCTAACCGTCCATCAGTTAAACAAACGAACCCTTTATTTCCTTGATTACTTCAAAAATAAAAAAATCGGTATTACTCAGATCACCGCATCGGATTTGATGGAGTTTGGGAACAACCTGCAGTCATGGGATAAAAGCGCCAAAACCAAGAAGGACTTTTGGGGGGCAGCAAAACAATTTTTAAAATGGCTCACTCTAAAACAGCACCTTCCTCGAAACCCTTTTGAGGGGTTAACTGTTACGTTTAAATCTGAGAAATTTGCATCTGAACAAAGAGAAAAATGGTCTAGTAAACAGATTAAGAACCTGCTCTCTTGCTCTCAGTTTAAACAAGCATCACCTTCTATGCAGTGGACCGTGCTTCTTCTCATCTATATGGGATTGCGCCCCACTGAAGCATGTCAAATATCAGTACGAGATATAAGCATCGAATCCGGTATGTTTGTCCTATCCATCACCGATGAAGGGCAATCACAGAAACTCAAAAATCATCATTCTTTAAGGAAAATTCCAATCCATAAGACCTTGCTCCAAAATGGTTTTATTGACTTCGTTCGACAACAAAAAAAGGCGGCAAAGTCTCAGTTATTCGACTGGACCCCCACAGGGAAAGACAAGGATTGGACTAAGTTATTCCGAATTCAGTTTGGCAAAATACAATCTTCTATTGAAATGAAACCGAAACAACGACCTACCGCTTATGGTTTTAGGCACACCTTTATCGACTGTTTAAAGCAACAAGGCATTGAGGAATATCAAGTGGCTGAAGTTGTAGGCCATGCCAATCAAAATATGACTTTTGGTCGATATGGGAAGAAGCTCTCAATGAGTAAATTAAAGGCGGTTATCGATGTTTTCAGCATCGGTGATTAAGTAAATTCAAGAGGTGAGTGTTGCGTTTCTTTTTCGATGTAACACGATAATTCGCCTTTTTGAACTGACCTACACCACTCCGAAGCAGCAGTACAACGCTGTTGCAGTCGGAGATGACAATGAAAAATTCAACTTGCCCGTTAGACAAATACAATAAAATCTTAAAGGCATCGTTCAAAAACTCTCACAAAAAATCCACTGCAACGGGTTATATCAGTAGCCTAGATATCATTTGCAATGAATTGAAACGCAATTATGTATTTAAAGACTTAAAATACAGCGATATTGTATCCCTCATAACCGATTGGCAGGACCACTACAAAAACAAAACCATAAGTAACCGACTGACCATATTAAGAAAATTAACCTTCATGGCGGCCAACGATGGTTTTCTACCTTCGGATCCTTGTGAACATATTATTGGGCTAAAACCCGATAGTGCCTTAGAAGAGAAAAAGCCGTTCACTACTGAAGAGTTTCGTCGAATGGAAAATACGCACACACAGTGTCAATCAGGCAAGAACCTTGCTTTGCTTCAACGATTAGTAGGGCTTCGTATCCAAGAAGCCATTGCTCTTTGCTGGAGCGATATCAATTTTAAAGAACGCCAACTCAATGTTCGTCGATCTCGAACCCTCAGCGAGTTCAACGCTCCAAAAACAAAACAATCAACACGTGCGTTAGTTCTGACAGACGAAGCTATGCAATTATTAAAAAAGCAGTTTGAGATCACCGGAGCTAGACAGGCTATTGATATTAAAATTCAAGGGATCTAGCTCGGATATAATCTGACAGACACCAAATGAAAATTGGGTAACTGTCAGATCAGGTCTTAATTAGTACACTTTAACTCAAGTCTTGAAATGATTTAGCGATATTTCGTCAAAAACAAAAAACCTACCCATTATAATGAACTGCCCCTCAATATTTAGACACCAATTATGGGGGGGGGGGCAGTTCATTATTAGGTAGATTCTTTCTGTTAGAAAATTGTCATTATTACAGCAATGATCTTATCTTTCCGTTGTTGTATTAGCTCTTTGCTCCACATTCCATTTTCAGGGACAAGGCTCCTTACCTCTCTTTGTTGTTCATTATGGGTGTACGTAGCCAATTTTTGGGTAAGCGATATATTACCAACGGCGCAATTATGTGACTTTGACAATAACAAATAATTTCCCAGACAGTTCAAAAACTGATTTATGAATTCTTCATCATAATTCTCATAGCCATGAGGCTTGCTTTCGGGCTCAGTTGTAGGTGCAATATGTTCCAGTTCTGGACTGATGATTCTATCAAACCGACAAGGTAAATAACCAGCTTTACCTTGTCGTTCCAAATGAATTTCGTACTTCCAGAGCAGGTGTTTTGCAACAGAATGATTGATGCGTCCCTGTAGGGATTCATTCAACCTTTCATTGTTCCAATAGGCCCACCACCAGTCCGTTGTGGTTTTCATCCGTTCAATATGTTCAATTATTGGCGAAATTTCTTTGTTGCTTTCGGTGAATTCCTTAAACACATTATTAATTCTTGAAGTTATATCAGCCCGCGTCCCTATCAGACGATGCCGAAGTACCAAAGACTCTAAATATGAACACAGTTTTTCAATTTCATTAAGAGATAAGCCATATCTGTATGCTTTGATAACAAATGGGAGCGCAACAGCTATTCCGCCTAATGAGATAAGAGAATGGATAGCAAAATTTTCTCGCTCATGTTTGCCAAAAAACAGTGACAAATATTCAAAGCTAGACGAAAGCGACCTTGAGAACGACTTGATAAAGTCAAGTTGATTTTCATTAGCTAACATCTGGCTGATTCTGTCTAAAGAGTTTGTTTCCCAGAGCGAATTAAAGTAAACCCGCAATGTATACAATAAGACATCATCTTCATTAATTCTGTATTCTATCGATGAGATTGATTTATAAATTTTTTCAAAACGCCCTTTTATTTCCTCAATTAACGAACCAACTTCAGCTTCACCATCCCCATGTAGGTGAACATGATGCATGAACTGTGCTTTCACTATCTCAAGATTTGATGGTCGTTTTCCGCGACTATTTTGAAAGATAAACATCTGTATCGCCTCTGATTCATGTTGAACCAGGTGTGTGGTACAGGTTGCCTCACCGACAATACACAACATTTTTGTCAGATAATTTTCAGACTTATCAGAAAGATGTTTTTTGAAAAAATCGAATGCTCTGACAATACGACGGGACGATTCTGTTTCAAGACCATTATGATCAGACCTGTTTTGCTCTATTACATAGTCAATGAATACCTGATTATCGTAGTCAACTGTCCCAAAGCGTATTACGTTTCTCCTCTTAACCATGTCTTCATAGCAATCTTCTTCATCGTCAGATAAAGCCCTTATTGATTTCAACCTTGCAAACACAGCAGATAAAAATATCACAATGCTTGTTAAGCGTTGCTGCCCATCAATTACATTGAACTCTTTTGGCTTTTCCTCGAAAAGGAAGTGACCAAAGTAATAAGGACTAATTGCATTGCTTCTGCTGTACTCCTCTAAATCTGACAAAAACACGTCTATCTGCGTGTTTCTGTCAGATTCCGCCATAGGAGTATCCCACGAATACGCGCGCTGATATGCAGGCACAACAATTTTGTTGCCAGCCATCATTTTTCTAATAGTTGTAGAGGATTCCATATAATTAACTCCTTTGCTGTGTACTTTGGTTTGTTAAGATCCCGAACTAAGGATGTGGAGGTTTGCTTCAAAGTATCGAGAGGTACCATCCAACACCTAACCATTGATATGACGGAACTCAATGGTATAGGGAGAGGGCAAGTGGAAGGTAAAAAAGCGTAGAACCGATGGCAAGTATCAAGTTTGGTGAAAGATCCATCTTACAGTCGATACTCATAAGATCATTGCAATCGAACTGACCTTCTCTAGCATGACAGACATGGGAGTGCTGTCCAATCTACTCCAGCAAACCCGTCGTACCATTAGAGAAATCTCGGAAATCGTGCGCTTAGTTAGGGACTTATCAATGCTTAATTACTTTAAATATCCATGTTTTATAAGGTAAGTGCGAATCACACTCTGGCCGGTACGACTGCCTGACCCTTTTTTACTGTTTGGTGGCTCTCCACCTTTTAGCCTGCCAATATATTGCCAGCGATGATGTTTTGTATCGATAATAAAAATTTGGCAACTTTCTTGGTAAGCCTTTGTGTTATCTGTATATTCACCAAATAAATTATCTTTACAGTTTTTATAACCAATTACACGTGTAACTTGCGATGGGTCTGCGGGTTTATTACGTTCGTTTAGTCTAAATAAAACCCAATCAATTGCTTTATCATTTAGATTTACTGGTAGTACTTTGCTTGAGTTAGATAAATGAACTGTTCCTATCTCTTTTTTATGCAAAAGGGAAGGCATACTAGAATCAAATCGCGCAACATATTCTTGATGATCTTTTTTTTCATTCTCACCTTGATAATATGTATATGCTAGAAATAATCCAAAACCAATAAAAAGCCAGCCTCCTGGGCCTTGTGACTTAAGATATCGCCCCATTCCGCCTAAAATATCCATGTTTATTCCTTATAGCAATAACCTAGGCATAAGTCTTGGAAATTGCATTTACTTCATATGCGAATTGTATCTTTATTCGACTGATCACTAAACTGATCGTAAACAACGAAAAAAATTAACGTTTACTTCATTTGGGATTCACCAGATGTGTGTTCCCCTTTTCGAACATCCACCGGTTTAAATATACTCGTTATTTCTTAAAAAATTTTTAGCTGTTTTTCTTTTTTTAAAATACCTGAGCTTGTTATATCCTTATAATTCTTTTGAAAACTCTTCTATTTGTTCAAGTGTAATTGAAGGTTTTGATGTCATAATGACGCTTTCTATTATTTCTTGAGTGATTTTAATTCTTCCGACAAGAGCCTTTCGAGAAGATTCATCGCAAATGTAATTGATATCACTAGCGACATAGTTTTCCGTCAAACGTGATAACCGAGCATATGAAATTTTATCTTCAAGTGGTCTTTTCGATAAGATAGTTTTGAATAAACTTTTTCTTGCCTGTTTATCAGGGGCAGGAATCAGAATTTTTTTATCAAATCGCCCAGTACGTAATAACGCACTATCCATCGAGGATGGTAAGTTGGTAGCGCCAATAACAAAGATACCCCTATCACCACAGTTATTTATCTGCGTTAATAGCTCATTTACCGTCGCTAAGTTCATATGGCTGACATTTCCACCACCACCACGAGCAGGAGCTATAGCATCTATCTCATCAATAAAGATGATTGCTGGTGCGTTAACTTCAGCCTTTTGAAAAAGCTCTTTTACTTTTTCTTGGCTTTCATTTACCCACTTACTCTGGATATCACTTGGTGCAATAGTATAAAAGCTGACGCCTATTTCCTCTGATAGTTTCTGAGCAAAAAACGTTTTACCACAACCCGGTGGTCCATAAAACAAAATGCCATTTGGAATGGACAATCCATAGCTTTTATAAAGTTCTTTATTTTGGAGTGCTTCGATAACATCTACACGTAAAGTCTCTTTAAGCTCCTCCATACCTGCAATTGCAGAAAACCCTTTACCTGATTCCACTTGAGATTGAACCTTAGAACCACTTGGTAAAATCTGTACTGGTAGTTCGCTCTTACCGGCTAAAGTTTCAAGTGCTGTATTTGCGGTACTTATATTCGAAGGCGTAACTAAACACACCTTCAAAAACTTGCTTAGAGTAGAGCCAAGTTCAGAGCTATCAATCCAAAAATCATTCGTGGCTGATAAGTCAAATGAACGATTAAAAAGAATTTCATAGGACAGTTTCGCAAAATAATAAATCACTTGTGACTCATTTATTGACGTATTATTCTCAAGTAATCTATCAAGGTTAATCACTTTAAATGATGTATTAGCATCATCTGAAAAGTCGACAATGATATCTTTCTTTGTCATTTCGGTTAAAAAGCCAACATCCATTTCACTACCTATATCGTTTAGCAGTAAAAGTAGCTCTTTTAATAATTTATTTATTAGTTGTACTGTTGCTCCGTGATGATTTAAATATTTATCTAAGCTAATGCCCTGTATGTAATTTTCAATCGATATTGGGCAACCATCAATCGTCTCTATAGAAAAGTTAGACAGATAGTTTGATGCAACATTTGGGATGTTGTTTATCGGGTGAGATAGAGATTTTAAGTAAAACAAAGTACCTACAGAGTTTACTACCCTAAAGGTGTCTTTGGTTAATGGGAACTGGATAGTATACTCACCCACCAGTTGCCCTTTACTAAAGCGTGCGCCTTTCATTATCCGATAAGCAGGCTGTTGTCGTACTGTGTACTACTACCACCTTGCGCCTGGTCGGGCATGTATTGGAAAATCTGACCTACGTAATGTTGTAAATCATCCGCTGTTCGGGCTGTGTTAATAGCATTTAAACCCTCATCAATTGCGTTTCGTGCTGCAAATCTGTCTTTCCAATTAATGGAATTGTAGTCTTGATTCACTGCCCGAATAAAGTCAATCAACTGATAGAACCTTGTAATCGTAAAATGCAGGTCATTTAATTGCTTAACCAAATGGCGACCGGATTTAACATCTTCTGACGTTTTGATTTGTCGATAAGCTGACTCTAACTCTGACAGTTCACTGGTTGTTTGTACTGTCCCGATGTCATCGTTTGCTTTGTGACAGCGCTCAAGTGCTGAACGGATCTTACCATCAACATAGCCCCATTCACCTTCAGAGTGATTCTTATCAACTTGTTTCATCACTTCACGGAGTTTATTACGCGTTTGCATCTGAGTATCTACATCGTTTGCATTTGACTCTAACGCTTCTTCTGCACGATTAAGCTCTTCATGAAGCTCAGAGTCATAATCATCTTGCTCGTATAAATCATTACGTGCTTTATTTATCTGCTCACTTAACCAGTTAGTATCTACTGATTGAACCTTATCTGAAGGAACCGTCACTTCAAAAGTGAAATCAAGGCTAGGAATTTCAGCTTCAAAAGAAACTGTTTGACTTTCATCTACACGCACGAGCAAGTTTATAATGGAGCCTGCTGGTAGCATAGATGGAATATCTGCACCGGTAATGACAGCGTTATATACATGCTCATTATAAATCGCACGAGAACCTTTTGCGTCACTTCCACCTTGATAAAGTGGAATTTTGATGTTGTCTGAAGCATTGCCTGGGCGAATATCCTGCTGTGTTTTTAAGTTCGAATAAACACCTGTTGCAGGCAGTGACTTGTTTTTCTCAAGCCCCTGAATTGGAGCAAACACGGCTTTTTCAGTCTTAGTATCAAACACTTCAATACCAAAGTTATGTGGCAATGTCATGCTACCTAATACTGAGCCTTGAATGATATTAAATGAGGCAGGCTGCACCTCAACAACATTTCCTCGACTATCAAAGGCCTCTATATCAAAACTGTTTGTCTTCCCCTTAATCAGGTGTACATCAAAGATGTCACCACGCTCAGAAAGCTCAACTTTTTCACTCATCCATGCGCCATCGTTACGTCTCAACTGAACAGTAATTGCACCTGGGTCCGAATTCATTTTATCCTTAGCAAGCTTGATGCTAACGAACTCTTCTAACTCAACACTTGATGATTCAAAATCTATACAAAGCTGTACTAGTTCAGAATCACGAGATTCATTTAACACATTTTCTGGTAAAGGGCGGGTTGACGCGTATATCGCCGCACCGCGAGAGACGACCGTCATAGGATCAACGCTTGTATCTGGCTTGCAGATTTGATCTGCTACCATTTCACGCAAGGTTGGAGATAGTGTTGGACCACCAACTAATATTAAAGAGTCAAGTGCAGCGCCCGTAAGGTTATTACGTGAAAGAAGGTCGTTCGACAAATCAATTGCCCGCTGTAAAACCGGTGCGAATGCAATTTTTAAGTCAGATTGTGAGATATCTAAATCGATTTCAATCTCTTCTCCATCATCATCCTCACCACAGTCGCCAGGGTCAACATACAATTGATAGGAATCTTTGAAAGATAAGTTATTTTTGATATCTTCTGCATAAAATTTAAACGTATTACGAAAAACAGCCCTTTGCATTGAATCAGAAAGAAAATCATCGATTTCAAATTCTTCTTGAATATGAGGAATGATGATTTTATCTACGATTGCAAAGTCGAGATCTTTACCTCCCAGATAATTGTCACCCTCAGTATCAATTACCTTAACAATACCTTCATCTACCTTGATTAAGGCTGAATCATACGTACCGCCACCGAAATCAAATACTAACCAATAGCCAGCTTTAATATTATCTATGCCATAGGCCATCGCCGCAGCTACTGGCTCTTGAAGTGTTTCTACATATGAAAAACCTGCAAGCTTACCCGCACGCTTTACTGCGTCAATTTGGTTAGCTGTATAACCAGCAGGAATCGTAATAACAGCAGAGTTTACAACTTCATCTTGCACATAGCCTTTTAAGTGCTTAAGTACTTCAGCAGATAGGTCTTCAGAACGAAAGTCTTGTTCTTTAAAAGAAGATGTATAATTTGCATCTGTTCCCATAGTGCGTTTGTACTCGATATATGAGTTAAATTTCGCATTGGGATTTTTCATCGCTTTTAAGGATTCCTGACGGAATATATTATAAGCCGGTTCACCGATATACGTTGCACCTTTACGATTAAAGGCAACACTAGATGGCGTAGTATCTTTTTGATTATCAAGTGATTTAATAATTTTATAATCACCATTTTCAGCTCGACTAATAGCTGAGTTTGTAGTACCTAAATCGATACCATAATCTATCATTGTTCTTTTCATTATTTTCACTATACATTTACTGAAATATCTACTTGAGCACGCTGGATTAATTTACCGTTGTAGTTAACTTGTGGTCTCATTACTTTGGTAATAATTTTCTGCCCATGTTCTAAGCTATCATCATCTTGTACATTAACTACTTCCATATTTTCACGTTCATCGAACGGTTGACCAAGAAGTTTCACCATTTCATAACCAGACTCTTCTAGCGAAGCCTTCATTCGCTCAATACCTTTAAGCAGCGGTTTGGTACCCTTCACTTCCTTTTCTGTTAGGCGATCAATATTTTTCTGCATACGCGCCACTTCATCAGCCACGTTTAGCATAAAGGTATGGTCAACTATCGTCTCTTGGGTATTTGCAATTTTTGCTTGCTCTAAATGCATCTGGCTATTTAAGTAATCTGCTAACTTCACATCTAACTCAACCGATGCTTCTTCAAGTTTCACTTGTGCATCTTTGGTTTCCCTTAACTGCTCGGCAAAAGTTGTTGAACGCTTACGCGTACGACCAGAAACAAAGCCGATTAGCAACGTGACAAACACAGATAAGGCAATCAAAAGGTAATAAAACACCTCTTTGTCTTTTTGTGCTTGTGTGCTTTGATTCTCGGTAACCTTCTGTAAATTACTCAAACCAAACGTTGATTTTGCATCTACTGATTTTATTAGCTCATCCAATAACTGTGACTTTTTATCAAGCTCAGCTGATTTATCAGCAACATTTTTTAAAGCCATATCTAACTCAGCAGCTTGTATATTTAATTTTTGAGCAAGTTCATTAACGCTTTTGATGTCTTGTTCAACAGTAGATTTATTATATTCACCGCCAAGTGCTCGCCAGATGTTTGTCACGTAGTGATA
The DNA here is from genome assembly GCF_000467185.1 of Vibrio ezurae NBRC 102218. GTDB lineage: Bacteria > Pseudomonadota > Gammaproteobacteria > Enterobacterales > Vibrionaceae > Vibrio > Vibrio ezurae. Next base: position 47,959 of record NZ_BATM01000053.1, read on the forward strand.
GTTTTCGTTAACTCTGGGCTTCATATTATTGAGGTCATTTCGAATCTGAGTAACCTCTGATGAAAGCACCTTAACTTTGGCTATATGACTCTTATCTGATTGTTGAAGACCCGCTATAGCTTCAGAGTTTTGCTTGGATAAAGCCTCTGTGTTTGAGGCCGGAAAAGTTGCAGAGCCTGTAGCAAGTGCACTAAAAGTCACAACTGAAAGTGCAGAAGCAACGAATAATTTTATAATTTGTTTATTCATAATAAGTTGATTAGTAGATGAAAAAATGATGCACCAACGCAATTAGCACAATTAAAAATGGTAAGTTAGTTACCAAAAACAAAGAAAATGATTGCAATAACAACTATCCAACCAACAAATCCCAAAAATTTGTCTTGCGTACGTTTGGAAATTGCTTGATCCACTCTAGACTTCACATCTTTCATTACTTGCAAGTTTTTATTATGATGTTGAAGATTACTTGATGTCATATCTATTTTAGTTAGGGCGTTCATAGCAGAGATGCACTGCCCCATTGTTGAAGATATATCATCAAGTGAGCATGAACCACTCTGGACAGCATTACCTTTATCAATGCACTTATTCATCATTGCAACAGCTGCGTTATTTGAAGCTACTTGGAATGCATCATGACTTCGAGGCACTTTTCCTTCTAGAATATCGAGGGCCTTACCAGCATCCTGTACCATTTGGTAAAGACTATTATTTCTAAGAGCATCATCAATTTTACTATTAAACAGTCGTATATGACGCTCATATTTCTCCGTCTCTAGCATCTCATCAAGTTCTTCTATATTTTCAATGTATTTTTTCCGCATCGAATCTGAAAGTGCATAAACTTGGCCTGATAACAAAATACTCTTAGCCCCTAAAATAGCTTCTTTTTGACCTGAACTATTTAAGTGGTAGTTATAGTAAGATATGTGTTTTGAGAGGATTACCTCAGCTATCTGAGTTGAGATACTTTTTACTCTCATATTTTGAGAGCCAAGCAATGTGACTATATTGTCATAATGCCCCGTAATTCTAGAAATAAAGCTATCAACTTCACTGTCAATAGAAACACCTAGTTCATTATTTTTTAGCTCTTCCAACTCTCTTTCAATTTTAAAAAAGTCTGTATCTGTTGCTGCGAATGCTAATTGTGTTTTAATATCTTCTGGCGCTAACTCAAAAAGGTCATGAATATCTAAACGCTCTGTAAAGCTATCGATAAACGCTCCTTCCACGGCTTCTATTGAAATAACAAATTCATCATCAACGATACTCTTAACAAATTCACTAAAATAGGCAGATCTGATAACTTTAAATTTATTAGCGATGCCTAATTTTACTTCTTTTACATCATCGGAAAGCAATTGAAGCGTAGATATATTGTTAAAAGATGAAATGTTTTTCACACTTAATGAACGATCTTTTGTTACTTTTCTAAGAACTTGAAGTGCTGTATTTTTATCTCCATCTTTCATGGATTGGAGGGCCATTTCATCAAAACTGTTTGAATTCACGAACCAGAATAGGCCGAACAATAAACGGTCTTCGCGTCTTTCAAGCGCTCTTTGTGCATCATCAAGATCACTTACTTGACGATTTAACTTTGGTAAGAAATAAAAGTCATACTCAAAGTCAAACTCTCTCCCTATACTTAAAAATTTTGATGCCTTACGAGCATTTGAAATTAATTCTCTTTCAGAATAGTTTGCAAGCCCACCTAAAATACGAAATGGATTATTCAATATTCTTTTCATCTATTAAAACACTTTTATCTATAACTGATTTTGATTAAATCTATTAATTAAAACCTAGCTATTGTTAATTATTTGATTAATGACATAAGTAGTATTCATGCCATTAAATTATTACTTAAGATTCACAATGACTCTATTGAAGTCGATTCAACTAGCAATAGGAACTACCCTACCCCTAGTCTTCAGACTATTTAGCTACCTTTACTATTAATACTAGTGTTCATGTATGATGAGCGAATCGGTCAGTTTCACATCAATATAAACAAAGATTACAACTTCGTCAATTCAACTAATAGCATGAAAACTTGATCTTACATATGAATAAGTGAGAATCTAGAACATTTGACACCAAACTGATTCGAAAATGTAAGCCAAAAGACCTTCCGCCAGTCTTGATATGAACACTCCCTTAAATTGGAAAGGGGCGTACGACGTGAGGTCGTATGAAGTGTTGTTCATCGCTTCATGTGTGAACCATCTGTATCATAAGATCAACCTAGGGATCTGAATAAAGTAGCAAGCCTAGCAGTGTAACGAAGGTTGGTCATAGACCAATCAGGATCGAAATCGTGAGAGGAGGGTCCTCCTGACATAAATGTTTTAGAGCCCCAACTCTAAGGCACTCCTGTCCCAAAGCTTAGCTCTGTAAACATTTTGGGATATCAGTGAGCTAGAAAAAATGCAATTACTTGTGGATGAATACGGCGCCTACAAATGTAAATTCAGAGTTAATTATCAGTGTGATATATGATTTGAAGACGCTCAACTTGTTCTTTTATCAATCGATTACGCAAGACATCATACTCCAATATCCACTTGGTTCCTTGTCGATTGTCAAATTCAGCCTTTAGGTAGTTTAGTTGTGAATCTCGAAATCGAATCCAATCTCTCTGAGCTATTTTAAGTCCTTCATTATTCGAACCACCAAGTGCGTTATAGGCTCGGTTAAGTTCACTATCCCAACTTTGATACTCTTTAGCGTAACAGTCATTCATTCCCATGGTACTACTATTTTGCTTAAAGCAATTACTCAACACCAGTTCGATAGGATGCTGTTCGAAGGTTCCTAGGAGTTTATTATTGAGGGAATCGTGAGAACGCTACCATGGATATCATCGTAGCTCAGTATCGCTTTTTCTGGCTTCTCTTCTTGCAGAACAAGCTTATTCAAAGCCTCCTCATCTATACCATAAGGCTTTACCCATTCTTCGATATTGCCAATTTGTACAACCACATAACCATCGTCCGATATTCTCTTAATAGTTGCAGATATTTCAAAGCGGAGAAGATCTGTGTTGGCATGAGCATGACAAGATAGCATTGCTAAAGTAACAGTAAAAAGAGCTGATATTATCGCGTTCATAAATAAATAGTGTGTTTTTTGTTAGCAATACTATCATTCAATTTAATATAGAGATTATTGCTAAGGGTTATGAGACTCTCAATATAACTTAATATACCGAGTCTAGGTACATCTATTTACTAGGCTCCACTACAAATGTATCGGTGTATTGGATGAGAAATACTAGTCACTCGATTCTCTACTGTAGATTTAATATACAGCTCAGATTTAAGTTATTAAAGGAATCATGACCAGTATATTGGCTCAACAGTTAATGTAATGGAAATATTATTACTCAGTGACTATTTAAAAAATCATATCTTAATCTACTAAAAAAATGATATGATTATGTAGTCTCTATTTACTTGTCTATTAACCAAATGAAAAAAATCCTATTTATCTTATTGTTATTCATCACTAGTGGTTGCTTTGCTAATAATTTAGTCACCGTTGACGCTAAGAAAAAAGCTATGGAATTCACCGAGGCAATCCAAACAAAGAACTATTCCAAAGCATATCAATTAACGAATGGGCATATGAGATGGCGATTTGATGGTATGGTAAAGAATAGAACTATTAAAAATGAAGATGATTTCATATCTCTGGCACCATTCATCTTTAAAAATCTAATTATTAATGATGTGACCCCCCTAGATGCTAATCTCGAATGTTGCCAATCTCGTAATGCTGTGCTCACTGGGAATAGTATCAACAAAAAAGTGCTGTTCTATTTCCAGTATGATGGAACACCAAATGTATTAATTAATAGCACCATGGCTTTACCTTCCTTTACTTGCTCTAGCGCTGTTAGCAGCGTTGAAGTTGCCATATGTCAAAGCCACAGTCTATCAGTTCAAGATCAAAGCCTTCATGAAGTTTACAAAAACGCACAACGTTTCTTTACGGGTGAACAGCAACAAGAACTTAAAAGAAATCAGATTCAATTTATTCGCCAAAGGAATGTGTGCGACTCCGACACAAACTGCATAAAAAGCTTTACAGACAAAAGAATAAAGTTAATTAATAAGCAAATTTCACTTGAATATAAAAACTTAGATCACCTAGTAACAACAAAAGTAAACTCCCCTCTTGAAGGTAACTGGGTTCCAAATGGTGAAATCAAACATGCGAGTACAAACTACCCATACTTTGATGAGAACTATGCATTTTTAGTCTCAATCAGTGCAAAAAACGGAGTGGTCAAAATCGATAGGCAAACTAACTCTCTTGATGACAAAGAAAATGTGCATATACATAACAGCTGTTATGTTGAAAAAGTCCAACACTACACATACGCAAACGTCTATTACCAGACCGCTTATAAAAAAAACTATTACGGTCGTAGTGGTCAAGACTTCACTCAACTACCCTTTGCTGTGAATTACACAACATTTGAGCTCAGTCACAAACAAAATTCAAGCTCATCATGTGGGATTATTATAAGAACAGGAGTTAATCATGATGTATTTTTCTATGCCGATAACTATATTGATGAACCATTAGTCGGAGAGGGTTATTTACTGATGTCGGTAAACTGATCTGCAACACCGATACTGGACACTAGAGGTAACGAGTTTGACCAACAAAGAGTTCAACCTTTCCGAAACAAATTACATTAGAAAATAATGGCTAATATGAGCCTAGAAAGGCTACGACCAACGGTTTGATGTCATTCACTAGGCCGTTTCTTTGAAGATTTGGTGACCACCAAATCATCTGCGTAACCAATAAAGTTAGCTTTACACCTTTCTTGAGAAGTGTAAAGCTAACTTTATTGGTTACTCTATCCCACCTTATGAGGCACCCTCATTAGTATCGTAGAACAACCCTTTATCCACAAAGTCAGATTTCAACCATTGCTCTCACATACGTTTATTTACATGCTATCGCGAAGAAATTTGGGTACGCACTTATTAGACTTGAAGTGTCGAAAACCTTTAAATATAACTTTAGTGACATTGTCAAACAAACTAATCAGAATTGAAAGTGATATGATTATTCAAGAAATTACTGAAATCAAAGAGACCAAAGTCTCCATTTGGTGCAGTATCACAATTCATAGTAGTGTATATATCTCTGCATAAGGCGAGAGGGAATATTAAGCCACCATAAGGTGAAACTTATCTCTCAGCTTTTTTCCCCTGATGGAATTAACGTTACAGCCTGTGTAGTGGTCAACAAATACCGGACACTATTTTAAGCCGATTTTCGGCAGTAACCGGCGAAACCCCATCATTTGCTTGATGTGGCCGCTGTCGATTGTAATAGTTCATCAGGTAATAGCTGATGTCTTTTTGGGCTTGGTTTTGGTTCATGTAACCAGTTGCCGGAATCCATTCTGTTTTCAGGCTTCTAAATAACCTTTCCATCGGCGCATTGTCCCAACAGTTTCCACGTCGGCTCATGCTTTGAGCCATTTGATATCGCCAGAGTCTTTGACGGAACTTGCGACTCCCGTATTGAACCCCTTGATCTGAGTGGAACATAACACCATCTGGTCGCCCTCGCTGTTCCCAAGCCATATCTAAAGCTTTGGTTGTTAGAGCCGAATCTGGTTTGTTGGATAGAGCCCAGCCAACAACTCGACGGCTATAAAGGTCTAGAACAACTGCCAAATATACCCATCTTGAGCCTGACCAAATATAAGTAATATTACCACACCAAACTTGATTTGGAATGGTTACCGAGAATTCTCTTTTCAACAAATTCGGGATGTCTGGACGTTCTGTTTTAGCCGATTTATATCGATGGGAGCCGGGTTGTTTACTTGCTAAACAGGCCTCATGCATTAACTTCCGTACTTTAAATCGGCCAATTTTGATGCCTTCTGAGCGCAGCATAGACACAATCGTGCGACTTCCAGCAGAGCCACGACTAATGTTAAAAAGCTCTCTTATCCTGCTAGCAAGCCGAACACGATTAGCATCGGGTTTACGCTGTTTAAACTCGTAATAGCAAGATGTAGCTACATCAAAAAGCTCACACAACAACTTGACTGATTCATGCTCCCTTAAGTGATCAATCAACGAGAGCGTTCGAGCTCGTCCGACATTAAGAGAGCTGTGGCCTTTTTTAATATCGACTTTTCCCTCTCAAGTCGATTAATCCGGGCTTCTAACTCTTGGATTTTTATCTGCTCCGAAGTCAGCGCTTTGGCCGTTGGGGTAATACCACCTCGCTCGATCTTAAGCTGTTCGATCCAGCGCCGTAAAACCGTTTCACCAACATCCATTGAGCGTGCTGCTTCGGGAA
>NZ_BATM01000052.1 GCF_000467185.1 Vibrio ezurae NBRC 102218
TTAATTAAGTTTTTAGATTTTATATCTAGGAACAAATACTGGATAAGGCATTTATAAGACCTTGTTTAGTAACAAATTGGTGCGGAGTGGTAGTTCAGTTGGTTAGAATACCGGCCTGTCACGCCGGGGGTCGCGGGTTCGAGTCCCGTCCACTCCGCCACTAATAAGAAGCCCTAGCAGAAATGCTAGGGCTTTTTTATTATTAATTGAATGAAACTAAACGTACTTTTCAAGAGATACATAATAATTGACGTATCAGTGGTAGAGCTATTATCACAGCAAAGATAATAAGGTTACGTTAATTATTAGTCTTTATATCACATTATAAAGTTATAATTTTCACACCTAAATTATGTGCTTTTTTCATTTTACTAGTAATTTCATACTTTCCTGTATTTCCCATAAACAAAAAAGATGTCTGACTACTAACTGAACCCATTACTGTTGCGCCTTTACTTTCTAGTAAAGACTTAATTTTTGCTCTAGAGAGTGGGAGGGTTCCTGTCACAGCTACTTTTAAGTCTTTAATATTAATAGTGTTCAGGACTTCATCTAAAGTTGCATATTCACGCTCGAAGTCTTCTATTTGAAGTACCTCTTGTACCCTTTTATGTGCATCTATTTGGCTCTGCTTACGATAATTCCATTCTTCAATTTTTTGTTTAACATAAGGAAAGTCTTGTAGTTCAATAGTATCGCCATTAGACATAAATACAGTCCAATCACTTTTAATATAACGGATATCCCCATAACGACAATCGATAGCTCTAATTGATATGCCATTTCTAGATAATGCCAAAGGTACTACTTTTCGTGGCCCATTATCTGACCAGGGGTTATTAACAGTAATAGCATCACCAGAATTTACACCTAAAAGTTCAAAAACAGTCATAGAATCAACTCATTTATCCGTTAATTAGTATTGAAAGAAAGTCCAATTGTGTTGCATGCTTAGTTTCAGATTTACCATTTTTAATAAAATACTCTTGATATGTTACGCTTCCATAATACATATCACTCTTTGTTTCATCCCACCCCATAGGGTTTGCATACTTTACTTGTATAGATCTTTGACCACAGCGTGAAAGGAGTAAATCACCTTCATTAAACGAGATTATTGCACCTTGAGTCCATAAATTGATCTTGCGTTTATTTCTAATTCGTTCCATAAAGATCAGGTCTAGGGCTTCTCTAAACGCATAGCCAACATCAAAATGCCAATGTTCATTATTCAATGAACCAACTTGTTTTGCTGCATCCCAAGTGACTGCTGGTACAATGAATGGAACTTTCTTATCTTCATCTAACCGTTCAAATTGCGTTTTACCTTTGTTTTTTCTCGTTTCAATGATGTAGTGGATAGCCTCAATCCCAGCTCCATAACATTGTTTGTCTTTGTTTTTTAATAACATTTTATATTCCAAATGAATTCTACTTTTCCTATCATCATGCCAAATAGGTATAAGTGAGGATATGATAGATATTGCAACTCTTAAAAGTTGCTCAAACGAAAATTTAAGGTAAGAAAATAGAACTGATTTACTTGTTTTCTTTTTCTTATCAGTAATATACCTACATTAGAGTTCTTGAAAGGGTTTAAAGGTAGCAGCATATCTTAAGGGTATGACATACAGCATATTCTTAAAATATTTATCCTAGATAGCAACTTAAGTACTGCGACAATAATCATACATGCATAATTGCGCATCTATGAATCTATTAAGAAGTCAGGTAAAGTCTCTACTCATAAAACATCTAATGAGGATTAGAGATGAAAACGGCACTTAACAACGTGACTAAGTGGTGTGCGTACAGTCATATGTTTAAGGTGTTTCGCGCCTTGATTAAAGGGGGCGATATTTCAGATCAGACGCGTACAGGACGAAACATTGCGCTGCTGGGGATATTCTGTCCATTTTTCTGGTATGCCTTGTTTACCGGCGCGAGTAAAGGAGAGTTGGCTTTTCATGCTACGCATTCCGGCATCGTATTTTTAATCGGTATTGCAATAATGTTTGTCAGCTTACGAAAAAAGAAAGTGTAATCAATGGACGTTCAATATCTAGATGCATTAAAAGCGTTAGCTGAGCCGAATCGGCTGAAGCTGTTTTGGTTGCTTATCCATGTTGATCAAAAAGTGACTGTCGCGGAAGCGATGGATGTTACTGGAGAGAGCCAATACAACGTATCTCGAAATCTGAAAATGTTGTTCAAGGCGAAGCTGTTGACTCAAGAGAGGTGCGGTAAGTGGGTGTATTATACCTTAGCGAATCAAGAGTTAGCGCATTGGCAATCTCTTGTTGAGTCTGTAAAACAATTGCCTAAAGAACAATTTCTTGATGTGACAAGCCGATGCCGATTACGGCTTGAGATGCGAGTTAATGGAGAGTGTGTTGTTGGTCCAAACAGCGAGCAATGGCTTGAAGTTAAAGATACACTCATAGGTCAATAGGGCTTAAATAGCCTAAATACGGCTCTGCATAAAGGCTTAGGCTAAGTACTCAACTCGTACTTAGCCTATATATGAATTACTCAGCCACGCGCTTAATTCGAGAATGAATAAACAGCGCTAGCAGGATAATTGCACCACCGGCCACTAAGCGGGTCATGTCTACATCGCGGTTCCAGATGGTGACGTTGACGATGAGTCCGGCAGGGATTAAGGCGTTGTTCATTATGGCCAAATAGCCGGGATCGACTTGGCTTGCGCCTCTATTCCACAGAAAATAGCCTAAACCTGATGCGCCAATACCTAGCCACACCAATACGCCAATTTGTACTGGATCGGTTGGCAGTTCAGCTTTGCCCCATATTAGCCACGCGATACTAACCACCACTAATGCACCAATATAGAACCAACCAAAAATGTCTTTTTGTGGCATGTCTTCGCGGCTTTCTTTGAAGTATTTGTAGGCAACCTGTCCAAAAGCAAAACAGAGGTTAGAGCACTGCACCACAAAGAAACCGATCACGTAGTCTTCGGTTAGGTTATCAAAACGAATCACCAAGGCACCGAGTACAGCTACAAGAGCGCTTAAAAGGTATAGAGGGTTGAATTGCTTCTTTAATGCGTCGTATATCAAGGTGACGTAAATTGGCGTGAACACGGTGAACACTAACACTTCAGGTACGGTGAGGAGCAAGAAAGATTGGTAGTAAAAAATGTACATTAAGCCAAGCTGTACACCGCCAATGCCCATCAGTTGTAGTGCTTCTTTTTTCTTAACCGCTTTAAGGCGAATAAAAGGTAAAAATACGATAGCGGCTAACGCAATACGTATCCATACCGAGACATAAGCATCTACGTGTCCCGCTAAATAAACGCCAATTAAGCTAAATGATAACGACCAGATGATCGTGGTAACGATTAGATATATCAAAACTACCTCGTATATCGATAATGTAAATTTTCTTGTTTGCGTGGGCCGGTGATGGTCCAACTAAATTCAACTGCGTTGTCTTGCCATTGTACTGTGCTACTATAAAGATCATCAGCGCAGACATGGGCGGCGTCACTGATCCATTGCTGGGTTTCTGCATGGTAGCTGAGGACAAACAGCTCAACTGCGTTGTTACGACCAAAGCGGCTGTGCAGCAGTTTTATTTGATGTTCATTTAAGCGCTGCCAAATAAACTCATTTTGAGTATCGACGGTATAGCCATTTTGCTGAAGGGTAAACTGGCCTGCTTCTTTAAAATAGAGTGTCTGCTGATCGTCAAGCTCACAAGTCACATCACCACTACCTGCGCCGGCCCAACCCATAACGGAATTAGCTCCCGGTTGCGATTGATAGTGGTAGTGATTAATTTTTTGCAGCTCTTGCCAAAGATCAAACATCTTGATTACTCATAATTAAAATCAGTTGCTTACGTTCTATCTCAGAACAAAAGAGATAACTTATCGATTGAGTTTGTTATCGCTTCCTATAAATCGTAGCCCATAAAAAATCCGATAATCATGACTGAGTATCGGATTTAGAATAGGTTGGTTATCGGTGTTACGCCATACCTTGGATAATGACGAATTTTTCGAGTAACTCGTCTTCCGTTTCGACACGTTGTGGGTCGGTTATGATGCACTTAGTAATAGGGCAAACCGACTGACATGTGGGAGTATCGTAGTGGCCTTTACACTCAGTACATAGGTCAGGGTCGATTTCATAGATAGAGTCGCCCATACTAATTGCGCTATTGGGGCACTCAGGCTCGCACATATCGCAATTAATGCATGTCTTTTGTATCAGTAGTGCCATCGATTACTTACCTGATGGGTTACGAGTGTCTTGACCTGGGTTGAGGTTGCGCATCAATAGAGCGAACTCTAGGTCCATATCTTCAGGAACAGGGATAAACACAAAGTGGCCGTTGCCTTTTGCATCATCTATCGTTTCTGATTTACGGTTCTCCATTACTTCTAGGCTAAATACGACATTACCTTGTGGCGTCATTAGCTCTAGGCTGTCACCCACCATGAATTTGTTTTTCACTTCAACTTCAGCTAGGTCACCGCGACGTTTACCTGTGAATTCCCCCACAAATTGCTGAGAATCAGAAACTGAGTAACCGTACTCGTAGTTTTGGTAAGCATCGTGAGTGTGACGACGTAGGAAACCTTCTGTGTAACCACGGTGAGCAAGGCTCTCTAGAGTGCCTAGTAGGTTTGGATCAAATGGCTTGCCTTCTACTGCATCGTCGATGGCTTTACGGTAAACCTGAGCGGTACGCGCACAATAATAGAAAGACTTAGTACGGCCTTCAATTTTCAGTGAGTGTACACCCATTTTAGTGAGACGCTCTACGTGTTGAACAGCACGTAAATCTTTAGAGTTCATGATGTAAGTACCATGCTCATCTTCAAACGCTGCCATTTTTTCTTCTGGGCGATGAGATTCTGATAGCAAGATCACTTCATCCGTTGGTTTACCAAGACCTAGCGTGTTGTCTGGGCGCTCTTGGTTTTCAGTCGTTACTGCTTCTTGAATCTCTACGATTTGACCGGCATCGTCTTCAGTGGCTTTTTCTGCTTTGTATTCCCAACGACAAGCATTCGTACACGTGCCTTGGTTAGGATCACGTTTATTCATGTAACCAGACAGTAAGCAGCGACCTGAGTACGCCATGCACAATGCGCCGTGAACAAAGATTTCGAGTTCAGTTTCTGGGCAGTGCTCGCGGATCTCTTCAATTTCTTCCAGTGAAAGTTCACGAGAAAGAATCACACGCTCAACACCTTGAGTTGACCAGAACTTCACGGTCGCCCAGTTTACAGCATTGGCTTGTACTGATAGGTGAATAGCAATATCAGGGAAAGCTTCACGAACCATCATGATCAGACCAGGATCGGACATGATCAATGCGTCAGGGCCCATTTCTACAACCGGTTTAAGATCGCGAATAAAGGTTTTTAGCTTAGAGTTATGAGGCTGAATGTTACAAACCACATACAGTTTCTTACCTTGGGCATGAGCTTCGTTGATACCGATTTGCAGGTTTTCGTGGTTGAACTCGTTGTTACGAACACGAAGGCTGTAGCGTGGTTGGCCTGCGTAAACTGCATCTGCACCATAGGCAAAGGCGTAACGCATGTTTTTAAGGCTACCGGCAGGAGAAAGTAATTCTGGTTTGAACATGTTTTTATACTCTATTCTGATTTCAAGTCAGGATCTCGCCACCATGTGCCGAGATATAAGGAGGGCGAATTTTACGGGATTGCCGTAATAATCGCCACTAAAAAAGTATCTATGTCACAAATTGTAGTGTCAAAAGCAGTTAATTTTGCTCTAAACCACCTAATTCGGTGTGCAGGTTACCAATCAATGCCAGCAATTCACCGCTCATTAAAGAGAAATCCGCATCAAAACGAGCGGCTTTATCTTCGCGAGGGATATCTTCATTTTGGTCTTTTAGCTCTTCACCAAATTTTAAACGTTTTAAACTGGCGTCATCAGCCAGTACAAATTCGATGCGCTCTTGCCAGTTTAGCGCCAGCTTAGTGACAAATTTATTGGCTTCGATGTGATTGAGAATTTCTTCGCTTTGTAGATCTTGTTGCTTACAGCGGATGATGCCACCGTCTTCAAGCGCGGATTTCAACTCTGCTTCATCTAAAATCTCAAAACCAGTCGGCTGGCTTTCGCCTTTTATCCATTCTGTCAGGGTTTGTTCAACCGCTTTTTCAGGTAGCGCAGGAACAACCGGTAAGCTGCCGATGGTTTTTCTAAGCAGTGCTAATGCGTCTTCGGCTTTTTTAGAGCTCGCGGCATCAACGATGATGACGCCATCTTCAACAGATACCAGCAGATAAGTCAGTTGGCTACGAGTGAAAGCACGTGGCAGCAAATCCATCAAGACTTCATCTTTAATGGTGTCGCGTTCGGTCTTTTTCAGACGGCGATTTTCTTGCTGCTCTAACATATCGACTTTATTGGCGACTGCATCATTGACGACAGAAGCAGGAAGTAATTTTTCTTCTTTTTTAGCGCACAACAAAATGCGGTTTTGCGCCACGTGGCTCAGTAATTGGTCTTGGCCCGGCATAGCGAATGACCAACCAAATTTTTGTTTATCTTGACTACCACAAGGTTTGAACTGAAATTCTTGAAGCTGTTTTTCTAATGTTTCTGTTTGAATCTCTACTTCACGATTGAAGCGGTAAACTAGACAATTTTTAAACCACATAGTGTGTCCCTGTATTGCGATGGGGAAAATCTAATGATAAATGAAGCCCCATCTTAGTGCCTAGTACAAATTTCACCTTGCTCAATGAATTTATTATGATTTTTTGTTTTCAATCGCCACAAAAGTGTCATAATTTATCTGGATAATACGCGGAGTCGATAAACAGTTGAGGTTATGAAACAATATGTCTAAAAGAATCCTAGTAGTAGAGGATGAGGCTCCGATCCGTGAAATGCTTTGTTTTGTGCTGGAGCAAAAAGGTTATACGACAGTTGAAGCCGAAGACTATGACACCGCAGTTAGCATGCTAAAAGAACCGTTCCCAGATCTTATTCTTTTGGACTGGATGTTACCTGGCGGCACGGGCATTAATTTCATCAAGCATCTCAAACGTGATGAAATGACTCGCAATATACCCGTAGTAATGCTAACCGCTCGTGGTGAAGAAGAAGACAAAGTGAAAGGCCTTGAAGTTGGCGCTGATGATTACATTACTAAGCCATTCTCACCAAAAGAGTTAATTGCTCGTCTTAAAGCGGTTATCCGTCGTGCATCTCCTACGTCAACGGAAGAAGCCATTGATGTTAGAGGCTTACGTTTAGATCCTGTATCACACCGTGTTACCGCCAATGATCAACCATTGGATATGGGACCAACCGAATTTAAAATGTTGCACTTTTTCATGACTCACCAAGAGCGCGTGTACAGTCGTGAGCAGCTATTGAACCATGTTTGGGGTACGAATGTTTATGTTGAAGATAGAACCGTAGACGTTCATATCCGTCGCTTGCGCAAAGCGCTTGAAGCTAGTGAGCATCATAAACTCGTTCAAACTGTACGTGGTGCAGGTTACCGATTCTCGACTAAAGCCTAACCAGCAGGCTTATCGATCTTTGGAGTTTGCCTTTAGATGGTAGAAAAACTGACATGGAGAAGGCTGGCTTTAGAGCTGGCTTTTTTTTATACCCCTTGGGTATTACTTGGATGGCTTGTAGGTTACATGCCATGGATGCTGCTGATTGCGACTTTGTTGCAGTTAGGATGGCACCTGCACAATCAAATCCGATTCTCACAATGGCTATGGAATGACAAGCGTCTTTCGCCACCCTCAAGCTCGGGTAATTGGGAGCCATTATTTAATGGTATGTACCGATTACAGCAGCGTCAACGTCGCAAAAGAAAAGAACTGACTGGGCTCATTCGCCGTTTTAGAAACGGAGCTGAATCACTGCCAGATGCGGTGGTGGTATTTCGTGATGAAGGCAATATTGTTTGGTGTAACCGACTGGCGCAGCAGTTGCTGGGATTTCGCTGGCCAGAAGACAGTGAATTGCCTATCACCAACCTATTGCGCACACCTGACTTTATTAAGTATTTAAATAAAAATGACTTCTCAGAGCCACTAGAAATACGCTCACCATTGAATGTAGAACGCATTTTAGAGCTGCGTATTGTGCCGTACACCGATGGTGAACACTTGATGGTAGTGCGTGATGTCTCTCAACTTAAAACTTTAGAGGGCATGCGTCGTAACTTCTTTGCAAACGTTTCTCATGAGTTGCGTACACCAATGACGGTATTGCAAGGTTACTTAGAAATGACGGCCGATCCTGACATGCTTATTGGACCTATGTGGCCGAAAGCTCACGGGGTGATGACTGAACAACTTAACCGTATGAATAGCCTCGTTGATCAGCTTCTCACTTTGTCAAAGATCGAGGCAGCTCCTATGGGGGCGGGCGATGATACTGTTGATGTGCCACAAATGTTGCAGATCTTAGAAAAAGAAGCACAGGCATTAAGTGGCAAAAATGAGCATCAATTAACCTTTGATGTGGATACCTCTTTGAAAATCATCGGTGATGAAGATCAAATGCGCAGTGCGATTTCAAACTTGGTGTATAACGCGGTTAAATACACTCCGCCGGGTTCACACATTGAGGTGACTTGGCGTGAAACTCTTCAAGGGGCTTGGTTACAAGTCGCAGATACTGGCGAGGGCATTGAACCACAACATTTACATCGATTGACTGAGCGTTTCTATCGTGTGGACAAAGCACGTTCACGGGAAACGGGAGGCAGTGGTTTGGGACTGGCGATTGTGAAGCACACCTTGAGTCACCATGATTCACAGTTAGAGATCCAAAGTGAGGTAGGTAAAGGAAGTCGATTCTCTTTCGTGCTACCAAAACGTCTTATCTCTCGAGAGTTGATAGAGCAATGAGAGTCTCGCAATTAGCGGCTTTTGCCATGTTGTTACTATCATGGACAATATCGGCCGCCCAATTGCCTGATTACCGTCATGTGCACGGAATTTCTGGCAACTTATCTTCTGTGGGTTCGGATTCCTTAGCGGGCATTGTGACGGCATGGGCTGAAGAGTTTTCTGAGTTGTACCCTAGCGTGAATGTGCAAGTTCAAGCTTCAGGTAGCTCGACGGCTGTTCCCGCATTGATAGAAGGTACGGCTCAATTTGGCCCTATGAGCCGTGAAATGCAACCTAGCGAGGTGGCTGCATTTGAACGTAATTACGGTTACTCCCCAACAGAGTTAGTTGTTGCACTGGATGCGTTAGGTGTTTTTGTTCATCAAGATAACCCTATTCAAGGGCTTAACTTTGTTGAACTGGATGCTATTTTTTCTGTGACCTATTTTTGCGGCACAAATCGTCATATCGACAGTTGGAGCGATTTAGGTATTTTGCAGCCTTGGGGCAAACTCAAAATTCAAAAATTTGGACGTAACCCTGTGTCAGGCACTTATGGTGTATTCAAAAGTACCGTATTGTGCGGTGGTGATTTTGACCGCTCGGTCAATGAGTTGCTGGGTGGAACCTCGGTGGTTCAGGCTGTAGCGTTGTCACCGTCTTCAATAGGTTATTCAGGGGTGGCGTCTAAAGCAATGGGGACTCGATTGGTGCCTATTGCAAAGTATGACGATAATTATGTCACGCCAACATCGGACAATATTATTACTGGGAAATACCCACTAAGTCGTAAGCTCTATTTGTATGTAAATAAACAACCGAATAAACCGCTCCCTAAAAAACAGCGAGAATTTATACGCTTTATTTACTCTAAGCAGGGACAAAACGCCGTGTCCCGTGAGGGTTATATTCCTATTTCACCGGGGTTTGCTAAGAAAGAATTAGCAAAAGTCGATTTATCTCTTTAATCACTGATAGCTCACTCAGCTTAGAGTCGTCTAGACGCGATTATATGCTGCTGAGTGGTTGTCTGTTATTGCGGTAAGATGCAAAAGGTGTAGCATCTATCGTCACTCATAGATTGAAGATGAGTTTGATTTAAGTATTTGTCTGTATTATCCCTAGATTCGATGCTTAAGTTTCAGTCTCAAGATCAGAGAAGATCACACGAAATGAATAAGGCTACATCATTGTTAAGAGAGACCAATAGAACCCGCCTAGTTAAAGATAAACTGATTGCGGGGTTAGTCAAAGCCAGCGGTTTGGGTATGTTGGTCGGTCTGCTTGGTATTCTTATCTACTTCTTTAGCGAAACAGTACCTATTTTTAGTGCTTCTAGTTATCAGCAAACAGAATATCAACTGCCTGTTGATGGCGGCTCTCTTATCGACACGAAAATCGATAATACGGGGAATAATGGTATTGCCATCAACCAGCACGGTGAGGCCATTTACTTCTCTTTAAATGATCAGTTTGAAGTGATTAACCACGCCTTAATACAAAAAGACCCAGTTGCGATAGCAACAAACTCTCCTCGACCGTGGGTGGCTATGCTTGATGCTAGTGGTGATATAGAGGTGGCCATGCCTGAATATATCATTTCCCATTCCAAGAAAAAGGCTGTCTATACGCCTAACTTAAGAGTGAATAAAGAACTGTCAGCATTGGCGTTTCCAGACTCTGGTTTCCAGACTAAACACCTAGGTTTTACGGTCATGCAAGAGGGCGCTGTGATTGCTCGGGCAAGTAATAGTAAAGTTGAAGTGCTGGATTATGTGATAGGCGCAGAAGAGGCGACTCACCACATCAAAGCGTTGCCCGTAACGTTCAAACAAATATCGGACATCTTTATTGCCAAAAATGGACTGTGTTTGGTGGTATTAGATAAAGAAGGTATTTCCATTTTTACTCGCCAGGTCCGAACGGATGCTTTTAGGTTATTTTCTCAAAATATCGATAGAATCGGTGATGGCGCTCAGCGTGCTTTTAGCTTTTTAAACGGTGATAAAGGGGCGATCATCTCTAACTCTCATAATGAGCTTGAGTTTTGGTTTGTCACTTTTCAAAATGAACGTCGCTTGAGATCGGCTCGTAAATACGTCAGTAGTCGTGAGGTGATCTCTGTTATCCCTGAGCATACAACCAAAGGTTTTTGGACGGTCGACAAAGGCGGGATGTACAGCTTGTTTTATGCCACTAGACCTGAGGCTATCTTAAGTATTGATGCTGGTAGACCGCCGTTACTGAGCTCTCTATCGCGAAATGATAAATACTTAATTAATGTCTATAAAGACAAGATTACAAAGTTTGAAATTGACGCAAAACACCCTGAGATCTCCGTTAAAGAATTGACTCAGAAGGTGCAATATGAAGGTTACTCAACCCCAGACTACGTGTGGCAGACCTCGTCAACAGAAGAAGATGTTGAACCTAAGTTCAGTTTAGTTCCTTTGGTGTTTGGTACATTAAAAGCCGCTTTGTATGCCATGCTTTTTTCTGTTCCGATTGCGGTACTAGGCGCAGTTTATACCGCAAACTTTATGTCAACGCGGATGCGCAATACCATCAAACCCGCTATTGAGTTAATGGAGGCGTTACCGACATTGGTCATTGGCTTTGTGGCTGCGGTATGGCTTGCACCAATTATGGAAAGGAATTTACTGGCCTTTATGCTGAGCATTTTGGTGATCCCACTCACCGCACTGATTTGTGGTGGTATTTGGGCACTATTGCCATTACAGGTTAAATCTCAAGTCCCTAAAGGGCTGCACCTTATTACTTTGTTACCGGTGATTATTCCTGTGTGTATGGGGCTATTTTATGTTTCTCCTTACCTTGAAAAGATGCTGTTTGAGCATGGTTTAATTTACTTCCTCGCAGATAAAGGTTGGGATTATCAGCAGCGCAATACCTTAGTGGTAGGGATTGCGATGGGATTTGCGGTGATTCCAACCATTTTTACTATCTCAGAAGATGCGATTTATTCGGTACCTAAGCATTTATCGAATGGTGCTTTAGCTCTAGGAGCGACAGAATGGCAAACATTAACTCGAGTGGTGTTACTGACGGCCAGCCCCGGAATTATTTCGGCGATCATGTTGGGCTTAGGGCGCGCAATGGGCGAAACCATGATCGTGCTGACAGTGACAGGTAATACGCCAATTACGGATTGGAATGTCTTTGAAGGGTTACGTTCACTTACTGCAACTATTGCTACAGAATTACCAGAATCTAAGGTAGGGAGTTCTCACTATCGCTTACTGTTTTTGTCAGCGTTAATTTTATTTTTGTTTACCTTTATTGTGAACAGTGTTGGGGAAAGTGTTCGCCAGCGACTTCGTGATAAGTATCGTTCGTTATAGGCAGGAATAATCGAGTGATTAATTGGTTTAAATCGGGAAGACCGTGGATTTGGCTAACGTCAATGGCTGTAACTGTCAGTGTGTTGTCTATGCTGACGGTACTGCTATTTATCGGTTGGAAAGGGATGGCACACTTTTGGCCACATGCAGTTTACGAATGGAAAGGTGCACATAATCAGTCTCTTATTGGGCAGGTTTATCAAAAGCAAGAGGTGCCTTGGGAGCAACTTTCTATTACTCAGCGTCAATCGATTCCGAGTCAACTGCGCCAAGAGTTAGCACAAGAAACCTTACCTGAGCTCGAAAGGTTGGTCATCAAAGTGGGCAATCGTGATGTGTATGGGTATGGGTTTATTTCTCAATTCACTCATGAGTGGTCTAAACCTATCGCAGAGCCTGATCTGCTCGTGATTGAAAGAAAACGAGGCGGACAATTCTTTGGGCGAGTCGTGGCTTATGAAAGTGAAGGTCATACTCAAAGTGTCAATTCACAGGATCAACTTGAGCACCTGCTTGATCTGGTCGAGTTGGAGCATGAGAAAATAGATGCGCTCAATGAAAAGTCAGTGAAACCTTTAACCAAAGGCATAGAAAGAAAAGAAACCGTTCTGAATCAATTGCTGCAAGATGGTTCAAATGATCACAAGCGTATTGCTGAGTTAGAGTCGATTGAAGAGCAACTGCGTGCCAATAGACAGCAAGCCGAACTGCATATAGAACAGATTCGTGAACATATCGAACAGCGCATGCTGGTGGTTAAAGATATGCATAACGATACGCATAGGATTAGTTTCGCTACCATCTTAGATGCGTGGTACCCCAATCAGATGACGGTTATTGATAAGGTGGGACATTGGTTTAAGCAAGGTGCTGAGTTTCTTTTTTCAGAGCCGAGAGAGTCTAACTCTGAAGGCGGTGTGTTTCCGGCCATATTTGGCACCATTTTATTGGTGATTCTGATGTCAGTTGCGGTGATGCCGTTAGGGGTCCTTGCCGGATTGTATTTACATGAATATGCGCACAATAACTGGTTCACTCGCTTGATAAGGATTACCGTGCAAAATTTGGCGGGTGTACCGTCGATTGTGTACGGGGTATTTGGTCTTGGTTTTTTTGTGTACACCTTAGGTGGTACTATTGACGAACTCTTTTATTCAGATAACTTACCTGCACCGACTTTCGGTACACCGGGGTTACTGTGGGCTTCTTTGACCTTGGCTATGCTCACTTTACCTGTGGTGGTGGTGACTATTGAAGACGGCCTGTCTCGCATACCTCGTTCGGTAAGAGAAGGGGCTTTTGCCCTGGGGGCTACGAAATCAGAGATGATTTTTAAAGTGGTATTACCGATGGCAATGCCTGCGGTACTGACGGCGTTAATTTTAGCGGTGGCACGAGCTGCCGGTGAAGTCGCCCCGTTAATGCTCGTTGGAGTGGTGAAACTTGCCCCGAATTTACCAATTGATGGTCAATTTCCGTATATACATTTAGATCGTAAATTTATGCACTTAGGTTTTCATATTTACGATGCAGGTTTTCAGACAACCAATTTAGAAGGGGCTAAGTCATTAGTGTACGCCACATCTATGTTGCTGGTGACGGTGATTATCGGGTTGAATTTAATCGCGATCCGTATCAGGAACTCTTTGCGTAATAGCTATCGAAATTTAGGATTTGATGATCATGTATTCTAGTGTTGCAAACATCAATGCATTAAAGCCTCTTGATGTGGCGAATTTATCAGAGAAAAACACAGCAATAGAGATTGAAAACTTAAACCTCTATTACAATAAAAAACAGGTGCTGCACGATATTTCTATGCGGATACCTAAAGGTAAAGTGACAGCCTTTATTGGGCCATCAGGCTGTGGTAAATCAACGATCATGCGCTCAATCAACCGCATGAATGATTTAGTTGAAGGGTGTAAAAGAGAAGGCACCATTCGATTGTTAGGCCATGATATTTATGGTGAAGGCGTTGATGTCTCAGCGTTGAGACGCAGAATTGGTATGGTTTTTCAAAAACCTAATCCTTTCCCCAAAACCGTATATGAAAACGTCATCTTTGGGCTTAGGCTCCAAGGTATTCGTAATAGTCGCGTGCTAGATGACTGCTGCGAGCGTGCACTGCGTGGTGCTGGGTTATGGGATGAAGTGAAGCATCGACTGCATGAAAATGCGGTGAATCTAGCGGCTGGTCAGCAGCAGCGATTGGTTATAGCAAGAGCGATAGCCATTGAGCCTGAAGTTCTATTATTAGATGAGCCTACGTCTTCTTTAGATCCTATTTCGACGTTGACTATTGAAGAGCTGATTAACGATTTAAAAACGAAATATACTGTGGTTATAGTGACACATAACATGCAGCAGGCTGCAAGGGTCAGCGATTTCACGGCATTTGTACATATGGGGCGTATTGTTGAATATGCCGATACTGATACCGTTTTCACGTCACCAAAAGAGAAAAAAACTGAAGACTATATCACCGGTCGCATTGGGTAAGGAGTATTAATCTAAATGCATACAGGTCGCCACATATCAGGACAATATAACGTAGAGTTAGAGGCCATTCGAAGCCATGTATTAACCATGGGGGGAATGGTCGAGCAACAACTCGCGTATGCGTTACGTTCTTTGGTGAAACAAGATTATCAATTGGCAAAAAAAGTGGTCGCAGAAGATCACAACGTGAATTCAATGGAAGTGGTTATTGATGAAGCGTGCACTCGAATCATTGCTAGACGCCAGCCTACCGCAGGTGATTTAAGATTGGTGATGAGTATCATCAAAACCATTGCTGAGCTTGAGCGGATTGGTGATGTTGCTTCACGTCTGGCGCGTACTTCTTTAGAGAATAAAAGCTCAGATCCCCGTTATCAAAACTCATTAGAGCCGCTTTGCCGTTTAGCGATAGGTATGCTGCATCAAGTTTTAGATGCGTTTGCGAGATTAGATATTGATGCCGCAGCGCACATCTATGACATGGATGATAGGGTCAATGAGGAGTACCAAAACATTATTCGTCAGTTGACGCAAAACATGATGGATGAGCCAAAAATGATCCCTACTATCTTACAAGTTATGTGGTCTGCGCGTGCCATTGAGCGAGTGGGAGACCGCTGTCAAAGTATCTGTGAATATATTATTTACTGCGTTAAGGGAACAGACGTTAGACACTCTCACAGTGACGAGATAGAGAAATACAAAGGCAGTGAGTCCGCTTAGTCTTTTGACGTTATACGCTTACCGAATATTTTGTAAGGCTTGTTTCATGGCGTGTATTGCTGAAAAGTCCGTGATTGGAATTTGAAAATCATCAATATGACTGGCACCCATTTGAGCGTCGTCTTGGATATGAGTCATACGACTTGGGCGTGCTGTTTTTCCTGATAAATGCAGTTCATTTATAGAGCTTTGCTCAATAATATATTGAGCGTTGCTGGCATTGACACCTGCGCCCGCCATTATCTGGATGCGTCCTGCCGCTTGTTGATGCATTTTCTTAATAGTCGCAACGCCTTGCTCTGCGGTACTTTTCTGTCCTGAAGTTAGCACTCGCTCACACCCAAGGGCAATAATGTCTTCTAGTGCTTGTTGCACATCTTTACATTGGTCGATGGCTCGATGAAAGGTGACTCCCATTCCTTCAGCCGCTTCAACTAACCGTTTACAGGCTGGGTAGTCGATATCCGCTTTTGTCGTCAGGATACCAATTACAATGCCATCTAACTGAGCTTTTTTGGCCGCTTTAATGTCTTCAAGCATGATAGCAACATCAGCGTCAGAAAATAGGAAGTCTCCCTGACGTGGTCGAATCATGGCATAAACTGGTAACGTAGAATGTTGTTTCGCTTGCAACATGAAGCCATAGCTTGGTGTTAAGCCACCTAAAGCCAGTGAAGAACAAAGCTCGATACGTGTCGCACCAGCATGTATGGCGGTAGTGAGTGACTCAATGTTATCCACACAGACTTCAATTTGATAAGGCATAAAAACTCTACGTTATAGAAAGCATAAAGGGCTATAGAGCCCTTTATGCTTTTATGATGGAAGACTTATTCGTTATGAAAAGGGAGCGTTAATGTCCACCCTGCATTTTTCCAATAAAGCTGTTCTTGCTCTAAACCCGAAATCAGTAAACTGTTATCAGCAAAGTACTCTGGTGTGCTGTGAGAGAGAATCCACTCGCCACCTTTGATAGTCAACTGCCATAAATTGGCTTTGGCATCATTGCGAGATACGTTGATGACTATGGCTAATCGCAAAATCTTAATTAAATCGAGAATATTGTTTTTAGCATAAAGGCTAAAATCTTGCATCTCGTGCAGCTTTAACGCTTTACGTTGATAACGAGCCAGAGTGGCAATCAATCGTTGCTGTTCGCTATTAAAGCCCGGCATATTGGTATGCTGTAATAGGTAATGCGAATGACGGTGATAGCCTCGATAGCTTAAGCTTAATCCTACTTCATGCAGCAGCGCCGCCCAGTTAAGCAGTTTTACCAGCTCACTGTTTTTTTCTAAATCGGTTTCGCTGATCACTTGCTTAAGGAAGTGCTTTGAATGAGCTCTAACTCGGTTCGCTTGTTCAACGTCAATGCGGTGTTTCAGGGCTAGGTTCTCTGCGGTGCGCATCCGAATATCCGAGTGAGTAAATTTCTTCTCCATTTCGTACATTACGCCTTCTCTTAAAGCGCCAGGAGAATAATGTAACTCGTCGATATCCAACGATTGTAATATCGCTTGTAAGATAGCGACGCCAGGAGCAAGAACGGACAAGCGTTCCTCTAAAATGCCTTTTATCGCAATCTTATCCACCCGTTTACACTCACACAGGTGTGTCACTAGCTTTTTTAGTCGTTTCGGAGTGACGATACCATCTTCATAACCCAAAGAGATCAGGCATTCACGGATAGCTTTAACGGTCCCAGATGAACCTAACGCTAATTCCCAACCACGTTGTTTGTACTGCTTGGCTAAAAACTCCAGCTCACGTTGAGCGGCAAGATTAGCGTGAGTAAAGTTCTTACTGTTGAGCTTTTGATCGCTAAAATAGCGATGCGCATAACTCACGCAGCCCATTTGTTGGCTGTTGACTAACTCAGAGTCAAATCCTTCGCCAATAATGAGCTCAGTACTTCCTCCGCCGATATCGATAACGAGTTTATTCTTCGATACTGGTTGAGTATGAGCGACGCCAAGATAAATCAAACGCGCTTCTTCTTCGCCAGGAATCAGCTCTATTGGGAAGGGCAGTACCTGTTGAGCACGTTGAATAAACTCGTTCGCATTTTTGGCTATTCGCAGAGTGTGGGTAGCCACCATGCGAACGTTATTGATCTTGAAGCCTTCCAGTCTTTCAGCAAACATGGCTAAGCAGTCGAGCCCTCGTTGCATTGACTCTTCTGATAGAAGGTTGTGCTCATCTAACCCACTGGCAAGTTTGACGCGTTGTTTATGACGGCTGACGATTTGCAAGTCTTGCCCGACGACCTTAGCAACCACCATATGGAAGCTATTAGAGCCAAGGTCGATGGCGGCGATATCCTTTTCGAGAGCAGCTTCACTACTTGGGATTGAGTTAGGCTGTTTCAATGGCTGGCTCACTCAGTTTTCTTACCTGTTTTTCTGTTTGCTTGATGTAATTGTAGGTCGCCACTTGAGATCGAACTTTACGGCGATTACCTCGTGCCACATAAGCATTCGACATCTCTTTATCGATCCATCGAGCTTTGACTGTGTCGGTGAATTGTAGCTCGATAATATCAATAATTCTCTGCTTTAATGTCGGATCATTGACTGGGGTAGCAACCTCAATACGATTTTCGATATTTCGAGTCATCCAGTCCGCCGATGAGATGTACACTTTTGGGTCGCCGTTGTTTTCGGTGATCAGGACTCTTGGGTGTTCTAGGAATCGGTCAATGACACTGATTACTTGAATATTATCACTTACGCCTTCGACGCCAGGTACCAAAGAGCACATACCACGGATGATCATACGCACCGGTACTCCAGCCGTACTGGCTTGGTAGAGCTTATTGATCAAACCTTTATCAACAAGGTTGTTCACTTTTAAAGTAATGCCTGATTTCTGCCCTTCATTCGCACTCTGGATCTCATTATCAATGAGTTCATAGAGACGATCACGAGAATTGCGCGGTGACACGATCAGTTGTTGAAACTTCACTGGACGGTAAGGGTTCTCAATGTAGCCAAACACTTGACGCACTTCATCAGTAATTTCTTGTTTTGCTGTAAGTAACGAGAAGTCTGTATAAATACGCGCAGTTTTTTCATGGAAGTTGCCAGTACCTATGTGCGCATAGCGCTTGATCACTTCGCCTTCTCTACGGTTGATTAACAGTAGCTTAGAGTGAATTTTTAAACCGGGAGCACCAAAAATAACGTGTACACCGGCGTCCGTTAGGCGTTTTGACCACAAGATATTGGCTTTTTCATCAAAGCGGGCTTGAAGCTCTACTACAACGGTCACGTTCTTACCGTTATTGACCGCATCAATTAGCGAATTCATGAGTCTTGAGCCTTTGGCGACGCGATAGATATTAATCTTAATGCTAATGACCTTAGGATCAAATGAGGCTTCTCGCACAAGCTCTGAGATATGATCAAAGGTGTGATAAGGATAGTGGAGAAGAATATCCTCAGCACGGATAGCGTCAAAACTGTTGCGATACTTATCAAAGACCGCAGCCTTTATTGGCGGGAGAGGTTTATTTTCTAAATACTCTCGACCCACATTTGGGAAGCCGAGGAAGTCTTTAAAGTTATGATAACGTCCACCAGGAATTAAACTATCGTAGTTTGAAATTTCCAGTTTACGACACAGAAATTCCAGCATGTCAGCAGGCATGGTTTTTTCATAAACAAAGCGTACGGGCATTGCAGATAGGCGCTGGCTCAGTCCTTCTGACATTTGCTCCAATAAGCTGTGTTCGACTTCATAGCTTAAGTCGTATTCTGCGTCACGGGTCATTTTCATCGAGTAGCAGCTGATTTCATCGTATTCGAAGAAATTGCTGAAAATGTCATCGAGACAATGGCGTATTACATTATCGAGTAAAATGATGGTTTTTCTACGATTCCCTTTTTGTTCTGGAACCATAACGAAGCGAGGTAGGTGATCGGTTGGGATTTCTAACAGTGCGTATTGAGAAACATTGTTCTTAACGAGAGAAACGCAAAGGTAGGCACACTCATCTTTTAGAAAATCTAATACATTGATTTCTTCGTGCATCACGATAGGTGTGATATGAGGTAGCACCTCTTTGCGAAAGAACTTCTTGATCCATTGTTGCTGAGTTTGATCAATTTGAGATTCATTTACCAAGAAGATTCGACGGCGTGCCATCTCGAGCAATAATTCTCCGTAAAGCTCATCAAACTTTTGATTGAGTTTCATCGCTTTACTTTGCATTTTGCTCAGTAGACGTTTGGATTTGTCTTGGCGTTTATGTTCTTGGTTGATCAAAATACGGCGTTTGACATCAGAGAAGCGCACTTTATAGAACTCATCTAGGTTGTTTGAGAAGATACCTAGAAAGCGGATTCTTTCGATCAATGGTACGGATTTGTCCGCGGCTTCTTGCAGCACGCGCTCATTGAAAGAAAGCCAGCTAAGTTCTTTTTCTACATATATTTTTTCTGTGCTCATCTAAGATTCCGTTTTCAGTAGTTGCAATTCATGAAAATGTCAAATATTCGGTAACGGAAATATTATTACTATTCGATGTCATTTCTGTGACAGTCGATAAAATATGTAAATTTTTATGTCACTTTTACGAATAAAAAGAAAGCTCAGTGACGCAGAAACAAAAAAAGCCGGTCAATATAAGGTATTGACCGGCTTAGTATTTTTTAATTATATGAAACTAGATTTATTTACCTAGGTCTTCAGCGTGCTCAGATAGGAATGCAGCAACACCTGTTGGAGATGCGTCCATACCTGCTTTACCTTCTTCCCATTGTGCTGGACAAACTTCACCGTTTTGTTGGTGGAAGTTTAGCGCGTCAACCATACGTAGCATTTCGTCGATGTTACGGCCTAGTGGAAGGTCGTTAACTACTTGGTGGCGAACTAGGCCATCTTCGTCGATTAGGAATGAACCGCGGAAAGCAACGCCAGCTTCTGGGTGCTCAACGTCGTACGCTTTACAGATTTCGTGCTTGATGTCAGCTACAAGAGGGTATTTAACTTGACCAATACCGCCATCGTCGATAGCCGTGTTACGCCATGCGTTGTGAGAGAATTGAGAATCGATAGAAACACCGATAACTTCAACGCCTTTGTCTTGGAAGTCTTGGAAACGATTGTCGAACGCGATCAACTCTGAAGGACATACGAAAGTGAAGTCTAGTGGGTAGAAGAAAACAACCGCTTTCTTACCTTTAGTGAATTCTGCGAAGTTAAAGTTATCGACGATTTCACCGTTGCCTAGTACTGCTGATGCAGTGAAGTCTGGTGCTTGACGGCCTACTAATACCATTTTGAGCTCCTAAATATGTAATTATGCCTGATTTCAGGTCGGTTCCATGTTTTACGGGACAAACTATAATACAAAATATACTATTGAAAAAAGCGAATTAAATAGATTAAGTTCATCGAAAAAAACGATGTATAAAAATCATAACCAGCTCACAGTATCATGTTTCTAAATAGGTAATTTAAAATTAATCATGAATAAATGGCCTAGCTTAAAGCAGCTTCACTACCTGATTACTTTGCATGAGACCCGTCATTTTGGTGAAGCGGCTCAGCGATGTTTTGTCAGTCAGTCAACGTTAAGTAAAGGAATTCAAAATCTTGAAAAGCATTTTGGCTGTACTTTGTATGAGAAGCAGGACAAGAAAAGCGCTTTAGTTTTTACTCATGTTGGGGATTTAGTGGTTAAACAAGGTCGAGAACTGCTGACTAAAAGCCAAGACCTTACCGCCTTGGGGCAACTTGCCTGCGGCGGGGCGATGAAAGGCCAGCTGAGACTGGGGGCGATTCCGACGATTGCTCCTTTTTTGTTGGGAGGGTTGGTGAGAGAGGTGAATGAAAATTTCCCTGATCTGACTCTTCTGCTACGCGAAGATACCACCACCAATTTATTAGCAGCATTGCAAAATGGTCAACTGGATGTACTGGTTTTGGCACTTCCCGTAGATATTGGTAACTTAGCCAGTAAAGTGGTGGGAAGAGATCAGTTTAAAATGGTGATCAGTGAGTCTCAAGCAAACAGTATCAAGACGCCACTGCATTATAGTGAGCTTCCTGATGAGTCTGTTTTTCTATTGGAGCGAGAGCATTGTTTAACGGATCATGCGGTCTCTGCTTGTAAATTAACCGATAAAAGCAAAATAAACCCTTTTACTGCGACCAGCTTACATACTTTAGTGCAGATGGTAGCTAATGGGTTGGGGATGACGTTTATCCCGCAAATGGCTATTGATCATGGTTTATTGGCAAAACACGCTTTAACAGTGATTGATCCACCCGGTAAGCAAGCGTATCGGGATATTGGGCTTGTATGGAGGCCCAGCAATACGCGCACGGAGACCTTTATGCAGCTGGCACAGGTCATTAAAAAATTACTGGAAAAGTAATCGTTAGGGTGGCAATAGATGCCGCCCTATGCTGTTCTGGTCTCTTCGCTTGTCATAAAAATGCACGCATCCCAATCATAATAACAAACCGCTCACCTTAGCTTATCTTCAAGAGAAACGATGTTATTGCTGGTCACTGAATTACAGTGATTGAGGTATTTATTTGATCCTCTACTGCTGGTGGTCTTTACTGAAACTGAGTGGCGGGGGGTTATTATGCAAAAACATCAGTTCGATCAATGGATCCATGCAGATATCGAACGGCATACTGAAATGCCAAAAGTGTTCGTTATTGGTTGTGCGGATCTGTCTACTTACCAGCTAGCCGTTGAATTTAAACATAAGCTTGAGCCTATTCGTGAAGACGATAAACCGATGTCTTTTGCTTCTTTAGAAGTGGTAAAAGAAGAGTTGATCAAACTCGGGTTAGATAGTGCTTACTTACGTTTACATAATGCGTACGATGAATTTGGTCATTCAGATGAGCAGCCTTACTATGACATTGAATTGTCATTGAAAAGCCACTAAACAGTGGCATTTGGCTCAAGCAATATAGAGTGCGTAAAATGACTACGAAGGTAGAAGCCTCGTGGCAGTGTTTTGATGTGCTTGCCACTTGCTCCATAGGCATCGGTGAGTGCTCGGCTATTGGCTGCTTTTGGGCGAATTTGCATGATTTGCCCGTGTTTTGCGCTGATCTCATTGATTCGGCCTGTGGCGATCATTTCCATTAGCTCTTCCCAATCTTCACGTAATAGATCTTCTTGGGCTGGAGTTGGGGTCCATAGTCTAGGAAATCCTACGTGACGCTCAGCAAGTGGCAACTCTCTCTCTCCTTCAACAGGAACCCAAAGAACTTTACTCAACTTTTGTCGAATATGACTTTGTTGCCAGGTTAAGCCGTGTATACCTGTTAAAGGTGCAACGCAGACAAAAGTGCTTTCCAGAGGTTTTCCGCTGTGACTAAGAGGGATCGTTTTGAGTTCGATGCCCAGGTGAGCAAAATCTTGCTCAGGACGACTGCCCGCTTCGGCCCCTAAGTGCTTTTCGATTAATTGTCCAACCCAGCCTTTGTCGCGTCGAAGATCGTTAGGCACCGTTATACCGACTTCTTCTGCGAGCTCTGCAAATGAGTACCCAGCCAGTGATTCGGCTCTATTGAGCAATTCAAGTTCGCTTTTAGGAGGCGCTAATTGCACACTGATCTCCGGCTAATGAAGGATCTTAAATTGATAAAGATCGTTTGAGGATATTGGAATGCGCAATTATAAACCAAACAAGGGGTTATTTGAAGGTTATCCACAGGCTGTAAAATAATATCTGTAATTATTCCTTTTCATGTATAAATAAACAGGCTTTCAGGTCACGTTTTTTGCTTGTTTTAGTCAGATAATTATGCCTGAAAGGCTTGCTTGTGTGGATAAATGCATGAATGGTTAATATTCGTTCGATCTTCAAGGATCAAATTATGAGCAGATTTGTTAAATGTAATCTGGGTTAAAAAATGCATCTTAGTTGTTGTTTTTTAATGGTTTAATCTTGTTGGTTCTCTTTGGTGGCTTTCTGCGTAAAGATCGAAAAATAATCTGAAAACCTATTGTTTCCGCTTTTCTCACAAAGTTACTCACAGATATAGTGAATAAACTCACTCCATTTTAAGTAGTCTGTTGATAAACATGTTATTGATTGTATTTTATCCAAAGTAACTCCTCTAGCTTCATAGTTTCACAACTTTTACTGCGGTTGCATTTGCTCAACTGGGGGATCTGTGGAAAAATCGACTTATATAAAATTTATCAGTAGAGGTTAGCCAGTGATCGATGGCGATGGTTACCGCTTAAATGTGGGAATCGTAATATGTAATAACCACGGTCAAGTGCTCTGGGCTAAACGATACGGACAACATTCATGGCAATTTCCACAAGGTGGAATCGACGACGGTGAAACCCCTGAACAGGCGATGTACCGAGAATTGTATGAAGAGGTCGGGTTAACCAAACAAGATGTAAAAATTGTCACTACGAGTCGTCACTGGTTGCGTTATCGTTTACCAAAAAGGCTCGTACGTTGGGATTCCAAACCTGTCTGTATCGGACAAAAACAAAAATGGTTTTTATTGCAATTAGTCTGTGATGAATCACAGATCAATATGCAAAAAGGACCAACTCCAGAATTTGATGGATGGCGCTGGGTAAGCTTTTGGTATCCAGTGAGACAAGTAGTCTCCTTTAAAAGAGATGTCTACCGCAGAGCAATGAAGGAATTCGCTTCGTTTGCTATGCCGTTCAAAGATCGAAAGCAGAACCGAAAACGCAAAAACCGAAAAGGATAGTGGGGCACAATAATGCTGAATCAACTAAGGGATATAGTTGAGCACGTATCTCGGGTCGAAGACATACATCAAGCACTTGAGGTGTTTGTTAAGCGCACCTGTGATGCGATAAATAGCGAATGTTGTACTATCTATCTTTCTAATCATCAAAAGCAGCGCCTTGAGTTAATGGCAACCAAGGGGCTGACTTTTTCTGGTGAGCGCTTACATATAGGTTTCCAAGAAGGTTTAGTGGGGCTAGTACATAGAACCGCAGAACCGTTAAATATTGCAAAAGCTTCTCTTCATCCTGATTTTAAATTATTCCCGCAATTGGGCGAAGAAGTCTATCAAGCCTTTTTAGCCACTCCTATCGTGCACCGTAAACGTATGCTCGGTGTGGTGGTGATCCAACAAAAAAAACCTCGTTTATTTAGTGATATTGAAGAATCTTTTTTAGTCACTTTAGCCGCGCAACTAGCGGTACTGATTGTCAGTGAGCAACAACAAGGTAAATGGCTACTGCAAGAGCGTCGAGGGACAGATAATGTCGTTACGGGGTTATCAGCTTGCAATGGGATAGCCATTGGCCCTATTTGGCGTGGCAACGATGAGCCTTTATTGAGTGATGTTTCTCCTGCCTCTGCGGTGGACGTTGAAAAAGACAAAGAATGGTTACTGGTTGCGGTTGAAAGTGCTTTAAAAGAGTTTCGCCGATTAAGAAAACAATTAGATAGCGATCTGAATAAAGACGCGCTGGCAATCTTCGATTTATTTACCCATCTACTCAATGACCCCAAATTAAGAGGGGATCTTCTTTCTCAAATAGAGAAAGGGGACACGGCAGACTGGGCATTGCGCCAAGTCATTGAGCGATACTCCAACCACTTTGCTAGGATGAGTGATATCTACCTACAACAGCGTTCGCAAGATGTACGTGAGTTGGGACAGCGATTATTGTATTTCCTTAATCATTCCCAAGTGCAGGAAGTCAAACTCGAAAAACCGGTGATCTTTGTGGTGAATGAGTTAACGACCACTTTGTTGGCATCGGTACCTCGAGAAATGTTATTAGGCGTGGTTTCAACTCAAGGTGGCGTGAACTCACATGCCGCGATTTTGTCTCGCGCATTGGGGATTCCTTCGGTTATTGGTCCAAACCTCAAAGGGGTAGAGGACGGTAAATCGATTATTCTAGATGGGTATAATGGTGAGGTTCTGGTTAATCCCACCTATCTCGAAATGTCTGAATATCAACAGCTGTTAAGTGAAGAGCAAGAAGTTCGCTCTATGGTTGAATCAGAATTGTGTTTGCCCGCGGTTACCTTAGATAAAGCTCCAATCACCATTTTACTTAATACGGGACTGGGCATTGATGTTAGCTACTTTTTAAATGATGTGATTGACGGTATTGGTTTATATCGTACGGAAATCTCTTTCATTGTTAAGCAGGCTTTTCCATCGGAAGATGAGCAAGTTGAAACCTATCGAAAAGTGCTGGCTTATTCTCAAGATAAGCCTGTTGTCATGCGCACCTTAGATGTTGGAGGGGATAAATCCTTACCTTACTTCCCAATGGAAGAAGAGAATCCATTTTTAGGGTGGCGTGGCATTCGTTTTACACTCGATCATCCAGATATCTTCTTAATTCAGGTTCGTGCAATGATGAGAGCCAGTATAGGTCAGAAGAACGAGCTGAATATCTTATTGCCTATGGTATCGGGTACACCCGAGCTGGATTCTTCGCTTTCTTTAATTGCGCAAGCCTATCACGAGGTCGCTTTAACTTACCCACAGGTTAAAAAACCAAAAGTGGGGATCATGCTTGAAGTTCCTTCAATGATTTACCTATTACCTGCCATCGCAAAGCGTATTGACTTTGTTTCTGTCGGTACTAATGATCTGACTCAATACTTACTTGCTGTTGATCGTAATAATAGTCAGGTTTCAGAGCTCTATGAAGTGGTTCATCCCGCGGTGCTATTAGCATTAAAGCAAATACAAGTGGCATGTGAAGATGCTAATCTCCCGGTTTCTGTTTGTGGGGAGTTAGCGGGAGACCCTATCGGTGTTCTCATGTTACTTGGACTTGGCTTTACTCAGTTAAGTATGAGCTCTGCAAACGTCGCCAACATAAAGTATGTTATTCGACAATCTAACTTAGAGGATCTAAAGACCTTGGCAAATGTTGCAACCACTCAATCTTATGCATCCGAGGTGCATCAACTGGCGTTTGACTATCTTGAACATCGAGGCTTAGCTGGTTTTGTCCGTCCCGGAAAACATTGATGATTACCTTAGAATTACTGGCCGTATTAGTCGTTATTGGGGCATTTGTTGGTGTATTAGCGGGGTTACTTGGAATCGGCGGCGGACTAGTGATTGTTCCTGCGTTGCTTTTTTTACTGCCAATGTTTGGCATCAAAGCGGCCATCGCAATGCAAATGGCACTCGCCACCTCTTTGGCTTGTATCATCCTGACCTCAGGGTCCTCAGCACTTAATCATTATCGAGCCAATAATGTGGATATGTTTGCTGCGAAATTTCTTATCCCTGGAGTCATTGTCGGTGGTTTTGGTGGCAGTTTTATCGCCGAGAGAGTCCCAAGTGATTACCTACCTCCCATATTTGGCTGTATCGTTTTGTGTTTGTCTATTCGTATGTTTACATCAATCAAAGCCACGGTTGCTAAAGGTCAGCTTAGTGTCACAAATACCTTTATCTCTGGAGCTACGATCGGTACTATCTCAAGCCTTGCTGGTATTGGTGGTGGCTCGTTATTAGTGCCTTATCTTAACCGACGAGGCATCGATATGCGTAAGGCTGTTGGGACATCATCGTTTTGCAGTATGATTCTGGCAGCTTCTGGAATGTTAGGTTTTGTCTTACATGGTTCAGGCTCTGATATACTGCCTGCACACAGTGTGGGTTATGTGTATTTACCAGCCCTACTGGCTATTGCATCTAGCTCTGTCCTAACCAGTAGAATTGGTGTTAGGTTAACCAGTGTGCTACCCACAGCAACACTCAAAAAAATATTTTCCGTATTGCTATTGGTAATAGCGATACGAATGCTTTTCTTTTAATGATTAACGCTAAGAAGATTTTATGAATCAAGGATTTCTCACTTACCCTCATATTGATCCTGTGCTACTAGCCATTGGTCCAATTTCGATTCGCTGGTATGGATTGATGTACTTGCTTGGCTTTGCTTTTGCTATGTGGCTGGCAAATCGTCGTGCAGACAAACCTAACAGTGGTTGGAACCGTGAACAGGTATCTGACTTATTATTCCTAGGCTTCTTAGGGGTAGTTGTCGGTGGACGCATCGGATACGTTATCTTCTATAACTTTGGTTTATTCCTTGATAACCCATTGTATCTATTTGAAGTTTGGACCGGAGGAATGTCTTTCCACGGCGGTCTTCTCGGCGTAATTTCAGCGATGGCTTATTATGCTTATCGTAACAATCGCACATTTTTTGGTGTGGCTGACTTTATCGCGCCTTTGATTCCATTCGGCTTAGGTGTAGGTCGAATTGGTAACTTCATGAATGATGAACTTTGGGGAAGAGTTACCGATGTGCCATGGGCGGTGATGTTTCCGTCTGGTGGATATCTACCAAGGCACCCATCTCAACTTTATGAAGCATTCTTAGAAGGCTTTGTACTACTGCTTATTTTGAACTTCTTTATCCGCAAGCCTAGACCTGCTGGAGCAGTCTCAGGGCTATTCTTGATGGGGTATGGTACTTTCCGCTTTATCGTGGAATATTTCAGAGAACCGGATGCTCAACTTGGGCTATTTGGTAACTGGATTTCAATGGGGCAAATTCTATCAACGCCAATGATTCTAATTGGCGGCGCAATGATCTTCTGGGCATATAAGTACAACGCAAAATCTTTAAATACTCAGCCTGCAAATGCAAGTGAGGATAATAAGTAATGAAACAGTATTTAAACTTATGTCGTCGCATTGTTGATGAAGGCCATTGGATTGAAAATGAACGTACAGGTAAACGCTGCCTTACTGTGATTAATGCTGACTTAACTTATGATGTTGCGAACAATGCGTTTCCTTTGGTGACCACTCGTAAGAGCTTCTGGAAAGCAGCCGTTGCTGAGCTAATCGGTTATATTCGTGGTTATGATAATGCTGAGCAGTTCCGCGCGATTGGTACTAAAACATGGGATGCCAACGCCAACCTTAACCAAGCTTGGTTAGACAATAAATACCGTAAAGGTGAAGACGACATGGGGCGCGTGTATGGCGTGCAAGGTCGTCAGTGGGCTAAACCTGATGGTGGGCACATTGACCAATTACGTAAAATTGTTGATGACTTAACTAAAGGCGTGGATGACCGAGGAGAAATCCTTAACTTTTACAACCCAGGTGAATTCCACATGGGCTGTTTACGTCCGTGCATGTACAGCCATCACTTTTCATTGCTTGGTGATACTCTATATTTAAATAGCACTCAGCGCTCTTGTGATGTCCCTTTAGGGCTGAACTTTAATATGGTTCAGGTATATGCGTTTTTGGCTATCATGGCTCAAATCACAGGCAAGAAAGCCGGCGTGGCGTATCACAAAATAGTGAATGCGCATATTTATGAGGATCAACTGGAGTTGATGCGTGATGTTCAGTTGCATCGTGAACCTCTTAATGCACCTAAATTTATCATTAACCCAGAGATCAAAACGTTAGAAGATTTAGAAACTTGGGTAACTATGGATGATTTCTCTGTTGAAGGGTATGAATCACACCCTGCCATTAAGTATCCATTCTCGGTGTAAAAAGCGCATAGATTTGATTTTATCTCTCTGAATTTAAAAAATTATTTCATATAGGGCTAATATTTAGGTATTAGCCCTTTTTTACGTCAATCACTCAATGGATAGAGTTATTTGAATATGAAATATGGACGTTGCATCCCTATTACAATGAGCGCACTCGCGTGCTCTGAAGTAGCGCTCGCCAGTCTTATTGATCCCGATAAATACTTATCTGATATTTACTCAACGACCTTAGTCCTTACCGACAGTGAATTGATTACCATAGGGTTTGGCAATTTTGATCCCAATAAGATATTTGGCACCAATAATCCAGACTTTGGCGGCCAAGAAGCAATAGATACTCGTCGTAGAATCGCCGCGACCTCTCTACCCATTTCTTTTTTATTTAAAGATGATAATAGCCTTTGGTTACATCGTTTAAAGCTGCGTGCTGCTTATTTGGAGCTAAGTCGAGATATCTCCTATGAGCGATTCAGTGGGTTGCAGGATTGGGAGACGGATAAAAACAAGGATAAAGTGCTAGCTGGTTATGCGGAGTATTCGCTAGGTTATCAGCTGTCTGAACAATGGCAGCTCTTTGTGGGTTCAGGCTTGCACTTGATGCACTACAACAACGAGTTTACCGCAAATAGCCCAGCCAGTGACTTCATCAGAGAAGAAGGTATTGCCTCAGTGATTAATGGCTCTTCCAATGCGTGGGTAGCCGAGCCACAGCTTGATGTTATTTATACCAAAGCGCTTGGAGGGGGAGAGCTTCGTTTTAATAGTGAATATCACTACTTTTGGGGACGCAGTTTTGGCGGGAGCATAGGCACTGCCAATGCAACGCCTGAAGGCTGGCGTATTATGAACGGTTTGCAATATAAGTATCACCTCAGCCCATGGGGGAATCGAAAGCAAGATCTACTCTTTCGAGCACGGCGTATCGATGTGGGCGGAGATTTAAGAGATCCTTTAGATACCACGCATTATGGGGAGTACAGCGTGGGGTGGGTGATAGATACCAGTGACTATTCTTCATTGATCTACAACGTAGGTATAGGGCTTAGCCTTAACTATGGCAGTTCCTTGAGAGGTGGCGCTTTAGTCTTTTTCTACAATGAGTAGTCGTTGATACAAGCCAAATAAAAAACGGCCTACTCCAACTTGATATCAAGAGGAAGTAGGCCGTTTTTAATAGCAGAGTAATCTGTTGTTATGAGGTCAGTGCTATTACCGCACCAGGCATAAGAACAAACACAGCCACTAAGTATCCAGCAACAACACTTTTGTTTTTAATCGCCATTGTTGAAATCCAATCAGCCCCTTTTAATGGCAACTCTCGTAGGAATGGGATACCAAAAATAAATACCGTTGCAGCAATATTAAACAGTAAGTGTACTAATGCGATTTGCAGAGCAAATATTGCAAACTCACCAGTGACTGCGGTGGCAGCGAGTAGAGCCGTAATACAGGTTCCTATGTTTGCACCTAAGGTGAATGGGTACACATCACGTACTTTTAATACACCTGAGCCAACAAGTGGAACCATTAAGCTAGTTGTTGTTGAAGAAGACTGAACAAGAATCGTCACCACTGAACCAGAGAAAATACCGTGCAGAGGACCACGTCCAATGGCATTTTTAAGTATTTCACGAGCACGACCTACCATTAGGCTCTTCATCAGTTTGCCCATGATGGTAATAGAGATGATGATGGTTGCGATACCTAAGATAATCATGCTTACACCAGCCACGATAGGACCGAAAGCTGTCAGAGGCTCTTGAACCATGCCTATAAGCGGTTTCGTCATAGGCTTAATAAAGTTGAAAGCCCCCATGTTTAGATCACCAGTGCCCATTAGAGGCGCTACTAGCCAAGCTGATAGCTTACCAAAGATACCAAACATCATTTCTAGTGGTAGGAAGATAAAGACGGCCAGTAAGTTAAAGAAGTCGTGTACGGTTGCACTTGCAAATGCACGTTTGAACTCTTCTTTACAACGTAGGTGACCAAGGCTAACCAAAGTGTTGGTGACAGTGGTACCGATGTTTGCACCCATGACCATAGGTATCGCGATGCCAACTGGAAGTCCGCCAGCCACTAAGCCAACAATGATAGAGGTAACAGTACTTGATGATTGAATGAGTGCGGTCGCAACGAGACCAATCATCAAACCTGCAACAGGGTGTGAAGCAAAATCAAATAGGGTTTTGGCATGTTCGCCAGAAGCCATTTTAAAGCCACTGCCAACCATGGAAACAGATACAAGAAGTAGGTACAGCATGAAAGCCAAGTTAGCCCAACGTAGCCAGCTGGTTTTACCCGCTGATACGCCTGAAACTGAAGATGCTTGGTTGTTCATTTGTTTTCTCCGAGCCTTTATCTAGGCTTTTAATCAACTGTTGGCGAGTTTAGATAACTTATATTTCAGTTATATTACAGTTCAGTAAAAAACGAATTTTTGTTCTTTTATTTACGCAATCGTTTGCTTAACGCGGTGCTTGTCTTTAAGTTGTTGTTTTTAATAGTATTTGGTTTTTTTGCTATTGTGTTTTAATACTTTCTTTGAACAACTTTAGTGCTAAAAATTGATCTGATCCAAATATTAATATGACAAAACCGTCATCTTACTTTAATTTAACTTCGGTATTATCGAAGGTTGTTAGCTTTTACCTTTAAAAATCAATAGCGCTATAGGAGCAAGTATGTCGCATCTCAATTACAACCATCTCTATTATTTCTGGATGGTATGCAAGCAAGGCTCGTTAACTAAAGCTGCTGATGCGTTATTTTTGACTCCACAAACGGTCACTGGGCAAATAAAGGCATTGGAGCAACGTTTGAACGGTAAGTTAACTAAGCGCAACGGCAGAAGCATCGAACCAACAGAGTTAGGGCAGTTGGTATTTAAATACGCTGATAGAATGTATGACTTGAGTTATGAGATGCTTGATATCGTTAATTATAGCCAAAGAGCCAACTTACTGTTTGAAGTTGGGGTGGCCGATGCCCTTTCAAAAAGCCTAGTCAGTCAAATTCTTTCCACTACGGTTCCCGATGATGGCAACATTCATCTTAGGTGTTATGAATCTACCCATGAGCTATTACTAGAGCAGCTATCACAGCATAAGTTGGATATGATTCTTTCTGATTGCCCTATTGATTCATCACAAAATGCAGGTTTATACAGTAAAAAATTAGGGGAGTGTGGAATGAGTTTTTGTTCGGCAACCCCTCTTGATGAAGCCGAGTTTTGGCCAAATCTGGAGAAGTATAGGCTGTTGATTCCCGGCTCTAGAACATCTATGGGACGTAAGGTGACCGAATGGTGTGATAGACAAGGTTTCCAGCCGAGCATATTGGGGGAGTTTGATGACTTTGCCTTGATGAAGGCGTTTGCAGAAACCCACCCTGAAA
This sequence comes from Vibrio ezurae NBRC 102218, assembly GCF_000467185.1. Lineage (GTDB taxonomy): Bacteria > Pseudomonadota > Gammaproteobacteria > Enterobacterales > Vibrionaceae > Vibrio > Vibrio ezurae. The sequence goes on from NZ_BATM01000052.1 coordinate 32,361, forward strand.
CTGTATTTATTGCTCCTACTCGTTACCCGTACAAAGGAAACCCTTCAGGTGTTCCGTTGTTTCATCGAATTGCTGAGATTGAAGCATTAAAAGAAGAGTACTACGTCATATTTGCTGAGCGAATGATTCAGCATCCTGCAGTAAAAAGTGTCTGCGATGCTGATTTCTCTAAAATTTTCCATTAATTTTAAGAGTAGAGGTTTAACTTTGTCTTGCTCAGGGGTAGGCTTGATCTATTCGCTAAAATTTATGACTGTAAGTATCCTATGAATTTGAAAGCAATGGAAAAAAATTCTCCAGAAGCTGTTTCTTTATTAAAAGCAATGGCCAATGAAAGGCGTCTTTTTATTTTGTGTATGTTGCACGATAGAGAGTTGTCCGTCGGGGAATTGTGCCAGCAATTAGATCTTAGCCAGTCGGCTTTGTCGCAACACCTAGCTTGGTTGAGACGCGATGGCTTAGTGGCCACACGCAAAGAAGCTCAGACCGTCTATTATTCGCTGAGTAGCCCTGAAGTGAAGCGTATGATTCATCTCCTACATGAGATGTATTGTTCAGAATAAAGAGCAGTAGAGAGGTGAGGGAAGCGCCTGTCTATTGTTGACTCAAAAAAAAGAGACAAAAAAACCGGCAGAAGCCGGTTTTTTATTTCTGAATCGAAGTTCTAATTAAAGAGCTTTGATTGCAGCAGAGAAGCGTGCTTTATGACGTGCAGCTTTATTCTTATGAATAAGGCCTTTAGTCGCTGCGCGATCTAGGATCGGTGCAACAGCTGCTAGTTCAGCAGTTGCAGCTTCTTTATCACCAGCTTCGATAGCTGCGATAGTTTTTTTCATGTAAGTGCGCATCATAGAACGACGGCTAGCATTGTGCTGACGACGTTTCTCAGCCTGGATAGCGCGCTTCTTAGCAGATTTACTGTTTGCCAAGGGTCTAACTCCCAAAACTTGTTCGGTAACAATATAAGGTCGTGGAGAATGCCTTTTTGATAACCGAAAGTCAATTGATTTGTGCGAAAACTCATCGAAAACAATGTAATTTTGTTTAGATAGGTTAACACGGTTAAGATGGCGGGGATTCTAACAGCATTTTGATAGTAGATCTACACTCAACCTAAGTTACTTCAAGTAAACTGCTTTTATCAATGTGTTAGAGTCTGATTCTGATAGGCTATGCCTTTGTTAAGTGCGGTCTAAAGACGTTGTTTTATATAATTAAGGAATAAAAGTGAGTAAAGGCCTTCTCAAGTCAGGCGCTATCGTAAGTGCCATGACATTAGTTTCTCGTGTATTGGGGTTGGTTCGGGACGTAGTTGTTGCCAACCTTATGGGGGCGGGAGCAAGTGCTGATGTGTTTTTCTTTGCCAATAAGATTCCTAATTTCTTAAGACGTTTATTTGCGGAAGGGGCGTTTTCGCAAGCTTTTGTCCCAGTGCTTACCGAATATCACTCCAAAGGTGATATGGATGAGACTCGACAACTCATTGCAAAAGTATCCGGTACGTTAGGCGTTATTGTCACCATAGTAACCGTGTGCGGTATCTTAGGCTCAGGTGTCGTGACGGCCATTTTTGGTACAGGTTGGTTTTTAGATTGGTTAAATGGCGGTCCATCAGCTGAGAAGTTTGAAATGGCCAGCTTAATGCTAAAAATTACTTTTCCTTATCTTTGGTTCATTACCTTTGTGGCACTGTCAGGGTCCATATTAAATACCTTAGGTAAGTTTGCGGTTTCTTCTTTTACGCCTGTATTTTTGAACGTAATGATCATTTTTGCCGCGACTATGATCGCGCCACGTTTAGCCAATCCAGAAATTGGTTTAGCGATAGGTGTATTTCTTGGTGGTTTAGTGCAGTTTTTCTTCCAGTTGCCTTTCTTAATTAAAGAAGGGGTATTGGTTAAGCCTAAATGGGGATGGCGAGATCCTGGCGTAGTCAGAATCCGCACCCTAATGATCCCCGCGCTATTTGGGGTATCGGTCAGTCAAATAAACCTGTTGTTGGATACCTTTATTGCCAGTTTCTTACAAACGGGCTCTATCAGTTGGCTCTATTACTCAGATAGATTACTTGAATTCCCACTAGGCTTATTTGGTATTGCTATTGCCACCGTTATTTTGCCGGCTCTGTCGCGTAAGCATGTTGATGCTCACAGCCAAGGCTTTGCCGCCACAATGGACTGGGGCATTCGCATGGTACTGTTGCTAGGGTTACCTGCAATGCTGGGTTTGATTGTTCTCGCCAAGCCTATGTTGATGGTGCTCTTTATGCGTGGGGAGTTTGGCATCCATGAGGTATTGCAATCCTCATACTCTTTGGTTGCCTATGCCTCTGGTTTATTGAACTTCATGTTGATCAAGGTACTGGCTCCAGGTTATTACTCTCGCCAAGATACTAAAACGCCGGTGCGCTACGGCATTATCGCCATGACCACTAATATGGTGTTTAACGTTATTTTTGCATGGCATTACGGTTATGTAGGGTTAGCTATGGCGACAGCGTTATCGGCGCTTATCAATATGGGACTACTATATCGAGGTCTGCATAAAGCACAGGTGTACCAACTCACTCGCCAAACGGTGGCTTATATTGTCAGAGTGGCTTTAGCTGGTGTGGCTATGGTAGGGGCAATAAGTTATCTACTAAAACCAATAGACGCTTGGTTGGCAATGTCTTTAACTCAACGAGTGATCGAGTTAGTCACTATGATTGGTGTGGGAGCATTGGCGTATTTAATTACCGCATTAGTGCTTGGAATACGCCTGAAGCACCTGAAAGCGAGCATGTAAAAGAAGGCAAAATAAATCTACTCTTCGCGTCGCTAGCATATATATGAGGTTTCGGTATATAATTTGCCAGTTTAGGGATTTTAGACCCTGTAGACTAAGAATTAGGTATTAACGCGTTACATGCATCTTATCCGAGGTAGCCATAACATACGTCCCGAACATCAGGGATGTGTCTTGACCATAGGTAACTTTGATGGTGTCCATCTCGGGCATCAAACGGTCTTGAAGCAAGTACAACAAAAAGCGGAAATGCTTGGTCTTCCGGCTGTGGTGATGACTTTTGAACCACAGCCCTTAGAGCTCTTCTTGCAAAGCAAGGCACCCGCTAGGCTGACTCGTTTACGTGATAAATACGTACAACTGAGTAAGCTTAATCTTGAGCGTCTTCTTTGTGTGAATTTTAGTAAACGTTTTGCAGGGCTTCCTCCAGAACAATTTATTAAAGATCTGCTGGTGGACAAACTTGGTGTTAAGTTTCTCGTGGTAGGTGATGACTTCCGCTTTGGGCGTAAGCGACAAGGGGACTTTTCCATGCTGCAACAAGCAGGAAAAGAGTATGGATTTGAAGTTGTGAGCACCGCCAGTTTCTGTCTGAATACAGAAAGGGTGAGTAGCACCGCTATTCGTGAAGCTTTAGGGCGAGATGAATTAACACAAGCCAAATCCATGCTAGGACGACATTACAGTATTAGTGGGCGTGTTTCACACGGTCGTAAATTAGGAAGAACGATAGGTTTTCCTACAGCGAATATCCCATTAAAACGTACTGTGTCTCCGGTCTCTGGCGTTTATGTCGTTGAAGCTAACATTGATGGACAAACAGTTGGTGGCGTTGCCAACGTAGGTCAAAGGCCTACGGTGAACGGCGTAAGGCAGCAACTCGAAGTACACTTTTTTGAATTATCAAAAGATTTATATGGTAAACAATTAGAAGTTTGCCTATTACACAAGTTGCGTGAAGAAGTGAAATTTGCTTCCTTTGACGCACTTAAAACTCAAATAGAATTAGATGCTGAGGCAGCTCGGGTGTGGTTGCAGCAGCACAGGTAATAATGGACTTTATAGGCCGAAATACGTATTTACATCAAATGATGTATTTACGTCGTGGAGTGCCCAATAACGACATTGTTCCCAAAATATCTAACTTCGCCCAATATTACGGAAATAAGAATCGATGACTGACTATAAAGATACCCTGAACCTCCCAGAAACAGGGTTTCCAATGCGCGGTAATCTGGCGAACCGTGAACCAGAAATGCTTAAGCGTTGGTATAAAGAAGATCTTTACGGTGCTATCCGTGAAGCTAAAAAAGGCAACAAGCCTTTTGTTTTGCACGATGGCCCTCCATACGCAAATGGTGACATCCATATTGGTCACGCGCTAAATAAGATTCTTAAAGACATTATTATTAAATCTAAGACCCTTTCTGGCTATGACGCACCGTATATCCCTGGTTGGGATTGTCACGGTCTTCCAATTGAATTGATGGTTGAGAAGAAAAAAGGCAAGCCGGGTCATAAGATCTCTGCGGCTGAATTTCGTGAAGAGTGTCGTAAGTACGCTGCCGGTCAAGTTGAAGGTCAGAAAGAGAGCTTCAAACGTCTTGGTATTATGGGCGAGTGGGACAAACCTTATCGCACAATGGATTTTGGCACAGAAGCCAACATCATTCGTGCACTAGGCAAAATTGCTGACAAAGGCCACCTACTAAAAGGCTTTAAACCTGTTCACTGGTGTACTGACTGTGGAAGTGCATTGGCGGAAGCGGAAGTTGAATACAAAAACAAAGTTTCACCATCAATTGATGTGAAATTTAAAGCGGCTGATGAAGCGGCGGTATTAAGCAAATTCTCACTGACTGGCGACAACGCTGGTGAAGGTGATATCTCAGTCGTTATCTGGACAACAACCCCTTGGACACTGCCTGCAAACCGCGCGGTTTGTTTGCGTGATGACCTTGAGTATGTTCTTGTTCAAATCGAAGGTGAGCAACCACAACGTTTGATCCTTGCCTCTGATCTTGCAAAAGAAGTGATGGATCGTGTTGGCGTTGAAAACTATCGTAACCTTGGCTTCGCGACAGGTGCTGATTTAGAACTGCTTAACTTCCAACATCCGTTCTACGACTTTACTGTACCGGCTGTATTAGGCGACCACGTAACCACTGAGTCTGGTACTGGTATCGTTCACACCGCACCGGGTCACGGTCAAGAAGATTTCGTGGTAGGCCAAAAATACGACCTAGAAATTGCGAACCCAGTAGGTTCTAACGGTGTGTATCTACCTGATACTGAACTGTTTGCAGGTCAACACGTATTTAAAGCTAATGATGCAGTAGTTGAAACGCTAAAAGAAAAAGGCGCGCTATTACATCATCACGCTTACGAGCACAGCTACCCACATTGCTGGCGCCACAAAACACCGATTATTTTCCGCGCGACTCCACAATGGTTTATCTCTATGGATCAAGCGGGTCTGCGTGCCAATGCATTACAAGCAATTAAAGGTGTTGAGTGGATGCCTGAGTGGGGTCAAAGCCGCATCGAAGGTATGGTTGAAGGTCGCCCTGAGTGGTGTATCTCTCGTCAACGTACTTGGGGCGTGCCAATTACTTTGTTTGTACACAAAGAGACAGCTGAGCTGCACCCTAATACTCAAGAGATTATTGAAAAAGTCGCTAAGCTGGTTGAAGAAAAAGGCATTCAAGCATGGTGGGATGTGGATGCAGCAGAGCTACTAGGCGAAGAAGACGCTGCCAACTACGAGAAAACACTCGATACACTTGATGTATGGTTTGACTCAGGTGTCACGCACTACTCAGTGGTTGATTCTCGTGAAGAGTTCAATGGCGCAAGTGCCGATCTTTACCTAGAAGGTTCTGATCAACACCGTGGCTGGTTCCAATCATCGCTTATCTCATCCATTGCGATGAAAGATGAAGCTCCGTACAAGCAAGTGTTAACACACGGCTTCGTAGTCGATGGACAAGGCCGTAAAATGTCTAAGTCTATCGGTAACGTAGTGGCGCCTAAAGACGTGACTAACAAGCTGGGTGCCGACATTTTACGTCTATGGGTATCTTCTACCGATTACACTGGTGAAGTGGCTGTATCGGATGAAATCCTAAAACGCAGTGCTGACGCATACCGTCGTATTCGTAACACCGCTCGTTTCTTCCTTGCTAACCTAAACGGCTTCAATCCAGAAACTGATTTAGTACCTGCTGACGAAATGGTGGCATTGGATCGCTGGGCTGTAGGTCGTGCACAAGAAGCGCAACAAGAAATTGTTAAAGCATACGAAGAGTACAACACGCATGCGGTTACTCAACGACTAATGCAATTCTGTTCAATCGAAATGGGTTCTTTCTACCTAGACGTGATTAAAGATCGTCAGTACACAGCGAAGCAGGGCAGCCATGCTCAACGTAGCTGTCAAACTGCGCTTTACTACATTGTAGAAGGTCTGGTTCGTTGGATGGCGCCTATTATGTCTTTCACTGCCGATGAAATCTGGAACCAAATGCCGGGTAAACGCGATACGTTCGTCTTTACTGGTGAATGGTTCGATGGTTTGTTTGGTCTAGCTGAAGGCGAAGAACTGAATAACGAATTCTGGAGTGAAATTCAGCAAGTTCGCGCATCTGTGAACAAACTGCTTGAAGAAGCTCGTAAAGAGAAGTTAATCGGTGGCGCACTACAAGCTGAAGTGACACTATATGCTGATGATGCGCTAGCGGCTAAGTTGAACAAACTGGGCGATGAACTGCGTTTCATTATGCTGACATCACGTGCGGACGTGGTTGCTCTATCAGAGAAACCTGCCACAGCACACGAGACAGAAATCGACGGTTTGTTTGTTCAAGTTAATGCCACTGAGCTAGAAAAATGTGACCGTTGTTGGCACCACACTGCAGATGTAGGCACTATTGAAGGCCATGAAACTATCTGTGGTCGTTGTGTATCAAACGTAGAAGGCGAAGGCGAGGTTCGTAAGTTTGCCTAATATGAATCTGTTTAAACAGACTGGGTTACGCTGGCTATGGCTAGCGGCCCTTATTTTTATTGTTGATATAGCAATAAAATTAGTGGTCATGAACAGCATGGGGTATGGCTGGGCAAATCGCATTGAGGTTTTGCCTTTCTTTAACTTGCTCTATGTACATAACTACGGTGCGGCGTTCAGCTTCCTTGGCGATCAAAGCGGTTGGCAACGATGGCTCTTTACCGGTATTGCAATTGCAGTATGCGGTATGTTGATGCTATGGATGCGTAAACTGCCTAAAGCTGAAAAGTGGAACAACATTGCTTATGCGCTCATTATTGGTGGCGCACTGGGTAATGTTTTTGACCGGGTTATTCATGGCTTTGTCGTCGACTATCTTGATTTCTTTGTGGGTAACTACCATTGGCCTGCCTTTAACTTAGCAGACAGTGCTATTTGTATTGGGGCAGCAATGGTTATCTTAGATAGTTTTATTAACAATAAATCCGACTCTGTTGATTCTGCGCAAAAGTAGCGATAAAAAACCAGTGTTCGATTAGTGAGCACTTAGCGGTGATGGGTGTAATTTTTGCTTGTCACCGCCACAAGGTTTCGCTACTATTGCGTCCGCCCTATAAAGGGCGCGCTAGCTTTGTTGTAATCTAATAAACATCACGATTATGACGCGCTGGCTCAACAATTTGGAACATAGGTGGAAAGATGTTTGAAACAACTCTACTTGTGATTTACCTGTTGGCTGCGCTTGGTGTGATTGGCCTAGTTCTGATTCAACAAGGTAAAGGCGCAGATATGGGAGCCTCATTCGGTGCAGGTGCATCAAATACAGTATTTGGTGCTGGCGGCTCTGGTAACTTTTTAACCCGAATGACTGCAGTTTTTGCACTGATTTTTATCGTCGTTTGTCTGATTCTTGGCCGTATGTCTACACATAAAGCCGATTCTCAATGGGTTGACCCAACAGCTGGGCAACAAACCATTCAGAAAACAGACGACGTAGTGAAGGAAGTTCCAGCCCAAAAGGGTGAAGAAATTCCTGAATAAGTTGTAATGCTTATTGCCGAGATGGTGAAATTGGTAGACACGCCAGCATGAGGTGCTGGTGCCTTTGGTGTGAGGGTTCGAGTCCCTCTCTCGGCACCATATATTGTTTGAAAATCAATCTATTGAACGTATAATGTTCGATAGTCGGACGCGGGGTGGAGCAGCTTGGTAGCTCGTCGGGCTCATAACCCGAAGGTCGTTGGTTCAAATCCAGCCCCCGCAACCAATTTGCAACTGGGAGTATTGGTCGATTTTATTCGACATTAAACACCAGTTTGTGAGTCTGAATTTCAAACATCATAACTGATTTTTTTCGGTTATGAGCTAAGCTTTCCTTAGCTTAGTGATATCAGGGTCCAGCAGCATAAAACCCCGACACTATCGGGGTTTTTTGTTATCTGCGGTTTATCACTGCGGATGTGTGCTTGGTAAATGAAATGGGCTTTATGCCCTTTTTTTGTTTCTGGAGTGGTTGAATAATGACTGGTTTAGAAAGACAACTAACTGAGATGCTTGAAGCGCCGGTAGAGGCTTTAGGTTATGAGTTAGTTGGACTTGAGTTTATTCGCGCAGGCGAATATTCGACATTACGCATTTTTATCGACAGTGAGAACGGTATTAATGTTGACGATTGTGCTGAAGTAAGCCACCAAGTAAGTGCGGTAATGGATGTAGAAGATCCAATTTCTGTTGCTTATAACCTTGAAGTGTCTTCACCAGGACTTGAGCGACCGCTTTTCAAAGCCGCACACTATGAGCAGTTTGTGGGCCAAGAGGTCAGTATTGTATTGAAGATGGGTATTGAGAATCGCCGCAAATGGAAAGGCGTTATCAAAGGTGTCGATGGTGAGTTAGTCACTGTTGAAACTGACAACCAAGACAACGAGTTTGCTATTAGCAACATCTCAAAAGCCAATCTGATCCCTAAGTTTTAAGTCTATTTAAAGAGGCTATAAGAATGAATAAAGAAATTTTAGCTGTAGTTGAAGCGGTTTCAAACGAGAAAGCAGTTCCTCGTGAGCGTATTTTTGAAGCGCTAGAAATTGCCCTTTCAACTGCGACAAAGAAAAAGTACGAGATGGAAATCGAAGTACGTGTTGAGATCGATCGCAAGAGCGGTGACTTCGAAACTTTCCGTCGCTGGGAAGTAGTTGCTGAAGTTGAAAATCCAACATTGGAAATGTCAATTGAAGCGGCACAGTTCGACGACGAGACACTGGGTTTAGGTGACTTCGTTGAAGACGAAATTGATTCGGTTAAATTTGACCGTATTACTGTGCAAACAGCCAAACAAGTTATCGTTCAGAAAGTTCGTGAAGCTGAGCGTGAGCAAATCGTTGAACAGTTTATTGATAACGAAGGTGAGCTAATCACTGGTGTTGTTAAGAAAGTAAATCGTGAAACAGTGGTTTTAGATCTCGGCAACAACGCTGAAGGTGTTATTCTTCGTGATGATCAGCTTCCTCGTGAAAACTTCCGTCCGGGTGACCGTGTACGTGGTCTTCTTTATTCTGTTCGCCCTGAAGCGCGTGGTTTCCAGCTATTCATTACTCGCTCTAAGCCTGAAATGCTAACTGAACTGTTCCGCATCGAAGTGCCAGAAATCGCTGAAGATATCATTGAGCTTAAAGCAGCCGCTCGCGATCCTGGCTCTCGTGCAAAAATTGCAGTGAAAACAAACGATCGTCGTATCGACCCAGTAGGTGCATGTGTAGGTATGCGTGGCGCACGTGTACAAGCTGTCTCTGGTGAGCTAGGTAACGAGCGCATCGATATCATCCTTTACGATGATAACCCTGCACAATTTGTTATCAACGCAATGGCTCCTGCTGACGTAGCTTCTATCATCGTTGATGAAGATACGCACTCAATGGATATCGCCGTTGAAGCTGATAACCTAGCGCAAGCTATTGGCCGTAGTGGTCAAAACGTACGTTTAGCATCACAACTGACTGGTTGGGAACTGAACGTAATGACTGTAGAAGATCTACAGAAAAAGCACGAAGCAGAATCTACTGAAGCTATCGAAGGCTTCATGAAGCATCTAGATCTAGAGCAAGATTTTGCAGAAATGCTAGTAGAAGAAGGCTTCTCTACTCTTGAAGAAGTGGCATACGTGCCAATGAACGAGTTGTTAGAAATTGATGGCCTTGATGAAGACCTAGTTGAAGAATTACGTAGTCGAGCTAAAAATGCACTTACTACTCTTGCTCTAGCGCAAGAAGAGACATTTGAAGGCTTACAGCCAGCTGATGATTTATTAGCATTAGAAGGCTTAGAGCGCGAAATGGCGTTCAAACTAGCGGCTAAAGGTGTTGTGACGCTAGAAGATCTTGCTGACCAAGGCACAGATGATATTGAAGGAATCGACGATTTAACAGAAGAACGTGCTGGTGAACTTATCATGGCTGCACGTAACATTTGTTGGTTCGGTGACGAAGAATAATCCGGCACGGAGGTAGCGGCATGACAAAACTTACAGTTAAAGCCCTGAGTGAAGAAATTGGTACGCCGGTTGAGCGCTTAATTGAACAATTAACAGATGCGGGTTTTAAAAAGAACCCTAACGACAATGTTTCTGATGAAGAGAAGCAAACATTGTTGTCACACCTGAAAAAAGAACATGGTGATACGTCTGGCGAGTCTGAACCAACCCGCCTAACTTTACAACGTAAGAAACGTAGCACACTAAGTGTTGCAGCAGGCGGCGGCAAGAGCAAAGATGTAACCGTAGAAGTACGTAAAAAGCGTACCTACGTGAAACGTAGCTCTGTTGAAGAGCAAGCTCGCCTTGAAGCTGAGGAAAAAGCACGCCTAGAAGCAGAAGCTGCAGCGAAACAGGAAGCGGAAGAAAAAGCAAAACGTGAAGCTGAAGAAAAAGCACAACGTGAAGCGGAAGCAAAAGCAAAACGCGAAGCTGAAGAAGCTGCCAAGCGCGAAGCTGCTGCTAAAGCAAAAGCTGAATCAAAAGAAGCTCCACAACCAGACTCTGAAGAGCGTAAAGTGAAAGATCAAGCAGCGAAAGATGCGGCTGACTTAAAACGTCGCCAAGAAGAAGAAGCCAAACGTAAAGCAGAACAAGAAGCGGAAAAACTTCTTGAAGATGCTCGTAAGCTTGCAGAAGAAAATGCAGAACGTTGGGCAAAAGAAGAACAAAGCAAGAAAACTGAAACCACAGATTATCACGTAACAACTTCAACTTACGCTCGTGAAGCTGAAGATGCTGCTGACCGTCGTGCAGATGGTGGCGGTGCTCGTAAGAAGAAAAAGAAAAAGCCAGCTGATGCTAACGCTAATGCAAACGCTCGCGGTGGTCGTAACCAACGTGGTCGTGGTCGTAAAGGCAAGCTAGCTAAACCAACTTCTATGCAGCAAGGCTTTGATAAAACAGCTACTGTTGCTAAAGCAGACGTTGTTATCGGCGAAACAGTTGTTGTTTCTGAACTGGCTAGCAAAATGTCAGTGAAAGCAACTGAAGTTATCAAAGTAATGATGAAGATGGGCGCTATGGCGACTATCAACCAAGTTATCGACCAAGAAACTGCCGCTCTAGTTGCAGAAGAAATGGGTCACAAAGTCGTTCTTCGTAAAGAGAACGAACTTGAAGAAGCAGTACTGTCTGATCGTGATAGCTCACTTGAAGCTGTGCCTCGTGCTCCTGTTGTGACTATCATGGGTCACGTTGACCACGGTAAAACATCAACACTGGATTACATTCGTAAAGCGCACGTAGCGGACGCTGAAGCGGGTGGTATTACTCAGCATATCGGTGCTTACCACGTTGAAACTGACAACGGTATGATCACTTTCCTTGATACTCCTGGACACGCCGCGTTTACCGCAATGCGTGCTCGTGGTGCTCAAGCGACAGATATCGTAGTACTAGTCGTAGCGGCAGACGATGGCGTAATGCCACAAACAATCGAAGCTATCCAGCACGCGAAAGCAGCTGAAGTACCATTGATTGTTGCTGTGAACAAGATCGATAAAGAGGGTGCAAACCCAGACAACGTTAAGAATGAGCTAGCTCAATACGATGTTATCCCTGAAGAGTGGGGCGGTGAGAACATGTTTGTTCACATCTCTGCGAAACAAGGTACTAACATTGACGCTCTACTAGAAACTATCCTTCTACAATCTGAAGTTCTTGAACTTACAGCAGTAGCAGAAGGCATGGCATCTGGTGTAGTTGTAGAATCTCGCCTAGATAAAGGTCGTGGTCCTGTTGCAACTGTTCTGGTTCGTTCTGGTACTCTTCACAAAGGTGATATCCTTCTTTGTGGTCAAGAATACGGCCGTGTTCGTGCAATGCGCGATGAAAACGGTAAAGAAATCACAGAAGCGGGTCCTTCTATCCCTGTAGAAATCATCGGTCTATCTGGTGTTCCTGCGTCAGGTGATGAGGCAACAGTAGTACGTGATGAGCGTAAAGCGCGTGAAGTTGCGAACTACCGTCAAGGTAAGTTCCGTGAAGTTAAACTGGCTCGTCAGCAGAAATCTAAACTAGAGAACATGTTCTCTAACATGACTGCTGGTGAAGTTGCTGAGCTTAACGTTGTGCTTAAAGCTGACGTACAGGGTTCTGTTGAAGCTATCGCTGATTCACTACGTAAACTGTCTACTGACGAAGTTAAAGTTAACATCGTAGGTTCAGGCGTAGGTGGTATCACTGAAACTGACGCAGTACTTGCAGCAGCATCTAACGCTATCATTCTTGGCTTTAACGTTCGTGCTGATGCCTCTGCACGTCGCGCTATCGAGAATGAAAACCTAGACCTTCGTTACTACTCAATCATTTACCAATTGATTGACGAAGTGAAACAAGCGATGGGCGGTATGCTTGCTCCTGAATTCAAGCAAGAGATCATTGGTCTTGCTGAAGTTCGTGACGTATTTAAGTCTCCTAAACTTGGCGCTATCGCTGGTTGTATGGTTACTGAAGGCGTAATTAAGCGTAGCAACCCAATCCGCGTACTTCGTGAAAACGTTGTAATCTACGAAGGTGAGCTAGAATCTCTACGCCGCTTCAAAGATGACGTACAAGAAGTTAAGAATGGCTACGAGTGTGGTATCGGCGTTAAGAACTACAATGATGTTCGCGTTGGTGACCAAATCGAAGTATTCGAAATTGTTGAAATCCAGCGTACGCTAGACTAATCAACATGTTGACTAAAATCACCTTCGAATCTAGCTTTGAAGGTGATGGTTGTTGAATACACCATGAGGGGCTTATGCCCCTCATTATTTTTTCTAAAGTGAGAAAAGAAATGTCAAAAGAATTTAGCCGCACACAACGTGTGTCGCAACAACTACAAAAAGAACTGGCTGTTCTACTACAGCGTGAAGTTCGTGATTCTCGTATCGGAATGGTGACCATTTCTGATGTGGAAGTGTCGCGTGATTTAGCCGTTGCAAAAGTATTTGTAACCTTCTTCTGTGTGGGCGATCAAACCCCCGAATCTAGCCTAGAAGCGCTTAAAGAGCACGAAGTTGAGATCCGCATGATGCTAGGTAAGCGCATTCGTCTTCGCCTAACTCCAGAAGTTCGCTTTGTATATGACAACACACTTGTTGAAGGTATGCGCATGTCTAACCTTGTCAGTGAAGTTGTGTCTAAAGATGAGCAGAAAAAAGCACAGTCAGGTCGCGAGGACGAAGAGTAATGGCAAGACGTCGTAAAGGTCGTCCAGTCAACGGCGTCGTTCTGCTGGATAAGCCTACGGGCATCTCTTCTAATAGCGCGTTGCAACGAGTAAAGCGTATCTTCTTTGCTGAAAAAGCAGGTCATACTGGCGCGCTTGATCCCCTAGCAACCGGTATGCTGCCTATTTGTTTAGGTGAAGCGACCAAGTTTTCGCAGTTTTTATTAGATTCTGATAAACGCTATCGCACCATTGCTAAGCTAGGTCAACGCACCAACACCTCAGATTCAGACGGTGAAGTGGTTGAGACTCGCCCTGTTGCGGTGACCAAAGAGCAAATCCTTGATGCTATCGCCTCTTTCCGTGGCACCACTGATCAAGTGCCATCCATGTTCTCTGCCTTAAAATACCAAGGCAAACCTTTGTACGAATACGCTCGCGCAGGTGTGGAAGTGCCGCGTGAATCTCGTAGCATTACTGTGTTTGAGATTGAGCTTATCCGTTTTGAAGGTGACGAAGTTGAATTAGAAGTACACTGCTCTAAAGGTACTTATATTCGTACTATCGTAGATGATCTTGGCGAAATGCTCGGTTGTGGAGCGCATGTGAGCTATCTTCGTCGTACTGGCGTCGCAAAATACCCGTACGAAAAAATGGTGACATTAGAACAGCTGCAAGAGTTGCTCGATAAAGCCAATGCCGAAGAGATCGCACCTAAAGAATTACTCGACGAGTTGCTACTCCCTATGGATACCGCGGTAGAAGACTTACCGGAGGTAAACTTGCTTCCTGAGTTGACCGATATGGTTCAGCATGGTCAGCCAGTACAAGTGTTTGGCGCGCCAACTGAAGGTATTGTGCGCATGACTTCTGGTGAAGAAAGAACCTTTATCGGTATTGCTGACATCGATGATGATGGGCGTATTGCACCTAAGCGTTTAGTGGTTTTTAGAGACGAAGAGCAGAGCTAATAGCGGATGATAAAGTAAGCGTTGAGCTTTCATTAACTTGGCCCTTGCTTTACTCAAATCTTATCCGTATAATTCGCGCTTCGCGTAGCGGCTGAATCAGAGATTGGCGCTACAACTTTTAAACTTACTCTTATCAGGAGAGAATTATGTCTCTGAATGCAGAAACTAAAGCAGCAATCGTTGCAGAATACGCACAAGCTGAAGGCGATACAGGTTCACCAGAAGTTCAAGTAGCTCTACTTACAGCTTCTATCAACCACCTTCAAGGTCACTTTGCTAACCACAAACACGATCACCACAGCCGTCGTGGTCTTCTACGTATGGTTTCTCGTCGTCGTAAGCTTCTAGATTACCTTAAAGGTAAAAACCTAGCTCGCTACCAAGACCTAATCAAACGTCTAGGCCTACGTCGCTAATTAAGCGACTGCGCTAAGCAGTTTGAATGAAAAGGAGCCTATGGCTCCTTTTTTTGTATTTAAAATGGCTGAAAAAAGCCAAAAACCTATCCCAATCTATGGGATTGTATAGCTTTTTCCTCTCTAGATTACAAAATCTAATCCAAGTAGTTTATACTACGCCTCGTTATTTGTTTTTTCACAAATAACTATCGATCCAAATCATTACAGTCACAGATGTCGGCCACTAGGTCGCGACTATTACAAGTAGATTAAGGTGAAACCTCAGTCTATTTTTACTAGTCGCGATTGGTAATGTTTTGGATTTTCACTAGATAATTCTATGGCGTAATGTCATGGAACAAGGAAACAAGAATGTTCGAAAAACCAGTTGTTAAGACTTTCCAGTACGGTAACCACACCGTTACTTTAGAAACAGGCGTAATCGCACGTCAAGCTACTGCAGCAGTAATGGCAACAATGAACGATACTTCTGTATTCGTATCAGTTGTGGCTAAGAAAGAAGCCGTAGAAGGCCAAGATTTCTTCCCTCTAACAGTAAACTACCAAGAGCGTACATACGCTGCAGGTAAAATCCCTGGTGGTTTCTTCAAGCGTGAAGGTCGTCCTTCAGAAGGCGAAACACTAACGGCTCGTCTAATCGACCGTCCAATCCGTCCTCTATTCCCAGACGCGTTTAAAAACGAAGTTCAGGTTATCGCGACAGTAATGTCTGTAAACCCTGACGTTCAACCAGACATGGTGACTATGCTTGCAACTTCTGCGGCACTGTCTATCTCTGGTGTTCCTTTTAACGGTCCTATCGGTGCGGCACGTGTTGGTCATATTGATGGTGAGCTAGTGCTTAACCCTTCAATGACTGAACTTGAATCTTCTAAGCTAGATCTTGTTGTATCTGGTACTGAAGGCGCTGTTCTTATGGTTGAGTCTCAAGCAGACAACCTAACAGAAGAAGAAATGCTAGCCGCTGTTGTTTACGGTCACGACCAACAACAAGTTGCTATTCAAGCAATCAACGAATTTGCAGCTGAAGTGGCTACTCCGTCTTGGGACTGGGAAGCACCTGCTGAAAACACTGAGCTTAAAGCAAAAATTGCTGAGCTAGCGGAAGCTAAATTGACTGAAGCTTACCAAATCACTGAGAAAATGGCGCGTTATGACCGTATCCATGTTATCGCTGATGAAGTAAACGCTGCGCTACTTGCTGAAGACGCTGAACTGAATCCAAAAGAGATTCACACTATTTTCCACGACCTAGAAAAAACAGTGGTACGTGGCCGCATCATTGCTGGCAACCCACGTATCGATGGCCGTGAAAAAGACATGGTTCGTGCGCTAGACGTACGCACTGGCGTTCTTCCACGTACACACGGTTCTGCACTGTTCACTCGTGGTGAAACTCAGGCGATCGTTACTGCAACTCTTGGTACTCAACGTGATGCACAAATCATCGATGAGCTAACAGGCGAGCGTAAAGACAACTTCCTACTGCACTACAACTTCCCTCCATACTGTGTAGGTGAAACTGGTTTTGTTGGTTCTCCTAAGCGTCGTGAAATCGGCCACGGTAAACTGGCTAAGCGTGGTATTGCAGCGGTAATGCCTTCTGTTGAAGAATTCCCATACACAGTTCGCGTAGTATCAGAAATCACAGAATCTAACGGTTCTTCTTCTATGGCTTCTGTATGTGGTACTTCTCTTGCTCTTATGGATGCAGGTGTGCCAATCAAAGCTTCTGTTGCGGGTATCGCAATGGGTCTAGTTAAAGAAGGCGACGACTTCGTTGTTCTTTCTGACATCCTAGGCGACGAAGATCACCTTGGCGACATGGACTTTAAAGTAGCCGGTACTAACGACGGTATCACTGCACTGCAGATGGATATCAAAATCGAAGGTATCACTAAAGAGATCATGCAAATTGCTCTTAACCAAGCGCAAGGTGCACGTAAGCACATCCTATCTGTAATGGATAACGCTATCTCTGGTGCTCGTGAAGAGATTTCTCAATTCGCTCCACGTATCCACCAAATGAAGATCAACCCTGAGAAGATCCGTGACGTTATCGGTAAAGGCGGCGCAGTAATTCGTTCACTTTGTGAAGAAACTGGCACAACTATCGAAATCGAAGACGACGGTACAGTGAAAATTGCTGCAACTTCTGGTGAGCAAGCGCAAGATGCAATCGACCGCATCAAAGCACTGACTGCTGAAGTTGAAGTAGGTACTATCTACATGGGTAAAGTGGCTCGTCTAGCTGACTTCGGCGCATTCGTAACTATCCTTCCTGGTAAAGATGGTCTAGTACACATCTCTCAAATCGCTGACAAGCGTGTTGAGAAAGTATCTGACTACCTAACTGAAGGCCAAGAAGTTAAAGTTAAGGTTCTAGAAATCGACCGTCAAGGTCGTGTACGTCTAAGCATGAAGGAAGCGGTTGAAGCTCCTGCAGCAGATGACGCAGCACCAGCAGCTGAATAATATTGATTTTTAAGAAAAAATCGATAAATGCATAAATAAAGAGGAGCTTTTTAGCTCCTCTTTTTCTATGCTAAAGGAATCCCCATCGAATTCGATGGCTCACAGGGAGGGAGTATTTAGTGAAATGGTTTAGTGTGCTAATAGCAGGGCTAGTGCTGATTATGTCTGGCTGTTCAAGCATGGGCGGTAAAGATAAAGAATGGGCACCGCCACCAATGGCCGTTCCTCTGCAGCCTACAATTCAGCAAGAAGTACAAATTGCCCGTACTTCTCAGTTATTGCTGCGCAATGACATTACCGATGAGCAAAGAGCAGAGCTGCACTTTCAACGAGGTGTGTATTACGATAGCCTAGGTCTACGCGAATTGGCTCGATATGACTTTAATCAGAGCTTATCTATTAACCCTGCCCAAGCTGAGATATTCAACCTACTGGGTGTCTATTTTACCCAAATAGGGCAATATGACGCAGCCTATGAGGCATTTGACTCTACATTAGAACTTGATCCTAGCAATCATTATGCTGAACGTAACAGAGCGATAGCGCTTTATTATGGCGATAGAATCGATTTGTCTTTGCATGAAATGACTCAGCACTATAACGACAATCCTAATGATCCTTTTAGCGCCTTATGGTTATACATCATTGAAATGAAATCTAATCAGACGGATGCTCTGGCTAAATTAGAGCAACGTTATGCTAAGAAAGACGATCAATGGGGTTGGGCACTGGTGGCGATGATGCTCAATAAAATCTCCAATGATGAAGCTATTTTGGAGGTTGCCTCGGGTGCAAAAGACAATCTAATGTTGGCTGAGCGTCTTACTGAAACTTATTTCTATATGGCGAAACGATACCAACTGGCGGGTCAATACAACGAGGCTGTGAGCCTGTATAAGCTTTCCTTGAGCTTCAATGTGTACGAATATGTTGAACATAGATACGCATTCCTAGAATTAGGACGTATTTTCTCAGATCTGCGTGCTGAGAGGCAAGAGCAGTTAAAAGAGAGTGAGCAAGGGAAGGAATAATCCTGAATTTGATCTGAAAATACCGCCATTTAACAGGCGGTATTTTTTAATTATTGATTATCTGAATGATGTTTAACGCACTTCAAGCCCGGCAATTTGATGCCAGTAGCCATTACATTGATGATCTTGAATAGGCACAGGCTTTGCGCCTTGCTCATTGGCTTTAAAAGCGTCAACCTGAGTTAAGGTCTCCATACCGAGTGGGCTCAAACGCACAACATCGACCAAGCCTTGCATAGATGGAATGTCATTGCCTAAGTTATAGCAATAGCCTGATTGAGTCTGAATACCGTTTAAATTAAATACGGTTTGACCTTCTTGGCTATCGACCTTCAGACCCGTTGGGTATTTAATACAGCATGTTTGGCAGTCATCTTTCGCTTTGTTTTCAGCACGAGCGGTAAAGCAGCGCGCAGAGTAGGCTAAAGGCAAATAACCATGACTGAAGACTTCGACCTCAAACTGATTGCGAATGCCCAGCTCATCACACTGTATTAAGGTGTTATTTAGCCAGTCACGAGACAACTCCACAGGCATACACCAGCGAATCATTCCTTGTTTTAGGAATAGATTAAGAGTTCGGGCGTTGTAAGTATTAACCGCGGGGCCAACGACAAAGGGGACGCCTTTTTCGTGCGCCAGTTGAATGCCAGATACATCGTTTGCTTCAATGGCAAAATCACCATTGTCGATATACTTTTTCATGATATTGACTTCACTTGGCGCTTCTAGCAGCGCCATAGTAGAAAGCACCACTTGCTTGCCTGAACTGGACAGATCTTTGGCGATATCAAACCAATGTTGCGGTTTGAGCTCTCGGCGTTTAGAGCACACCGATTCACCCAAATAAATAATATCGGAGTTAGATTGCTTTGCTTGCTCGTAAAAGCTTTCAACGTCTTGTTTTGACCAAAAATAAAGCAGTGGTCCTAATGAATACTTCATATTAATTCTCCGACTACTGCCATTTTCGATGGTAGGCACCAAGGGTCGTTTGTGTCCCCTCAGATACGTTAGCTAACGCGTTGTCCCATTCTGGTTGAACTTGGTAGTTGTCTGGGTTCCTTTGGTAGGCATCAATCGCCGCGCGCCAAGTACGAGTCACTTGTTCTACGTAAGCAGGGCTACGTTGACGACCTTCAATTTTTACCGATGCCACTTTGGCAGCAAATAACTCTGGTAATAACGATAAAGTATTGAGGCTGGTTGGCTCTTCTAAAGCGTGATACAGCTTATTTTCACCGTCAACTTCAGTATTAAAGCGGCCTTTACACAAGGTTGGATACCCTGCGTTTTCTCCGGCCGCATAACGGTCAATTAAGATCTCGTTGAGGCGAGACTCAAGACCTGAGTCTGTTTCTTGCCAACGAACATATTTGGCAGGAGAGCAAGCGCCCACAGTATTTGGAGATTCACCGGTTAAATAAGAAGAGAGGTAACAGCGACCTTCCGACATGATACAAAGGCTACCAAAGGCAAATACCTCTAGCTCGACATCAGACATTAGGTTTCTAGAGAGTTGTTTAACTTGATGAATGGATAATACTCGTGGCAATACCACTCGTTTTACGTTGAAGTTACTGTGG
This sequence comes from Vibrio ezurae NBRC 102218, assembly GCF_000467185.1. Taxonomy (GTDB): domain Bacteria; phylum Pseudomonadota; class Gammaproteobacteria; order Enterobacterales; family Vibrionaceae; genus Vibrio; species Vibrio ezurae. The sequence continues at coordinate 52,319 of NZ_BATM01000052.1, forward strand.
TAATAATCAACGGCAGCCACATTGGTCGCTGAAGCTTGTACAGAGAGGTGTAGCTCTAATTCTGGATAATGGGTTGCGGCATATTCCAATACGGCGATATCAGCCACAATTAATGCGTCGATGCCATTTTGCGCGGCCATATCGACCGCGTTAGTCCATCGCTCAAAGCCAGAAGGTTGAGCGAAGGTATTTAAAGCAACATGAATTTTTTTGTTGGCGTTGTGTACGTATTGAACCGCTTTCTCAAACTTTTTACCATTAAAGTTGAGTCCGGCAAAGTGGCGAGCATTGGTATCGTCTTTGAAGCCAACATAAACCGCATCAGCGCCGCAATCAATAGCCGTTTTCAGTGCAGGTAAGTTACCTGCAGGACAGAGTAGTTCCATAATTCTGATCATTCACTGAGCAAATAGGAAAGCAGTTTAGCGGTGGATTGCGAAATGAGAATTGATATGGGGCAGTTTTCATGATGAGTTGGTTGTTTTTTGAACGTCATATCTTGGAGTTTGACTAAACTCAGTTCATTTCTGTCATTTATTCAGTATCATGAGCGACATTATACGGATGAGAGAAATACACAGTGCTTGAGAAAGTAAGACAACAATTAGTCGTGAATGCCGCGAATATTTTTCGTGTTCCTGCCAAATTAATGCCAGCCAAACTACAAAGTTTTACCTTGTTAGAGGGGTTAAAACTGGTCTTCAAAGAAGCGTTAGAAGATGGCGACTTTGAGTTTCTAGAAGGTAAGTGGCTTAAAGTCTCAGTTATGGATATGGATCTTAGCTGGTTTATCAGCTGTGAAGACGGCCAGTTATTAGTGAGCACAGAGGAAAAGGATCATCAGGTCAGCTTTAGTGGTTCATTAAATGATCTTGTTCTCATTGCGGGCAGAAAAGAAGATCCTGATACGCTATTTTTCCAACGTCGCTTAAGCATTGAAGGTGATACTGAACTAGGGTTAGAAGTTAAGAACTTAATGGACAGTGTGGATCTTGATGCACTACCAAAAGCGGTGAAAACAGCCTTGGAGCAACTGGCAACTTTTGTATCAAAAGGGGTTCAGTCTTCTGCGAGCGTCACCACTTCAGTAAGAGAGACAGAGAATGCTTATTAGAACTGAGGCACCAGCGGACAATCAAGGGATACTGACGCTTTTAAAGCATGCGTTTCCTACTGACGCTGAAGCGAATTTAGTCAATACACTACGCGAGAATGGCAATATCACTTTGAGTATTGTTGCTAGCGATGACGAAGGTCGTGTGATTGGCTGTGCACAGTTTTCTCCAGTGACACTGTCTGGGAATGATTACGGTTGGCAAGGCCTTGCTCCGGTAGCCGTTCATGAAGATTTTCGTAATCAGGGCGTTGCTGAGCGCATGATTAAAGAAGGTTTAGATTCTCTACTGGAATTTGGTTACAGCGCCTGTGTGGTACTGGGCGATCCCGCTTACTATTCTCGTTTTGGTTTTGCTCAGTCAGAGGGAAGTAATTTCCGTTGCCAGTGGGATTTACCGGAAGGGGTGTTCCAAGTACTCGATCTCACAGGAGAAAGCTTTGACGGTTTATCCGGCCTTATCGAATACTGCAAAGAATTTGATCAGTTCTAGACTATGCCTAATTTGAACGCAAGAGCAAAACTATTGGCCGAAATGGATATTGAGCAGTGGCAGTTGCTGCATGCTGAGCGTCTTGAAGGCTATCAGCAGCCTGATATTTCTTTACCTGATTCGGTCAAACTGCTGTTTGTCTCACCACTTGTTCCAGCAGGTCAAGACGCTGAATTCTTACAAAAAGTATTGAAGGCAATGCAGTTGCAGTTGAGCGATTGTCGCCACCTTTATCCCAACCAACTGTCTCAACTTAGCCAGCATCAATTACAGTGGGTGTGGTTTAGTGCTTGTGCCCCAACGACTGTTGAAGGCGTAAAGGAGATTAACTCTCCTGCCTTGTCTGATATTGATGGTCACAACCAAAACCGTCGCCAACTATGGAATCAAATACAAAATAATGCCTAATCTTATCCCGTTAGCTTCAACGCACTTAGACAGTGTGTGGCAGATAGAATCAACAGCGCACACTCATCCGTGGAAGCGCTCAATGATCGATGATCTTGCCAGTCGTGGTGCAATGCATTTTGCTTTCGAAGACGATGAGCAGTTGGTCGGATACTTCTATGCACAAAATATTGTTGGTGAAGTGACACTACTTAATGTAGCGGTAGCCCCAGAAAAACAAGGGCAGGGGATTGGTACGCAGTTGATAGAGTCTTTCATTGAATTATGCGAAAGCCAAAACGTAGAAAGCATCTGGCTGGAAGTGCGAGATTCCAACAAAAAAGCGCAAGCGCTGTATTTAAATGCGGGCTTTAATGAGGTGGATAGACGCCGTAATTACTACCCGACAGCTACTGGTCGTGAAGATGCCATTATCATGAGTTATCTTTGTCTTTAAGTGTCTGCACCGATGGATTGCATGAACTTGTATTAACAGCACATATTACCCACCAATGACTTATCTATAGAATGAAAAAGAGGCTAAGTGGCAAAGCATTGCGCCTTGGTGGTGCTATTACTGAAGGAGCTCTTATGAGCTCCTTTTTCATGGGGCTTAGGTTTAAAGTTTGTTTCGCTTCTCAATACGTTCAAGCTCGGTAGCTAATTTTTGCATACTAAAAGTAATGCGTGGAAAAACGCAAGATGTGACCCTATTGCCTTCCTTTATTTTAAAACGTTAAAAATACAATGGCGTAAAGTGGCAAAATACCTCTGAATTATACTGTTACACTACATCTGAATTTTTAATCAGGAGTGACAATGCCTCATTCAGCATTCGCAAATTTACCCCCGCTACCATTTCTAGTTATTTCTGCACTACTAGCTGTGGTGCTTTTTATCTTTATGGCTCGACTTAAATCCACAAAACGAGAGCTGGAAAATTCTAAACAGGAAACCGAAAAGGCTTCTCAAACACTTGCTGACTATGAGATGCAATATTCTGGCATTATCAACGTGGATAAAGAGATTGAGGTTCGGGAACACGCATCCAAAGTGCGCCAAGACGAAGCCAATGCAGTTTTTCTTGAGGTCACAAATGATATTGAGCAACTCAAGTCGAGCTATAAAGAAAAGAAAGGTATATACGACTCGCTCATCCATAAAATAGGCATTTATGACGATGACGTGGAGTTGCTAGAGTTAGGCTTCTACGAACCACACTTTGACTTTGATACTGCAGAGCAATTTAAAGAGAAAATCCGCGAGTGCAAAGATTTCCAAAAAGATCTTCTTCGTATGAAGGATACCTCTGGAGCGATTTACTGCACCACTGAGTGGACGGTAGGTAACTCAAAAGTCGAAGGTAAGAAGATGACTGACCGAGGTATTAGACTCACAGCTCGCGCATTCAACAATGAATGTGAAGCTGCCATCGCTAACTGTACATGGAAAAATGTCGTCAAGATGGAAGCGCGAATTAATAAAGCCTTTGAAGCAATTAATAAGTTGAATGAGTCCAACATGATTGTCATTTCAAATAAATATTTGCAACTAAAAGTTGAGGAACTTCGCCTGACTCACGAACACAGAGAAAAGAAACAAGCTGAGAAAGAAGAACAGGCTGAAATTAAGGCTCAAATGCGTGGAGAAGCGAAGATTGAAGCAGAGATCAAGAAAGCAGAACAAGAAGCCATTAGAGAAGAAGCACGTTTTTCTAAAGCCCTTGTGACCGCTAGAAAACAGCTTGAGTCAGCGAATGACGAAGCCCGTAGTAAACTGGAAGAGCAGATCGCACAGCTACAATCTGATCTTGAAGCCGCAGAGCAAAAGCATCAACGTGCACAAAGTATGGCAGAGCAAACCAAGCAAGGTCACGTTTATGTTATTAGTAATATTGGCTCGTTTGGAGAAAACGTTTATAAGATTGGTATGACCCGTCGACTCGAACCAATGGATCGGGTCAAAGAGTTAGGTGACGCTTCAGTACCATTCAGTTTTGATGTTCACGCCATGATTCACACCACTGACGCACCTTCTCTTGAGAAAGAGTTGCATCGCGTATTCGATAATAACCGTCTGAACATGGTGAATAGGCGTAAAGAGTTTTTCCAAGTGGATCTATCTGACATCAAGAAAGCTGTTAAAAACTTCGATATTGATGATGCTGAGTTCATCGAAACTGCTGTAGCGCAGGACTTCAATGAAACTAGAGCAATGCGTAAGCAAGCAGAGTTGAAAGAAGCAATCGAGCTTGGTGCTATCTTAACTAAGACGAAGCAACCTGAATTTGCTGAAAGCATTTAAAGTTTACTAATCCATAACTCTCTAAATTAGCAATTTAACTGACTCATTTTTCTCCAACAACGTGTTGGATCTTAGTACCGAAGAGTACGTCACAGAACAAATTGCTGTCTCAGAAAAAACGCCTGTCTCAGAAAAAACGCCTCAATGTGTCTGGAGTGACTATACATTAAGGCGTTTGAGTGCGTTTGCTAGGCTAAAGCAACAGGAAAGCGCAATGGCTTGGCTGAGCGGTCTCTTTTTTGCCTTCAGTTCATATGCATCACTCTATAGCCTTTCAGTTTTCTATGTCCTTTCATTATGCTCTTTTGGCTGCAAGTAAGGCATTAATGTCCTTTTTTATAGTGTGGTCTCTAATCTCTAAATAGAACTGAGTATCATTTCCTCTGTATTTTGTCTGATCTAGATCAATTGAATATTAAGTTGCAAATAAAATACTTCTTTTAGTGTTCGGTAGCGACTAACATTTTTCGCCGATAAACATATATTTTAAATATTACTTAAAGGAAGGTTCGATGTTCTGTATTCAGTGCGAGCAAACAATGCAAACACCTGTTGCGAATGGTTGTCAGTATGCGATGGGCATGTGTGGTAAAACGTCAGAGATTTCTGACTTGCAAGACGTGTTGATTTACATTCTTCAAGGTGTCAGTGCATACGCAAATGCAGCTCGTAGCTTAGGTGTGATTGATGTAGAAGCCGATGCTTACGTACCTCAAGCATTCTTTGCAACACTCACCAACGTGAACTTTGATGATGCACGTTTAATCGAATATACAGAGCAAGCGCTTTCTTACAAAGCACGCCTAAAAGCGGCTTATGAAGCAGCATGTCTAACGCAAAACGTAGAACCTAAAGTTCTTGAAGGTGCGGCTCAATTTACCATTGAAGCAGAAAAAGTAACCCTACTAAACAAAGCCGCTGACGCCGCGCTAAACCACGACGTAACCGAAGTGGGTGAAGACATTCTTGGTCTACGTCTACTTGCACTATACGGTCTTAAAGGTGTAGCGGCGTACATGGAACACGCACGTATTCTTGGTCAACAAAAAGAAGACGTTTCGGCTGAATTCCACCGCATCATGGCTCGCCTGGGTGAGAACCCAACTGAAATGAACGAGCTACTTGAGCTTGCTATGGCTTGTGGTCACTTGAACTACAGCGTTATGCAAATGCTAGATCAAGGTGAGACTGAAGCATTTGGTCACCCTGTACCGACTAAAGTCAACATGAAGCCAATCGCAGGTAAAGCGATTCTAGTTTCAGGTCATGACCTAATCGACCTTAAATACATCCTTGAGCAAACTGCGGGTAAAGGCATCAATGTTTATACTCACGGTGAAATGCTTCCTGCACACGCCTATCCAGAGCTTGGTGGTAAACACCCTCACCTAGTAGGTAACTACGGTAGCGCATGGCAGAACCAACAAAAAGAATTTGCTAACTTCCCTGGTGCAATCGTAATGACATCTAACTGTCTGATTAACCCAGAAACAAATGGTTATGCGGATCGCATGTTCACTCGTAACATCGTAGGCTGGCCTGGTGTTGAGCACCACACTGGTCATGACTTCTCAGCAGTTATCGAGAAAGCACTTGAGTGTGAAGGCTTCAAGTTTGATGAGATCCCTCTTTACACAACTACAGGTTTCGCACGTAACGCTCTAATGGAAGCGGCACCTGCAGTTATCGAGCAAGTGAAAGCAGGCAACATTCGTCACTTCTTCCTTGTTGGCGGTTGTGATGGTGACAAAAAAGAGCGTAACTACTTTACTGAATTCACTAAAGCCGTTCCTCAGGATGCATTAATCCTAACCCTAGCGTGTGGTAAATTTAAGTTTAACGATTTAGATTTCGGTGATGTGAACGGCATTCCTCGTCTATTAGATGTGGGCCAATGTAACGACGCATACTCTGCCATTCAGCTCGCGCTTGCACTGGCTGATACGTTTGAGTGTGGTGTAAACGAACTACCTTTATCTCTGATCCTATCTTGGTTTGAGCAAAAAGCGATTGCTGTACTGCTTACTCTACTTGCTCTAGGCATTAAAGATATCCGCGTAGGTCCTACGGCTCCAGCGTTCTTAACTGAGAACCTTCTGAACCACCTACACGAGCAAACAGGTTTACGTTTGACCACGACGGTTGAACAAGATCTTGCTGACATCCTAGGTTAATTCCTAAATAAACCAATCACACAGAGGAGCCATTGGCTCCTCTTCTTTGACTGCAAATAATGAGTTTTAAAGATGCAACTGACCTGCACTGATATTCGACACGACACTTCTGATGTAACCACCTACTGGTTTGAAACTGACAATGCGTTTGATTTTATCCCCGGACAATTTCTGCCTTTGGAAGTGGAGATTGAAGGTACCACACACCAGCGATGCTACTCTCTAGCGTCTTTGCCGGGTGAAAAAAAGTGCAGTTTGACCATTAAGCGTGTGGCGGGTGGACTGGTATCTAACTACCTTGCAGACAGCTTTGCGGTAGGTGATTCACTGAGTTGTAGCAATGCGGCAGGTGACTTCCACCTTAACCTTGTTGAGCAGCAACCTTTGTTGATGTTAAGTGCCGGCTCTGGTGTGACTCCAGTTTATTCTATGCTGCAAGCTCGTTTAGCTGCCGATACAGACGCTGATATCGTGTTCATTCACAGTGCAAGTACTCCAAGTGATCGCATTTACGTGCAAGAGCTTGAAGCTCTGGCGGAAAAGCACAGCAATTTAAAACTGGTTTGGGCGGTAAGCCGTGAGCATGACCAAACTCTTTATCATGGACGTTTGAGCCAAGCGCTTTTGCAATCTGTAGTGCCTGATGTGGCTTCTAGAACGGTACTTATGTGCGGTCCTGAAGCATACATGGAATCGGCAAAGACATGGCTTGAAGCGCTCGGCGTTGCCTCTGCTCAGGTTTATAACGAGCAGTTTCAGGTTGCAATGGATTTAGCGGAAAATAGTTTTGATGCACAATCGCACACTTTGACGGTAAATGGCTCAGAAGTGTCTATTGCCGGTGATGAATCCGTGCTTGATGCGCTAGAAAAAGAAGGATTACCTATTTTTGCTGCTTGTCGCGCAGGTGTGTGTGGCAGCTGTCGCTGTAAAGGTGATAAAGATAAGTTGGTGAGCGCGACAACTGGCCCGCTTAGCGAAGAAGACATAGAGCAAGGTTACTTTCTTGCCTGTGCCAGCCAAGTTAAAGAGGATATGTTTGTCGAAATCGGCTAGTTTTTAGACTGATTTAACGAAGGCTCAACCTAAGGTTGGGCCTTTATTTTATAGATAGATTGTGAAATGGCGCAGAATCAGCGAAAATAGCGCCAATTTTCGCCAGTGCACCAACCTAAAGAATTCGAATATGACCAATAGTCCATTTCAGCAAGAAGTGAGCAAGCGCCGTACGTTTGCGATTATCTCTCACCCGGATGCGGGTAAGACAACCATTACCGAAAAAGTATTGCTTTTCGGCAACGCGATCCAAAAAGCAGGTACGGTAAAAGGTCGTGGCTCGAACCAGCATGCAAAATCTGACTGGATGGAGATGGAAAAAGAACGTGGTATCTCGGTGACTACCTCCGTAATGCAGTTCCCATACAATGAGTGTTTGGTAAACCTACTCGATACTCCGGGACACGAAGATTTCTCGGAAGATACCTACCGTACGCTAACCGCTGTTGACTCTTGTTTGATGGTGATCGATGCCGCGAAAGGTGTCGAAGATCGTACTCGTAAATTGATGGAAGTAACCCGTCTGCGCGATACGCCTATCGTAACCTTTATGAACAAATTGGACCGTGATGTTCGCGACCCAATGGAAGTGCTTGATGAGGTTGAAAGTGAATTGAGCATGGCATGTGCGCCAATCACTTGGCCTATCGGTTGTGGTAAAGAGTTTAAAGGTGTTTACCACATTCATCGTGATGAAACTATCTTGTACGAATCAGGCCACGGCCATGAAATCCAAGAAGTACGCATTATCAAAGGTCTGGATAACCCAGAGCTAGATGCTGCGGTAGGTGAAGACCTAGCGGAAAGCGTTCGTGAAGAGCTTGAGCTTGTGATTGGTGCTTGCCCTGAGTTTGACCAAGAGTTGTTCCTAGCGGGCGAACTGACGCCAGTGTACTTTGGTACCGCATTGGGTAACTTTGGTGTTGACCATATGCTTGATGGTTTGACTAAGTGGGCGCCAGGCCCGCAAGATCGTGAAGCCAATGAGCGTAAAGTAGTCGCCACAGAAGAGAAATTCTCGGGTTTTGTATTTAAAATCCAAGCCAATATGGACCCTAAACACCGTGACCGTATCGCATTTATGCGCATCGTATCAGGTACTTACACGCAAGGCATGAAAATGAACCATGTGCGTACTGGTAAAAACGTCAGCATTTCTGACGCAGTTACCTTTATGGCTGGCGATCGTGCTCGCGCTGAAAAAGCGTATGCGGGTGACATTATCGGTCTACACAACCACGGCACTATCCAAATTGGTGACACTTTCACCCAAGGTGAAGGGCTGAAATTTGCCGGTATTCCTAACTTTGCGCCAGAATTGTTCCGTCGTATTCGCCTAAAAGATCCATTGAAGCAAAAACAATTGCTCAAAGGTCTAGTACAGCTTTCTGAAGAGGGTGCGGTGCAGGTATTCCGTCCACTGCAAAACAACGATTTGATCGTTGGCGCGGTAGGTGTACTACAGTTTGATGTGGTAGTAGCGCGTCTTAAAGCGGAATATAACGTAGAAGCTATCTATGAAGGCGTTAACGTTGCAACTGCTCGCTGGGTTGAGTGTGACGATGCGAAGAAGCTAGAAGAGTTTAAACGTAAGAACCAAACCAACCTAGCGTTGGATGGTGGTGACAACCTTTCTTATGTTGCGCCAACTATGGTTAACCTAAACCTAGCCAAAGAGCGTTTCCCTGAAGTTGAATTCCGCGCCACTCGCGAGCACTAATTCACTTTACAGCACAATGAATCCCCGTAATTAACAGAAGCCAGTTGCATACAACTGGCTTTTTTGTTTATCTGTAAACATCAGGTAAAGGAGATACTGGTGTTTGACCTCAATTTAGTTCGTCCCTTCTTATCGGTTTATAAGCTTGGCACCATTACCAAAGCGGCCGAATCTTTAGAATTAACCCAACCTGCGGTAAGTTCTGCCATCAAACGCTTTGAAAATGTACTCGGGTATCCGCTGTTTATTCGAATGGGAAGAAAAATAGAGCCAACCCCGAATGCTCATCAATTAGCGAGTCAGCTGAGTATGGCGCTCGAGCTGATGGATGGCGCGGTGGCATCAGAACAAAAAATGATTGTGTATGCGGGCATTAATGCCATTAGTATGCTACCTGAAATGCCCAACATTCAATTATATGAATCACCGAAAGCAGAACAGGATGTGCTGCAAGACATCAAACTCAATAAAGTGGATTTGGTGATTGATTACAATCTTCCAAGGGATTCTGGGCTCAACTTCGAGCCTGCATTTACCGATGAGTTAGTGTTGATGTGCGATAAAAACCATCCCACGATTCAAGACGAAATTACCATGCAACAGTATTTAGAAGCCGAGCATGTAACGTTAAAGCTCTATCGACAAAACTCTCAGATTGTGGATTTTTTGGCGGGTAAAAGCCTGTCGAGAAAAGTAGCCATTGAGGTAGGTAATATGACCAATATTATTATCAGTACTCAAGGGACAAATTATGTTGCAGCTATCGCTAAAAGCATGGCTTCAATCGCTGAGCAGTTGGGGCTAAAGATCATCCAGCCGCCATTTTATATGCGGAAGGTGAATTTTGAATTCACCTATCATAAAAAGTATCAAAACAACGCCACCCACAAAGCACTGCGTGAGCAACTAAAAGTGTTGCTGAATAAACCGAATTAGAAGTCGAACGTGAGGCCAAATTCTATGGTATCTTCGCGGTTTTCATCTCTGTATGTAGTGTAAGTTATCGATGGTCTAAGGTATTTTAGATTTATAAATGCGACGACTTCATGAAAGATTTCATTGGTATTTCCTACTTGAAAGGTTTCATCTAAATTGGGGAAATAGTACTCATTTTTTTTAAAGCCGATTTCTTGATTGAATTTGTAGAGTAAATCTATGTATTTAATTGGGCTCCAAATGACTCCAGCTGAATAATCAACAGAGTCAGACAAGGATTCTGTAGGGCATATCTCTTGAAAGTTCGCAAAGCAACGTTCAGAGTCAAACTTATAGTTGTAATTGACATCACCAATTAGAGTCCATTTTTCATCTAACATCTTCGCGATAAAAATGCCGGTAGAGAGTTTGTACTCGCTAACAGTGAAGCTATTTTCTGTGTAATAAGTTTCGCCACTCCAGATTGAATAACCCGATCCTACTTCCCAGTTTAGATCCGTATCAATGTCACCAAAAACACGCAGTCTTTCCGTTACGTAATAGTTCCCGTCTAAGGTAGCAACCGTAGAGCCATCATACTGAGAAAAGCTAATACCAAAAATATCGGTAAACTTTTCTATTGTATTCACCAAACTTGTGTCAGCGGCAGTTGAAAGAGAGACGAACAATGAGAAGAAAGCAAAAATGCGCATAGAAGTACCTAGAAGATAGCTTAAGAAAAAATCCCCTCAATTGAGGGGATTGTCTTGGGTTATATCAATTGCAGTAAGTAACGCTCTAGTGGTTACTTTTTCAGTGCTGCCAAGCGATTTTTAACTTTGCTTTTAAATTGCTTCAATTTGCTTTGGTTTACGTTTTTGATCTTTTCGTTGACTAAATCTTTAGTCACAATGACGTGATCACCGTCGGTAGGGTTCCAAATAACTTCAGTTCCAGTATTGAATAGGGCACCCATAGACTGACCATTCTTTTCTATGTAATAAACGCCGCCTCGTTCAGTAACGGTAATGCCGTCATAACCAGGTTTAGTCGGGTCAACTTCTAGCGGTGGTTTACCGTTCACTAGATCTTTAGTGATGTGGATAGGCTCACCGCCACCGACAGAAGCGTAGTACCACTCACCTTCAGTGGCGTATAGCGAT
>NZ_BATM01000051.1 GCF_000467185.1 Vibrio ezurae NBRC 102218
GTGATTGGTATAACTCAACGTTTAAAACAATAATAATTCACGATCAGTTTCAAGGAATAATAGGTGATGAACAATTTTAGTGCTGTGATTCTGGCTGCGGGTAAAGGCACTCGCATGTACTCTAAAAAGCCAAAAGTACTGCATACATTGGCCGGCAAACCAATGGCAAAGCATGTTATTGATACGTGTGTTGGTCTAGATGCTAATAACATCCATTTGGTGTTTGGTCACGGCAGTGAGCAAATGAAAGCAACGCTAGCAAATGAGCCCGTAAACTGGGTTGAGCAACGCGAGCAATTGGGTACAGGGCACGCTGTTGATCAAGCATCACCTCATTTTTCTGATGATGAAAAAGTATTGGTTCTTTACGGTGACGTACCTCTGATCACCAGTGAAACTGTATCGGCACTACTTGATGGCCAACCAGAAGGTGGCGTAGGGCTGCTAACGGTTGTTTTGGATAATCCTATGGGTTACGGCCGCATTGTGCGTGAGAACGGTTCTGTAGTGGCTATCGTGGAACAAAAAGATGCCACAGAAGAGCAAAAAGCCATCTGTGAAATCAACACAGGTGTATTGGTTGCAGACGGTAAAGATTTAAAACGTTGGTTGTCTAACCTCAGCAATGATAATGCTCAAGGCGAATACTACTTAACGGATATTATTGCTGCTGCGCATAACGACGGTAAAAAAATTGAAGCGGTACATCCTGCTAGCGCCGTTGAAGTGGAAGGCGTAAATGATCGTCGTCAACTGGCTCGTCTAGAGCGTGCTTACCAGCAAATGCAGGCAGACAAACTGTTAGAGCAAGGCGTAATGCTTCGCGATCCTAGCCGTTTTGATCTACGCGGCTCTTTGCAATGCGGTATGGATGTTGAAATCGATGCTAACGTCATCATTGAAGGTAGCGTGACTATCGGTGATAACGTGGTTATCGGTGCTGGCTGTGTACTTAAAGATTGTGAAATTGATGACAATACTATCATCCGTCCATATTCAGTGATTGAAGATGCGACCGTTGGTGAAGAGTGTACTGTTGGGCCATTTACTCGTCTGCGCCCTGGTGCTGAACTGTGTAATGATGCGCACGTAGGTAACTTTGTGGAAGTGAAAAATGCCCGCATTGGTCAAGGCTCTAAAGCCAATCACTTAACTTACTTAGGTGATGCTGAAATTGGTGAGCGCACCAACATTGGCGCAGGTACCATTACTTGTAACTACGATGGTGCGAACAAATTCAAAACCAACATAGGCAACGATGTATTCGTGGGCTCTGACAGCCAACTTATTGCTCCAGTGACTATTGCCGATGGCGCCACCATTGGTGCAGGTTCTACTGTGACTAAAAATGTCGGCGAAAATGAGCTGATCATTTCTCGCGCTAAAGAGCGTCGCATTGCTAACTGGCAGCGTCCGGTAAAAATGAAAAAGTAGACTGAGCGTCATCTAAATATGGACTCAAAAATAACCCCGCAAATCGCGGGGTTATTTTTTAATGGTTTGGTATTGCGTAGCGTCTTTCAAGCCAACGTACGCCTTGTGAGACCGCGAGTATCAACACTAGATACTCTAAAACTAGGAAGGTATAAATTTCTAGAGGTAAGTACTCATTAACCACCAGCTCATTGGCACGTCTAGTCAGGTCGCTTAAACCAATAACACTGACTAAAGATGACATCTTCAATATGTAGACAAATTGATTGCCTAAAGGTGGCAGTATTTGGCGTAGAGCTTGCGGGAATATCACCAAGCGCATGGTCTTCCAATAACTTAACCCTAGTGAGTGCGCTGCTTCATGTTGCCCGCGATGAATCGCCTGAATCCCCCCTCTAAATACTTCAGCCATAAAGGCACTTTCAGCAATAGATAACGCAATCACTCCCGCCCAATAATGATCGAGAGAAATGTCCATTAAGGTGGGAAGGCCATAGTAGACCCAAAGCAATAGCACCAGCACAGGAATAGAGCGTATGGACTCGACGTAGACTCTGTTAACACCACGTATATAAGGGTTTGCTGACAGTGCTGGAAGGGCAATAAAAAAGCCAATTAACATGGCAAAACACATACTAAGCAGCGAAACGCTAATGGTGGCACTAAAACCATCAACCAGAAACTTTACATTGGTCAGGCCTTGCTCCGTGGACGGATCAAGCACATACCATCCCCACTCATAGTCAGAACAACCAGTGAGAAAAACACAACAAAGTGACACAGTGAGAAGATTAAATTTCAAAATATGCCCATCCTTAAGCATACTGTTGATTATAAACTGGTATGGTATCAGCACCACAAAGTAAACGTTACTGATTTTTAAAAGGATTTATGATGAAAAAGTTACTTTTAGCACTGGGGCTATCTCTGGTAACACTCTCTTCTGCCGTGGCAGAAACCAGTCGATTGCAAGAGATTTTAAGCAGTGGAGTATTGAGGGTTGGCACGACTGGTGACTGGAACCCTATGACCATGAAAAACCCAGCTGACAACAGCTACCGAGGTTTTGATATTGATGTCACCACCGAGCTTGCCAAAGATCTTGGGGTGAAAGTGGAATACGTAGCCACGGATTGGAAAACACTGGTCAACGGCATTACCGCTAACAAATACGACATTACAGGTAGTGCATCTCTTAATATGTCTCGCGCGAAAGTTGCCGGTTATAGCCAGCCTTATTTTTACTTAGCCTTTGTGCCAGTAGTGCCGAAAAAAGATCTCGATAAATACTCTGATTGGGCTGACTTTAATCAGCCGGATATTAAAGTGGCCGCCACTCTTGGTACGGTGCAAGAGAAAATGGTGAAAGATTTCTTCCCACAAGCACAGCACATAGTGATTGAAGCGCCGGCAAGAGACTTCCAAGAATTATTGGCGCGCAGAGCGAATGTATCGGTAACTTCAAACGTAGAAGCGGCAACGCTGGTGGAGAAGTTTAAACAACTCGCGATAGTGCCTGTTAAAGAGCCGAAAAACCCAACGCCAATCTCTATGTTACTGCCGCAAAAAGACCAAGTATGGATCAACTATGTGAATCACTGGGTTGAGCTAAAAACCACTCAAGGCTTCTTTGATAAAACCGCTAAGAAGTGGGGCTTAACGAGCTTATAGAGCTTTTTACTTACTATGATCTAAAAGGTAAAGCCTTACTTTCGGATGAAAAGATCTTAAGCAAAAGGGAGCGAATATCGCTCCCTTTTCATTTTTAATATGACCTATTAATACGACTAAGCCGTCGCTTCAATCTCTTTTGCCGTTTCAAGCTCTTTTTCCCTATCAACCACAGCGCCTTTATTTCTAGCCAGCCATAAGCCACCCGCAAGACCAAGTAAGCAAATCAGCATAGTCCAACCTGTCGCAATCAGTGCTTGTTGAGCAAACAGTGCCACCAGCATACTGGCAATACTGCTGATACAAATTTGAATGCTGTTTTGCAGCCCGGCAGCAGTTGCTGGGCTATGTTGAGCACTGGATAGGGCTCGATTCACGACGATTGGATAAAGTGCGCCGTTGGCGATAGCGACAAAACAAAACGGCACTAGAACTGGCCATATTGAAGTTAAAGTGCTTTGACTGGCAATAAATACAGTCACTACCGCAAAGGTAAATAGCGTCAAAATAATGGAAAGCACTTTCCCATCACCATAACGTTCCACACTCTTTTTACCCACGTATCCACCCACCATAAAAGCGATAGTTTGTGGGATAAAACTCATGCCAATATCTTTTGCCGAATACCCCAGTTGCGCCATGATTTCTGGCATACCGGTTAAATAAGCAAAAAACACCGCTGATGTGACAGAGAAGATCAGCACATTACCGATAAAAATACGGTTTTTTACTAAACTGCCGAGATCGGTGCGCAAAGAAACGGTTTTGCTTGGCCTTGCTTCTGCTGGTTGCTTTACGGTGACAAAAAATAACATCGCACCAATAACCGCGAGCGTAGCAAAAATGCTTTCCCAGCCTAAAGTGGTGTTGAGCAGCACACCCAGTTGCGGTGCTAGCGCAGGGGATAAGGCAACTAAAGGCATGATAGAGGCAAAGATGCGCTGGCGTTGCTCTGCGTGGTAGCGCTGAATCACTATCGCTTGCCAGATTACGGTTGGGGCACAGACCCCGATGGCTTGGATAAATCGAAATGCCAGTAATTGCGATATGTTACTGCTCAAGGCAATCCCGACAGAGGCGAGGGTAAAAATAGCCAAGCCCAATGCCAGTGAGCGTTTAAGACCAAATCGGTCTGATAGTATTCCCCATGCCAATTGACCCGTCGCAAGGCCGACCAAAAAGATACTTAATGACAAAGCGATAGGTTCAGGGCCCGTCGCAAAATCGGCTTGCAAGGTTTGAAATGCCGGCAGATACATATCGGTTGCGATAAAGCCAAGCATTGAGAGTAGGGCGAGATACCCTAATTGTAATTTACTGATAGACATGAAAAATTGCTTTAAAAATATGGATTGCGGGTATTCTAAATTGGCTTAACCAACAAATTAAACGCTAATATATGTAGTTATCTATCAAAAAATTTGAAAGCTAGAGTTTTACGCTATGTTATCTCAGAAAAATTTTGAACTGCTAGATGTGGTGGCGAGATTAGGCAGCTTTTCCGCCGCCGCTGAACACTTACACAAAGTGCCATCGGCAATTAGTTACTCAGTACGCCAGATAGAGCAAGAGTTAGATGTAATCCTATTTCGGCGCTTACCCAGAAGAGTTGAGCTTACTCCAGCAGGAGAGATCTTTATTGAGCAGGTGCGATCTATGCTTCGTCAAATTGAAGAGGCGAAAGCACAAGCAAAACGCACCGCGCAAGGGTGGCAACAAACCTTAAGGATCACTTTAGATAACATCGTAAGGCTAGATAATTTACAGCACCTAATTGATGACTTTTACCGTCAGTTCGATTTTGCGGAGCTGCAAATCAATATGGAGGTTTTTAACGGTGCTTGGGAAGCCATAGCTCAAGAGCGTGCCGATATCGTATTAGGAGCGACCTCTGCCATCCCTGTTAGCGGCGATTTTGGTATTAAAGGCATGGGTAAGATGGAGTGGGTGTTTGTGTGCGCCTCCGATCATCCGTTAGCAAACAAAAGCCAATTACAGGTAGAAGATATCGCTTTGTACCCAAGTGTCAGTCTTGATGATACGTCTAGGGTGCTTCCTAAGCGTCACCAGACGTTATTTACTAACCAAAGGCGTCTTCTTACTCCGAATTGGCATACGGCGATACGTTGCATTAAAGGCGGTGTGGGTGTGGGATTTGTTCCTGAGCATATTGCGCACTCTTTGGTGAACGAAAAAACATTGGTGACTAGAGACATTGAGTTTCAGGCTCCGCCGAGTGAGTGTTGCATGGTATGGCGAAAAGACAGTAGCAATAAGCTCATTGAATGGATGCTCAATTATCTTGGTGACGAAGATAAGCTGCATCGAGATTGGGTGAGCAGTGAATAAAAAGGCAGCCATTAGGCTGCCTTAGTGGATATTATTTTACGCTGTTAGCTAAGAAAGAAACGATAAGATGGGTTTTCAGACTCATCTTTATAGCCATAACCTAGCTCGTCTAAGTGACGAGAAAAACGTTCAATATCACCTTCAGTTAATTCAAATCCACACAACACACGGCCGTAATCTGCGCCATGGTTACGGTAGTTGAATAGGCTGATATTCCAATGCGTACCTAGAGTGCTGAGGAAGTTAACCAAAGCTCCCGGATATTCAGGGAATTCAAAGCTGTACAAACGCTCTTTGATTGGTGTTTTTGGCTTTCCACCCACCATATAACGTATGTGTAGCTTGGCCATTTCATCATCAGAAAGATCAACCACAGGGTAGCCACCTTGTTGTAGATCGTTAATGATGCTGTCCAGTTCCACTTGCCCTTCGTGTAAACGTACCCCGACAAAGATATTGGCTTGCTCATCATCGTTGTAGCGATAGTTAAACTCTGTTACCGCTCGACCACCAATGATATTGCAAAATTCAAAGAAAGCCCCCGGACGTTCAGGGATAGTAACCGCCAGTAAACCTTCACGTTTTTCACCTAGCTCGCATCGTTCAGAGACGTAGCGTAGGCCGTGGAAGTTAGTGTTGGCTCCTGACAATATGGTGGATAGCTTCTTATCTTTTAGCTCATTTTGCTCAGCAAATTTTTTCAAACCCGCTAGCGCAAGTGCCCCCGACGGTTCGGCAATAGCGCGAGTATCTTCAAAGATATCCTTCACCGCTGCGCAGATTTCATCGCTAGACACAGTGATGTGTCCATCGATGTTTTCATTACATAGGCGGAAAGTTTCACTGCCAATTTGCTTCACCGCAACGCCATCAGCAAACATGCTCACTTGGTCAAGGGTGACAGGATGGCCCGCATCTAATGCCGCTTTCAAACAGGCTGAATCTTCAGGTTCCACCGCAATCACTTTAATGTTTGGCATCAGTTGTTTAACTAACACGGAAACACCCGCAGCTAAACCGCCGCCACCCACAGGGACGAAAATATAGTCTAGATTGCCGTTTTGCTGAATCATCTCCATACCAATTGTGCCTTGTCCTGCGATCACTAATGGGTGATCGAAAGGAGGGACAAAGGTATAGCCATGCAGTTCAGAAAGTCGCTCAGCTTCTGCTTTTGCTTCGTCAAAGTTGTTGCCGTGCAATACGACAGTACCGCCAAAGGCTCGCACAGCATCAACTTTGATGTCTGGAGTTGTCTTTGGCATCACTATGGTGGTGCTAATGTCTAACTTTGTGCCAGAGAATGCCATGCCTTGGGCATGGTTTCCTGCGGAGGCTGCAATCACGCCCGCTTGTTTTTGCTCTTCAGTTAGGTTGGCAACCATGTTGTAGGCGCCGCGCAATTTAAAAGAGTGTACAGGCTGACGATCTTCACGCTTAATTTGCACCTGGTTGTTCAAACGTTCAGACAAACGAGGCATCGTTTGCAACGGCGTTAGGGTGGCAACTTCGTATATCGGTGCGCGCAAGATTTGGCGCAGATACTCTGCGCCAGATTTGAGACTAGTAAGACTCATAGCCTTACTCCTCAAACTTAGATTTGTCTCTTACCGCTCCTTTGTCTGCACTGGTTGCCATACTTGCGTAGGCTTTTAGAGCAAACGAAACAGCACGCTCACGAGAAACTGGTTTCCAACCTAGTTGGTCTTGTTTAGCGCGACGCTCAGCAAGTTCAGCTTCAGATACCTGTAGTTCAATCGTACGGTTTGGAATGTCGATCGCAATTTGATCGCCAGAGTTTACCAAACCAATGATGCCGCCCGCTGCCGCTTCAGGAGAAGCGTGGCCGATAGACAGACCGGCTGTACCGCCAGAGAAGCGACCATCAGTCAGTAGCGCACACTCTTTGCCTAGTCCCATCGACTTTAGGTAAGTGGTCGGGTAAAGCATCTCTTGCATACCTGGGCCACCTTTAGGGCCTTCGTAGCGGATGATAACCACATCGCCCGATTTCACTTTACCACCTAAGATGCCATCAACAGCGTCTTCTTGGCTTTCAAATACCACCGCAGGGCCAGTAAATTTAAGAATGCTTTCGTCTACGCCTGCCGTTTTAACGATACAGCCATCGAGCGCAATGTTACCTTTCAGAACGGCTAGACCGCCATCTTGGCTATAGGCATTTTCTTTACTGCGAATACAGCCTTCTTTACGATCGTCATCCAGAGTTTCCCAGCGACAATCTTGCGAGAATGCTTTGGTAGTACGGATGCCAGCAGGGCCTGCGCGGAAGAAGTCTTTTACTTCTTGTGATTCAGTTTGCATCACATCGTAGTGCGCCAGTTGCTCTTCCATAGAAAGACCTAGCACAGTGCGAGATTGATTGTTTAGCAAACCTGCGCGGTTAAGCTCACCTAGGATAGCCATTACACCACCAGCGCGGTGAACGTCTTCCATATGATATTTAGGTGTAGAAGGTGCTACTTTACATAGGTTAGGAACACGACGAGACATGGCGTCGATGTCTTGCATAGTAAAGTCTACATCGCCTTCTTGAGCCGCTGCGATAAGGTGAAGAACAGTGTTGGTTGAACCGCCCATTGCAATATCAAGTGCGATGGCATTTTCAAATGCTTGCTTGGTAGCGATGCTACGAGGAAGTGCAGATTCGTCATCTTGCTCGTAGTAACGTTTAGTCAGCTCAACAATGCGTTTACCGGCATTGATAAACAGCGCTTCACGGTCTGCGTGAGTGGCAAGCATTGAACCGTTACCTGGTTGAGACAGACCCAGAGCTTCAGTTAGACAGTTCATTGAGTTTGCGGTGAACATACCAGAACATGAACCACATGTTGGACATGCGCTACGTTCTACTTGTTCGCTTTGCTCATCAGATACCGTTGGATCGGCACTTTGCATCATGGCATCAACAAGATCGAGTTTGATAAGTTGATCAGAAAGCTTGGTTTTACCCGCTTCCATTGGGCCACCAGAAACAAAGATCACTGGGATATTTAGGCGCATAGAGGCCATTAGCATTCCCGGAGTGATTTTGTCACAGTTTGAGATACACACCATGGCATCGGCACAGTGAGCGTTAACCATGTATTCTACCGAATCTGCGATAAGCTCACGCGATGGTAGAGAGTACAGCATGCCGCCGTGACCCATAGCAATACCATCATCTACAGCGATGGTGTTGAATTCTTTGGCGATACCGCCTGCTTTTTCGATTTCACCAGCAACAAGTTGACCCATATCTTTCAGGTGAACGTGCCCTGGTACAAACTGAGTAAATGAGTTTACGACAGCGATAATAGGCTTACCGAAATCTTCGTCTTTCACTCCAGTTGCGCGCCATAGTGCGCGAGCGCCAGCCATGTTACGGCCGTGAGTTGTGGTTGCACTGCGATAGATTGGCATAATGATTCCTTATTTCTCTGCGTCAGCTGGGTAAACGTAGTCTAACCAACCCCATTTATCTTCTGTTGTACCGTTGAATAGACCAAAATAGGTCTCTTGTAAGTCTTTAGTCACAGGGCCGCGCTTACCTTCACCTACTTGAATCTGGTCAACAGAACGTACTGGAACGATTTCTGCTGCAGTACCTGTCATAAACACTTCGTCAGCAAGGTACAGCGCTTCACGAGCAATGTTTGCTTCAACAATCTCGTAGCCTTTTTCGCGAGCCAATACCATGATGGAATCACGAGTGATGCCCGGCAAAATAGCGGCGGTTGCTGGTGGTGTAATGATTACGCCGTCTTTTACGACAAAAATGTTTTCACCTGCACCTTCTGATAGATAGCCATCCACGCTAAGCGCAATACCTTCATCGTAGCCGTGACGACGAGCTTCACCACCAACAAGCAATGAAGATAGGTAGTTACCACCCGCTTTAGCCGCTGTTGGAATGGTGTTTGGTGCAGCACGGTTCCAGCTAGAGATCATCGCATCAACGCCATTTTCTAGCGCTTCTTCACCTAGGTAAGAGCCCCAAGGGAAAGCGGCAATGATCAGTTCCATTTCACTGTCGACTGGTGGGCATACACCTAGACCCACGTTACCCACAAAACCCAGTGGACGAATGTAAGCGCTGTCCAGTTTGTTTACACGGATAGTTTCACGTGTCGCTTCCATAATTTCTTCCACAGTATATGGAATAGGGAAACGGTAAATTTTGGCTGAATTTTTTAGGCGCTTTGCATGCTCTGGATGGCGGAAAACAACAGGCCCTTTAGGGGTGTTATAACAACGCACACCTTCGAATACTGATGTGCCATAGTGCATTGCATGAGTGAGCACGTGTACGTTGGCGTCTGCCCACGGAACCATTTCACCGTTAAACCAAATATAATCTGCTGTCTTTGTAGCCATTGCTGCTTTCCTTATGCGCTCACTTTGTGCTGTAAATTGTTGTTAGGGAGATCGTTGTTATCGATCTTGATGACGTCCACGCTAATTACATCCCATAATTTTTCAATTTGATTAGTTAGAAATGTAATAGGGCGTTCACTGTCAACGATGATTTCTACACTGGCAATTTTGCTCTGGTGGTTCTGTGTACCAGCGACTTGACGAACGATAAATCCACGGTGACGGACAACGCGCAAAACACGTTCCATCAACACAGGTTTATCATCAGCTTTAATATCTAATAAGTATCTTTCCATGGGTGCCTCTATTAGGTGTTCTCTAACATTTCTTCATTGGAGGCACCTGGTGGTACCAATGGCCATACGTTCTCTTCTTCATCAATGACAACGTGTAAGAGATAAGCGGTTTTGCTCTCTAGCATCTCTTTTAATGCCGGTTCTACTTCTTCTTTTTTAGTGATGGTCTTGCCCGGAATATTGAATGCTTTTGCCAGCATAATAAAGTCAGGGTTGTCATCGAGAATGGTTTCACTATGGCGGCCATCAAAAAAGAGTGATTGCCATTGACGTACCATGCCTAAGCGCTGGTTATTAATTAGCACCATTTTTACTGGGATTTGACGACGTTTGAGCGTACCAAGTTCTTGTACGTTCATCATAAATGAGCCGTCACCCGAGATTAGGATAGATTGGTCGTCGGGTCTTGCGACCGCTGCTCCCATAGCGGCTGGTAAACCAAAGCCCATAGTGCCAAGGCCAGCAGAAGAGATGAAGTTTTGAGGCGCTCTAGGTTGTATGTGCTGCGCCGCCCACATTTGGTGTTGGCCTACGTCCGTTGAAACAATAGAGCTGTCCGGCATCATATCGGATAATTGTTTCAATAATAATGGTGCGTAGATCAACTCTCCAGGGTGGTTGTATTGCCATTTGAAGCCATTACGTAGACTTTCACAGTGCTGAACCCAAGGTGTAATGTCATTCTCAAGGGACAACTGTGGCAAAATCTCATTGATATCACCACGTAGAGCAGAGTGTGCATGACGCAACTTGTTAAATTCAGCCTTATCAATATCAATATGGATGATTTTGGCATTTGGAGCAAACGTATCGAGTTTACCTGTGACTCGGTCATCAAAACGGGCGCCGACTACGATCAGTAGATCGGACTCTTGAACAATTAAGTTAGCCGCTTTAGTGCCATGCATACCCAACATACCTAAGTAGTGCGGATCGTGACGTTCAATCGTACCTAAACCTTTTAAAGTACTGACTGATGGCATTGGGTTTTTAGCCAGAAACTCTCGCGTGGCGGCCGTTGCTTTTGCCAGTTGAACACCACCACCTACGTACAATACTGGTCGGCGACTTTCACGTAGAAGCGCTTGTGTTAGGCGATAGTCTTCCGGTTGAGGTACAGGCATCATAGGTTGCTGAAATGCCGGAATGTCTAGGTCTGGAGCTTCCGCTAACTGAACGTCTTTTGCAATATCAACAAGCACTGGTCCAGGGCGTCCGGCTTTTGCGACCTCGAAGGCCTCTGCTAGCGTAGGTGCTAGGTCATTGATGTCAGTGACTAAGTAGCTGTGCTTTGTACAAGACAAAGACATACCGATGACATCCATTTCTTGAAACGCATCAGTACCGATATGAGAGCTTGCAACCTGCCCTGTAATCGCGACAACGGGTACAGAATCTAAGAATGCATCAGCAAGGCCTGTCACTAAGTTTGTTGCACCTGGGCCTGAGGTTGCCATGCACACAGCAACATCTTGCGTTGAACGAGACATACCAATGGCTGCCATAGCTGCCCCTTGTTCGTGTCGGCAGAGAATATGCTCAACACCGCCGTCATATAACGCGTCATAGATAGGCATGATTGCTCCGCCAGGATAGCCAAATATGGTCTTAATTCCTTGTTGGCGAAGTGCTTCTACCACTAATTGTGCACCCGTCATTGGTTGTCTCCCTTTGATGCGACAAGCTGTTGCTTGATGGTGTTCTTAGTCTTACTGCACATCTTGTGCTCCATGTCCTAATTAGGCCCTTTATGAGACCTATAAAACTAAAAAGCCCCCGAACTTTTCAGTGCGAGGGCTTGTGAATGTTGCTGTACTAGTTTGCGCCTACTCGCCCTCGCGCGGTGTGAATAATCACCACGATAATCAGGCTGACCAGAGGAAATAGTCTAATGGTAGGTTGCATAGTTTCCAAATAAAAGTTGCACAGTCTTAATACTATTAGTGGTATCACAATTTCTTGCGATCTGACAAGGAAAAACTCATTCTTTTTTCATTTTCGTTATCCAAGTAGATTACCTAAACCCTATATAAGGTTTCGTATTTAGGGGCAGTATGGGGTTAGCAATCGTTCATAGTCGAGCAAGTTTAGGGGTACTTGCACCTCAGGTCACAGTAGAGGTGTACATCGGTCCAGGTATGCCTGGCTTTCATTTGGTTGGGTTAGCCGAAACCAGTGTTAAGGAGTCAAAAGACAGAGTTCGCAGTGCGATTATGAACTCACAGTTTTCTTTTCCAAGACACAAGATTACCGTCAACCTTGCTCCAGCCGATTTGCCTAAAGACGGGGGGCGCTTTGATCTCCCTATCGCCATTGGTATCTTGGTCGCGAGTGAGCAGCTGCCAGTCGACAAACTCAATGATGTTGAATTACTGGGAGAGTTGGCACTATCTGGCGAGCTTCGCCCTGTTCGAGGGGTGATATCAGCGGCGATTGCGAGCAAAAGCAAGCACCGAACTTTAATTAGTCCTGTACAGAATGCCAGTCAGGTTCGCTTGGTGGATGAGCAGAACAATGTGTCTGCCAGTAGCTTATTGCAGGTGAGTGGTTATTTGGCGTCTCAGCTTGAATTGGGTTTAGAGGGGAGCAGCGTTATCGATGATGAACCTTGTTCAAGCAAAAGTATGCAAGATATTATTGGTCAGCAGCAAGGTAAGAGGGCCTTAGAAATTGCTGCCGCCGGACAACATAATTTACTTTTTCTTGGCCCGCCAGGAACAGGGAAAACAATGTTAGCGGCTCGACTGCCTGATTTAATTCCAGCGATGAGTAAGCAAGAGGCTCTAGAAGTGGCGGCGGTGTCGTCATTGGTGGATTGTGAGTTGGATGAAAGAACATGGCGTAAGCGGCCATTTCGCGCCCCTCATCATTCTAGTTCTATGGCGGCATTAGTTGGGGGAGGTTCATCACCTAAGCCGGGAGAGATTTCGTTGGCCCACAATGGCATTCTCTTTCTTGACGAACTGCCTGAATTTGAGCGGCGAGTACTGGACGCATTGCGCGAGCCATTAGAGGCGGGGAAGATCGCTATATCTAGAGCCTCCGGTAAAACCTGTTTTCCTGCTCAGTTCCAGTTGATTGCCGCCTTAAACCCCAGTCCATCGGGACAGTATCAAGAAGGTCAGCTTGGAGCATCGCCTCAGGCAATATTAAAGTATTTAAGTCGAATCTCGGGTCCATTTTTAGACCGCTTTGATATGTCGGTGGAAATCCCTTTATTACCTCTAGGCACATTAAGTGAGGGTGGTGATCGTGGTGATACGACCGAGGTGTGTTATGCAAGGGTCAGCAAAGCCAGAGAGAGAATGCTGGTTAGAGCGGGGAAGCCTAATGCTCAGCTATCTAATAGAGAGCTGGATCAGTATTGCGTTTTGCTTAGAGAAGACGCTGAGTTTTTAGAGTTTGCGATTACTCGTTTGGGGTTGTCGATTCGTGCTTACCATAGAATTATCAGGGTCGCGCGTACGATTGCAGACCTTGCATTATCAGAAACGATTACACGAGAGCATTTAAGTGAGGCATTGGGTTATAGGGCAATGGATCGTCTGTTGTTGTCTATTCATCGGCAAGTGGCAGGGTAAACCAGAAATAAGAAGGGGAGCTTTAAGCTCCCCCTCTAATATTATTTAAGCGTTAATTATTTGAGAGTTAATAGATAATTAACTAGGTCAGACAGATCTTTGGTTGATTTTACTGAACCCATATCAACAAGGTACTTGTTGTTGACTACAATCGATGGCACACCTTTTAGGTTGCTATCTTTAAATTGTTTGTCAAAACGACGCGCCATAGAATCCACAGCAAATCCTTTAAATGCCGCATCAAATTTCTTCGCATCTACACCTTCGTCTAGGAACACTTGACGCAGTTCGGCTTCATCACGAGGTGCTGCATTGAGTTTGTGGATACGGTTGAACATCACCGGAATCATTTTGTCTTCAACTTCTAGCACTACCATAGTGGCGTAAGCTTTGCTCATTGATAGACCCATGTTACCCCCCATGAAAGAGACATGAGATTTTTGGAACTTAGCATTTGAAGGCAGAGAAGCTTTTAGGTTTTTAATGATCGGCTCAAACTGATAACAGTGAGGGCAGTAAAAAGAGAAAAACTCGTTAACTGTTGGAGAAGATGACGCTGGCAGATCAAGCACGGTATAGTTTTGACCTTCGGTAAACTGAGCTGCATGAACAGACAGGGATAAAAACATGGTTGCCACTAAGGCAATCAACTTTTTCATTTGTAACTCCTTCAAAAATATTCTTCTGGATACTACCAGTTAGGTGTTAAAGACAATGCTGGCTCTTGTAGTGCAGACAGTTGCTCTTTTATTGCTAATACTTGACCTTCCCAGTATTTTGCATCATTAAACCATGGAAATGCTACAGGGAAAGCGGGATCTTGCCATCTTTTTGCAAGCCAAGACATATAGTGTATTAAACGTAGACCGCGCAAAGGCTCGATCAGTTTCAATTGATTGCTATCAAAATCACAAAACTCTTGATATCCCTCTAAGACAATATCAAGTTGCAGCAGTTTCTCCTGACGATCGCCACTGAGTAGCATCCATAAATCTTGTATGGCAGGGCCATTTCTAGCGTCATCTAAGTCAACAAACATTGGGCCATCTCGCCATAAAATATTGCCCGGATGACAATCGCCGTGTAATCGGATTGGCGTATAGTCGACTTGCCACTGTTCTTCAATCGCACTAATTAAAAGCTGCATATCGTGGAAAAAAGCTTTTTCAATATGCGCGGGAATAAACTGGCTTTTCTGTAGTAGATCTCTAGATTGATAGAGGTACTCATCGAGCCCCATGGTTGGTCTGTGCTGAAAAGCGGGTTGCCCTTGGCTGACTTTATGAATACGCCCTAAAAACCGTCCTACCATTTCCAGTTGATCATAGTTGTCTACTTCAAACTGTCGACCCCCAACACTTTCAAATAGAGTAAAAAGATAACCTTTGTGCTGATGTAAGGTTTTACCATTGATAATAACTGGAGGTGCAATAGGGATTTCGTGGTCGAGCAGAGACAGGGTAAAGTCATGCTCTTCTTGGATTTGTAATTCATTCCAACGCTGTGGTCGATAAAACTTCACCACGTAGCGTTTTTTTTCTTCGTCGACGAATTGATAAACTCGGTTTTCATAGCTGTTTAATGCTAAAAATCCAGATTCGGCACGTATTCCAATACTCTCTAATGCGTACCACATAAGGTCGGGTGTTAGAGAATCAAAGTTGAATAAAGAGTTCATTGTTTAACTGCCAGTGACGAAAAGGGTTATCACGCAGTATAACCCCCTGAATATATTAATTCTTGTTAAAGCTGTTTGATAAAGCGACTTTCAATATTGATAGAAAAACCGTCTTTATCTTTGAGCGTAAACTCGATCTTGGTAATAGCAGAGCTGAGCTGTTGTGGATCGACCCCTAGACTCATCGGTAGATTGAAAACTTCCCCCGGAGAGACCTTGATTGTTTGGCGACCATACCATTGGGCATCGGTTAACCCAGAGACCCCAAGTTGATAAGTTTGTATATGTTGGGTTTTATTGATGATTTTTAGAGTGTAAGTATTTTCAATCAGCCCATTGCTGTTGCTTCTGTAGAGTTGAGCGCGGTCTCGGATGACCGTCAGCCCTGCCGGATCTACAGAAGAGACCTGTTGTAAGAAGAGTCCTAGCATCAATATCATAACCACACCATAACCGATGAGTTTTGGCCTCATGATTTTGGTGTAGGTCCCTTCTAGCTTGTGTTCGGTGGTGTAACTGATCAGCCCTTTGTCATAGTTCATGCGTGCCATAGTGTTGTCACAAGCATCAATACATGCGCCACAGTTAATGCATTCATATTGAAGACCATCTCGAATATCAATACCTGTTGGGCAAACTTGAACGCATAAATTACAGTCGATGCAATCACCTAAACCTAACTCACTTGGTTTGGCTTTGCGTGAGCGAGGGCCTCGGCTTTCGCCTCGCTTTTTATCGTAACCGACAATAAAAGTGTCTTTATCAAACATGGCTGATTGGAAGCGAGCGTAAGGACACATATGTATACACACTATGGATCGCATCCACCCTGCATTGGCATAGGTGCAGACCGCAAAGAATATGACCCAGAAATAAGTCCAAGATGAGGCATTTAAGGTAAAGAAGTCATGCCAAAGCTCATGTGTTGGAACAAAATAGCCAACAAAGGTCATTCCGGTAAGGAGTGCGATGGTCCACCACGCAAAGTGTTTGGTTGTTTTGCAGGCAATCAACGAGGAGGTGAGCGGCTGAGAGTCTTGTTTCTTACGTTTATTAGCTGCGCCCTCTAGTTTTTCTTCAAACCAGATGTACATGAAGGTCCATACGGTTTGTGGACATAAATAGCCACACCAGACTCGCCCTAAAAAGGTGGTAATAAAAAACAGCCCAAATGCAGCAATGATAAATAGCGAAGCTAACAGCGTTAAATCTTGAGGGTATAGCGTTGTACCAAAAAAGTTGAACTGTTGTTGGCCTATGTCTAACAGGATTGCTTGGCGCTCACCGTATGGGACCCAAGGGACAACAGCAAATAACAGTAGTAATACCCAAGCGCCATAACGACGTAATTTTTGAAATACACCTGTGCTTGCTCTTACATAGATGCGATTGCTTGGATTAAACCTATCTCCTTGGCTTTTGTGTGCTTTAGGATTGAACTCCTTGGGGGTAACGTCTTTGACGTCAATGCGATCCTTGCTCATGTCATATTCCAACCAAAACCTTAGGCGCAGTATATCGAATAATATGAGTGTGATTTGTTATGTCAGTTGCAGAATAGGCAGGGGAAGAGCCATAGAGGGAGTCGTTAAGGTGAGAAAGTTTGCATAAGGGTCAGCTAAGCAGGCTGACCCTTAACAAAAACTAGTCAATAATGCCGCGAGCACGTAGAAGGGCTGTTTTAAAATCCTCTTCTTTGTCTTTAGCTAAACCAGGGATCTCTTCTTGTTGTTCGCTGTTACGCATTTTTAGGTGGTAAATTAGAATATCATCACTTAGATCTTCTAGTTTGCCTTTGTAACCTGCTTCTTCTGCAAGCTTAAGTAGAAATTCAACCAAATTAAGGTTTGGATCTTTTTTCCACTCAGGGTGTAGTAGTTCAATTACTTCATTAACGCGATGGCATTTCATTGTCTTCTCCATAGAACTCGAGATGTGCGCTTAACTTAACAAAAAGAGGATAAAAAAGATAAGAAAAAAGCGCATTTGAATAGTTCAAATACGCTTTTCATATAGAGAATAAGACTTTAAAAAAGTTGGATTTATCAGAATGGATAAAGCTTAACTCTTTTTGTCTTCCTCTGTTTTTTGTTTGTTTGATGGTACTGGCGCAAAATAATTTCTGCGATGTACCGCTCGACTGCTAGGTCGAGAAAACCTGACGGCTGTTGGAAACATACTTCACCAATAAGTCAGGCACATCCTTTGCCGTTAAACAGATACTCAACGAGTATCATGTGTATATCGTACCAGATAACTTTAGCCATAGAATACGCAAACTTCTAACTTTTTGTACAAAATCAAAACAGTTTGCTTTCCTTGTCTTAAATAAAAAAAAGACCTTTGGTGAATTCGTGCTTTTGAGTCAGTATAATTAAAGCAGTTTCATATGAGGGTCAAAGCATGTCTTTTTTTAAGAAAACATTGGCTAGCCTAGGAATTGGCTCGGCAAAAGTCGATACCATTCTACAGCAAGAGACAATCATTCCCGGTGATAAGGTGAGGGTGGTTATTCATGTGTATGGAGGGGCAACAGAGCAGCACATTGATCACATCGATATCAAATTATGCTGTAGTTATCTTTCTGAGCAACAACAGCCGCATTCCGAAAGGCAAGTTAAGCGTAAAGTGCCACAAAATTATGTCCTAGATAAATGGGCGTTGCCGTATTCCTTTATTATTCATCCCGCAGAAGAGCGCACCTTTGAAATAGAGCTCACTGCCCCGCTAAACACGCCGCTGACTATTGGCGACTCCAAGGTATGGCTAGAAACCTCACTGGATATTGATCTTGCCATCGACCCTACAGATAAAGACATATTAACCGTTCGTCCTGACCCTGTTTTGGATGCGATTTTTTCTGAACTAGAAGAGCTGGGTTTACGTATTCGCCAAGCTGAATGTGAAGCGGCGAAAGGGTTTGAGCTTCCCTTTGTACAGGAGTTTGAATTTGTGCCTACGACAGGGCTTTTTCACGGAACATGGCGTGAGATCGAAATCATGGCTTATCGCGATCAAAAACAGCTGCAACTGTGGTTTGAAATTGATCGACAAAAAAGAGGTGTTAGTGGGCTTTTGTCTAGCTTGTTAGGTTCATCTGAACTGAATTGTTATTTGTCGCTATCGAGCGATCTTACTCATCAGCAATGTGCCGATAAAGTCGCTCAATACCTGACTGACTTGTTTGAAACAAAACGCGGTTAGCGCTTCCAGAATGCGGGTAGGAAGAGCACAAAAATAGTCAGTATTTCAAGGCGGCCTAACAACATACCAAAACTCAGTAACCATTTAGCAGCGTCGGGAAGGGGAGCAAAGTTACCTGTTGGGCCGATAATCGGTCCCATCCCCGGCCCCACATTGGATACTGCGGTAATGGCGCCAGTAAGGCTAGTCACAGCGTCAAGATCCATAGCGGATAAGCCACCAGCCACTAATAACACGGTAGCAAAAAACGTCAGAGTAAAAGCAACAATAGAGCGAATGATATCGTCATTTACTCGGCGGTTATTGTACCTCTGTACGAAAACACCGGATGGATGAATCAGTTTCATCATCTGTATCTTTAGCAGTGTATAGGCAATTTGGAAGCGAAAAGTTTTGATCCCACCCGCGGTAGAGCCAGAACACGCCCCCATCATTAATAGGAAGGTAAAGAGTACGGTGGTTAATGTTCCCCATGAGGTGAAGTCATCGAGACCAAAGCCTGTGGTGGTTAATACTGAGACCACATTAAACATCGAGACTCTTAGTGCATCATCCATATGATAGCTGTCATGAAAAACTAGCCATGCTGCAATCATAAGGCTTGAAATCATGAACAGTTTAAAGAAGCCGACAACTTGGGCGTCTTTGGTTAATGCATACAGTGATTGTTTTCGATAAGCGGCGACAAACAATAGGAATGGCAATCCGCCGAGAAACATAAATAGGGTTGAGAACCATTGCGCTTCATGCGAAAAGTGGTTCATGGAACCATCAGAAGTGGAGTAACCGCCTGTCGAAATTGTAGTAAAGGCGTGATTGATGGCTTCAAATGGTGTCATGCCTGCGGCTACGTAACTGGCAAAGCACGCAAACGTTAATCCAAAATAGACGACAACAATACTTTTTGCGACGCTTTTGACCCTTGGTGAGCTTTTATCTGACCAATCGGAAGATTCGGTTTGGAATAAGCGCATTCCACCCACATTGAGCATGGGTAAGATGGCTACGCCCATTACAATAAAGCCTACACCGCCAAGCCATTGCAATAATGATCGCCACAGCAAAATGCTTGGAGACATCGTATCTAGACCACTGAGTACCGTTGAACCTGTAGTGGTGATGCCAGACATGGTCTCAAAATAAGCGTCAGTGAAGCTAATGTGGTTAATAAAGACAAAGGGCAGCGCAGCAAATATTGTGCTGACTACCCATACTAAGGTTGTGACTAAGAAAACATCTCGAACATTGAGCTTAAAATGCTTACTGCGCCCCAAAGTTAGGCAAATAAACGACACTATGTGGGTGATGACGACCGCTTTTGCAAATTCGACAAAACCACTTCCAGGATTAAAAATCGCTAAAATTGTTGGCGGGTACATAAACAGCGCTAACTTAGATAGCACTAACCCTAAAACAAAAAGTATTGGACGTATATTTACCATATTCAATAGGCCTACAAGAAGAACGGACTAGGTTGAAATAAGCTTTCAACGTCAGGCACGTACTTTTTATCGACCAAGAACATCACCACATGATCATCTTGTTCAATCATGGTTCTGTCGTGCGCAATTAAAACTTCTTCGCCACGAACAATCGCACCAATGGTAGTACCCGGTGGTAGTTTGAGATCGCCAATCGCGCGACCCACCACTTTAGAAGTGCTTTCATCACCATGTGCAATTGCTTCGATGGCTTCCGCTGCGCCACGGCGCAATGAGGAAACATTCACAATGTCAGCTCGACGTACATGAGTCAGTAATGCAGAAATGGTCGCTTGCTGAGGTGAGATGGCCACATCAATATCACCGCCTTGCACTAATTCAACGTAGGCACCACGTTGTATGAGCACCATGACTTTTCTGGCATTCAGGCTTTTTGCCAGCATTGCTGACATGATGTTGGTTTCATCTTCATTCGTCAGTGCGATGAACACGTCCATTTCTTCGATGTTTTCTTCGTAGAGTAACTCTTTGTCTGCCGCGTCACCGCACAACACAATCGTATTTTCTAACACCTCAGAGAGCATTTCAGCGCGTTCAGGGTCGCGTTCAATGAGTTTGATGGAGTAATTACGTTCTAGGCGCTTAGCGAGACCGGCACCAATGTTACCGCCACCGACAATCATGATTTTTCGATATTGTTTTTCAAGGCGTTGTAGTTCACTCATTACCGAGCGAATGTCATTGCTAGCCGCGACAAAGAATACCTCATCATCGGCTTCGATAATGGTAGTGCCTTGTGGTCTAATGGCTCGACCTTGGCGGAAGATAGCGGCTACGCGAGTATCTATGTGTGGCATATGTTCACGTAGCGCAGAGATCGCATTACCGACCAAAGGGCCGCCATAAAAGGCTTTAACAGCAACTAAGCTTACCTTCTCTTCCGCAAAACTGACCACTTGCAGCGCTCCGGGGTATTGAACTAAGCGTTCGATATAGCCCGTCACTAGCTCTTCAGGGGCAATAAGGTGGTCAACTGGGATCGCTCCCGATTTAAATAGGGAGTCTTTTTCTTTTAAGTATTCAGGAGAACGGATTCGAGCAATACGGTTTGGTGTATTAAATAGGGTGAATGCAACTTGGCATGCCGCCATGTTGATTTCATCGGAGTTTGTTACCGCAACCAGCATATCAGCATCTTGGGCTCCAGCATCGCGCAGGGTATCAGGGTGACTTGCAGCCCCATTAATTACACGCAGGTCATACTTATCTTGTAATTCACGCAGACGACGGCTATCGGTATCCACAATAGTGATATCGTTATTTTCGCCAACAAGATTTTCAGCGAGAGTGCCTCCGACTTGTCCGGCACCCAAGATTATGATTTTCATCGATTATTTTCCTATACAGCAGGGCTTAGTTTAATTTAGCTCTTTTTTTGTAGAACCGCATAGTAGAAGCCATCCATATTGTGCTCTCCAGGTAAGATTTGTCTTCCTGGGTTGCTCGGATCACTATCGATGAGTTCGACGTCGTCTGTGCGGGCTAAGAATGCCTGTACTTGCTCAGTGTTTTCAACCGGAGAAATTGAGCATGTAGCGTAAACTAAGGTTCCGCCTTTCTTAAGTTGTTGCCACATAGCGTCCAATATCTCGCTTTGTAGCTGAGATAAAGCGGCAAGATCATCGGCGCGACGTAGCCACTTGATGTCTGGATGACGGCGAATGACACCGATTGCAGAACAAGGTGCATCCAGTAAAATGCGGTCGAATTGCTCACCTGTCCACCATTCATCAGGATTACGTGCATCGGCACACATCACCTTCGCATTTAGGTTTAAGCGCTCTAAGTTTTGATACACACGTTCTAAGCGTTGCGGGTCAGCATCAATGGCAACAACTTCGCTATTGGTGGTGTTTTCTAGAATGTGTGCCGTTTTGCCACCGGGAGCCGCACAACAGTCAAGGATCAGTTCGCCATCTTGTGGCTGCAAGTATTCTAGGGCTAATTGAGCCGCAGCATCTTGTACCGATACCCAACCTTCAGCAAACCCAGGTAGTTGATTAACATCGCAAGCTCGGTGTAGACGCAGTGCATGACGGGCTTGAGGATGAACGTCAGCTTCGATGTTTTCTGCTTCAAGTAACTTTAAATACTCATCGCGAGTATGATGCTGAGCGTTTACGCGTAGCCACATTGGTGCTTTGGTGTTATTGGCCTCTACAATGGATTCCCATTCATTTGGGTAAGAGGTTTTCAGCAATTTAAGTAGCCAGCTTGGGTGACCATATTTGCCTGCATCGTGCTTGACTGAAAGTTCATCAAGTCGCTGCTGATTACGTTGATAGTTACGTAATATTGCATTGACTAAGCCCTTGAGCTTATGACCTTTTAGTGATTGGCATGCTTCAACGGTTTCAGCAACCGCCGCGTGGTCCGCTGTACGCATAAAACTAAGTTGGTAAATACCCACTAACATTAGGTGGTGGAATACACGCTGCTTACCCTTAAGTGGCTTTTCCATCAGTTCATTGACTATGGTTTCTAATCTTGGCAAGTAGCGAAGACAACCGTAGCAAATCTCTTGTAGCAGAGCATGGTCACGAGGTTTTAATTGAGATTGTGCGTTGGGTAAAGCGCTAGAGAGTGAATAGCCTTTGTCTACAACTTGAAACAGCACGGTTGCCGCAGCTGCGCGTACATTCATAGATATTTCCTAACAAGAGTAAGGCTTGAAAAATTCAAGCCTTAGATGTGTGTGATTATGCTAATTGGGTTCCAATCGGGAACCAATCTGCTCGTGAATTGAGTACGTCGCCAACCGACATGGCTTTTTTCCCGGGCACTTGGATTTGCTCTAGAAGTAAGCGGCCGTTTCCTGTCGCAATTTGAATGCCAGATTTATCCGCACTGATGATAGTACCTGCGGGTTCTGAGCAAGCTTCAGGGTTAACGCGCGCTTGCCATACTTTGATGTTCTTATCACCGACCGTAAAGTAACTCATCGGCCAAGGATTAAAGGCACGAATTTCACGCTCAAGTGCTACCGCATCTTTGCTCCAATTCAGTAGCGCTTCTTCTTTACTGAGTTTCTTTGCGTAATTCGATAGAGCATCATCTTGCTTCACTGCAACGGCAGTGCCTTGCGCTATGTTGGCTAAGCAATCAATTAGAGCGACAGGCCCTAGTTTGGCGAGTTTGTGGTAGAGCGCAGCACTCGTGTCTTCAGGTTCGATAGGTAAAGTTGCAATGTGCAGCATATCGCCTGTATCTAAACCTATGTCCATCTGCATGATAGTGACGCCGGTTTCAGCATCCCCCGCCCAAATTGAACGTTGAATCGGTGCCGCACCGCGCCAACGAGGCAAGATAGAACCGTGTACGTTGATACAACCCAGTTTAGGTGTATCCAGTACCGGTTTAGGCAATAGTAGTCCATAAGCCACAACAACCATGATATCGGCGTTTAACTCGGCCAACTGTTGTTTGGCTTCATCTGACTTAAAGTTTTCAGGCTGATAAACAGGAATATTGTGTTCAACGGCAAGGTTTTTGACCGGACTTGCTGTTAACTTTTTGCCTCGACCCGCTGGTTTATCTGGCGTTGAATAAACCGCAATAACCTCATGCTCCGAAGATAACAACGCCGCCAAATGGTCGGCGGCGAAATCTGGAGTACCTGCAAATACGATCTTTAATGCTTTGCTCAATGCAAACTCCTGAGTAGTTAGTTTCGTTCGTTGAAACGCTTAATTTTTTCTAGCTTGTCTTTGATGCGTTTACGTTTCAATGGAGAAAGGTAATCAACAAACAGTTTCCCTGCTAAGTGGTCTAATTCATGTTGTACACAAATAGCCAGTAAATCGTCAGCATCAAAGGTAAATTCTTCGCCGTCACGATTGAGTGCTTTTACGGTGATTTCAGCCGCTCTTGGTACAAGCGCACGTGCACCAGGTACTGATAAACAGCCTTCCTCAATCCCATCTTCACCGCGCTTTTCGGTGATTTCTGGGTTGATTAATACTAAAGGTTCATCGCGATTCTCGGAGAGATCGATTACCACGATACGTTTGTGAACGTTAACTTGGGTAGAGGCTAAGCCAATCCCTTCTTCTTCGTACATGGTTTCAATCATGTCGTCGATGTGTTGTTGAAGTTCAGGCGTAAAATCTTCGACAGGTTTTGCAACCGTACGAAGGCGATCATCTGGAAAGGTTAATACTTGTAATAAAGACATAATCACTCAAAAAAGTTGAACTGCGCCGAAAAAATCTCAGCCACTTGTGACAATTTTAGTCATTTTGGTCTTCAAATAACAGCACCAATATAAATCGATGAGATTAACGATGACAGAACAACAGATAATCGCTTGGTTGACCTTATCGATGACGCCTCGTCTGAGTGGGGTTAAGTTGCAAAAAATAGTGGAATACCTCTCCCCACTAGAAGTGCTCAATTTATCTCGAAAAGAGTTGTACGATTTAAACTTTACCGATCTGCAAGTACGTCACTTGACCGAGCAACCCAATGCAAATGTTGAGCGATGTTTAGAGTGGATGAGTAGAAGCGGTAATCATTTGTTAGTTTGTGCCGATGAGAATCACTACCCTTCATTGTTGAAAGAAATTCCCTGTTATCCGCCGTTGCTGTTTGTGCAAGGGGACATTGCTGCTTTGAGCTCCAATCAAGTTGGCATAGTAGGCAGTCGTAATAGCAGTCAAGACGGGTTATATATTACCCGTCAGTTTGCGACAGAGTTAACTCAACTTGGAATTACCGTAACCAGTGGGTTAGCGTTAGGTGTTGATGGTCATGCTCATCAGGCGTGCCTTGAGCAAAGAGGGACAACTATTGCCGTATTAGGTAGTGGGTTTGATTATCTCTACCCCAAGCCACACAAACACTTAGCGGCACGTATTAAAGAAACGGGAGCATTGGTATCCGAATTCCCTCCTTTTTATCCACCTAGAGCGTATAACTTCCCTAGAAGAAATCGAATTATTAGTGGTTTATCCGTTGGGGTGCTGGTGGTTGAAGCTGCGGCGAAAAGTGGCTCTCTGATTACAGCCCGATTTGCTTTAGAGCAAGGCAGGGATGTGTATGCAGTCCCCGGTTCTGTGTTGAACCCGAATGCAATGGGGTGTAATAACCTAATTCGAGATGGGGCTGTGCTCGTACGCAATGCGCAAGATATTGTTCAAGAAATGAGAGGTTTAATTGACTGGTCACAAACTCAGCAGCAGGGGTTGGGTCTGAGTGCACCGTCAGAGTTAAAACACAACGTAAAGTGCGAGCCAGAATCCGATTTAACTCAAGCTTTACTTAATCTATTAGGAGATAAGCCGACAGCGGTTGATTTTTTGGCACAAAGCACCCATTTACCCGTTAATCAGGTTATGATGCAGTTATTAGAGTTGGAGCTCAAAGGACTAGTGGCTTCAGTAGGTGGTGGTTATATTAGATTAAGGGGGAGCTGACTATGATGGATATTCTTATGTATCTATTTGAGACGTATATTCATAGCGAGAGCGATTTGAACGTCGACCAAGATGAGCTTGAGCAAGAACTCCTTCGCGCAGGTTTCCATCAAAATGAAATCTACAAAGCGTTAAACTGGCTTGAAGACCTTGCCGCTTTGCAAAGTGACGACTCAAGTCAAAATATAGCGACTAGCTCAGCGACTTCGATCCGAATTTATTCAGAGAAAGAACAGCAAAGAATAGACACGCGTTGTCGAGGGTTCATTTTGTTCTTAGAACAAATTGAAGTACTTAATCCAGAGCTTCGTGAAATGGTGATTGATCGTGTCATGGGGCTTGAAACCCGAGACTTACAGCTAGATGACCTGAAATGGATCATCTTAATGGTGCTGTTTAATGTTCCGGGCAATGAAAGTGCCTACAATACAATGGAAGAGTTACTTTACTCGACCGATCACGGCATTTTGCACTAAGCCATGCTAGATAAACGCCATGAGTAAAATTAATCATCAACTTTTTTCTGCGGAAGGGCATGCTTTAGAGCAGTCATGTCCCAATTGCGGTCATCCTCTACAAATGCGTCATGGCAAGCATGGGGCGTTTTGGGGATGTAGCAATTACCCTAGTTGTGATTACATAAAATCATCACATCAGGCTTCAGGGCAAATCATTAAGCCATTGGGCGTACCTTGCCCTAATTGTGGCGATGAGTTGGTTCTTAGACAGGGCCGTTATGGCATGTTTATTGGTTGCTCTGCTTATCCCGATTGTCACTATATTGGCAGTCTAGATGAGCCAGAAGACCACAGTGTTGAATCTTTTGTTTGCCCAGAATGCCATAAGGGGCATTTGATTGAGCGTAAATCTCGATATGGGAAAGCATTTTACGCCTGTGATCAGTACCCTAAATGCCAGTTCTCGATCAACAGTGAGCCCAAGCAAGGTAAGTGCCAAGAGTGTGGTTTTGAATTGTTGATGGTGAAGAAAAGTGGAGATAAAAGCAGTGTGATATGCGCCAGTCGAAAATGTCAGGCAAAGCAATAATCTCAGGTAAAGTAATAATCTCAGGCTAAATAATAAAAAAGGAGGCGATTGCCTCCTTTTTGCCGTTTATAGGCTGTGTTTGCTATAGCCGATTATTTTTGATGCAGTGCAGGGAAGGCACTTGCATCTAACCACTGCGCGATATCTTGTAATTGTTGTTGCAGATCCGCTGGGCTATTGCCACAAACATTGATGTGTCCCATTTTACGTCCAGGACGTTTATCCTTTCCGTACCAATGGATATGAGCCTGTTTCATGCTCAAAATTTCTTGTGCAAGAGTGTCTTCACCCAGAATATTAATCATAGCGGTAGGACGCAGTGCTTCAGTGCTACCTAGCGGTAGTCCGCACACGGCGCGCATATGATTTTCAAACTGACAGGTTTCAGCGCCTTGCTGTGTCCAGTGACCAGAGTTGTGAACGCGAGGCGCAATTTCATTAACCATCAATTGCCCTTTAACATCGAAGAACTCCAATGCTAAAACACCCACATAGTCTAAACACTCAGCAACGGCAGTAAACATTTGCTTTGCTTGAGCTTGTAGTTGTGGCTCATCAATTGCGGTTGATAGGCTCAGCACGCCATCGGTATGCACATTTTCTGCTAATGGGTAGACAGCGATTTCACCGTGTTGGTTGCGAGCGCCAATTAAAGACACCTCACGATCAAAGGCAACAAATTCTTCAGCAATGATTGCCTGCGCTGCCGAAGAGGCAATGCACTGTTCCATTTCTGCCCAGATAGCGTCAACTTGCGAGGCTTCTTTCAAACGCCATTGGCCTTTGCCATCGTAACCGCCTAGAGTGCTTTTTAACACCATAGGTAAACCTACGTATTCAATGGCTTGTTCGAAGTCTTGGCGAGTACGAATAAGTGCATATTTCGCGTTGGCAACGTTTGCTTTATCGAGCAGTGCTTTTTCGATGCGGCGATCGCCACCGGTTTTGATTGCAGTCGCACTTGGCAATAGTTTGCCGCTAGCTTGACAAGCATCCAAAACTGGATGAGGAACATGCTCAAATTCAGCGGTAATGACGTCAGCTTGCTCAATCGCAGCGGCCAGACCACTACCTAGTTTGGTTTGAGTGATGGGCTCAACAATAGACTCACTGTTGACATCAAAAGCGATAGTTTTGATATTCAATGGAGCGGCCGCTAGAGCCATCATACGCGCTAGTTGTCCAGCACCTAAAACTAAAACTTGCACGGTATTAATCCTCCGCTGGGTTCGGATTAGCTAGTACAGTGTCTGTTTGTTCTTTACGGAAAGCTTCTACTTTTTCCATCACTTCAGGAACATGAGTACCGATAATTTGTGCCGCTAAGATACCTGAGTTTGCCGCACCCGCTTCACCAATCGCCAAAGTGCCTACTGCAATCCCTTTTGGCATTTGTACAATAGAAAGCAGTGAGTCCATACCTTTTAGGGCGCGAGACTGAACAGGAACGCCAAGCACAGGAAGGCTAGTAAATGCTGCACACATACCAGGAAGGTGAGCCGCGCCGCCTGCGCCTGCAATAATAACCTTGATGCCGCGATCTTTTGCGCTATTTGCATAGTCCGCTAGTAGTTGTGGAGTACGGTGAGCTGATACAACTTTAGTTTCGTAGCTAACACCGAATTGGTCGAGCATTTCAGCAGCTAACTTCATCGTTGGCCAATCTGACTTAGAACCCATGATAATACCGACTTGCATGTAACGACTCCTAATTTAACTAGTAGAGATTTAGATACTGATTTTGCGCGCATTATACGGTTATTTTTTGAATAGGAAAACGTTTGCGTCGCTTTGTTTTGCTGATTTACAGGAAATGCTTACCAGTCACGAATAGAATTTGTAAACTAAGGCAAAAGATAGTGTAGAGAGGATACTCAAGGAATGATGCTAATTGAGCAAGCTGTTGGGGCTCTGCGCCAAGGAAAGGTTATTGCTTACCCCACAGAAGCCGTGTTTGGTGTTGGGTGTGATCCCGACAGTGAACAAGCCTTACAGGCGTTAATTGAACTAAAACAGAGAGACCCAGCTAAAGGGTTGATTTTAATTGCAGCCAGCTTTGAACAACTGCTGCCGTACGTAGATGTGAGTGAGCTTTCAGCGGAGCAGCTTGATGCAGTATTTCAAAGTTGGCCGGGACCTGTGACTTGGGTTATGCCTGTGAGCAAGAAAGTACATCAGTTAGTGCATGGGCAGTTTGACAGTGTGGCGGTAAGGGTGACCGATCATCCTTTAGTACAGCAGTTGTGTATTGAGTTTTCGAAGCCGATTACCTCAACCAGTGCCAATTTATCGGGTTTATCCCCCTGCTTAAGTGCTGAAGAGGTCGAGAGTCAGCTTGGCAATGAAGATGTGTTTATTGTTAAAGGTGCGGTCGGTGACAGAAGCAAACCGTCAGAAATTAAAGACGCCAAGACATTACAAATATTAAGACAAGGGTAAACAATGACACAGGTTGATAAAGAAGCCGTAAAACGCTTTTTATTGCAATTGCAGGACAATATTTGTTCTGAGTTGGAAAAAGCGGATGGGGATGCAACCTTTGTTGAAGATGCATGGATCCGAGAGCAAGGCGGTGGTGGCCGAACTCGAGTCTTGAAAAATGGCGCAGTTATCGAGCAGGGTGGGGTAAACTTCTCACATGTATTTGGTGACAAAATGCCAGCCTCTGCGACGGCCAATCGTCCAGAACTCGCAGGCAGAAAGTTTGAGGCTATGGGGGTTTCTTTGGTTATTCATCCAAAGAACCCTTATGTACCGACTTCTCATGCCAATGTACGTTTCTTTATTGCTGAGAAAGAAGGCTGTGAACCTATTTGGTGGTTCGGGGGTGGTTTTGACTTAACACCATTCTATCCATTTGCAGAAGATTGCCAGCACTGGCACAACTCAGCCAAGCAATTGTGCGCACCATTTGGTGACACCGTGTATGCAGAACATAAAAAATGGTGTGATGAGTATTTTTATTTACCCCACCGAGGAGAGACTCGTGGTGTAGGTGGCCTATTTTTTGATGACTTGAACAAGTGGAGCTTTGAAAAAAGCTTTGCCTACATTCAAGCGGTCGGCGAAGGGTTTACTAAGGCTTACGTGCCTATTATTGAAAAGCGTAAGAATACACCGTTTACCGAACAACAGCGTCAATTCCAACTTTATCGACGCGGTCGTTATGTAGAGTTCAATCTAGTTTATGATCGAGGCACCTTATTTGGTTTGCAAAGTAATGGACGAACCGAATCCATATTGATGTCCATGCCACCTTTAGCGCGTTGGGAGTATAACTACCAAGTAGCAGAAGGTTCCCATGAAGATCGCCTATATAAAGAGTACTTAGTGCCTAGAGAGTGGTAACACTTTTTCTTCACGCTGTTCAGTGGTAGGTTCTTAGAAGGTCGTTTTATGATTAGTTTTTCAGTCAGGTAGGAAGATGAAGCAGTTAATTGATAAGTATGTCGTATTTGGAAACCCAATAAAGCAGAGTAAATCACCGTTTATTCATACTTTATTTGCCCGTCAGACTAACCAGAGTCTTACTTATTCAGCGCAACACGCTGAAGTGGGCGAGTTTACCCAAGCGGCCACAGAATTTTTTGCTCATGGTGGTAAAGGTTGCAATATTACCGCCCCCTTCAAGCATGATGCCTATCAACTGGCAGATAGGTTGACCGAAAGAGCACAGCTTGCTGGCGCGGTGAATACACTGAAAAAGCTCGATGATGGCGAGATTATTGGTGATAACACTGATGGTGAAGGGCTAGTTCAAGATCTACTGCAATACCAAGTAGTACTTAAAGGTGCCAAGATTCTAGTTATTGGTGCTGGTGGTGCAGTGCGCGGTGTCTTAAAGCCATTACTTGACCAACAACCGCTAGAGCTTGTAATAGCTAATAGAACGCTGAGCAAGGCGCAAGATCTCGCGGAGCAATTTAAGCAGTATGGCCCAATTAAGGCGCAGCCTATCGATGAAGTAGCGGAAAGCTTTGATGTTGTGATTAACTCAACGTCCGCAGGGTTAACAAAAGAGCTACCTAAAATATCAGCCAAAATATTTTCGTCACAAACCGTCAGCTATGACATGGTTTACGGTGCGGGAACGACAGTTTTTAATCAGTGGGCAAAAGAACAAGGTGCGGCGAAAGCTTACGATGGTTTAGGGATGTTAGTTGGGCAGGCCGCTGAGAGCTTTATGTTGTGGAGAGGGATTCGACCTGGGGCAAAACAAATCCTCAGAGAATTACGTAAAAACCTAGAGGGCTCGTAAATGAACCAATCTATTATCTTTACCGATCAACAAAGTTGGAATGCCAATAATAAGACAGTGACCTTTATTGGTCAGCAAGCGGGTAATCTTATTGAATGCGTTGTCTCGGTTTCCTATTTGCAAAACCTATCACAACTGCCTATTGAAGATGAAAACGTGGCATTGCAGGTTTTCTCTGAATACCGCTTTGATTTGGAAGATTTGGCAGAAGAGCTGATTGAAGCAGAAGAGTTCAACCAGCTAGGACAAATCGAAATTAATTGATGTCGTGTACTTCGTTCAAGTAGTCGTTTTTATTTTGAACATAGTTATCGGCCGACTTCACTAAAAAAGCGGTTTCTTCTTCAGTTAAAGGTCGTATCTGTTTTACAGGGCGACCTACGTAGAGATAACCGCTTTCTAATACTTTGTTGGGTGGAACTAAGCTTCCTGCCCCAATGAATACATCGTCCTCTATAATAGCGCCATCTAAAATCGTACTGCTCATCCCTACCAATACTCTATTTTTAATCGTGCACCCATGTAGCATCACCAAGTGGCCCACAGTCACATCATCACCAATAATCAGGGGGTAGCCCTCTGGGTTGCTGGGATTTTTATGAGTAACATGCAGTACAGAACCATCTTGAACATTAGTTCTGTTGCCAATATGGATATGGTTAACATCTCCACGAGCGGCCACATGTGGCCAAATGCTCGAATCAATGCCGATTTTCACATCACCGACAATAACGGACGAATCATCTATATAGGCGCTAGGTGTGATGGATGGCTTAATGCCCTTAAAACTGCGTAAAGAACTCATAGTTAAACCTCACTAAAACTGTATCAATATTGTTATAAAACTATCAAAAAAAGACCTTTGTGGCTAATTGATGAGCATACGGCAATAAAAGGTGAAAATCTTCGAAAAAATGCTTGCCAACCTGATCAGTA
>NZ_BATM01000050.1 GCF_000467185.1 Vibrio ezurae NBRC 102218
AACCGTAGTGTCAAACACTTTTTTGAATTTATTTTCTAAGAGAAGTTAAACTCAAATGGTTCAGCTAATTTGCCGACTGAATCACTGCGAAGCGTTGTCGCTGTTGCCGTGTCAGTGGGGCGCATTATAGAGACCTGCGTCACGTTGGCAAGCGTTTTTTAAGGTTTTTTTTGAATTTATTTCTGTTCGGTTGATTTTACGACAATACGCTCTAAAAACGCTTAATTACCGCTCATTTTTACGACTTTTTGACTAAACAAAGAGACCTTTTGCCAGTTGGTATACTCAACTTCTTTTGTGGTGTCGGTTTCGCCCCCAGTTAAAGACATAATTAAGCGAATCATAAATTTGTCTAAGAAGTTATATCTTGGGTAAAGAAGAGCCCCAGCAAAAACACCAATGAGTTTTGGTTGCCAAGGTGATTTTTTAAGGAAGGTTTTAATATAGGCGCTTCCCTCTGGAGTATCTTTGCCTTGCTCTTCTTTTCTCGCGGTTAAATTGACACAAAAGAATGCCGCATTCACTTGCTCTAATTGTGATAGGTTTTTTTCAATAAACTGGTATAGCTTCTTATTTAGATGCCCATAACGAATAGACGCCCCAATCACCACACGATCAAAAGCAAGCAAATCAATACTGCTTACTGATGAGAGATCAAAAGATTCACAGGTAAACCCTTCTAGATCGCTTTCTATATGCGCCAAAATCTTTTTCGTCTGACCGTCACTAGTGGAGTACAGCAATGCCGCCTTTTTCAATGTTCTTTCCTTAATTTTTCCAAAACGATGGAGTAAATAGAATTAATAGAGTGAATACCTCTAATCGACCAAACAACATAGAGATAACCAATATCCATTTTGCAGAGTCACTGATATCACCATAATGTAGCGATACCTCCCCTAAACCAGGGCCAAGGTTATTTAACGTTGACGCAACGGCGGAAAATGCGCTGAGCTCATCCATGCCAGTCGCGATCAATGCCAACATACAGACGACAAACACAAGTGCATAAGCGGAGAAGAACCCCCATACCGCATCAATAACCTTAGAAGGAAGTGCTTTACTCCCCAGTTTTATCGTAAATACCGCTCGTGGGTGAACTAAACGCTTTAATTCTCGAAACCCTTGTAGGGTAAGAAGAAGTATTCTGATGA
The DNA here is from genome assembly GCF_000467185.1 of Vibrio ezurae NBRC 102218. Taxonomy (GTDB): domain Bacteria; phylum Pseudomonadota; class Gammaproteobacteria; order Enterobacterales; family Vibrionaceae; genus Vibrio; species Vibrio ezurae. The sequence goes on from NZ_BATM01000050.1 coordinate 1,155, forward strand.
CTTTCATTCCCCCCCCTGTAGAACCTGCACACCCTCCTATAAAGGATGAAAAAAGCAAAAGCATAGGAAGGAACAAAGGCCACTGAGCAAAACCGGTTGTGGTAAAACCTGCCGTTGTAGAAATAGAGACACTTTGGAAAAGAGCTTGGTCAAAGGCTTCATAATAGGTGTCATAGCTATGATGGTTTAATAGCACCAGAAAACAGATGAGGAACAACACGACTTGTACAAAGATGAAGGCCCTAAACTCAGGATCTTTTAAATAGTATTTAGGATGCACTCCTCCCGACGCAAAAGCGGCAAAGTGCAATGAATAGTTACACGCAGAAATTAATAAGAAGACAACAGTAATCATATTAATCGCATAGCTATCAAAATAAGCCATGCTGGCATCGTGAGTGGAGAATCCCCCAATCGCAATGGTTGAGAAGCTATGCCCTACCGCATCAAAGAAGGTCATTCCAGCAAGCCAAAAAGCGATAGCGCAAGCAACTGTCAAACTAAGATAGATATACCAAAGCGCTTTAGCCGTCTCCGCTATCCTTGGCGTCATTTTGCTGTCTTTTACTGGACCTGGGATTTCAGCCCTATATAGCTGCATACCACCAATGCCAAGCATTGGCAAAATCGCCACGGCCAATACAATGATCCCCATCCCACCAAACCATTGTAGAAACTGTCGATAAAAAAGGATGGCTTTGGGTAAGTCATCTAATCCAACAAGAACCGTAGCACCTGTGGTGGTCAATGCCGAAAACGATTCAAAAAAAGCATCGGCGACACTGACCGAAGCACTATCCACCAGCAGAAAAGGAAGCGAGCCTGCACTGCCAATAACCGTCCAGAACAACACCACAATCAAAAAGCCATCTCGAGCTTTTAAATCTCGCTTCTGGCGACGATTAGGGAACCAACATACAAAACCGCAAATCAATAAAATGATGAAAGTTACGACAAAGGGAACACCTGCACCATCTCTATAGATGAGAGCTACGCCAGCAGGCGCTAGCATAGAGAGGCTAAAGAGTGCGAGTAGCAGACCTACTATTCGAATAATGGAACGAAACTGCATACTAGGGTTAGCTCATCCTTGAAATTAAGGCTCTCGCCCCGGTTTTATTGGTCATCGTCAAAATGAAGTCGCTTTCATGCAGAACTTCAATCTCCACGGTCAGTTTAGCGCTAATATCATAAGTAGCATCGATTTCCACTGCACCATACTGCGCCATAATAGACTGAGTTAATGATATGAGAGAGTAGTCTACTTCTACGATTAACTGAGTGGTGATCTTCTTCTCTATACTTTCGAGCAGTTTTAATGCCTGCTGTACCCCGCCACCGTACGCCTTTACCAAACCACCCGTACCTAAACGAATGCCGCCATAGTAACGAGTCACCACCGCCGTGATCTCTCCTACGCCCGAGCCGGTCAGTTGGGCAAGAATCGGTTTTCCTGCTGTCCCCGACGGCTCTCCGTCATCACTAAATCCCCACTTCATTGAGTCTTCAGGTCGACCAGCAACAAATGCCCAGCAATTGTGCCTCGCGTCATTATGTTTTGCCTTTATTTCATCTACAAATGCTTTGGCGGCTTCAATAGACGGAGTGTGAGCTAAGTAGGTAATAAACTGACTCTTCTTGATTTCTTCTTCAAAAATCATTGATTTGGCCGGTATTAAATAAGGAGAGACGTTCATTAGATCTGTGTGTTTTGAGGTAATTGAAACAGTTTATCACGAGAAGCACTTTCGATTAATAGTGGCACACAACACACATTGTTGATTAATTGTTAAATAAATGTATTGATATTTATTTATTACAGAGCCAGACTTGACTGGTCATACCACGATATGTCTAGCCACTAGGCTAACTCGATTTATGGAGAACACGGATGATCTATCAAGCAGAGACCCTCACGGTCAAACAACACCAAGATGGCATAGTTGAAATATGCTTTTGTGGGGATAACTCAGTGAATAAACTCGATCTGAAAACCCTTGAAGCATTAGATGCTGGAATTAAAGCAATACAGCAACTTGCCGATCTGAAAGGCGTCATACTCTCAAGCGACAAAGACACCTTTATTGTCGGAGCTGATATCACTGAATTTCTTGGGCTATTTGCAAAGCCGAAACAGGAACTCGATCAGTGGCTAAGGTTTGCAAATTCTATCTTCAACAGTCTTGAGGATCTTCCGGTTCCAACAATCTCTATCATCAAAGGCCATGCTCTTGGAGGCGGCTGTGAAACCATTCTTGCCACTGACTTCCGACTGGCTGATAGCACCGCCAATATTGGTCTACCAGAAACAAAGTTAGGCATTATGCCCGGTTTTGGTGGAACAGTGCGACTGCCTCGTTTAATCGGCGCAGATAATGCCATGGAGATTATCACCGCGGGAAGTTCAAAGCGTGCTGATAAACTACTAAAAATCGGTTTAATTGACGCCATTGTTGAGACCGAAGTGCTCTTTAGTGCCGCTGTAGCTCTTATTAAAGATGCCAATCAAGGCATTATTGATTGGCGAGAGCGTCGACAAAACAAAACATCGGCCCTTGGTCTTGGAAAGCTTGAAGCTATGATGAGCTTTACGACCGCTAAAGGACTGGTCGCTCAAAAAGCAGGGCCACACTACCCTGCACCTATGATGGCAGTCAAAACCATCGAACAAGCCGCTCAATGTTCCAGGGATGAAGCCCTAGATATAGAAAGAGAAAATTTCATTACACTTACCCAAACTGAGGTCGCAACCTCTTTAGTCGGCTTATTCCTAAACGATCAGTATATAAAAGGGCTCGCCAAAAAAGCAGCAAAAGCCTCAACGAAGCCCACGCTACGAGCAGGAGTACTTGGAGCTGGGATTATGGGGGGAGGTATCGCTTATCAATCCGCATTGAAAGGCGTCCCTGTATTAATGAAAGATATTGCTCAGCCTTCTCTTGATCTAGGGCTAGAAGAGGCGTCAAAACTACTGAATGCTCGCTTAGAACGCGGTCGCATCAAACCACAAAAAGTCGCTAAAGTACTGACTTCTATTACCCCAAGTCTGCATTATGCCGGCATTGAACAGGCGGATGTAATAATAGAAGCCGTTGTCGAAAACCCAAAAATTAAAGCCAGTGTACTTGCTGAAGTAGAGCAACATGTCAGCCCAGATGCTGTCATCACATCAAACACCAGCACAATCCCTATCAACTTATTAGCTCAATCTCTGCAAAGACCGGAAAATTTCTGTGGCATGCACTTCTTTAACCCCGTCCATCGCATGCCTTTAGTCGAAATTATTCGCGGAGAAAAGACCTCAGAGGACACCATTAATCGCGTAGTAGCTTACGCCGCACAAATGGGGAAATCCCCTATTGTGGTCAACGATTGTCCCGGCTTCTTTGTCAACCGTGTTTTATTCCCTTACTTCAATGGTTTTAGTCAACTGGTCAATGATGGCGCTGATTTCCAGCACATAGATAAAGTCATGGAGCGCCAATTTGGTTGGCCAATGGGGCCGGCTTATTTGTTGGATGTTGTAGGGCTAGATACAGCACATCACGCACAAAAAGTGATGGCCGAAGGGTTTCCTGAGCGTATGGCGAAGCAAACCACTGACGCTATAGACCTACTCTTTGCCGAAAAACGTTACGGACAAAAAAATGGCTTGGGTTTCTATGAATATCAGCCTGACCGAAAAGGTAAACCTAAGAAAACCTTTAATTCGGAGGTTTTGCAGTGTTTAGCCGCACTGAACACCCCACAACAAACATTCACTGATGAAGAATTAATTCAACGCATGATGATTCCAATGATCAATGAAGTGGTTCTCTGCCTTGAAGAAAACATCATAGCGTCACCACAAGAAGCGGATATGGCACTGGTCTACGGTTTAGGGTTCCCTCCCTTTAGAGGTGGTGTATTCCGTTATCTAGATAGCTTAGGCATCAACAACTACCTTGCTTTATGTGAAAAATATCAATCACTAGGCCCTCTGTATAAAGCACCACAATTGCTATACACAATGGCGAGCTCTGGCGATAACTTTTACACCAACCAACAATCCACCAGCTTGTAATCAATAAGAGGAATGAGAAATGAAAAATGTCGTAATTGTTGATTGCATCCGTACTCCAATGGGACGCTCAAAAGGAGGGGCATTTCGTCATACTCGCGCGGAAGACCTTTCGGCACACCTAATGAAAGGACTGTTAAAGCGAAACCCTAAAGTCGACGCGAAAGAAATTGAAGATATTTACTGGGGCTGTGTACAACAAACCCTTGAGCAAGGGTTTAATATTGCCCGCAACGCCTCCCTATTAGCAGGTCTTCCTATTGAAGTAGGTGCGGTGACAGTCAACAGACTATGCGGTTCATCTATGCAGGCGCTACACGATGCAAGTCGCTCTATTATGGTGGGTGACGCGGATATTTGTATTGTTGGCGGTGTAGAGCATATGGGCCACGTCCCTATGAATCATGGCGTTGATTTTCATGATGGGTTAGGGAAAAGCATCGCCAAAGCTTCAGGAATGATGGGATTGACTGCGGAACTGCTAGGTAAGTTACACGGCATACCACGAGAGCAACAAGATGAGTTTGCCGCCCGCTCCCACGCAAGAGCTCATCAGGCCACGTTAAGCGGTGCATTCAAATCGGAGATTTATGCTACTCAAGCGCATGCCGCTGATGGTTCACTTATCTCACTGGATTATGATGAAGTCATTCGCCCAGAAACAACGGTTGAAGGCTTATCGCAACTAAGACCGGTATTTGATCCTGTCAATGGCACCGTTACCGCAGGCTCCTCCTCTGCCCTGTCTGATGGCGCATCAGCCATGCTTCTCATGAGTGAAGACAAAGCATTACAGCTTGGTCTCAACATTCGCGCTAAAGTAAAATCTATGGCCATTGCTGGGTGCGACCCAGCAACTATGGGCTATGGCCCTGTACCTGCGACCAAGAAAGCACTGCAACGTGCCGGACTGAGTATCGAGGACATGGGTGTGATTGAACTCAACGAAGCCTTTGCCGCTCAAGCACTACCTGTAGCGAAAGACCTTGGTCTACTAGAGGTTTTAGATGAGAAGGTTAACCTAAATGGAGGGGCGATTGCGTTAGGGCACCCCCTTGGCTGCTCAGGCTCAAGGATATCGACTACTCTGATTAATCTCATGGAGCGCAAAGACGCCAAATACGGTCTAGCAACCATGTGCATTGGCTTAGGCCAAGGGATTGCCACTGTTTTTGAACGACCATAACCTCCTCATCAATAAGCCACCTAACATTATAGGTGGCTTATTAACCACAAAATCATACCTTTTATTTAATCAATGCGTTTAATGCATAGTTAGAATGATGACAAATCATTTTTTTTATTGCTATTTGTTCTCTAGACTTACTGGCAATCAAATACATAACCCCTTTGGAGTAACTGATGTTCAAAGCACTTGTTCTAAACCAAGAAGATAAAAAAACCCTTGCTGCAATTGAGCAAGTTGATGAATCGCAATTACCAGAGGGTAATGTAGAGGTCGCTGTAGACTATACCTCTCTAAATTATAAAGATGGCCTAGCGATTACAGGTAAAGGCAAGATCATTCGTAACTTCCCTATGGTTCCTGGTATTGACTTAGTCGGCACAGTAACCACATCTGAAGATGATCGTTATCAAGCAGGTGACAAAGTGGTTCTTACTGGCTGGGGTGTCGGTGAAAATCATTGGGGCGGCATGTCTGAGAAAGCACGTCTTAAAGGTGATTGGTTGGTTCCTTTAGTTGACGGTCTTTCTGGCCAACAAGCAATGAGTATAGGTACAGCGGGCTTTACTGCCATGCTTTGTGTGCAAGCTATCGTTGACGGTGGTGTAAAACCTGAAGATGGCGAAGTGCTAGTAACAGGTGCAAGTGGTGGTGTGGGTAGCGTAGCTGTCACTCTACTAAACCAACTGGGTTACTCAGTCGCAGCTGTGACAGGTCGTTCATCACAAAATGGCGAGCTTCTAAAAGCCTTAGGCGCATCACGCATCGTTGAACGTTCTGAACTAGAAGAGCCAGCAAAACCACTAGAGCGTCAACTTTGGGCTGCAGCCGTCGATACTGTAGGTAGCAAAGTACTGGCTAAAGTACTGACTCAAACTAACTACAACGGTGTTGTAGCCGCATGTGGTCTAGCAGGCGGTTTCGACCTTCCTACAACAGTAATGCCGTTTATTCTACGTAACGTTCGCCTGCAAGGTGTTGATTCCGTTATGTGCCCAAGAGAAAAACGCATCCAAGCATGGGAACGTCTAGTTGAATTGCTACCTGCATCATTCTACGAACAAGCCACTAAGCTAATTAACCTGGAAGATGCCATTCAGGCAGCAAACGACATTACTAATGGTCAAATCACAGGACGTGTCGTAATTAAAGTGAGTTAGTTTGCTGGGGGCAGCAATCTATGAGCCAGCGGAGTTGTCTGCTGGCTTACTCCAACCCCATATCCATCACCCGCTTTTCTATTAATTTTCCGCACTCACTTTTTAACACCGCTCGAAGCCATTTTTGCGCAGGTGAAGTATCACACCTTGAATGCCAAATCAGAGAATAATCAAACGCAATAAATTCAAATGGTAGCGTCTTAACGACTAAATCGTGTCTCTCTGCTACTAAGTAAGCGATATCTGCCGGTACCGTAATGACTAACGGCAGGCGATCGACGATGGCAAGTGCAGCCTCTAAGTGATAAGCACGCAACACTAAGTTCATTTTGCCATGCGCACGCAAACTGTCATCGATTAACGCTTTCACCCCGTCACTAATCGCAATCATTGCGTGTGGTAAAGTTAAAAAGTCCACTAAGGTTAGTGCTTTATCCGCTAAAGGATGGTGCTTAGAAACTAAACAAGTGACCCCTACTTTTCCTAATACTTCTCTACGCAGAGGCTCTATTTCAGAAACCGGTCGGCAGATAGCCATATCCACCCTTTCAGCCGTTAGCTGATGATAAATATTGTCATGCTGTAGTGGCTGAAAATCCAATGAGATATTTGGAGCTAAGTCATAAATCTTAGACAACGCAAAAGGCAAAATCGTTTGCATAGCGTAGTCGGTTGTGGCGACAACAAATCGCTGTGAACACTGAGATGGGTCAAAATCCGTTGGCGTCAGCAATTCTCTGATCGCTTCAAGTGGGAACTGAATTTGCTCATTGATCTGTAATGCCTTTTCCGTCGCAATGAGATTTTGTCCATTACGAGTAAACAAAGGATCATTAAGCAACTCTCGCAAACGGCCCAATACTCGACTCATTGCTGACTGGCTCAAATTGAGCCGAATGGCGGCTCGGCTGACACTGCCTTCTTCCACCAGCACTCGCAAAGCGACCAATAAGTTAAGGTCGCGACGATAAATCTCTTCTAGTTCCATTTGACCTCAATACAGACAAAGCTTATCTGCATATTACCAGTTAAGCGAAATCCTGTTTACCCATAATAGGCACTGCAAAAGCCATAAAATAATGGCAAATGCTACCGTACTGTAAAGTGGAAGTTAAACCAGAGGGCCACTACCGCTATTGTTGCCGAAGTTAATATTGAATATTTTTTATACTTAAGTATGATCGCTGTCTCATTTTTTGGGAGAGAAACCATGTCTTTTAATCCAGAAGTGGCCAATCACGTTTTAGAAGCAGAAGGATTGCGCTGCCCTGAACCCGTTATGATGGTCAGAAAAACCATCCGTACTATGCAAGAAGGGGATGTGTTGCTAGTTAAAGCCGACGATCCTTCAACAGTCCGTGATATTCCAAGCTTTTGTCGCTTTATGGATCATCAGCTTATCGCAGAGAAAACAGATTCAGCCCCATTTCAATATTTGATCAAAAAAGGGCTAGCTTAACCTTATCGAATTAATAGATTGCTGCGCTTATCGCTAACACCAAAAACAGTGCAGCCGTTATTTTACGAATAAGAGCCAAAGGCAGTCGCTCCGCTGAAAACTTCCCGATGAGCACAACAGGGACATTTGCCAGCAACATCCCGATCGTTGTTCCCAATATCACCATCCATAATGCGTCCGCAAACTGAGCACCTAAAATCGATGTCGCTATTTGTGTTTTATCGCCTATTTCAGCTACAAAGAAAGCAATAAAACTGGCTACAAACGGCCCCCTACTGGATATCGATTCATTACTATCTAGTTTATCGGGAATTAAAATCCACAGCGCCATTAAAGCAAAGCTCACCACTAAAACCCACTTCAGAACCTCAGGGGTTAACAAGTCAGATACCAAAACACCTAACCAAGCCGCTACAGCGTGGTTGGCAATCGTCGCAAAAAAGATAGCAGCAATGATAGGCAGTGGCTTACGGTAGCGACTGGCAAGTAGAAGGGCTAAAAGTTGGGTTTTATCACCGATTTCAGCTAAAGCAACTGTGGTAATAGAAATGGCTAGAACGCTCAAATGACTCTCTTTAAGGTGGGAGATAACAAACAATAGATAAGCACCACTCTCCCACCAAGGATAGCGATTCTTATCTAAGGTCTTGCTAAACAAAGAGTCTCGAACGCCATGATGATTTTGCATCAATTATGTTGACGGACGAACCGGACTTGCAGTCTCGGTAAGCTACTCCCCAAAGATTGTGGGGATTTTATAGATCATTCAATTGCAGTGCAACAGCAAAACCCTTTCACGCTTGGCCTTTTCTATCTCCTTATTTTTAAGGCAGTCAGTTCACCATCATTGACACAAAGCCACGGGCACGGTTCTCACTATATTGTGTAAACCATGAAAGTGAGGGGCTTTATTTTGCACCCGTCTTGTTCTCGATACGTGAATTGACGGTTTTTTCACTACTCCCCACCTTAATATCTGGGTATAATTCAAAGTTATTTCATATTCAGACAAAAGAATCGCGCGAAACGACTATGCATAAATACGATATCAAAACCTTCCAGGGAATGATCCTCGCGCTGCAGGATTATTGGGCTCAAAACGGATGTACTATTGTTCAACCGCTAGATATGGAAGTAGGTGCTGGCACCTCTCACCCAATGACGTGTCTGCGTGCACTTGGCCCAGAGCCAATGTCAACGGCATACGTTCAACCTTCACGTCGTCCAACTGACGGACGTTACGGTGAGAACCCAAACCGCCTGCAGCATTACTATCAATTCCAGGTTGCTCTTAAACCTTCTCCAGATAACATCCAAGAGTTGTACCTTGGCTCTCTTGAAGTGCTTGGTATCGATCCACTGGTTCACGATATTCGTTTCGTAGAAGACAACTGGGAAAACCCAACGTTGGGTGCTTGGGGTCTTGGTTGGGAAGTTTGGCTAAACGGCATGGAAGTAACCCAGTTTACTTACTTCCAGCAAGTTGGCGGCCTAGAGTGTAAGCCTGTTACTGGCGAAATCACTTACGGTATCGAACGTCTAGCAATGTACATTCAAGAAGTCGACTCTGTTTACGACCTGACTTGGAACGTTGCACCCGATGGCTCTAAAGTTACTTACGGTGATATTTTCCACCAAAACGAAGTTGAGCAATCTACTTACAACTTTGAACACGCTGATGTGGACTTCCTATTTGGTTTCTTTGAGCAGTGTGAAAAAGAGTGTAAAGAGCTATTGGCACTAGACAAGCCATTACCACTTCCTGCTTATGAACGTATTCTTAAAGCTGGTCACGCATTCAACCTACTTGATGCACGTAAAGCTATCTCAGTAACAGAGCGTCAACGTTATATCCTTCGTATTCGCGATCTGACTAAAGCAGTTGCAGAGGCGTACTACGCGTCACGTGAAGCTCTTGGCTTCCCTATGTGTCGACCTGTAGCTAAGAACGAGGACAAATAATCATGGCGAAGAATTTTCTAATTGAACTGGGTACCGAAGAGCTACCACCAACAGCACTTCGTTCTCTAGCAGAAGCATTTGCTTCTAACTTTGAAGCGGGTCTTAAAGCGGCTGAGCTTTCTCACGAAGGCGTAAAATGGTACGCAGCACCTCGTCGTCTTGCACTTAAAGTGACTAGCCTGGCTGAAGGCCAAGCAGACAAAGTGGTTGAGAAACGTGGCCCTGCAATTTCAGTGGCATTTGATGCTGACGGCAACCCTACTAAAGCGGCTCAAGGCTGGGCTCGCGGCAACGGTATTTCTGTTGAGCAAGCTGAGCGTCTTAAAACAGACAAAGGCGAATGGCTTCTTTTCAAACAAGAAGTAAAAGGTAAGCCAGTTCAAGAATTGGTTCTAGATATTGCGGCTAAAGCGCTAACTGGACTGCCTATCCCTAAAGTAATGCGTTGGGGCGACTCAGACATTCACTTTATCCGCCCAGTAAAAACACTGACGGTACTGCTTGGAGATGAGCTTATCGAAGGTAAGATCCTTGGCGTTGCATCCGGTCGTACTATCCGTGGTCACCGCTTCATGGGTGAGCAAGAGTTTACTATCGATTCAGCCGATCAATACCCTGCTCTATTAGAAGAGCGCGGTAAAGTAATGGCCGATTACGAAGCACGTAAAGCAATTATCCTAGCCGATTCTAAAAAAGCCGCAGCAGCGGTTGGCGGCGTGGCTGACCTAGAAGACGATCTCGTTGAAGAAGTGACCTCTTTGGTTGAATGGCCAGTGGTACTGACAGCGAAGTTTGAAGAAGAGTTCTTAAAAGTACCTTCTGAAGCTTTGGTTTACACCATGAAAGGTGACCAAAAGTACTTCCCTGTTTATGACGAAAACAAAAAGCTACTGCCTAACTTTATCTTTGTTTCTAACATCGAATCTAAAGACCCTCGTCAAGTTATCGAAGGTAACGAAAAAGTGGTTCGTCCTCGTCTAGCGGATGCGGAGTTCTTCTTTAATACCGACCGTAAACGTCCTTTGATCGATCGTCTTCCTGAACTAGAACAAGCTGTTTTCCAAAAACAACTGGGTACGATCAAAGATAAAACCGATCGCATTACAGCCCTAGCCGGTTACATTGCTAAGCAAATCGACGCTGACGTAGAAAAAACCACGCGTGCTGGTCTACTGGCTAAATGTGACCTAATGACTTCTATGGTATTCGAGTTTACCGATACCCAAGGTGTTATGGGCATGCACTACGCAACTCATGACGGCGAAGATAAAGAAGTGGCTCTAGCACTTTACGAGCAATACATGCCTCGTTTTGCTGGGGATGATTTGCCAAGCACAGGTATTTCTTCTGCTGTAGCTATGGCTGATAAGCTAGATACTATTGTTGGTATCTTCGGCATTGGTCAAGCACCAAAAGGTTCTGACCCATTTGCACTACGTCGTGCATCACTAGGTGTACTACGTATCATCGTAGAAAATGGCTACAAGCTAGACCTTGTTGACCTGATCCACGAAGCAAAAGCACAGCTAGGCGATAAACTGACTAACCAAAACGTAGAAGCCGACGTACTTGATTTCATGCTAGGTCGTTTCCGTTCTTGGTATCAAGATGCTGGCTTCAGCATTGATATTATCCAAGCGGTATTGGCTCGTCGCCCAACTAAACCTGCTGATTTTGACCAACGTGTTAAAGCGGTATCTCACTTCCGTGGTCTAGAAGCTGCAACTGCATTGGCTGCCGCGAACAAACGTGTAGGTAATATCCTTGCTAAGTTTGATGGCGAATTAGCTGAAGAAATCGATCTTTCGCTTCTTCAAGAAGATGCAGAGAAAGCACTGGCTGAAAACGTTGAAGTGATGGCTGAAGCACTTGAACCTGCTTTCGCTACGGGTGACTACCAACAAGCACTAAGCAAACTGGCTGATTTACGTGAGCCTGTTGATGCATTCTTTGACAACGTTATGGTTATGGCCGATGACGAAGCTCTGAAAAAGAACCGCTTAACGCTACTGAACAAGCTGCGCAATTTATTCCTACAAATTGCCGATATTTCTCTTCTGCAGAAATAATCTTATCAAGCCCAGCTTTCGCTGGGCTTTTTATTATAAATACGCATTTAACTATTGAGTATTCCCCTTCGACTAAGCTAATGTTGATCTCTTTCCTGTATAAATTTACAAAGAATTGGGGCCAATATGTCTTCTTCCAACACTTATTCAACGTTCGGGGAAAAATTTAACCGAAACTCAGGGATCACTCAGTTAATGGGTGACTTGAACGATGGTTTGCGCACCCCAGGAGCACTAATGCTAGGCGGTGGAAACCCTGCTGCCATTCCTGAAATGTTGGATTACTTCTCTGAGACAACCCGTAAAATGCTCAGCAGTGGTGAATTAGTTGCGGCCATGGCTAATTATGATGGACCTCAAGGAAAAGACACCTTTGTAAAAGGACTCGCAGCCTTACTCAAAGAGACTTATGGGTGGGATATTAGCGAGAAAAATATCTCTTTAACCAATGGTAGCCAAAGCGCTTTCTTCTATCTATTTAATCTCCTTGCAGGTAAACAACCGGACGGGTCACATAAAAAAATTCTGTTGCCTCTGGCTCCTGAATATATCGGTTATTGCGACTCCGGAATTCAAGATGATATTTTCGTATCTTATAAGCCAGAAATTGAACTGCTTGATAATCAACAATTTAAATATCACGTTGATTTTTCTCAAATAGAAATCGATGACTCTGTGGCCGCGATTTGTGCCTCTAGACCAACAAACCCAACAGGGAACCTGCTCACCGATGAAGAGGTGTATAAATTAGATAAGTTGGCGAAAAAGCACAATATTCCACTGATTCTGGACAATGCATACGGCACACCTTTCCCTAATATTGTATTTGAGCACGCGACACCATTTTGGAATGACAATACGATTCTTTGTATGAGTCTCTCTAAGCTAGGCTTACCTGGTGTCAGATGTGGCATAGTGATAGCCAATGAAGAGATTACGCAAGCACTCACTAATATCAATGGCATTATTGGTTTAGCTCCAGGGAGTATTGGACCGACAATTGCTCAGCACATGATTGAGTCAAATGACTTATTGAGGTTGAGTGATGATGTCATCAAGCCTTTCTATCAACAAAAATCCGCTCAGGCTATTTCTCTACTACAATCGGCTATCCCAGATCCTAGATTCCGCATTCATAAACCTGAAGGCGCAATCTTTTTATGGTTATGGTTTGATGAGCTGCCGATCACGACGATGGAGTTATACCAGCGCCTAAAAGCTCGTGGTGTGTTAATTGTTCCTGGTGAATACTTCTTCTTTGGCCAGCAAGAGAAAGAATGGCAACATTCGAAACAATGCTTAAGAATGAACTATGTGCAAAACGATGAAGACATGCAAAATGGCATAAAAATCATCGCAGAAGAAGTGATAAAAGCCTACTCATAAACGAAAAAGAGCGCCATCGGCGCTCTTTCACTGCTTTGTTTAATGACTCATTATTGTAACGAGTCAGCCCTATCCATTAATGAGATTGCTACCATTAATCGCAATTTTACGTGGTTGCATTGCCTCTGGAATTTCTCGTTGTAAATCAATGTGCAGCAAACCATTTTTCATTGTTGCGCCAAGTACTTTTACATAATCAGCCAACTGGAATTTACGTTCAAAATTGCGCTCAGCAATTCCTTGATAAATATAGGTTTTCCCCTCTTCAGTTGGGTGCTCACCACGTACAATCAGTACGTTTTCTTTTTGTGTAATGTCCAGCTGCTCATCTGCAAATCCAGCCACCGCCATAGTAATACGGTAGTTGTTTTCATCTTGCTGTTCGATATTGTATGGAGGGTATCCCGCTGAAGCATTTTTGGCAGAAGAAGACTCCATCATGTTTAATAGACGATCGAAGCCAATAGCGTTGCGGTACAAAGGAGTGAAATCTACAGTTCTCATAATACTATCCTATTCATTAGCAATAGCCCTAATCCTGAGTGGGCGGATCAAGGGTGTTGTTTCCATTCCATCAAGGACATGGTTTCAACAAAGTTAAATTGTGTGCTTTCTGCTGTCCTTCCTCTAAAAGAGCGAAGCGAGTAAAGCGGTTCAGAAGACCCGTCTGGCATCCTCTTCACAACTAGATATAGGGATGAGAAAACCTCCTTTCAAGGTTTTTTGCAAAAAAAAAGCACCACCTATTCGGTAGTGCTTATTGATACTCTGATTTAGCTCATGCTGTGCCAGTCTTTCGATCTAACACAAAATAGCAGAAGCGCTACACGTCTAAGTTAGCCACTTTCAGTGCATTGTCTTCGATGAAACGACGACGAGGTTCTACGTGGTCACCCATCAAAGTAGTGAACAACAGATCAGAGCTAACAGCATCATCAATGGTCACTTGCATCATACGACGAGTGTCTGGGTCCATAGTGGTTTCCCAAAGTTGATCTGGGTTCATTTCACCTAGACCTTTGTAACGCTGTAGTGATAAACCACGACGAGACTCTTTTGTTAACCATTCTAGTGCTTCAAGGAAAGTACTAACTGGCGCAGTACGCTCACCACGTTTAACGAAAGCACCTTCTTCAAGCAGGCCGTCAAGTGCATCAGACAGTGACGCTAGCTTGTCGTATTCTTTCGTTGCTAATAGCTCTAAGCTAACGACATATTCGTAATGAACACCGTGAGTACGAACAACTACTTTAGGAAGACAAACATTCAACTCTTCATGTTTCTCTACTTCTAAGCTGTATTGGCTTGCACCCACTTCTTTGGCGTTCAGCTGAGCGATCAAACGCTCACCCCAAGCGGTTACTGTCGCTTCGTCTTGGCACTGCTCAGTCGTTAGGCGAGGAACATAAATAAACTCTTCTACCAATGCTTTTGGTAATTGACGAGCCATACGTTCAACCAATTTAGTCGCTTGATTAAATTGAGTCACTAACGCTTCTAGAGGTTCGCCAGAAAGCGCTGGCGCTTCAGGGTTCACAAATAATGCCGCGTTATCCAATGCCAGACCCGTCTGATACTGAGTCATCGCATCTTCATCTTTAATATACTGCTCTTGCTTACCTTTCTTCACTTTGTAAAGTGGTGGCTGAGCGATGTAGATGTAGCCACGCTCGATAAGCTCAGGCATTTGACGGTAGAAGAATGTCAGCAACAGTGTACGGATGTGTGAACCATCCACATCGGCATCGGTCATGATAATGATGTTGTGGTAACGCAGTTTATCTGGGTTATATTCATCTCGGCCAATGCCACAACCCAGCGCTGTAATCAATGTTGCCACTTCTTGAGAAGAAAGCATCTTATCAAAGCGTGCCTTCTCAACGTTTAAGATCTTACCTTTCAGCGGAAGAATCGCTTGGTTTTTACGGTTACGGCCTTGCTTAGCACTACCGCCCGCAGAGTCCCCTTCCACTATGTATAGTTCAGAAAGTGCAGGATCTTTTTCTTGGCAATCTGCTAGTTTACCTGGCAGACCCGCTAAATCTAATGCACCTTTACGACGAGTCATTTCACGTGCTTTACGCGCCGCTTCACGAGCTCGCGCTGCATCAATGATTTTGCCACACACAATCTTAGCTTCACCTGGGTTCTCCACTAAGAACTCAGATAACTTCTCGCCCATCGCAGATTCAACCGCTGATTTCACTTCAGACGACACTAGTTTGTCTTTAGTTTGGCTTGAGAATTTAGGATCTGGAACCTTAACTGAGATAACAGCCGTCAAACCTTCACGAGCATCATCACCCGAAGTAGCGGCTTTAGCTTTCTTAGAAAAGCCTTCTTTGTCCATGAAGGTATTTAGCGTACGTGTCAAAGCTGAACGGAAACCAGCTAAGTGAGTACCGCCATCACGTTGAGGGATGTTATTGGTAAAACAGAAAATATTTTCTTGGAAACCATCGTTCCATTGCATTGCGACTTCAACACTGATGCCATCATCTCGCTCACTATCAAAGTGGAAGATTTTTTGAATGATCGGTGTTTTATTGGTATTTAGGTGATCAACAAACGCTTGGATACCACCTTCAAACATGAAGTGATCAGATTTGTCTTCTTCACGCTCATCAACCAATTTAATCGATACGCCAGAGTTCAAGAAAGATAACTCACGCAGACGTTTGGCTAAAATATCGTAATGGAACTCGATATTAGTAAAGGTTTCTTCACTCGGCCAAAAACGGATTTCTGTACCTGTTTTATCTGTATCACCTACCACCGCTAGTGGCGCTTGAGGCTCACCATGGCGATACGTTTGTGCATGAATGTGACCGCCACGTTGGATGGTTAAGGTAACTTTCTTAGACAATGCGTTTACCACTGAAACGCCTACACCGTGCAGACCGCCCGATACTTTATAAGAGTTATCGTCAAACTTACCGCCAGCGTGCAGAACAGTCATGATAACCTCAGCGGCAGACACTTGTTCTTCTTCGTGCAGTTCAGTCGGGATACCACGACCATCGTCTCGAACAGAAACTGAATCGTCGTCATGGATAGTGACTATGATGTCGTTACAGTGACCTGCCAACGCTTCATCAATAGAGTTATCCACTACCTCGAATACCATGTGGTGAAGACCGGTTCCATCGTCTGTGTCACCTATGTACATACCTGGACGCTTACGAACCGCATCCAGACCTTTTAGTACTTTAATACTCGATGAATCGTAATTTTCTGCCATGAGTTACTCTCTATTTGGGTCTCTTTATCATCCATGTTGCAGCCAATCAAAGTGAAGCTTTGTTGAACTCGCAAATACCGATAACAACCATCTATATTGAATAGGTTCTACTGCGCTAGGAAGACTAATGCCCTAACACTTAAAGTAGCATTCTAAGACTTAAACCTAATATTTTAAGGGATTCGCCCCATATCGGTCTAAATCTCTATTTTTCGTTAAATTTGTTTAATTCGCTTAGCGATAGCAAAGGGATCCATACATAATCTGTCCCTTATTCTACTGGTTCTATTTTGCCACGTTCCACATGAAACATCTTGCTATTTTCACTGTTCATTTCCGCAATTTGGCTTTCTGTAATAGAACTTACAAATACTTGTGCTCCAGTTTCCTTTAAGCAGTCTGCTAGACGTGCTCTTCGTTGACTATCAAGCTCTGATGCAAAGTCATCAATCAAGTATATACACTGTTTTTCTGTTAACTTTGTTAGGTGTTGGCCTTGCGCGACACGCAGTGCGCATACCAACAATTTCAGTTGTCCACGAGACAAGATATCTTCGACAGGAGTACCGTTTACTCTAATTTTCAAATCAGCCTTATTTGGGCCACTAAAAGTATAACCAAGGTGCTGATCTCTCTCGAAATTTTTTTCTAATAATTGAGCATAATCCGCACCTCTCTCCCACCCTTGGTAGAATGAGATCGACACATCAAACTCAGACAGAAAGTCACGACACAAAGGCTCTGCCACTTCTTTCAGTTGTGCCACATACTCTTCCCGCCAGCGAGAAATCATCTCAGCCAGTTTTGCCAGCTCCTGATCCCAGTAGCTTAGCTCTCGGTAGCTGCTTGCCGTTTTCAATAGCGCATTACGCTGCTTGTTGAGACGTTTCACTCGTCCCCAGGTTTCATAAAACTGAGGCTCACAGTGAAAGACACCCCAATCGATAAAAGCACGACGATGCTTGGGTCCATCAGTCAGTAGGTCAAAGCCTTCAGGATGAATAAGTTGCAGGGGCAACACCTTAGCTAACTCGGCAAGTTTCTGCCCAGACTCACCGGATATCTTAACTTCAGTTGTACCATCACGACGCTTGTTGATACCAAGAGGAAGTTCAAATTGTTGTGAATTTTTCAGTCTTCCGTGCACGAACAGTTCATCACATTGATGTTGAATGATGCGTCCAGTAATAGAGCTTTTAAAAGAGCGTCCATGACCCAGAAGATATACAGCTTCAAGAAGGCTGGTTTTCCCGCTTCCGTTAGCACCAATCAGAAAATTGAAGCCTGACGACGGGCTAATGTCGCAGGCTTCGATATTTCTAAACTGTTTTATGATGAGGCGACTTAAAGGCATACCGTTATAGACGGATCGGCATTACCACGTATTGAGCGCTTGAATCTTCAGCATTCTCAATCAAGGCACTCGCATTCGCATCAGACATAGAAATAGACACTTTCTCACAACGCACGGCATTTAATACATCCAGCACGTAACTGACGTTGAAGCCGATTTCTAAATCATCACCTTGATAATCAACATCAACCACCTCTTGCGCTTCTTCTTGCTCAGGGTTGTTGGCGGTAATTTGCATAGTTCCGCTAGAAAGGTTGACCCTTACACCACGGAATTTTTCATTCGATAAAATAGCCGCTCGAGAGAAGGCTTGACGTAAGTCTTCACACTCAGCAATCACAGTTTTGGTGGTATTTTGTGGCATTACGCGGCGATAATCCGGGAAACGACCATCAACAAGCTTCGAAGTGAAGACAAAGTTAGTCACACTGACTCGAATGTTCGACGCGCCAATTAATAGGCTCACCGCTTCATCGGGTTGGTCTAAAATTTTCATCAGCTCAAGTACCCCTTTACGTGGGATAATCACTTGTTGCTGAGGATAACTGTCCGCTAATGTGGTTTCTGATACTGCCATACGGTGGCCATCAGTGGCTACTGAGCGCAATGTATTGCCATCAATATCAAATAGCATACCGTTCAGATAATAACGCACATCCTGATTTGCCATAGAGAACTGGGTCTTCTCGATTAAAGAGCGCAGATGCCCTTGAGTCAGAGTCAATTCAGTATCTGATTGCCAGTCTTCAATATTTGGGAAATCGATCGCAGGCAATGTCGCCAAAGAAAAACGACTGCGACCTGAGCGAACAACCACTCGTTCGCCATCCAATGATAGCGAGATTTCCGCGTTGTCAGGCAGACCACGGCAAATATCAAAAAACTTACGAGAAGGAACAGTAACGCTCCCCGCTTCAAAGTCATTTTCCAGCTGAACTTGGCTGATCAGTTCAACTTCAAGGTCAGTTGCGGTCATCGATAAGATGCCATTATCAACTTTAAGTAACACATTACCTAAAATAGGCAGTGCAGGACGCCCCGCTAAAGCACCCGAAACTTGTTGTAGGGGCTTAATAAGATGCTGACGATTAATAGTGAATTTCATTCTATTAATAACCTATTACGATGAAAGTGTACGGATTAGGTTCGAGTAGTCTTCTTTAATATCGTGACTCTCTTCTCGAAGCTGTTCTATCTTACGGCACGCGTGTAACACTGTAGTATGGTCACGACCACCAAACGCATCCCCGATTTCAGGCAAGCTATGGTTGGTTAGCTCTTTCGCTAATGCCATCGCCAATTGACGTGGACGTGCCACTGAACGTGAGCGACGTTTAGACAATAGATCAGCCACTTTAATTTTGTAATATTCCGCCACCGTCTTTTGGATATTATCGATAGTCACTAGCTTTTCTTGCAGTGCTAACAAATCACGTAACGCTTCACGAACAAAATCAATGGTTATTGGGCGACCGGTGAAATTTGCATTGGCAATAACACGATTCAATGCCCCTTCTAGCTCACGAACATTAGAACGTAGACGTTTAGCAATAAAGAAAGCCACTTCATCGGCTAAATGAATTTGATGATCTTCCGCTTTCTTCATCAAAATAGCGACACGTGTTTCCAGCTCTGGCGGTTCAATCGCAACCGTAAGTCCCCAGCCAAAACGTGATTTTAGACGGTCTTCTACTCCGTTAATCTCTTTCGGATAACGATCAGAAGTCAGAATAATTTGCTGATTCCCTTCTAGTAATGCGTTGAAGGTATGAAAGAACTCTTCTTGAGAACGCTCTTTATTAGCAAAGAACTGAATATCATCGATTAATAGCGCATCTACACTGCGGTAGTAACGTTTAAATTCTTCAATGGCATTGTTTTGTAATGCCTTAACCATATCCTGAACAAAACGCTCAGAGTGCATATACACCACTTTTGCGTTTGGCTTGTTATCAACAATAGCGTTACCTACTGCGTGCAATAAGTGCGTTTTACCTAAACCCGTTCCACCATATAAAAACAATGGATTGTATGCCGCTCCAGGGTTATCAGACACTTGTCGAGCTGCCGCTAAACCAAGTTGGTTTGATTTACCTTCAACAAAGTTATTAAAACGATGCTTAACGTTAACGTTAGAACGGTAAGTAATGTCTGAAACATCACTATCGTTATCCCACGTTTTATGCACAGGTCTGCGTCTTGCAAGCTGCGCAGGGGCTGAAAATTCAGCAGCAACATCCGCCGCGGTTTTTTTCACCGGGGTTGGCGCAGAAACAGGTTTACTTCCCACCTCAAATCTTAGGCTAGGAATATCGTTATCACAGAATTCTTGCAGGTGACGATTGATGCTATTGATGTACTTATCACGCACCCAATCCAACACAAATCGGTTTGGGGCAAATAAGGTCAGCGTATTACCGCTTAACTCAGCTTGTAGTGGTCGTACCCACATGCTGAATTCGGTTGCAGGAAGCTCTTCTTGAAGTTGCTGCAAACATTGAGTCCAAAGCGAAGATGACACATCGACCCCACAATACGAGTAGATTAAAAATAAAGGACAGTAATTTTACCCCCAGATTATCAAGATCGCTAGCAAATGATCGAAGATCCAGTGTATAAGATCAAAGTTATTCACAATTAATCGTGACAATTACTGAAGATCCCATGGATTACCCACAGAATTATCCTAATTCGTGACGATCAACTCACACATAGACAAGGTTATCCCCAACTTTTTTCACATGCTATCGAATCAAAAAAAGACTAAAACGATGTGTTATTGTTAATAACTTTTTAGTATTAGATTAACTTTCACTTAACTGTATGATTCGCTGCATAAACACGGGGAGTTGTAGTATGAAAAACTGGTTTAAAGGGTTAATTTACTCAATCGCACTAATTGCGACTTTAGGACAAGCGGCTTATGCTGCAACAGAAATAAAAGTAGGTATGTCAGGGCGTTATTACCCGTTTACTTTTGTTGAAAAAGATAAGCTACAAGGCTTTGAAGTTGACATGTGGGACGAAATTGCACGTCGCAATGACTACGATGTGAAATACGTAACGTCTAATTTTTCTGGCTTGTTTGGTATGCTAGAAACTGGACGTATTGATACTATTTCAAACCAAATTACCCCAACAGATGCACGCAAAGCTAAATACCTTTTCTCTGACGCTTATGTAGTGAACGGTGTGCAAATTACGGTACGTAAAGGTAATGACAGCATAAAAACCATTGACGACCTATCTGGTAAGACGGTTGCTGTTAATCTAGGTTCAAACTTCGAACAAATTTTACGTGAGCACAACAAAGACAACTCTATCAATATCAAGACTTATGACACTGGTATTGAACATGATGTTGCTCTTGGTCGTGCCGATGCCTTTGTTATGGACCGCTTATCAGCATTATCACTTATCAAGAAAACAGGCTTGCCACTGCAATTAGCAGGTAAACCTTTTGAAACTATCGACAGTGCGATGCCATTCGCAAAAAATGAGAAAGGCACCAAATTACAAAAAGAAGTCAACGATGCACTAGCGGCAATGCGTAAAGACGGAACATTGGCGAAAATTTCAACCAAATGGTTTGATGCAGATATCACCAAATAATAGATTTAATTTAGCCTAATCAGGCTTTTAACCCACTATTTCTACGGAGATAGTGGGTTTTGCTTTTTACACTATGAGACGCAATAAGATAGGTTTTAAACATGGGTTTTGATTTTAACTACATGCTGGAGTTGCTGCCGATACTATTTAAGTATTTGCACATCACATTAGAAATGGCGGTATTAGGTGGTATCTTTGCTCTGATCCTCGCGCTAATACTGGCAAACATTCGAGTATTTAAGATCCCAGTATTGGATCAGCTTAGCCAGCTCTACATCAGTTTCTTTCGTGGTACACCACTGTTGGTTCAATTATTCCTGCTTTATTACGGGTTACCACAAATATTCCCTATTTTAGTCGGCATCGATGCGTTTACAGCCACCATAATAGGTTTAACTCTGCATTTTGCCGCTTATATGACGGAAAGTATTCGCGCCGCAATTATTGGTATTGATCGTAGCCAAATGGAAGCCAGCCGCTCAATAGGCATGACCACACGTCAGGCAATGCAACGCGTCGTTCTGCCTCAAGCTACCCGTGTCGCACTTCCTTCTTTGATGAACTATTTCATCGATATGATTAAATCAACGTCACTGGCTTTTACATTAGGTGTCGCTGAAATCATGGCTAAAGCACAAATGGAAGCCTCTTCAAGTTTCCGATTCTTTGAAGCTTTCTTGGCAGTAGCACTCATTTATTGGCTGGTAGTGGTGGTACTCACTCGCGTACAAATTTGGGCAGAAAATCGATTAAATAAGGCGTATCAAAGATGATTAAGCTAAAGAACATACACAAACGCTTCGGTGACAGTGAAATTCTAAAAGGCATTGATATCGACATTCAAAAAGGCGAGATCATTGTCATTATCGGCTCTAGCGGTACAGGTAAATCGACCCTCTTACGCTGTGTCAATTTCCTTGAATCTGCTGAACAAGGTGAAATTCAGATCGATAACACCTATGTTAACTGCGCAAAATACACTAAAGCCGAAGAACTCGCGCTGCGACGTAAAACCGGTTTTGTCTTCCAAAACTATGCGCTATTTACCCATATGACCGCGCGTCAGAACATCGCGGAAGGGCTTATCACCGTGCATGGCTGGAAGAAAGACAAAGCATTAGAACGCGCTCAAGAAATTTTGGATGACATTGGCTTAGGAGACAAAGGGGATAGCTATCCTGCGTCTCTCTCTGGTGGTCAACAACAACGTGTCGGTATCGGCCGCGCGATGGCACTGGAACCTGAACTGCTGTTGTTTGATGAGCCCACTTCAGCGCTTGATCCAGAATGGGTCGGTGAAGTACTAAGCTTGATGAAAAAATTGGCGACTCAGCACCAAACTATGCTGGTGGTGACTCACGAAATGCAATTTGCTCGTGAAGTCGCCGATAGAGTGATCTTTATGGCAGAAGGCCATATTGTTGAACAGGGAAAACCTGAGGATATCTTTGGTAATCCACAGGATCCTCGCTTGAAAAAGTTCCTAAATAAAGTAGGGATCTAATAAGATCCTTGTGATTTGATTTTTTACAAGTATAATCCGTCGACCGGAATTTCTAGTCAGCTAACTTTATTGACTGTCTATTTATAGATATAAGATAAAGATAACTTGTCTTGGGGTTAAACCAATCATTGACTATTTTGAATACAGTGATTACAATTCCGCCTCTTTGTTGAGAGACGTCGGTATCCCTCTTATATATAAGAGAGATGTACAGCCCACGTCGGGTTTAACAAGAACCTAAAAACTACTGATCAGTAAAGGTAATAACCATGTCTAAACGCACTTTTCAACCTTCAGTTCTAAAGCGTAAACGTACTCACGGTTTCCGTGCTCGTATGGCTACTAAGAACGGTCGTAAAGTAATTAATGCACGTCGTGCAAAAGGCCGTGCGCGCCTTTCAAAATAATTCGCGATTATTTTGACTACGTACGCGTTC
Organism: Vibrio ezurae NBRC 102218; assembly: GCF_000467185.1. Taxonomy (GTDB): domain Bacteria; phylum Pseudomonadota; class Gammaproteobacteria; order Enterobacterales; family Vibrionaceae; genus Vibrio; species Vibrio ezurae. The sequence continues at coordinate 24,585 of NZ_BATM01000050.1, forward strand.
AATCGGGAGTTACGTCTGTTAACTCCCGAGCATTATCAAACAGTCTTCGAAAAAGCTCATAGAGCTGGTTCCCCTCATTTTACTATTATCGCTCGAAACAATTCTCTTTCGCATCCAAGACTCGGACTTGCTGTACCTAAAAAGCAAATAAAAACTGCTGTAGGTCGTAATCGATTCAAGCGAATAGCAAGAGAAAGTTTCCGTCTTAATCAACACAAACTTGCTAACAAAGATTTCGTTGTTATTGCAAAGAAAAGTGCCCAAGAATTAAGCAATGATGATATGTTTAAACTCTTCGATAAGTTATGGCAAAGACTTTCTCGCCCCTCACGTGGATAGCGATAGGTCTTGTTAACCTATATCGATTTGGTATTAGTCCGTTTATCGGGCCACGCTGTCGTTTCACCCCAACCTGCTCTGAGTACGCAATCTTGGCATTAAAAAGCCACGGATTTGTAAAAGGGTGTTGGTTATCGGGCAAACGTCTATTAAAATGCCACCCTTTAAATGATGGCGGATACGATCCTGTACCACCTAAAAACACAACAAACAGAGATAAATAACGATGGGTTCTCAACGTAATATTCTGTTTATCGCATTAGCTATGGTTTCATTTTTGCTATTTAAACAATGGCAAACACATACAACCCCAGTAGCTCCTGCGACTAACCAGGCACAATCTAGTACTGATAGTACATTGCCAGCTCCTTCATTCACGGATGAAATGGCAGATCCTGCTCCAGAAGCACACCATACGGCAAGCATTGTATCCGTTAAAACAGACGTACTAAATCTATCTATCGATTCTGTCGGTGGTGATGTAGTGTCCGCTAAGCTCAATGACTATGCTAAAGATTTCGGTTCAAAAGAACGTTTTGTTCTTTTGCACAAAGAAGGCAATAAACAATATATCGCACAGAGTGGTCTAATTGGTCCTCAAGGTATCGATTTAAGCAGCCAATCTCGCCCTCACTATAAAGTGAATTCAGACAGCTTTACGCTTGCTGATGGCCAAGATGAACTGCGCATTCCAATGACATTCTCAGCAAACGGCATTAACTACACCAAAACCTTCATCCTAAAACGTGGTAGCTATGCTATCGACGTTGTTTACGATGTAGAGAACAATTCTGGTGCGAATGCAACTGTAGGTATGTACGCTCACCTTCGTCAAAACCTACAAGACGCTGGTGGCAGCTTAACAATGCCGACTTACCGTGGCGGTGCATACTCAACAGAGTCTACTCGTTATAAGAAATACAGCTTCAAGAATATGGAAGAACGCAACCTTCAACAAAACCTGAGTGAAGGTCAAGGTTGGGTTGCTATGCTTGAGCACTACTTTGCTTCAGCTTGGGTTCCTCGTGATGCACAAGGTGCCACTCTTTACACTCGTGTAGTGGGTAACCTAGGTGATATCGGTGTACGCCTTCCAAACAAGACTATCGCTAACGGTCAAACGGGCGAAATGAAGTCAACACTTTGGGTTGGTCCGAAACTGCAAAATGAAATGGCTGCTGTTGCACCACACCTTGAGCTAGTAGTTGACTACGGTTGGTTGTGGTTCATCGCGAAACCACTGCACTGGTTACTATCTATGATTCAAGGCGTAGTAGTTAACTGGGGTCTAGCTATCATGGTTCTGACGTTCATCGTTCGTGGCGCAATGTACCCACTAACAAAAGCTCAGTACACCTCTATGGCTAAAATGCGCATGCTACAGCCTAAGCTAGCCGCTATGCGCGAACGTATTGGTGATGATCGCCAACGCATGAGCCAAGAAATGATGGCACTGTACAAGAAAGAGAAAGTAAACCCATTGGGTGGCTGTCTACCTCTTGTTCTGCAAATGCCTATCTTCATCTCTCTATACTGGGCACTAATGGAGTCGGTTGAACTACGCCACTCTCCATTCTTTGGTTGGATTACTGACCTTTCAGCTCAAGACCCGTACTACATCCTGCCTCTATTGATGGGCGCAAGTATGTTTATGATTCAGAGAATGAGCCCAACAACAGTAACGGATCCACTACAGCAGAAGATCATGACCTTTATGCCGGTTATGTTTACCTTCTTCTTCCTATGGTTCCCATCTGGTCTAGTTCTATACTGGTTGGTATCTAACGTTGTGACGCTAATTCAGCAAACGTTGATCTACAAAGGTCTAGAGAAAAAAGGCTTACACTCTAAATAGAGCTTAAGCTAGCCAATATGAATAAGAGAAGGCGACCTTGGGGTCGCCTTTTTATTTTTTACTTGTTGTAGTTTAAGTATACAATTTACCTAATTATCCCAATTGAGACGAACATGACTAACGATACAATTGTGGCTCAAGCTACTGCGCCCGGACGTGGCGGAGTCGGTATTATTCGAGTTTCAGGCCCACAGGCCAAGCAAGTCGCTAAACTAGTTGTAGGGCGTGAACTTCAGCCAAGAAGAGCGGAATACCTCCCCTTCGTCGACGATGAAGGTCGTCAACTAGATCAAGGCATCGCACTGTATTTCCCTAACCCAAACTCTTTTACCGGTGAAGATGTTTTAGAACTGCAAGGCCATGGCGGTCCAGTAGTCATGGATATGCTGATAAAACGAATCTTAACCATCGCTAACATTCGCCCTGCTCGACCTGGTGAATTTTCAGAGCGTGCTTTCCTCAACGATAAGATGGATCTAACGCAAGCAGAAGCCATTGCCGATCTGATTGATGCCAGCTCAGAAGAAGCAGCTAAATCCGCGCTACAGTCACTACAGGGGCAGTTTTCAAAACGAATAACCACCTTAGTTGAATCTTTAATTCACTTGCGTATTTATGTCGAAGCGGCTATCGATTTCCCAGAAGAAGAAATTGATTTTCTAGCCGATGGTAAAGTCAGCACCGATTTACAAAGCATCATTGATAATCTTGAAGCAGTACGTGCAGAAGCCAACCAAGGCGCGATTATGCGTGAAGGGATGAAAGTGGTGATTGCCGGTCGTCCCAATGCAGGTAAATCAAGCCTACTCAACGCCTTGTCAGGCAAAGAGTCGGCGATAGTGACAGACATAGCCGGTACGACGCGTGACGTGCTACGAGAGCATATCCACATCGATGGTATGCCTTTGCATATCATCGATACCGCAGGCCTACGTGAAGCCTCTGATGAAGTCGAAAAAATTGGTATCGAACGTGCTTGGGACGAAATTCAACAAGCCGATCGTGTATTATTCATGGTGGATGGCACGACAACGGACGCAACTAACCCACTAGATATCTGGCCTGATTTTGTGGATCGACTACCCGATAATATGGGCATGACAGTGATCCGCAACAAAGTAGATCAAACCCAAGAAAGCTTAGGGATCTGCCATGTTAACGATCCAACGCTAATTCGCCTAAGCGCGAAAACCGGTGAAGGGGTTGATGCGCTACGTACCCATCTTAAAGAGTGCATGGGCTTCTCGGGCAATACCGAAGGAGGCTTTATGGCGCGCCGTAGACACTTAGATTCACTGGACAAGGCCGCAGAACATCTAATGATAGGCCAGCAACAGCTAGAAGGCTTTATGGCCGGTGAGATCTTGGCAGAAGAGCTAAGAATCACTCAGCAACATCTTAACGAGATTACGGGCGAATTCAGCTCAGATGATCTTCTCGGTAGAATTTTCTCATCATTCTGTATAGGTAAATAATCATGTCGACCATTCATTTAATCACAGGTAGCACCCTAGGTGGCGCAGAATACGTAGCAGACCACCTTAACGATTTACTGCAAGAATTAGGCAAGGATACCGAGATTCACAACCAACCTAGCCTTGATGAGATTGACCCACACGGCACTTGGTTAATTGTCACATCAACTCATGGTGCTGGTGATTACCCAGAGAATATTCAGCCGTTCATTGCGCAGCTTCAAGACACGCCACCAAACACCCAAGCACTAAACTACAGTGTGATTGCCATTGGTGATTCAAGCTACGACACCTTTTGTGGTGCTGGCCTACATTGCCATGAATTACTAGAAGATATCGGTGCTACCGCGCTAACAGAGTGCCTGACAATCGATGTCTTACGTCACCCAGTACCAGAAGAAGCACTTGAAGACTGGTTTGAAGATCATAAACACCTGTTCTAAACAGCGTTTCCCTGCAAATATCTAAGCGATCATTAAGCCGTTGTAGCCCGAAAAGGCACAACGGCTTTTCTTTTTGTCTTATTTTTGTTCATAAAAACAGCAGTTAGAAAATTATTTTCTGTGGATAACTACATAGGTATTCAGTGTTTAACCTATAGTTATCCCAATAACAACTTGCAGTGATCCACTACCCTGTGAATAAGTAGCTATTTTGATCCCAGCTAATACAGAGTTAGATCTACTCAAGATCACAGAAAGTGATCCTCTAAAAGGTGTTGATCTTATTGATCAAATTCTACTTATCCACACTAGATCGCTTGCTTAATAATAGATCTAATAAAAGATCTATATAAAGATCTTATATATATTTAAGAGACTGCAAATTGTGTAAAACATTAAAAGCAATTTTCTAATGATCAGAAAGAAGGTAGAATACGCCTCCTTTTTGTTCACTCATTTCACGATAGCAATATTCGAGGTCAACTCATGTTTTATCACGAAAAATTTGATGTCATCATCGTTGGTGGTGGTCATGCTGGTACTGAAGCAGCCTTATCTGCAGCAAGAACAGGCCAAAAGACACTGTTGTTGACTCACAATATTGACACTTTAGGTCAGATGTCTTGCAATCCGGCCATTGGTGGTATTGGTAAAGGTCACCTTGTGAAAGAGGTGGATGCAATGGGTGGTTTAATGGCACGTGCCATTGATCATGCAGGTATTCAATTTAGAACTTTAAATGCTTCCAAAGGTCCAGCTGTTCGCGCGACGAGAGCGCAAGCGGATCGTGCGTTGTACAAAGCGTTTGTTCGTACAGAATTAGAAAACACTCCTAACTTAACTTTGTTTCAACAGTCGGTCGATGATCTGATCGTTGAGAATGATCAGGTCAGGGGTGTTATCACACAAATGGGGCTTAAATTCGAAGCCAAAGCAGTTGTGCTGACCGTTGGTACCTTCCTGGGTGGAAAGATCCATATCGGAATGGAAAGCGCGTCAGGCGGCCGTACAGGTGATCCTTCATCGATCGCTTTAGCTCAAAGATTACGTGATCTTCCATTTAGAGTGGATCGACTAAAAACAGGTACGCCACCAAGAATTGATGCTCGTAGTGTTGATTTTAGCCAACTTGAAGTACAGCACGGTGACAACCCTACACCTGTATTTTCATTCATTGGCAATCGTAGCCAGCAGCCACCTCAGGTGCCTTGTTACATCACTCATACCAACGAATCCACTCATGAAGTTATTCGTAACAATCTAGACCGAAGCCCAATGTACGCAGGCGTTATCGAAGGCATTGGCCCTAGATATTGTCCGTCAATTGAAGATAAAGTGATGCGTTTTGCTGATAAAAACAGCCACCAAATCTTTATCGAGCCAGAGGGGTTAAGTACTCACGAACTGTATCCAAATGGCATTTCAACTAGCCTTCCGTTTGACGTTCAAGTGCAAATTGTTCGTTCAATGAAAGGGTTTGAAAATGCACATATCGTGCGCCCAGGTTATGCCATTGAGTATGATTTCTTTGATCCTCGAGATTTAAAACACACTTACGAGACCAAGTTCATTAAAGGGCTTTTCCTCGCCGGTCAGATCAACGGTACTACCGGTTACGAAGAAGCGGCAGCACAAGGCTTGATGGCAGGTTTGAACGCCAGTTTGTTCTCGCAAGAAAAAGAAGGTTGGTCACCTCGTCGTGATCAAGCTTACATGGGCGTATTGATTGATGATTTATCAACCATGGGCACTAAAGAACCGTATCGTATGTTTACTTCGCGCGCAGAATATCGATTACTGCTACGCGAAGACAATGCCGATATTCGTTTGACTGAAAAAGCACACGAGCTGGGCTTAATTTCTGAACAACGTTGGGCACGCTTTAACCAAAAAATGGAAGGTATGGCCACGGAACGTCAACGACTAGCAGGTATATGGGTTAATCCAAAATCTGAAGGTGTGGCTGAGCTTAACAAACTGCTAAAAACACCGTTAACCAGAGAAGCAAGCGGTGAGGATCTTCTGCGTAGACCTGAATTGAATTATCAACAGTTGACTGAGCTAGATACGTTTGCTCCTGCTCTTGAGGATCAACAAGCCTCTGAGCAAGTGGAAATTCAAGTTAAGTACGAAGGTTATATTCAGCGTCAGCAAGACGAAATTGCCAAATCGATGCGTCATGAAAATACCCAAATCCCTTATGAATTTGACTACTCGCAAGTGTCTGGACTTTCAAATGAAGTGGTTGCAAAGCTTACTGATATAAAACCAGAGACCATTGGCATCGCTTCTCGTATCTCAGGAATCACTCCAGCAGCCATATCCATTTTGCTAGTTTGTCTTAAAAAACAAGGTCTTTTGAAGAAAGGCGAGGAAATTGCAAAATGAGTTTACATCAACAGTTAGAATTACTTGTTGCAAAAACAGAATTGACAGTTTCACCAAAACAGATTGATCAGTTGGTCGGCTATGTGGAACTATTGAACAAGTGGAACAAAGCCTACAACCTAACGTCAGTCCGCAATCCTAGTGATATGTTAATTAAGCATATTATGGACAGTATTGTGGTATCGCCTCATTTAGAGGGACAACGATTTATTGATGTTGGTACAGGCCCAGGTTTACCTGGCGTTCCTTTGGCAATAATGAACCCCGATTGTGAGTTCTTCCTTCTTGATAGTCTTGGTAAGCGCATTCGTTTCATCAAACAAGTGTTGCATGAACTTAAAGTAGAGAACGTTACTCCTGTTCTGAGTCGCGTTGAAGAATTTCAACCTGAACAGAAGTTTGATGCCGTATTAAGTCGTGCATTTGCTTCAATGACAGACATGGTGAATTGGTGTCGTCATTTGCCAAAAGATGATTCTGGTGTGTTTATGGCTTTGAAAGGCCAAGTCGCACAAGAAGAGGTAGCGCAACTTCCTGATTGGTGTAGCGTGATCAGCGTCAAACCTTTGATAGTACCTGAGCTCGATGGTGAGCGACATCTTGTAATCTTACAAGACCAAGACTAGGGAAGAGTTTGAGCGTGGGAAAAATTATATCAATTGCCAATCAGAAAGGTGGTGTAGGCAAAACCACAACCTGCGTCAACTTAGCCGCTTCGATGGCAGCGACTAAGCGCAGTATATTAGTGATCGATCTCGATCCTCAAGGCAATGCCACTATGGCGAGTGGTGTGGATAAGTACCAAGTAGAAACAACAGCTTATGATCTACTTGTGGAAGAAGTCCCGTTTGCAGAGGTCGTGACTCATTCACAAACAGGCGGATACGACCTGATTGCGGCCAACGGTGATGTAACGGCAGCTGAAATAAAATTGATGGAAGTGTTTGCTCGAGAAGTTAGGCTAAAAAATGCCCTCGCAAACGTACGTGATCAATATGACTTTATTTTTATTGATTGCCCACCGTCACTTAACTTGCTGACAATCAACGCCATGGCAGCGTCCGATTCCGTATTAGTGCCAATGCAGTGTGAGTATTTTGCACTCGAAGGCTTGACCGCTTTGATGGATACCATCAGCAAGCTAGCGGCTGTAGTGAATGAAAATTTAAAAATAGAAGGCTTGTTGCGAACAATGTTTGACCCAAGAAACCGTCTTTCTAATGAGGTTTCGGATCAATTGAAGCAACACTTTGGCACTAAAGTTTATCGTACGGTGATTCCTAGAAATGTACGCTTAGCTGAAGCTCCAAGTCATGGCAAACCAGCAATGTATTATGATAAACATTCAGCTGGAGCTAAAGCTTATCTTGCCCTTGCAGGGGAGATATTGCGCCGTGAAGAAGTTACAGTATAAAAAATTTCTAAGGAACAAGATAAATGTCAAAGCGCGGTCTAGGTAAAGGATTAGATGCACTGTTATCGACAAGTGCGATAGCAAGAGAGAAAAAAACGCCAGCTCACGAGTCAGATGTTGTCACAACATCGTCGGCAAGTGGAGACATGCAAGATATTGCTGTAGAGAATTTACAGCCAGGTGTTTATCAACCTCGAACTGAGATGAATGAAGATGCCTTAGATGAGCTTAGCGCATCGATTCGTTCTCAAGGCATCATCCAGCCGATTGTTGTTCGTCAAGTCGACAACAACAAATATGAAATTATCGCTGGCGAAAGACGCTGGCGTGCGGCTAAACAAGCGGGACTTACTCAAGTTCCTTGTGTTGTTAAGCGCGTCCAAGATAAAGCAGCCATTGCAATGGCTTTAATTGAAAATATTCAACGCGAAAACTTGAATGCCGTTGAAGAGGCGCATGCCTTAGAAAGCTTAAGAACTAAGTTCGAGCTTTCGCACCAACAGATAGCTGAAGTTATAGGTAAGTCACGAACTGCGGTCAGTAACCTGCTGCGTTTGAATCAGTTAGAAGTTGAAGTAAAAAAATTGGTTTCTGATGGATTACTGGATATGGGACACGCCAGGGCTCTTCTAGCAATTGATGGGAAGCAACAAGTTGAATTAGCGCAAAGTGCTGTTAAAAAACAACTTACTGTTAGACAAACGGAACAACTGGTAAAAAAAATCCTTCAGCCGCCAGCCAAAGAAGATAAAAAAGTTATCGATCAAGAGGCGGTCTCTTTGTCAGAAAAATTGTCAAAAACACTGGGAAATGAAGTTTCTTTGATTAGAAACAAAAGTGGTACAGCAAAATTGACGATTAGTGTTGACGAGCCTCACAAATTAGAACTGTTAATCGCGAAGCTTGAACGCATCGTGTGATAATCGGTTCAGTTCAAATAGATCCATATTGTCTCTATTTTTCGTGAATTTTTACGGCTAATACATGACATTGGATACAAAATTCGGAATTTTCGCTTGATTTTTATTGAGCGAAAGTTGTTTTTCGAGGAAATGAATACATGGTAACTGCGTTAGCTAGGCCTGGGCGAGAGCTTGCAAAGCGTTTGCTTATGATCGAGTTTAGCGCGGTTATGTTAGTGGCAATTGGGGTAAGCATAACTGTAAATCCTAGTTGGGGGCTATCGGCACTTATTGGTGGGGGCATTTTTGTCGTCGCAAATGCAGTGTTTTCATTGTTTGCGTTTTTGTATGCAGGCGCTAGAGCGGTCAAATTTGTCGCTTTTTCGTTTTATACAGGTGAAGCGCTTAAGATACTCCTAACTATCGTTTTGTTTACTCTTGCCTACGTGTATATGGAGTTGGAACTAGTTCCTCTCAAGCTAACCTATTTGCTGGTCTTACTGATTAATATGTTTGCGCCAGTGTTTTTTATTAACAAAAGAAAATAGGAAAAGTTATGGCTACGCCTGGTGAAGCGTTGACATCTTCCAGTTACATTGAGCACCACTTACAACACTTATCTTTAGCTAAGTTAGGCGTTGTAGCTGAGGGCAGTTTCTGGAATGTGCATATCGATAGCCTGTTCTTTTCTGTGTTAACTGGTGTGTTATTCCTTTGGGTTTTTCGCTCAGTAGCTAAGAAAGCAACAACTGGTGTACCAAGCCGATTGCAATGTGCTGTAGAAATGGTAGTGGAATTCGTTGGTGAGAACGTAAAAGACACTTTCCATGGACGCAACCCGTTGATTGCACCGTTGGCATTAACAATATTCGTGTGGATTATTTTAATGAACTTGATGGACCTTGTGCCTATCGACTTCTTACCTTATCCAGCCGAGCTCGTGGGTATCCCTTATCTTAAGGTGGTTCCGACAGCTGACGTGAGTATTACGATGTCTATGGCACTCGGTGTTTTTGCTCTGATGATTTACTACAGCATCAAAGTAAAAGGCATCGGTGGCTTTGCTAAAGAATTAGCACTGCATCCTTTTAACCATCCACTCATGATCCCGTTCAACTTATTGTTGGAAACGGTATCACTACTGGCAAAGCCTATCTCTTTAGGTATGCGTTTGTTCGGTAACATGTTTGCTGGTGAGGTTGTGTTTATTCTTTGTGCTGCAATGCTCCCTTGGTACTTACAATGGGTAGGTTCTCTACCTTGGGCTATCTTCCATATTTTGGTTATTTTGATTCAAGCCTTTGTATTTATGATGCTAACGATCGTATATCTATCGATGGCTCATGAAGATAGTGATCACTAATTTTATAAACGTAAACTCTAAAATTTTTATTGGAGAATTTTCAAATGGAAACTGTTCTAAGTTTTTCTGCTGTTGCTGTAGCGATCATCGTTGGTCTGTGTTCAGTAGGTACTGCTATTGGCTTCGCTATCCTAGGTGGTAAATTCCTAGAAGGCGCTGCACGCCAACCAGAAATGGCCCCAATGCTGCAAGTTAAGATGTTTATCATCGCGGGTCTTCTAGATGCGATCCCAATGATCGGTATCGTAATCGCACTGCTATTCACATTTGCAAACCCATTTGTTGGTCAACTAGCAGGTTAATCAGTAGATCGTAGATCATTCATCTGAAACTTTGTTGATTAATTAAAAGGGGTAGCTGTTGTGGAAATGAACGCAACTCTGCTAGGTCAAGCAATCTCGTTTGCAATGTTTGTATGGTTCTGCATGAAGTATGTATGGCCACCAATCATTGAAGCGATCGAAGAACGTCAGAAGAAAATTGCTGACGGTCTATCTGCCGCTGAACGCGCAGAAAAGAACTTGAACCTGGCACAAGCCAACGCTTCTGAACAATTGAAAGAAGCGAAGCGCACAGCAACTGAGATCATCGATTCAGCGAACAAACGTAAAGCTCAAATTATTGATGAAGCACGCGAAGATGCACAGGCGGAACGCCAAAAAATCTTAGCGCAAGCTGAAGCAGAAGTTGAAGCTGACCGTAGCCGCGCTCGCGATGAACTGCGCAAACAAGTTGCTACTCTGGCTATTGCTGGTGCCGAGAAAATCTTGGAGCGCTCAATCGATAAAGACGCGCAAAAAGATATTCTTGAAAACATTACTGCAAAACTTTAATACAAGGGGCGCTTATGTCGGATTTGGTAACAATCGCACGCCCCTATGCTAAAGCAGCATTCGATTTTGCGGTGGAAAAAGACGCGTTAGACCAATGGGGTCAAATGTTGGCTTTTGCCACTGAAGTGACAAAGCACAAACAAATTTCTGATGTATTGGATGGCTCATTAACAGCCAACAAATTATCAGAACTACTGATTGTGGTTTGTGGCGAACAACTTGATGAACATGGTCAAAACCTACTTAAGGTAATGGCAGGGAATGGTCGATTAAAGGCTCTACCTGATGTTCTTGCTGAGTTTTTAGCTCTTAGAAGAGAGCACGATAAGTTTATAGATGTAGATGTTATTTCTGCTTCTGAGCTATCGGAGCAACAGCAAGACGACATGATAAGCAAGTTAGAGCAACGCTTTGACCGCAAAGTGAAGCTGAATTGCAGTATAGATGAGACCCTACTTGGTGGGGTTATTATTCGAGCCGGAGACCTAGTCATTGATAACTCAGCGCGAGGTCGTTTGAACCGCCTGAGCGATGCATTGCAGTCTTAATGGGGATTGGAGCATGCAACTTAATTCCACGGAAATTAGCGATCTAATTAAACAACGTATCGAGTCTTTCGAAGTTGTTAATGAAGCTCGCAACGAAGGTACTATCGTTTCGGTAAGCGATGGCATCATTCGTATCCACGGCCTTGCAGACGTTATGCAAGGTGAAATGATTGAATTACCGGGTGGCAAATACGCACTCGCACTTAACCTTGAGCGTGACTCGGTTGGTGCGGTAGTTATGGGCCCGTATGCCGACCTACAGGAAGGCATGAAAGTCACAGGTACTGGTCGTATCCTTGAGGTTCCAGTAGGCCCTGAATTACTAGGTCGTGTTGTAAACACACTTGGTGAGCCTATTGATGGTAAAGGACCGATCAACGCAGCACTAACTTCTCCTGTAGAAGTTATCGCACCTGGCGTTATCGACCGTAAGTCGGTAGACCAACCTGTACAAACTGGTTATAAGTCAGTTGACGCCATGATCCCTATCGGTCGTGGTCAGCGTGAACTTATCATCGGTGACCGTCAGACTGGTAAAACAGCGATGGCAATTGATGCCATCATTAACCAGAAAGATTCTGGTATTTTCTCAATTTATGTAGCAATCGGTCAGAAAGCTTCAACCATCGCTAACGTGGTTCGTAAGCTTGAAGAGCACGGTGCACTAGCCAACACAGTGGTTGTTGTTGCTTCTGCATCTGAGTCTGCTGCACTGCAATACCTAGCGCCTTACGCGGGTTGTGCAATGGGTGAATACTTCCGCGATCGCGGCGAAGACGCATTGATCATCTATGATGATCTGTCTAAGCAAGCGGTAGCGTACCGTCAAATCTCTCTACTACTGAAACGTCCACCGGGTCGTGAAGCATTCCCTGGTGACGTATTCTACCTTCACTCTCGTCTACTAGAGCGTGCAGCTCGTGTAAACGAAGAGTATGTAGAGCGTTTCACCAAGGGTGAAGTAAAAGGTAAGACAGGTTCTTTGACCGCTCTTCCTATTATCGAAACCCAAGCAGGTGACGTATCAGCATTCGTACCTACAAACGTAATCTCGATTACTGATGGCCAGATCTTCCTTCAAACTGAACTATTCAACGCCGGCGTACGTCCAGCGGTTGACCCAGGTATCTCGGTATCTCGTGTAGGTGGTTCAGCGCAGACTAAGATCATCAAGAAATTGTCTGGTGGTATTCGTACAGCACTAGCTCAATACCGCGAACTAGCAGCATTTGCTCAGTTCTCTTCAGACCTTGATGACACGACTAAGAAGCAACTTGATCACGGTGCAAAAGTGACAGAACTGATGAAACAGAAGCAATACGCTCCTATGTCAGTGTTCTCACAAGCCCTTGTTATCTTTGCTGCTGAGCGTGGTTTCCTAGATGATATTGAACTTAATAAGATTCTAGATTTTGAAGCCGCTCTACTGTCGTATGCTCATGGTCAGTTCGCTGATCTAGCGGAAGAGATCAACCAAACGGGTGCTTACAACGACGACATTGAAGCGCAGCTTCAAAAAATCGTCACTGATTTTAAAGCAACCCAAACCTGGTAATTGGTTGGTGACTTGAAAGAGTCACCTACTAACGGAGAGTAACGATGGCCGGCGCAAAAGAAATACGTAATAAAATCGGTAGTGTTAAAAGCACACAGAAGATTACGAAAGCAATGGAAATGGTGGCCGCTTCAAAAATGCGTCGATCGCAAGATTCGATGGAAGCGTCCCGTCCATATGCAGAAACAATGCGTAAGGTGATCGGTCATTTGGCTAGCGGTAGCCTAGAGTACAAACATCCGTACCTAGAGGAACGCGAAGCCAAGCGTGTTGGTTACATCATAGTTTCTACTGACCGTGGTTTGTGTGGTGGCTTGAACATTAACTTGTTCAAAAAAGCTGTTCTAGACATGCAAACTTGGCAGGAAAGTGGTGCTGAAATTGACTTAGCCGTTATCGGCTCAAAGGCAACAGCATTCTTTAACAACAGCGGCGCGAAAGTAGCAGCTCAAACTTCTGGTCTGGGCGATAACCCAAGTCTGGAAGATTTGATCGGTTCAGTACGCGTTATGTTGAAGAAATATGATGAAGGTGAGTTGGATCGCCTCTTCATAGTGTTCAATAAGTTTGTAAACACTATGGTTCAAGAACCAACGATCGATCAATTACTGCCTTTACCTAAATCAGACAGCGAAGAAATGCAGCGTGACCATCAGTGGGACTACATTTACGAGCCAGAGCCGAAACCTTTGCTAGATGCATTGCTGATTCGTTATATCGAATCTAGTGTGTATCAAGGCGTGGTTGAGAACCTAGCTTGTGAGCAGGCCGCTCGAATGGTGGCAATGAAAGCTGCAACGGATAACGCAAACAACCTGATCGAAGATTTACAGCTTGTGTATAACAAAGCTCGTCAGGCTGCGATTACCCAAGAGCTATCAGAAATTTGTTCTGGTGCCGCTGCGGTTTAGTTTTAGGACAACGAATTAGTTTAGAGGATTAACAATGGCTACAGGTAAGATCGTAGAGATCATCGGTGCGGTAGTCGACGTAGAGTTCCCACAAGGCGAAGTACCACGTGTATACGACGCACTTAACGTAGTTGACGCTCCAGAACGTTTAGTTCTTGAAGTTCAACAACAGTTAGGCGGTGGCGTAGTTCGTACTATCGTAATGGGTAGCTCAGACGGTTTACGTCGTGGACTAGATGTTATAAATACTGGTGCTCCAATTACAGTTCCAGTAGGTACTAAAACTCTTGGTCGTATCATGAACGTTCTTGGTGACGCGATTGATGAGTGTGGAGATATCGGTGCTGAAGAGCATTACGAAATTCACCGACCAGCGCCTAGTTATGAAGACCAGTCAAACGCGACTGAACTTCTAGAAACTGGTGTTAAAGTTATCGACTTGGTTTGCCCATTCGCTAAGGGTGGTAAAATCGGTCTATTTGGTGGTGCAGGTGTAGGTAAGACCGTTAACATGATGGAACTTATCAACAACATCGCACTACAGCACTCTGGCCTATCCGTATTTGCGGGTGTAGGTGAGCGTACTCGTGAAGGTAACGATTTCTACTTTGAAATGCAGGAAGCGGGTGTTGTAAACATCGAAAAACCTGAAGAATCAAAAGTAGCAATGGTTTACGGTCAGATGAACGAGCCACCGGGTAACCGTCTGCGCGTTGCACTGACGGGTCTTACTATGGCGGAGCGTTTCCGTGATGAAGGCCGTGACGTACTGTTCTTCGTAGATAACATCTATCGTTATACCCTTGCGGGTACAGAGGTATCGGCACTTCTAGGTCGTATGCCATCTGCGGTAGGTTACCAGCCAACTCTTGCAGAAGAGATGGGTGTACTACAGGAGCGTATCACGTCTACGAAGACGGGTTCTATCACATCTGTACAGGCGGTATACGTACCTGCGGATGACTTGACGGATCCATCTCCAGCAACCACGTTTGCTCACTTGGATGCAACGGTTGTACTTAGCCGTAACATCGCTGCTATGGGTCTATACCCTGCGATTGACCCATTGGATTCTACATCTCGTATGCTTGATCCATTGGTTGTTGGTCAAGAGCACTACGATGTGGCTTCAGGCGTTCAAACTACGCTACAGCGCTATAAAGAGCTAAAAGATATCATCGCAATCCTAGGTATGGATGAGCTTTCTGAAGAAGATAAGCAAGTGGTATCTCGTGCGCGTAAGATTGAGAAGTTCCTTACTCAGCCTTACCACGTAGCGGAAGTATTTACGGGCGACCCAGGCGTTTACGTACCTCTTAAAGAGACTCTACGTGGATTTAAAGGCCTACTAGCTGGTGATTACGACGACATTCCAGAGCAAGCATTCATGTACTGCGGTAGCATTGATCAAGCTCTAGAGAACGCTAAGAAGCTATAAGTCTGATTAGGAGGCAATATGGCAGCAATAACCTTTCACCTTGACGTAGTTAGCGCAGAGAAAAAACTGTTTTCTGGGCGCGTAGAAACGTTCCAGGTGACCGGTAGCGAAGGTGAGCTTGGTATTTTCCACGGCCACACTCCGCTGTTGACCGCTATTACTCCTGGTATGGTTCGCATCGTGAAGCAGCACGGCCACGAAGAGTTCATTTATGTCTCTGGTGGTATTGTTGAAGTTCAGCCTGGTACAGCAACTGTACTGGCTGATACAGCAATTCGTGGTGAAGATATCGATGCTTCTAAAGCAGAAGAAGCCAAACGCAAAGCTGAAGAGAGCATTCTTAATCAGCACGGCGACATGGACTTTGCTCAGGCAGCCAGTGAATTGGCTAAAGCGATTGCTCAAGTTAGAGTTGCAGAACTGACTAGAAAGCGTCGCTAATTTATTAGCCATAGCGTATCGAAAAAAGGTGGCCCTAGGGTCACCTTTTTGTTTTGTGCCAAATCTAGGATGTTTAGGTTAATATATAGCTAGGCGACTTATATCGCTAAGTGACTTCAGGATGCGACGATAGAATGCGTGTCATCCTGAGGTCACTTAGTTATGTAAACATATGATACCAATCGTACTA
>NZ_BATM01000049.1 GCF_000467185.1 Vibrio ezurae NBRC 102218
CTTCGATTTGAGCATTATCAACGATAGTGGTTTCACCCAATTGCTTTGGTAAAACAAGGTTTAGGATGATAGCTACGATACCGCAAAGGCTAATGCCTTGTAGGCTGAACTCGCCAATACCAAATGCCATACCACCGATACCAAACACTAAAGTCACACCCACAATTACTAGGTTGCGAGAGTTGTGTAGATCAACGCGGTTTTGGATAAGAGTATTTAGACCCACAGTTGCAATTGAACCAAATAGCAACATCATGATGCCGCCCATTACCGGTGTTGGAATGGTTTGTAGAACGCCACCTAATTTACCGACTAGAGCAAGAACAATCGCAGTCAGTGCCGCATAGGTCATGATTTTAGGATTGTATGATTTGGTCAACATTACCGCACCGGTCACTTCACTATAAGTGGTATTTGGTGGAGCGCCCATCATACTTGCTGCCATAGTTGCCAGTCCGTCACCCGCCATAGTGCGGTGTAGGCCCGGCTTTTTCAGATAATCTTTACCCGTTACGTTTGAAATAGCCAACATATCACCAACGTGTTCTACCGCAGGAGCAATCGCTACAGGAAGCATGAACAAAATTGCGTTGATATTAAACTCTGGCGCAGTGAAGTTTGGAATCGCAAACCAAGAAGCGGTCGCAACTGGCGTGAAATCGACAATATCCGCAAACAAGCTCAAGATATAACCGACTGCAATACCACCAAAAATAGGCAGCAGCTTCAAAAAGCCTTTTGCGTAAACACTGATAATGATAGTGGTAAACAGAGACGCTAATGAAATCCAAATGGCAATTTGACCGTCGACCAACTGCATAGAACCATCACTGGTTTTACCTAGTGCCATATTCACAGCAACAGGGGCAAGGCCAAGACCAATTACCATAATCACAGGCCCTACAACGACAGGAGGAAGAAGCTTATGAATAATAGCAATGCCACGAACACGGATAATAGCGCTTAAAATGATGTATACAAAACCAGCTGCCATTAGGCCGCCCATTGTTGCAGGAACACCCCAAGTTTGAACGCCGTATAAGATTGGTGCAATAAAAGCAAAAGAAGAAGCTAAAAAGATTGGTACCGAACGCTTGGTGACCAGTTGAAAGAGTAGTGTACCAACACCAGCACCAAATAGTGCCACGTTGGCGTCCAGTCCCGTCAGTAACGGTACTAGAACAAGAGCACCAAACGCTACGAACAGCATTTGCATACCCTGCAAGATAGAAGCCATGATTTTTTCTCCATTTTTGGAAATCGACGAATCTTATCATCTACATAGAGGCTATGATATTCACTAGATCAATTTTTATTTAATCAATTCGATTCAGTAAGAAAATATTTTTGTAGTCAGTGCTTAATATCGGTAATATTAACTGTGTATTTATCCAGTATTCTAGGTGTTAATGTGTGTCGGAAAATCATCCATATTGATATGGATTGTTTCTAAACTCTGATGTGTTGATTTAAATGAATAATTTGTAAGTATTTTTATTGTCTACTACTTTTTTCTTATGGGTGGTAACTTAATGGTAAAAATGTATGCAAAGAATTAATGACAAGACTCATAACCAGCACTGGATTTATCTTGATGATAACGATGTGCCACTGCTGTTACCTTGCCTTTATAATCGTTACACCACTTTGAATGGGCTGTCTGTTGTCCATGAGAAAGTAAAGAACCCTGAGACTGAACAATATCACTTCCAATTCAAGGAGGTTGAAATTGGTGAAGATGCTCAATATGTGAGAGGTGAGAAATTGGGCGTTTTCCTTGAGTGGTTAGAGGATCATGCCAAAAAATCAAATCACCCTCTACTTACACTCGATAACCATACTGCTCTTCCCGCTGAATATATGAATACATTCATTAATGACCATCTAGTTCATACGATGGAAGCTAGTGAACTTGTCGTCAATCGTGCTGTAAGGTCATTGGGGAGTTATTACAACTGGCTTTCATTTTTTTTGATATGCCATATAAAAAAATCTTTATATATGCAGAAAATAGAGAATTAGTTCGCTCAAATAGCAAATCTAAACTCATCATAAAATATCTACTTCCAGCAACAAGAGAATTGCTTTACGCCAATACCGCTAATCTTTTGGAGGAGATTGTTTTACGCAATGGTGGAGAGCTTGGTTGTCGAACCAAAGAAAACCAAGGGTTTTATCTAGATGACTTTAAGGCTGATGGCTCTATTCAAAAAGGCTTATTGAGCCTTTTTAAAGATATCATGGCTAACCCTGATAAAGAGGAGTTTGAGTACCACCTAGCCTCTTTTCACGCAAGATATGGTTCAAAGAGAATGCTTTATATTAAGCGTTCTCACCTTGGTTTAATGAAGCGCTATTACGACCAAGAGCGGCCCAAAACTGAGAGCAATCAGTTATTGGTATCCAACTCTACCAATCACACTTTGGGTGAGCCCATAGGTGAGCAATACGGCACTCAGCTTTTTTCTAAGGTACTAGAGAAAGTTCGCAAATTAATGCAAGATAATCCAGAAGCTTACTCAGGCTACCAAGAGTTGGATAAAGCGCAGAGTTACCACCACTTAAGACACTCATTTGGCACTGATATTTTTCACGAGGGCTGCCAAAAAGCAAAGAAATCATACGAATCGATTACTACGGAATCTGCGGTGTATATTGAAACCGCAAGACGCTTAGGACACAAAGTAGATAGCAAGTATTCAAACCAAACCACCAAAGTGTACATCCATGCTAGTGGTCAGCGAGAGCAGTTATTAAAGGAGGTGGTTAATGGATAATGTAGAGAAATTTTCAAGTGCTGAGATAGAAAAGGCGCTATTCAGTGAATTTACGAAAAAGCAGCCCATTGCATCGCTAAAGTTGCCTTTCTCTGTTCGGTCAATTGCAGTTCCTAAATTTAAGGGATTCGCTCCTTTTACATGCTCAATGACGGATACGGAAGATTCCGATAAAGCCATTATCTACAAGGCAATAATTGCTGCTTACAATTATGCTTTTTTTTGATAAAAGTGCCGCGCCTTCTTCAAAAGATAAATTTCCAACGGCAGTGAAGCCGTTCATTGCATGGCTTAATACCCACACAATTGAAAATCGCTATGCCTTACTAAAATCCTACGAAACCGACCGTATGGATACTTTGGGTAATCATGGCGGCAATAGCCCACTGCTTCAATTAAAGACTCTGCTCCAGTATGCCATTGAGTCTGAATCATTAAGAAACGAATTAAATAGTGTAGTGGCATAGTGAATTTGGCCACCTAATTAGAGGTGTTAAGATGCACCTCGTACACAACAGGTGGAACTATGACAAAACGTACGAGAAGAACTTTCAGCCCAGAATTCAAACTTGAATCAGCGCAACTAGTTGTCGATCAAGGTTACTCAGTCGATGAGGCTGCTAAGGCCATGAATGTGAGCAGGTCAGCCATGGACAAGTGGGTAAGGCAGCTCAAACAAGAACGAAAAGGCATTACGCCAAAGGCCTCACCGTTGACGCCAGAACAAATTGAAATCAGAGAACTAAAAAAACGGATCGCAGAGCTTGAAGAGCACAACGAAATCATAAAAAAGGCTACAGCTCTGTTGATGTCAGACTCTCTGAAAAATTCAAGATAATCGACCGACTCAAACAGAGCTATAGCATCACTACGCTATGCAACGTCTTCGGCATTCATCGAAGTAGTTACAAGTATTGGAAGCGACGACCAAGAACCATTCCTGCATTAGAAGTTCAAACTCGAGTGCTTGTAAAAGAGGCCCATAGTGCCAGCAATGGCTCCGCAGGAGCTCGAACAATCGCAGGCATAGTAACTAATGCTGGCGTTAAATTGAGTCGCTATCGAGCAACTAAGCTTATGAAAAATCTCGGGTTAGTTAGTCGGCAACTACCGAAGCACAAATATAGGAAACAGGCGCTTGAGCATGTGGAGATCCCGAACCACCTTGAGCGACAGTTCGCTGTTACGGCCCCAAACCAAGTGTGGGTAGGTGACGTGACTTATGTCTGGACAGGAAACCGCTGGGCTTACCTAGCCGTTGTGTTGGACTTGTTTGCTCGTAAACCAATTGGTTGGGCTATGTCGTTCTCGCCCGATAGCCAGTTGACAAGCAAAGCCTTAAAAATGGCTTATGAAAGCCGTGGCAAGCCTAAAGGTGTGATGTTCCACAGTGATAGGAACGCATTACACTAGCCGAAAGTTCCGTCAGACCTTATGGCGTTATCAGATAAAACAAAGCTTATCGCGCAGAGGAAACTGCTGGGATAACAGCCCTATGGAACGCTTCTTCAGAAGCTTAAAAACAGAATGGGTGCCAGTCGGTGGCTATCAGAATTTAACAGAGGCTTGGAACAGTATTATTGGCTACATCATTAGATATTACAGCCAAATCAGGCCGCATCAGTACAATGGCGGTCTCACGCCAAATGAGTCGGAACGACTCTACTGGCAAACTTATAAAATCGTGGCCAATTTAACTTGACCACTACAAGCTTACTTTTCTACACAGCACTCTGTTTGGTATTTGGGTTATTTTGCCTTATACGAAATCATCTAGATATGTGACCAAATTAACTAAGCCTCTACAATGTCTTGTTCAATGGCTCAACTGAAAACAAAAGAAATTGATCTATTTTCCAAGTGTGATGTAGTTAGATATGAATGTTAATAGTGATATATGCACTATTGCTTTGATTGCCACCTAGATCATCTGTTTTATGTGGTACTTGTCTTTTCGTTCTTCCTCCATAACACTCTAATAAATAGGATCATTATGAAAATCATAGTAACCATATTAGCTATCATTGTAGGTGCAACCTTGGCTGGTCCTATCGGTGGTATCATTGGTTTTTTTGTTGGTGCATGGGGATATAACATTATATTTATACAGGGCAAAATCGCCCAAGCCAATAAGCGTAATTATAGTCAGCGTACTTTTAATAAACGTACTTTTAATAAACGTACTTTCGTAAGGAAAGTAAAACAATGTTGTAAAAATGAATATGGTGTCGGTGAGGGTAATGTTGAGATAATCCTAAGTAATCCCGAGTATTCTTTAATACCCAAAGGTAGCTTTCGATTTAGCGATGATGACGTGACATCTACGGCTAAGAAGATAAGCAGTATCGCAGATACAGGTGACATTTGTTTTTTCAGGAGTTTTTAATTCCATCGTTAGGTTTCGTGGTAGCGTTGCTCACTCCTTAATGCAGCGCCACTTTCCCATACTTCGTCTAATCAGTTATATCCTAATTTAGTAATATAACTGACAAAGTTTTGCCCCGAAACCGTTTAGCGCAATTGATCTACACATTTGACGACTGCCAGACGAAGTGAATTTTTCTAATGCGTAGGAATAACTATGTCAGCCTGATGAGCTGGCTGTTTGTACAGTTTATTGGGCTTATCTGACTATAAAGCATGAGAATGGCTTGCTTTGTCGTTCGCTCAATCTCGTTTTGTCGGTAGGTGCTCTTATAAGGTATGGTTAATAAGGGGGTTATCGTTTTCCTCATCTAAGATAACGAGCATTGTTAAAAAGAGATAACATGCACGCCTGTTATTAAGAATAACAGGTGGTTTCAATAAGGTTTAATATGAATTTAGAGTTTGATAGAAGAAATACAGCAAGAATATCATTGCAAGAATTTTGTTCGTGTATGGAACGTCTTATAGATGACGAATTAATGATGCAATATGCAGTTATATCTATGCATAATGCATTGCAAGGGTATATGACTATTTACCTGAGAGATAATGATCTTTTAGATACTTGGAAAAATGTTCATGCAAAAAAATGGCAAGAAGTCGAATACCCAAAAATGCTAGCTACAGAAGGTATTTATCAACCTAAAAGATACCCTCAGTTAGATTTTTTTATGGACCTTTTTGATAAAGTGTTTTCAAGTAAAGATCATAGTTTAGAACGAGAATCAATAAATGCCTTAAACGAGCAGAGAAATAATTTCATACATTTTAACACTGATTATTTCACACTAGAAAAGCAATACGCTCTTGATGCATGCGCTGAGGCTCTTAAAGCCATAATTTTTATTGCAAGCTTGGACAGAAGGTTATTCTATTACGAAGAAGAACAACAAGACTTTGAAGCGCTTTGTGAAAAAGCAAAAGGTCAGATTGATACTCACCAGTCACCTAACAAGTAAATCCACCGGACGCCTTCTGCGCCCGCTTCGCTCGGTGATTTAGGCGTTACTTTCCCATACTTCAGCTAATTCGTTCTACCCTAATTTAGTAATATAACTGACAAGGTTTTGTCCAAAAGTGAGTTTCAAACTTTGTTGTCACACTTTCGTAGGATAGCCACGTTGATTGAGTCTAAGTATCGATCTTTATTGTCAACATTGGGTTCCGCTAGCCACGATAGTAATGCACTTCGGAAGTAGAAAAGTTTTAAACTTTAATGTCCTCCGATAGTATCTGAAGCAAATTTTAGTTGGTAATTTGAGCGCCGATTAAAAGTTGAGCACTCATGCTCTCACCCTGCCTTTTTCAGTGAGTTTTTTGTCAATATCCTCAAAAACTTCATTTACATTGACTTTCTTTTTCATAATCACCACTGGTATAACAATTTAAGAGTGCGCATATTTCTGAATAGTTTAGTTTTAACATACCATCTAACCATCTAACTATCTGGCATCATTTATAAATTCATCAATACTGATACTAGATAAATAAAATTAATTATGTATAAGTAAGTAAATGATGTAACCAAATGTAGTTGTATAAAAAGCAACCTTGAGAGTATACGGGCCCAAAAAGGATTTGCTTTTTTCATAAAGCACAATTGTAAAAGCAATGATTACTAAAAGGGCTACACAAAGAGCAAAGAGGTAAATGTATATAATAGGTCCTACTTCATTATCCTTATTATGCCTCTGGTCGTTACTTACAATTGCTCCATTTGGATAGTTTCTTGTAACAACGCCATTAATGGATGATGCCTCGTTATGCCCACTATCTCTTTTTATCCAACCTTTTTTTCCAGTATGAGGGTTGATATTTCCCTCGGTCGAATAGTTATTATTAACTGTAGCGTCTGGAGCTGTACGATAGTGACCTTTAACTTGAGTACCATCACTCCGAGTGTAACCATTAACATAAACATCTTTAGCTAGAACAAAACAAGAAAAAATGGTTAGCCCGAATAAAATTATGTACCGCAACATTAATATAGTTCCTTCATATTATCGTACTGACCATTCTTGAGGTCTTAAATTTTGTTAATTAAATTGTATTGTATTGTATATTGTAATTCACTCTTTATTTGCGATTATGTTGTATTAATGAGTAGTCAAATTGTAATCCTCCCCAATAACCGACTCACGTTCATTGTCTCCGTTTACACTAAAATAAACGGAGACAATGAACATGAAAAATCACGCTATACGGAAGAGCAGATCATTAAGATCTTGAGAGAAGTGGAAGCAGGCAGAATGGTGAAAGATGTCTGTCATGAATATGGAGTGGCATTGCCAACCTACTATAACTGGAAGTCCAAATATGGGGCATGGAAGCATCTGATGTGAAGATCACAGTTCCTTGTGTTTGATTTGGTATCAACGTAAATAATACAGCAACCTTATTCACACTACGCGTAACATGTATATTCATACAGTATTTTAAACGTATATGGTATACTTCCCTCAAAATAAATCGACATCGAGCCTTAGCTCATACGCTATGTAACCATGTCGTTGCTAATGTCCTTTACGACTCTGCCAATAAAACTATAACCGTAGCGTCACACTAAAAGAATCAATTTAAACAGTGGTTTATGAAGAAAATCATTCATGTAGACCTTGATAGTTACTATGCATCTGTAGAGATGAGGGATAACCCTTCTCTACGTGGAATCCCTTTAGCAGTAGGTGGAAAAAACGGTCGAGGTGTTATTTCAACGAGCAACTACGAGGCGAGAGCCTTTGGTGTTCGCTCGGCTATGTCTACAGCAAAGGCTCTGCAACTATGCCCAAGCTTAACTGTAGTTTCAGGGAATATGGAGAAATACCGAGTTGTCTCTAAACAAATTCATGAGATATTCAGTAGGTATACTGATGTGATAGAGCCCCTTTCATTAGATGAGGCTTATTTAGATGTGACAGACTCTAAGATGTTTAACGGGTCTGCAACTCTCATTGCCCAAGACATACGGCAATCGATTGAGAGAGAACTAAATCTAACCGCTTCAGCGGGAGTTTCACCATTAAAATTCGTTTCTAAAGTTGCTTCTGACATCAATAAGCCAAATGGGATTTGTGTTGTACCGCCTGACAAGATTCAAGAGTTTATTGACCAGCTCGACTTGGGGAAAATAAATGGCGTTGGCAAAGTAACTCTTGAAAAGTTAAATAAGCTTGGTCTATATAACGGTTCAGATGTAAAAGCATTTGACCAAAGCACTTTAATCTCAAGGTTCGGTAAATTTGGTCATATTCTATGGCAAAGATGTCATGGTATTGATGAGCGAGAAATTATTGTAGAAAGAGTAAGAAAGTCGGTTGGAGTTGAAAAAACGTATTCGATTGATATTCAGAACTTGCGTGAATGTATAGAAACTATAGATCTATTGTTTATTGAATTGGAAAAGAGATTAGAGAAAGTGCTTCACGATAAACTTATTACTAAGTTGGGTGTTAAATTGAAATTCAATGATTTTCAGCTGACCACCGTCGAGCATAAACACGACAAGATGAACAAGCAGTTTTTTATAGAATTATGTGAGCAAGCGTTTGCAAGAAGCCAAGGCCGAAGTGTTCGACTAGTAGGGTTGAATGTTAGGGTTGAGCCCAAAGAAAGTACAGATCAATTACAGCTCTCTTTGTGATTTTTGCAAGTTAAAACCTTAGAAAATGTCTCTTAATCTTTGGATAATCATGAAAAAAATGTAAGGGCTTTTTGTAAGTAAATAAACCCTTTTAAGTGGTTGATTGAATTCTCTTTTAATTCGTTAAGTCACTCACAATTACACTTTTCATCTCAGGGTTGCACTTTGCTGCGGTCGAAATGCGAGACTTTCCTGAATATCGTGGACGTCCATTAGCCGTTGGTGGCAAAGAGAAGCAGCGAGGTGTATTGAGCACTTGCAACTATGAGGCGCGTCGTTTTGGTGTGCACTCGGCCATGCCTACCGCACAAGCTCTAAAGTTGTGTCCTCATTTATTGGTGGTCCCTGGGCGAATGCACATCTACAAAGAAGTTTCGATACAAATTAGAAAGATATTTCAACGTTACACACAAATTATTGAGCCTCTTTCTTTAGACGAAGCCTATCTTGATGTCACTGATAGCCCTTTATGTAATGGTTCAGCCACCTTAATTGCCCAAGCCATCCGTGCTGATATCGAAAAAGAGCTGAATTTAACCGCTTCGGCGGGAATTGCCCCGATAAAGTTTTTAGCTAAAGTTGCATCCGATATGAACAAGCCCAATGGGCAATACGTCATCGCACCGCATCAAGTACAAGAGTTTATCAATAGCATGCCTTTGCAAAAGATCCCAGGTGTCGGCAAGGTTGCACTGCAAAAATTGCATCGCTCAGGATTGTATCTTGGTGAAGACGTTTGTAAGGCGGATTATAGAGAACTATTGATACGGCATGGGCGTTTAGGCGCATCACTATGGAAACGCTGTCATGGCATTGATAACCGCAATATTGAGGTTTCAAGAGCAAGAAAGTCCATTGGCGTTGAGCGGACCTTTACCCAGAACATAGCAACACTAGCGCAGTGTTGGGAGGTCATAAAGAGTCGTCTATATCCTGAGATAGAAGGGCGGTTTAATAAAGTGGAAGCACTGCGCAACCGAGGCATTAGCAAACAGGGTATTAAGGTTAAGTTTGCCGATTTTCAAGTCACTACAATAGAAACTGGTTCACAAGAATTGAGCCTAGCCGCTTTTTATCCATTATTAGAAGAAGTGCTGCACCGTCAACAAGGTCGAGAAATTCGACTATTGGGTTTGAACGTTATGCTGCAACCAGAAGAGTCAGCAAAGCAATTAAGCCTATTGGATCACTGAGTAATTGGCGTTACAGTAATCCCCACATCACGTTACAAGGAATTTTTAATGTTAAAGCGTCTTACTTATGGCTTGTTAGTCGGTTCTCTGCTGGTGACTTCTGTGTCTCAAGCGCAATCAATAGAAGGCTACCAGGCGTGTAATGTCGACCTACACAATGAGCTACACCTAGATGGTAAAGCGGTGCAGATAATTGACGCTAATGGACACAAAGCCATTATTGAGCCAAACAAAGGCTTATCGATTAATGGCAAGTCCATTGAGCTTAGCGCAAAACAGCAGCAACAGCTTGAGCATTATCGTCAACAGTTAAACGAAAGCATCCCTAAAATAAGAGAAGTCGGGCAGTCTGGTGTGGCATTAGCCAATGAAGTTTTGGATGATGTATCAGCTAAGTTCAATAATACTCATGCATTTAATAACGTACGCACATCCATTTCTGACTATTATGCCAAACTTGAAAAACGCTATTATCACGATGGTGAATGGGTGTTAAAACCCAATGCATTTAGCAATATGCACGACAATTGGCAGAAAGATTTTGCTGATGCTCGACGCGTGTTTAATAGCGAGTTTTTTGCCAGTGCCTTTGTGGTTTTGCAGGAAAAATTTGCTTCTGAAGACGGTGTGAATTTTACTGAATTACAAAAGCAATTGGGTGAACTTAAAGTGTCAATTCAGAAAAAATTGAAAGAGCACTCACCAGAAATTACTGAAAAGGCTCAGAATTACTGTGATTCAATGGATAAACTGGCCAAAGAAGAAAAGACATTAGTGGAAAGTATTCCACAATTGAAAAATTATCAATTGTTTGAAATTTAAACAAATATTGAGTGGGGTCAGTAGCTTGCAAAAGCTTACTTTGTTGGCTTAATAAATATCTAACGATTTTATAAGAAAAACGTTTACAAAGGCGCAAACTGCTGTAGCATATAAATCGCTTCGTAAGGCAAAGTTGTTAGACAAAAGTAAGCAAAAGCAAGTTTCAAATTTTATTGTAAAAAGTAAAGTAGTGTTTTCTGTTTTTCCCTTAACTTAATGGCTAGGACTTACGAACGTGTCGCACAAGCGACGTTTAATCAATCTTAAAAAATACTAAGGGACATAACATGTCAAAGACTACTGGTACAGTAAAATGGTTTAACGAAGAAAAAGGTTTCGGTTTCATTTCTCAAGACAACGGCGGTGCTGACGTATTCGTTCACTTCCGTGCAATCGTTTCTGACGGCTTCAAAACTCTTGCTGAAGGCCAAAAAGTATCTTTCGAAGTTGAACAAGGTCAAAAAGGCCCTCAAGCTTCTAACGTTACTGTAATCTAAGTAAACCTTTAGATTAAAAGTTTCTAAAAGCCCGCTGTTTTCAGCGGGCTTTTTTCTTGTCTAGCGATCAGTCACGCGAGGCACGCTCTTCTTTTATCCAACTCAACACGGCATTGATCTTTTGATGCTTTTGCATTCCGTCAGAACAGAGTAAATAGTATTTGTTATTGCTGTTTAAGGTCGGAAATGGTACGACTAACTCCCCATCCTCGATCATCTTAGCGACAAAGCTCAATCGACCAATCGCAACCCCTAAAGAGTGTTTCGCAGCTTGGATGTTCATCCCTCTTTGGCTAAAGGTATACGCTTTTTCGTAAGGGTCGACACCAATATTAAAGTGCTTTAACCAACGTGACCAAGCATTAGATTCTTGAGCATGGATAAAGTTGATATCGTGTAAGTCTTCATAGTTTTGCTTAAACAGACCGTATTTCACCGCATATTCATGAGTACAAACGGGCACAATCCTTTCATCGAATAAAGGGTGGATATGAGTATCTTTAAGTGAGGGTTTTCCGTAGTAAATCGCAATATCAATATTGTTGAGGCGTAGATCGACCTGATCTTCTTCAATACGAATGGTCAAATTAAAGCCCGGATACTTCTGCTTGAAGTTTTTTAGGCGCGGAATCAACCAACCACTAGCAAAAGCTGGGGTCGTTGCAATGACTATCTCGCCTTTTAACTCATCTGAAGTGATATCTTCTATTTCATTGTAAATAGAGGATAGAGATTCTGTTAAAGTCTCCCTCAGGCGTTTGCCTTCTTTAGTTAACTCAAGTTTTCGAGGAAGTCGTATGAAGAGCTTAAATCCGAGATCGTCTTCCAGACCTCGTATTCTATGGCTGACAGCGCCTTGAGTTAAATTTAGCTCCGTACCTGCTTTGGTAAAACTTAGATGCTGCGAGGCAACTTCAAAAGTGTGCAGGTTTCGAAGTAAAAAAGGTTTATTCTTCAATGGATAATCCCTTTGGCATTAAAATTATTAATTCATTATATGAGTTAATTCGTTTGTTGGGACTTTTTTTTTGCTGTTAAATAAGATTTTAGAAATAAATAATTTTAAGTATTCATTTAGAGAGGGTGTATGAATGTATTAGGTTACATGCAGAAGGTAGGTAAGGCGCTGATGGTTCCAGTTGCTACATTACCCGCTGCAGCAATTTTAATGGGTATCGGTTATTGGCTCGACCCTGTGGGTTGGGGCGCAGATAATGTATTGGCATCCTTCTTAATTAAATCTGGTGGCGCAATTATCGATAACATGGCACTGCTGTTTGCTATCGGTGTGTCGTTTGGTTTAAGCCGTGATAAAAACGGTTCAGCTGCTCTTTCTGGATTTATCTGTTTTATGGTAGTTACAACGCTTCTTTCTCCAGACAGTGTTGCCCAACTGCTTCATGTGAATAAAGAACATGTACCGGCAGCCTTTAACAAAATTGGTAACCAATTTGTCGGTATCATTGTTGGTATTATTTCAGCTGAAATTTACAATAAATACTCCACCGTCGAGTTGCCAAAAGCATTGGCTTTCTTTAGTGGTAAACGCCTAGTTCCTATCCTGACTTCGATTGCAGGTATGGTATTAGCTGCGGTACTACTTTACGTATGGCCTGTAATTTATGATGCACTGATCATCTTCGGTACTAAGCTACAAGCTATGGGCCCAGTAGGTGCAGGCTTATTTGGTTTCTTCAACCGTATCTTACTGACTATTGGTATGCACCATGCTCTATACCCAGTATTTTGGTTTGACGTTGTGGGTATCAATGACATCCCTAACTTCCTAGGTGGCGCGCAATCTATTGCTAACGGTACTGCTGTGATTGGTCAAACAGGCATGTATCAAGCCGGTTTCTTCCCAATCATGATGTTTGGTCTTCCTGGTGCGGCGCTGGCGATTTATCACAGTGCAGAATCTAAAAACAAAGCAGCAGTATTCTCTATTATGCTAGCGGCGGCGATGGCTTCTTTCTTCACTGGTATCACAGAACCACTTGAATTTAGCTTTATGTTTGTGGCTCCGCTACTTTACTTGCTACACGCAGTGTTAACCGGTATTTCTCTATTCATTGCCGCACAAATGCACTGGATGGCAGGTTTTGGTTTCTCAGCAGGTTTAGTGGATTTCGTTCTATCAAGTCAGAACCCACTTGCTGTTAAATGGTACATGCTGATTGTACAAGGCCTTGCTTTCTTTGGTATCTACTACGCAGGTTTCCGCTTCTTCATTCTTAAGTTCAACCTACGCACTCCGGGTCGTGGTGAAGATCTTACAGAATCTGAAGATGAACAAGTACCAGCAGACGATCTTGGCCTAGCACAGAACTACATTGATGCTGTAGGCGGCGCGGAAAATATTCTAGAAGTTGATAACTGTATTACACGTTTACGTTTAACAGTGGTTGACTCAGGAAAAGCCGATGAAAAACGACTAAAACAGCTTGGAGCGGCAGGCGTTGTTAAAATCGGTAAAGGTGGCTTACAGGTTATTATCGGTATCGGTAAAGTCGACAAAGTTGCTGACAGTGTTAAAAAGTGCTTGAGTAAATAACGCCAATTGCTGCGATTGGTATAAGTACTAACAACTGTTTTAAATTGGAAGGTAGCGTTTTTGGCGCTACCTTTTTTTATGCACTGGATTTTTGTGCATTGAATTTTTATGCACTGATTTTTATGGATCAGCGAAGCGTGGGGGATTAACGAAATTGCTTTGCTTCGTCTAGCCAGTCAAATCCTGCACTTGCCAGTTTAGTAATCAAGCTATCTTTATCAATATCGTAGGTCTTTGCTAGCTCATCTAAATTGCCGTTGAAGTCATCACGGAGTTTCATGTTCACTATGCTCATCAGCATGACAGGGTCCATAGCCGCAAAATTACTTAGGTTCATTTGCTAGTCCTCAAAGTCAGAAATTAACAGATTAGCGGCGGCAAACGCAGCGCGTTCTCGGGTTTCTTTTGGGAGGTTAGTATCCGCTGCAATGTCATTTAATGTTTTGATAGCGCAAGTGATCGCTTGCGGAATATAGCCTTGATCACCACTACCAATTTGAGCATACAACTCACGAATGAGTTCACAACAATCATAGATTTTCATCATCTTCTCCAGAAATGAATAAGGCAGCCGAAGCTGCCTTTATTAGAATTTGCTTCTTCCCCAAACAAGGAGAGCAATAGCGCAAAGGCTTACTTTAGTAGACCTTGTAGATGAGCAACGATGTTGTCCATTTCTACAGGTACTTTTTCGCCATCGCGACGGTTTTTATATTCAAAGTGGCCGTTGTCCATACTACGATCACCGATAACTACCGTGTGCGGAATACCGATAAGCTCGATATCTTTAAACATAACGCCTGGGCGCTCTTTACGATCATCAAATAGCACTTCGATACCTTGCGCCGTTAGGTCTGCGTAAAGTTTCTCTGCCGCTTCTTTTACTCGCTCAGATTTGTGCATGTTCATTGGCACAATTGCCACTTGGAACGGTGCAATGGCTTCTGGCCAGATAATGCCGTTTTGGTCATGGTTTTGTTCGATAGCCGCTGCTACTACGCGAGTACAGCCAATGCCGTAACAACCCATTTCAACGATAGCACTCTTACCATTTGCATCCAGAACTGTCGCGTTCATAGATTTAGAGTAGTTGTTACCAAGCTGGAAGATATGACCCACTTCGATACCGCGTTTTAGTTGGATAACACCTTTACCACATGGGCTTGGATCGCCTTCCACTACGTTACGCAAGTCTTCAACTTGAGCAAGCTCAACATCACGTCCCCAGTTGATGCCAAAGTAGTGTTGACCATCTACGTTTGCACCTGCGCCAAAGTCGCTCATTACCGCTACGCTGCGGTCAACGATGAACGGCAGTTTTAGACCAACTGGACCTAGAGAACCAGGGCCTGCGCCAATGGCTGCACGAATTTCTTCTTCGCCGGCCATTTCTAGTGGTTCAGCCACTTGTGGCAGTTTCTCAGCTTTGATTTCGTTGAGTTCGTGATCGCCACGGATAATCAGTGCAATGATCTCAAACTCAGACTCTTCAGAGGCTTTAACGAATAAAGTCTTCACTGTTTTTTCAATTGGCAGTTCAAATTGCTCAACTAACTCAGCGATGGTTTTCGCGTTTGGCGTATCCACCAAAGTCATTTCTTGAGTTGGCGCCGCCAGTTCAGTAGTAGGTGCAATGGCTTCTGCTTTTTCGATGTTAGCCGCAAAATCAGATTCAGTTGAGAAGGCAATTAAATCTTCGCCACTTTCAGCCAGTACATGGAATTCATGTGAAGCGCTACCGCCGATAGAACCGGTGTCAGCCAGCACTGGACGGAAGTCCAATCCCATACGGTTGAAGACATTGCAGTATGCTTGGTGCATTTCTGCGTATGTTTCATCTAGGCTAGCTTGGTCTAGGTGGAAAGAGTAGGCATCTTTCATGATGAACTCACGAGAGCGCATTACACCAAAACGTGGGCGAACTTCGTCACGGAATTTAGTTTGGATCTGGTACAGATTGAGAGGCAGTTGCTTATAAGACTTCACCTCGTTACGAATCATATCCGTGATCACTTCTTCGTGAGTTGGACCTAATACGAATGAACGTTGGTTACGGTCTTTAATACGAAGTAGTTCTGGTCCAAACTTTTCCCAACGGCCAGTTTCTTCCCACAAGTCAGAGGGTTGTACAACGGGCATTAGGGTTTCAACTGACCCTGCATTGTCCATTTCTTCTCGAACAATGTTTTCCACTTTACGCAATACGCGTAAGCCTGTGGGCAACCAAGTGTAAAGGCCTGAGGCCAATTTACGAATCATACCTGCACGAAGCATTAGCTGGTGGCTAACTACTTCTGCGTCGTTAGGCGTTTCTTTCAATGTAGAAACTAGGTATTTACTGGTACGCATTGATGCTTTCCGTTGTAGATTTATAGAGATGTTAGGGAGTTATTTCCCTAAAAATAGCCTCTATAATAACAGTCAATCGCTTTGTGCTAAAGGGGCAATGTTCTGCACTGCAATGCAATTATCAGTAGCGATAAAGCTAACGTTCCATTCAAATAAGCTCACCGCATACGTTTTGGGATCAGGTTTGCCTTTTTTATAAGCAGGTCTGGGATCTTGCGCCAAAATTTCACTTAACGCTTGTTTGCGATAGCGGCCGTCTTGGTGCTGTTGTAAAACCGCTTCTGCCGCAGCAGAAAAGTGTACATCGACTGGGTTTGGCGCTGAATCGGCGTAGCCTCCAATGGCATCAGGAATGCTATCGGAGTACGGAATATAAGGTTTGATGTCGATAATCGGGGTGCCATCTACAAGATCAACATTACCGAGTTTGATGACCACTTGTCCTTGTTGCAGTTCCACATCGATGAGCTCTACCGCGGACATGCCAATTGCGTTAGGTCTGAATGTTGAGCGACTGGCAAACACACCTACTCTTTCATTTCCCCCCAAACGAGGTGGTCGCACGGTCGGTTTCCAACCGGATTCTATATTTTGGTCAAATAGAAACAACAGCCATAAATGTGAAAATTGCTTTAACTCACGCACCGAGGCTTCGGTATTGGCTTCTCCGACAAGATGCAGTTCGGTGGTTACTGTTGGCGCAAGGTTCGGCTGTCTAGGAATCGCAAATTTCTCTTTATATGGAGTACGTATAGTGCCGATAGGCGAAATAGTGTGCATTGTTATTCATTCCTAGAGTTAATTTTGAGCGTCGACAGTATCTGGATTTCGAGAACTAGTTGCTGAGAAACGTTCACCTGACAGGGTGTTCCTTCTTAGCAATGTAAGCTCTGCATCACTTTATTACAAACATATACTGAAAATGATGCATTGATTTGTAACTGAATATAAACGGCGCTTACTTGTTAATTATTAAAGTTTTTTTTGCAATAAATCCCTTTAAATATTGTGGTGAAAGGCACCGTTTAGCGTGCTGATGTAACTTGTCATAACTGCGTCATCTTTTCAATTTATAGCCACTCATGTATGTTTCCGCCTCCTTTTTGTCGCGCTCTAGGAATAACGCGTCATACGCTGCATACAGCAGCGCTTGAGAGCAAAAAGGAATATAAAAATAATTAAAGGAGAACTCAGGTGAATACATCTGCTTCACATACACAACAACCGCCTAAAAAGCCGTTGTTTACTCGTTTTTTAGATACCGTTGAATACCTAGGAAACTTACTACCACACCCAATCACCTTATTTGCTCTTTTTTGTGTGGGTATTTTAGTCCTATCGGGCATTGCTGGATATTTTGACGTCTCAGTTATTGACCCTCGCCCTGAAGGGGCGGCAGGTCGCAGTGCCGATGGCATTATCGAAGTGGTTAGCCTGCTTAATGGTGAAGGGCTGCGCTTGATCGTGACTAATCTTGTCACCAACTTTACTGGGTTTGCCCCACTAGGTACTGTGTTGGTGGCAATGCTAGGTGTTGCTATTGCTGAGCACTCTGGCATGTTGTCTGCGGCAATGCGCGGCTTGGTGATGAACGCATCACAGCGCATGGTGACCGTGACGGTTGTTTTTGCCGGTATCATCTCAAACACCGCCTCTGAGCTGGGCTATGTAGTATTAATCCCACTTGCGGCAATGCTCTTTCACTCTTTAGGTCGTCACCCATTAGCTGGACTAGCCGCAGCATTTGCGGGTGTCTCGGGCGGTTATTCTGCCAATCTGTTGATCGGTACGGTTGATCCATTGCTATCAGGGATCACCGAAACAGCGGCGCAGATGATTGATCCTAACTATTCGGTAGGTCCTGAATCAAACTGGTACTTTATGTTTGTTTCAACCTTCTTCATCTCGATCACTGGTGCATTTGTGACTGAGAAAATCGTTGAGCCTAAATTGGGCAAATACAATGATGAAGAAGCATCAGAAGATCTCTCCAATGACAGCATGGGCGCACTAAAGCCTGAAGAGAAGCGCGGTCTTAAATTTGCCGCTGTTGCTGTGTTGGCTGTTAGTGGTTTGATAGCACTGACCGTAGTA
Organism: Vibrio ezurae NBRC 102218; assembly: GCF_000467185.1. Lineage (GTDB taxonomy): Bacteria > Pseudomonadota > Gammaproteobacteria > Enterobacterales > Vibrionaceae > Vibrio > Vibrio ezurae. Next base: position 18,354 of record NZ_BATM01000049.1, read on the forward strand.
CCTGAATGGGGCGCACTGCGTCACCCGGATACAGGCCTAGTGGCGGGCTCTCCATTTTTAAAGAGTATTGTGGCATTTATCTTTGTGTTCTTTGCCATCCCAGGTTTTGTGTATGGGCGCGTAGTGGGCACCATGAAAAACGATCGTGATGTGATTGATGCAATGGCGAAGTCGATGTCGTCGATGGGGCTGTATATCGTACTGGTGTTCTTTGCTGCGCAATTTGTGGCGTTCTTTAAGTGGACCAATTTTGGGCAAGTGTTTGCCGTTGCTGGCGCGGACTTTTTACAAACCATTGGCTTAACAGGCCCAATGCTGTTCTTTGCGTTTATTTTGATGTGTGGGTTTATTAACTTAATGATTGGCTCAGCATCGGCGCAATGGGCGGTGACCGCGCCTATTTTTGTACCTATGTTAATGCTAGTCGGCTACGCCCCAGAAACGATTCAAGCGGCATATCGTATTGGTGATTCCACAACTAACATCATCACGCCGATGATGAGCTACTTTGGCTTAATATTGGCTGTGGCGACTCGTTATATGAAAAACTTAGGGATAGGCACTTTGATATCGACTATGTTGCCGTATTCGATTTGCTTCTTGTTTGGTTGGTCTATTTTATTCTACGTGTGGGTATTTGTGTTTGGCTTGCCGGTAGGGCCGGGAGCAGCGACCTTCTATACGCCTTAAGGTAGAGAGGGGCGAGATATTTAAACGGAAAGTCTAAACGAAAAAATGGTCAGCGATAGCTGACCATTTTCTTCTGGAGTTTAGCAACGAGCAACTACCAACATTCCTTATTGATTCCTTGTCACAGCATTGCCCCAATAGAATATCCGACCTAAGATCCGTTGTGTTCACTGCAAGATTAGATTTAGGAATGCATATCAAATTTGGTGTGTAAGCGCTTGGTTTAATACGTATTTAATAGCATCCTCCTAGGATTAAAACGAAAAAAGCGCCATTCAAAGAATGGCGCTTAAAAGGGGAGGCTTAAAGTAATTCTATTATTTCAAGAAAGATCTTATTTCAAGAAAAGGTATTACTTTAAAAAGGTCTTACCAACCTTTAACTAGGCCACCTTTAAAGATTTCGTCAGCAGCTTTGTAAACTTCTTCAGTTTGGTACGCTTTAACGAAGTTTTTAACGTTTTCGCTGTTTACGTTTTCTTCACGAGCAACGATAAGGTTTACGTATGGAGATTCTTTGCTTTCTACAAAGATGCCGTCACGTTGTGGAGTAAGGTCGATAGAGCTTGCGAATGTGTTGTTGATGATAGCAAGAGTCATATCGTCTAGAGAACGAGTTAGTTGCGCTGCTTCTAGCTCAACAATTTCGATTTTCTTAGGGTTTGCTGTGATATCACGAACTGTTGCTAGCAGACCTGCGCCTTCACGTAGCTCAATAATGCCCTGTTTTTGTAGAAGAAGCAGTGAACGACCTAGGTTAGTTGGATCGTTTGGTACTGCGATGCGATCGCCTTCTTTCAACTCATCAATAGATTTGATTTTTTTAGAGTAACCCGCGATTGGGTAAACAAATGTAGTACCAGCAATAGCTAGTTTGTAACCACGATCAGCAATTTGTTGGTCTAGGTATGGTTTGTGTTGGAATGCGTTGATATCAACAGAACCATCATCAAGAGCAGCGTTTGGTGTAACGTAATCTGTGAAAGTTACTAGCTCAACATCTAGGCCGTATTTTTCTTTCGCTACTTTAGCCGCAATCTCAGCAACTTGTGCTTCAGCACCAGCCATAACGCCCAGTTTGATCTTGTTGCTGTCTTGTTCTTTATCACCACAGCCAGCAAGGATTAGCGCTGAAGCCGCTACTGCAACCGTGAAAATTTGCTTAAGATTAAATTTCATGAGTTTCTCCGTGTAATATTTCGTTTCTTATCTGTGGTCAACTTTACTAACCAGTGCGTCACCCACAGATTGAATGATTTGCACTAATATAATGAGCATAACAATAGTCACAGCCATGATGATGATATCGTAGCGGTAGAAACCGTAACGAATGGCAACATCACCTAGACCGCCACCGCCAACAGTGCCTGCCATTGCCGAGTAGCTAACTAAGGTGACTAACGTAATGGTGACAGAGTTAATGATGGTTGGTAGCGCTTCTGGAAGCAGTACCTTAGTAATAATTTGCAGTGGCGTAGCACCCATAGATTGCGCCGCTTCTACCAGGCCACTTGGAACTTCTAACAGTGCGCCTTCAATTAAGCGTGCCACAAATGGAATTGCGCCAATGGTCAAAGGAACGATAGCCGCTGTGGTACCGATAAAAGTACCAATTAGCAGTTTCGTTAATGGAATTATAGCTACCATCAATACAATAAATGGAACACTTCGACCAATATTGATGATTGCGCCTAATACAGAGTTAAGGCGCGGGCTTTCTAATAGACCACCACGTTTAGTCGTGTGCAGAATAACCCCTAGCGGGATGCCAACTAAAAAGCCAACAATGCCTGAAAACGCCACCATATAAAGTGTTTGCCATGTTGCCTTGAGCAAAAGGCTGTTATTTGCGCTGAACCAGTCAGCAAATACATCATAAGACATAGCCTAGAACCTCGACTTTAATTTTTTGTTCTTGAAGATAGTTAATAGCCGCATCGTAGGATTCTTCATCGCCATATACTTCTGCGACCATCATGCCGAACTTAACGCCGCCAGCATAATCCAAGTCTGAACTTAGAATAGAAATATCAATATTGAATTTACGTGCAATTTGGCTGATAACCGGTGCATTCACACTGGCACCGGTAAACTCTAAGCGAACTAAAGCGTAGCTTCCTTCGCAGCGCTCTTTTTGCAGGCGTGATTCATAATCTTCTGGAATAGAGAGATCAAGTGTAGAGCGTATAAATTGGTGAGCCAGTTCTGTTTTAGGGTGCGCAAAAATAGTGCCTACAGTGCCTTTTTCGACCAGTTCGCCACCACCAATAATTGCCACTTCGTGACAGATGTTTTTCACCACATCCATTTCGTGGGTGATGATTAAAATGGTAATCCCCAGTTGACGGTTGATGGTTTTTAATAGCGCAAGGATAGATTGCGTAGTCGCAGGATCAAGTGCGCTGGTGGCTTCATCACAAAGCAACACTTTAGGGTCACTGGAAAGCGCTCTCGCTATCGCTACACGTTGTTTTTGACCGCCACTTAGGTTAGCAGGGTAGGTATTACGTTTGTCAGCCAGTCCGACAAGACCCAATAGCTCAACCACTTTGTTTTCGATGTATTGTTTGTCTTTACCCGCAAGCTCTAGCGGCAATGCGATGTTTTCAAACACAGTACGAGAAGAAAGCAAATTAAAGTGTTGAAAAATCATACCTATGTTGCGGCGTGCTTCTGACAATTCTTTTTTAGATAACTTAGTCAGATCGATACCATCAACGATAACTTCGCCACTGGTCGGTGCTTCAAGCATGTTTACACAACGAATTAGAGTACTTTTACCAGCACCAGACGAACCAATAACACCAAAGATATTGCCTTTGGCGATGGTCAAATTGATATCTTTCAAGGCATTGATTGCGGTTTTGCCTTGGTAGAATACCTTGTTAACTTGCTTAATCTCTATCATCAAAAAGCCTGCTTGATTAGGGAGAGGATCTAAAATCTTCCAGAGATGCTAGATAGTTCACAGAATGAAGTCAATAGATATTTTTACGTCTAGACGTCTAAAGCTTAAAACGTAGGTGCGAGTGATTCCAAAGCGTGCGATAATTATCCCCATATAAAGCAAACAATGCAGAGTAATTTACCGTGTCTAAACCCGCTGTTTTTTTGGATCGTGATGGTGTCATTAATGTTGATCATGGTTATGTCCATGATGAGCATGATTTTGAATATATTCCTGGAGTTTTTGAAGCGACAGAACAGCTACAAAAAATGGGTTATATGCTAGTGCTAGTGACCAATCAATCGGGCATTGCACGCGGTAAGTTCACCGAAGAGCGATTTGAATCGTTAACGCAGTGGATGGATTGGAATTTCTCTGACCATGGTGTGGAGTTTGATGGTATCTATTATTGCCCGCACCATCCTGAACACGGTATCGGTGAATACAAACAAGATTGTGACTGTCGCAAACCTAAGCCGGGTATGTTTATTTCGGCGCGAGATTTTCTAAACATTGATATGGAAAACTCGGTTATGGTTGGTGATAAAGCAGAAGATCTTATGGCTGCAGAAGCTGCGGGTGTTAAAACTAAGATTTTAGTGCGTACGGGTAAGCCAGTTACTGACAAAGGTGAAGCCATTGCCTCGGTTGTACTCGATAGTATTAAAGACGTACCAGCCTATTTAGCACAGCAGTAGAACGACTTAGTCATTAAGTCGCTTAGCTTTGTAAGTTAAATGATTGTTCAGGCTTTGATTATGTCAAAGCCTGTTTTGTCTGTATTTTTAATCATGCGTATTTTTATCTAATTTTTCGCTATATCCAAACTTGTATCCGATAAATAGCGCTCCCTTCATCAACCACTAACTATCTACAATTCAATACAACTTCTCAACGTAATTGCAGTGATCATTACTGTCTAAACGTCAAAAAAATCGATAATTTCGCATTAAATTGCGTTTCACAAAATTAAGAGTTAGTTATCTTTTATCGAACAGTTTGGCCGAAATTGTTGTTAACATCGTGTAATTTTCAATTTACACGGTGTAAAGTTGAAGGCCTCAAATAAGATAATCCCATATTAGACCTTTATTCTGTAGGAAAATTAGGTAAATATACCTATAAGAAACAGGGACAAAAAGAATTTGTGATACAAATTTATTTCGGTAAAATGCCGCCATTGCCGTGACGAAAACGTTTGCGTTTAGTCATTGTATGGCTTTTTTAGCTATTTACAGTTTAATCTGAGTCAGGAGATACAGATGCTAAAGCGTGATATGAACATCGCTGATTACGATGCGGATCTATTTGCCGCTATTCAAGAAGAGACAGTGCGCCAAGAAGAGCACATTGAGCTTATCGCTTCAGAAAACTACACCAGCCCACGTGTAATGGAAGCACAGGGTTCACAGTTAACTAACAAATACGCCGAAGGTTATCCGGGTAAGCGTTACTACGGTGGCTGTGAGTATGTTGATAAAGTTGAAACTTTAGCTATCGAACGTGCATGTGAATTGTTTGGTGCAGATTACGCGAACGTTCAGCCACACTCAGGTTCACAAGCAAACAACGCAGTATACATGGCGCTGTTAAATGCAGGTGATACTGTTTTAGGTATGAGCCTTGCGCATGGCGGTCACTTAACTCACGGTTCTCCAGTTAACTTCTCTGGCAAGCTATATAACATCATCCCTTACGGTATTGATGAGAATGGTCAAATTGACTACGAAGAAATGGAAGCACTGGCTGTTGAACACAAGCCTAAGATGATCATCGGTGGCTTCTCTGCTTACTCACAAGTGTGTGATTGGGCGCGTATGCGTGAAATCGCCGACAAAGTGGGCGCGTACTTCTTCGTTGATATGGCGCACGTTGCAGGTCTTATTGCAGCAGGTGTTTACCCTAACCCAGTGCCACATGCGCACGTTGTAACAACTACAACGCATAAAACTTTAGCTGGCCCTCGTGGTGGCTTAATCCTTTCTAACGAAGGTGAAGCGCTGTACAAGAAACTGAATTCAGCGGTATTCCCTGGCGGTCAAGGTGGCCCTCTAATGCACGTTATCGCGGGTAAAGCGGTAGCCTTTAAAGAAGCACTAGAGCCAGAATTTAAAGATTACCAAGCTCGCGTTGTTGCTAACGCAAAAGCAATGGTTGCTGAGTTCTTAGCGCGTGGATACAACATCGTATCTGGCTCTACTGAGAACCACTTGTTCCTTGTTGATCTTATTGATAAAGACATCACAGGTAAAGAAGCCGATGCCGCTCTAGGCTCTGCGAACATTACTGTGAACAAAAACTCGGTACCGAATGATCCTCGCAGCCCATTTGTCACATCGGGTATTCGTGTAGGTTCACCTTCAATCACTCGTCGTGGCTTTACTGAAGAAGACGCGAAAAACCTTGCGGGCTGGATGTGTGACATCCTAGACAACCTAGGCGATGAGTCTGTTATTGAAGCAACTAAAGCGAAAGTACTAGAGATTTGTAAGCGTAAACCTGTTTACGCATAACGGACAAACAATAGTGAAAACAAAAGCGAGCCTTGAACGGCTCGCTTTTTTATTGCGCCCAAGCAAATGACGACTCAGCTTTCTAGATAGATCATAAACAAGCGTGCATCGAGTTCAAGCTGGTGGTAGTTCGGTTCCATATGACAGCATAAAGCGTAAAAGGCTTTGTTGTGCTCTTTTTCTTTAAGGTGTGCCAGTTCGTGCACGATCAACATACGCAATAAAGGCTCAGGCGCATTTTTAAATACGCTAGCAATACGAATTTCGTTTTTGGATTTTACTTTACTGCCTTGAACTCGCTGTACATAAGAGTGCAAACCTAGCGCATTGTTGATGAGATGAATTTTGTTGTCATAGATGACTTTACTCAGCGGCGCTGTTTTCTTTAAAAAACGGTTTTTAATCTGCATCGTGTACTCAAACAGGGCTTTTTCATGTTTGATACTATGTTGGGTAGGGTAGCGCTGCTCAAACCATTTTTTGAGATTGCCTGACTCGATTAGTTGCCTAACAGGCGTCACTATATGTTCGGGATAACCTTGAACATATCGAAGTAAAGGGTTCATCGTATTCCAATTGAAAGGCTAGAAGTGCTTTATTTTACCTGATTTTGTTACATGGCAAATAAAAAAAAGTATCTACTTACTTCATGTAAGGCATTACGCTTTTGTGGTGCTTTAACCGAGTTATTGCGCTCAAAACGCCTTAATGTATAGTTATCAGATTCATTGAGGCGTTGCTTTCTCGGACAGATATTTGTTCTAAGTCCCACTCTTCGGCACAGCTTTTTAACACGTTATTGGACAGAACTGAGTTACTAACAGTACGGGCTAGATCAGCATTCAATCGAAGTTCGTTAGTAACTTTACTAATGTAGCCAGATATAAGGACTGCTAGGTAGTAGTTCTTCGTTTTGAAAAGTTATCCTAGTTCAGAATAAGCTATCCACTAGCTGAATACTCTAAATTTTTGAACTGGACCCATACACATTTCTTCGATTAATGTGCAAATTCTGTAAATAGCAAAACTTGCGCACTTACCCCCGCTAACGAGATATCAATGATTAATGCATTCTAGATCTCGTAGCAATGAGGCTATGAGTAATAGAGAATCCAATATGGCAGGATTTAAAGATGGCTATCAGCCAACTCAAGACGATTTAGACAACCGTTCTCGTCAACTAGACCCAGAGCACGATGCTTATTGGCAGTCTCGTGGTGAGGACAGTCGCTCGCAAGAAAAGGAGGCATAACAATGAGTAATAACAACAACTGGCCAACTAAAAACGGGTCAAGTAATCCATCTGGTGGTGGCAGAACAAACAACCCGCCACGTAAATAATCACGCCAAAGCTGCCAATTGTGGCAGCTTTTTTTTGAAGTATTTAAAGTAAATAGTGTAACGACTCTCAGAAAACGTGTTTTGAAACTCTTCCGTCCACGGTTTCATTCTTGGATCTCCCAATCGCTTATCTAGACCAATACAAATCATCGCAACCAACATAATGGGCAGCACACAGCCATCAGTATACATATTATCAAAGAACCGTTTTAACGTCTTACTCGTAGGGTGTGTTTTCCCTGAACGCCACTCCCTCAACGTTTTAGTTTGAGCTTCGAACAGTGAGGTTTCGTGCTCGTGCGTTGTATCTCTTTTTATAGGAATAAACTTAGCTAGGTGATAATCACTATAATCACCTAGCTCTCTTAAATGATTTATAAGCTTACTCAAATAGGTTTTCCCGTCTTGCTTAAACACATGAGCAAATACCCCATGCTCATACTTTGATATGAGGTTAAAGTTGTCGAGTATAGTAAAATCGAGCGCTGCTAAAAGGGATAGGTGGAAGTCATAGAACCAATATTGAATATAAAGCCTATTTGTGCCGTTCTCCTCTTGTTGTATATCATCACTTGCTAAGACTCGAAGTATCTCTCTCTGCTCTCCCTGTGACAATAATGTTCGGGGTAATGCCAATTGATAAAATGATACTAGTAACTCAGTTTGATTATCTGGAGTTAGTCTAGGGCTGTTATCAATAACATGTTTAATCGGCTGATAAAGCTCGTTTCTGTGATTAAGAAAAGAATGTAA
>NZ_BATM01000048.1 GCF_000467185.1 Vibrio ezurae NBRC 102218
CCCAGTTTAGCCTAGTTTCGCCTTTGAAATATGCAGGCTCTTTTCTTTCAAATAGATATAAAAAGACCCGCACATTTAGGTGCAGGTCTATGCTGTCAGTCTTGTTCTAATCGCAGTGATTAGTTATTGCTGTGCAATTCGCTGTTTAGCTCAACGGCAGATTTATTGGTAAGACACTCAATAATACCGGTTTGAGAATTACGGCGGAATAGTAGGTCAGATTTGCCTGCAAGATCGCGCGCCTTAACCACTTCAACTTCTTTGCCGCTGTTGTCTAGCATGCGCACTTTAGTACCTGCTGTTACGTACAAACCAGACTCAATCGTACAACGATCACCTAGTGGGAAGCCAAGACCGGCATTAGCACCGAGTAGGCTATTTTCACCGATAGAGATAACAACTTTACCGCCACCAGATAGTGTACCCATGATAGAAGCGCCACCGCCGATATCAGAACCGTTGCCAACCATAACGCCAGCAGAGATACGACCTTCAACCATGCTCACGCCTGTAGTACCTGCGTTGAAGTTAATGAAGCCTTCATGCATAACAGTTGTGCCGTTACCCACATGTGCGCCAAGGCGAACACGAGAAGTATCTGCAATGCGAACACCTGCTGGAACAATGTAGTCGACCATTTTAGGGAACTTATCAACGCAATCTACGCTCAGTGCGCGACGGGCAAGACGAGCTTCGATTTGACGATCAGCAAGTTCAGGAAGATCGATCGGGCCTTCGTTTGTCCATGCAATGTTGTGTAGCAGACCAAAAATACCGTCAAGTACAATGCCGTGAGGCTGAGCCAGACGGTGAGAGATCAGTTGTAGCTTCAAGAAACCTTCAGCAACAGTTTGAGGTTTTTCATCACTGGCTAAGATAACAACAACAAGAGGTTGGCTAGATTGCGCCGCTTTTGCTGCAAAGTCAGCACTTGCTGCTTGGCCATTGCTTTCAAATACGCCAGCAAGCTCAGTGCATTGCTCTGGAGTAATCTCGATGCTTTGATTACCTTCGGTGTAACCCACCACTTGTTTAACTGCAGCAACAAGTTCAGTTGCTGGTGACAGTAGTGGGGTTGGGAAGAAAGCTTCAATAATTTTGTTATCTCGGTTTTTAGTTGCGCTACCGAGTGCCAGTGCGAAGAAAGACATCAATTAATCTCCATATATTGTGTTTTTAGCACGAACTACCACCTATTTTTATGCGTTAAGGTGAGTAGACGTACCTCTCAAGTTTTGTTGATAGCCTTACACTATAATAAGCACAAGCAGGCGTGAAAAGAGCTAAATGACGAAAACTGATAATAAAGCGCCTTGCCAACGCTCGGGTATTGAGCAAGCAAGGCGATATTTGGTCAAGTAAGCAGTGTAATTAGACAAACAACGCGATGTAAGCTTGATGGATACCTTCAATCAACATCTGCATGCCAATAACCGCCAGTATTAAACCCATCATACGAGTAATTACGTTTAGCGCGCTCGGTCCAATAGCTCGAACAAACTGCTCTCCAGAGACAAACAGTGCGTAGGTCAGTCCACAAAGCAGTCCAAAGGAGATAATGGTAATAATAACTTCAAAGTTGCCACCAACCGCTGCAAAGTTCATTGCGGTAGCAATGGTTCCGGGGCCTGCAAGGATAGGCATAGCAAGAGGGGATACGCCAATACTCAGCGCCGCTTCTTTTTGCGCTATGGTGTGACTGGCCGATTTTTCTGGCTTATGGTGTTCGTTATTACCGCGCAACATGTTCAGACCAATCATAAATACCAAAATACCGCCGGTAATTCTGAGGGCGTATAAAGTGATACCAAACAGGTCAAAGATGAGCTTTCCTGAAATAGCGAATATGGTGACGATAATAAAAGCAATAATGCAAGAGCGCAGTGCTATAGACTTTACTGTTTGATGATCGTTGCCACGAGTCAAACCGATGAAGATAGGTGTATTAGCGATTGGGTTCATGATAGCAAAAAAGCCCATGAACACAGCTAGGGCATGTACGATAAGGTCTTTCATATAGTCCTTTGTAAGGTAATTAGCAATCTATCTTGCAGTTTGGAAGTAGAGATACCCTATATGATAAAGGACTATATTAGTTACGGCTACTTATGCAGCGTCAGAAGTTGCTGAGTTGACATCATCCTGACTAACAACCTTTGGTTTTTTCGGTGTTGGCTTACGTTTTGCGCCCAAAGCGTACAAAACTTCTTCTTTGTGCTTAGCTAAGTACATAGAAAGCTCTTCTTGTTGGGCTTCATCGGTGATGATTTCGCTATTTCCTAATAGAGTAAATAGTTCATCAGCCATATCCAGCATCTTGTCATATGCGTCCGCTTCGGCTTTTGAGGTAAAAGTCATCTTTTCTTCTCCGTTGCGTTCTACCACGTACTTGACGATAACAGCCATGGTCCATCCTCATAAATTGATTGTTAATAATTGAATACTGGTTATTTATACATTAAATCACGCGCTACAGTCTAGCTGAGTTGCTTATTTTGTGCAGTGAGCGCTCAATCGCCACTCAAGACTGTATTGTAAAAATGCCGCCAGCAGTGGATTTAAATACTTATCTTTATGCAGCACAATTTGCATGGTTCTATCTAAGGGTAAATCAATATCGAGCTTGCTGATTTTTCCAGCTTTGAGTGCGCTATCAATTGAAAGCTCAGATAAACAGGCTAACCCTAACCCTGCTGCAACACCATTGATGATCGCTTCACTATTACTTAGCTCAAACTCCCCTTGCCACTGGGTTAAATTTTGCGCGATGTGTTGAATAAAATAATCTCTAGAGCCAGAGCCTTGCTCTCTTAACAGCCAGTTATTGGCTTCCAGTTCATGAATGGATAGCTTGCTATTTTTCGCTAAAGGGTTGTCTGGCTTACAAATAATGCACATTCGGTCAAAACCAAATGGATGATGGGTCAGCTTATCTGAGTCTTCATTGCTTTCGATGAGGGCAATATCAATACGGTAATCAATGATTTTTTGACTAAGCAGGGATGAATTTTCTAGTAAGGTGGTAAAACGCACTGCCGGATGTTGCTGCCTAAAATCTCGAATTAGGTAGGGAAGTAGTTGGTTACCTATTGTATTACTGGCCCCTACATTCAGTTCACCACTCAATGTATTTGAATCATTAAACAAAGAGGGAATAGCGCGAGCTCGATCCAATAGCTCATCCGCAACGGGCAGTAGAGTAGAGCCTTCCTTGTTCAAGACAAGGCGATTATTCACCCTATCAAATAATGTATGTCCAAGTTGGTTTTCTAGCTCATTAAGAGATAGACTCACCGCCGCTTTCGATAGACATAGCGTTTGTGCTGCGCTGGACATAGAGCTTGCTTTGGCAATAGAGGTAAATACTTCGAGTTGTCTTAGGGTAAAAGAAATCATAAGTGTTTATTTTTACTTAACGCTAGTTTTGAATCTTTAAATTTTAATAAACATAACTTAAGAATACACTCTTTGCATCAACTTAATGAACAGCGGTTAATAATCCGTGGAGTAATCTCATGCAAACACAATCTCGTTTAGCCAATGCACCAACGCCAATGGCGGGTTTGGCCTTAGGTATTGCCAGTTTAGGCTGGAGCCTAGAAAACTTAGGCGTGTTTGGCGGATATGCACAAACGATAGGCGCTGTAATTGCGGCAACATTATTGCTGATTTTGACCGGTAAATTCTTACTTCATTCGCATCTATTAAAGCAAGATTTATCCCATCCTGTAGTGGGGAGTGTTGTGCCCACTTTTGCTATGGCGAGCATGGTGGTGTCGTATGCTATTGGTCAGCATTGGGCGCTATTCGGCAACATGTTATGGCTCATCTCGGTAATTTTGCACATTATCTTTTTAACGAGCTTTACCTTTCATCGCAGTCAAAATTTTGAGCTTAGCCATATGCTGCCGAGTTGGTTTGTACCACCGGTAGGGATTATTGTGGCCGCTTTAACTTACTCAGGCAGTGCCTCTTTACACTGGATTGGCGCGGCGACCTTATATTTTGGCATGATTGCCTACGCTATCATGTTGCCGATAATGATTTATCGTTTGATGTTTTCAGAACTCGTGCAAGATGCCGCTAAGCCTACATTGGCAATTTTAGCAGCGCCAGCCAGTTTATCATTAGCCGGTTACTTATCATTTGTTGCGTCGCCATCACCACTGATTGTTGCGCTACTGTTTGGTATCGCAATTCTTATGACAGCCATTATCTACATGGCGTTTTACCGCCTGTTAAAACTGCCGTTTAGCCCAGGTTATGCTGCTTTTACTTTCCCACTGGTGATCAGTGCAACCGCTATGTTTAAGGTGGCGGCATGGATGACAAATATGAATATCGCAACAGAGTATGTTCAGCAGGTTCACACTCTAGCGGTACTGGAGTTAGGCGTTGCATTTATCATTGTGAGTTACGTGGCAATACAATATTTCAATAATTTATTGATTCAACCAAGGTTGGCAATTAGCAGTAAATAACCTCACATAGCGACATCAATTGCACTAGTGTGTGGTAACATTATTGCAATTGATTCAATGGATTGTGAGCCTGCCTTGTTTACTGTTTATCATTCAAACCAAATCGATCTTCTTAAGTCTTTATTGATTGCACTAATTCGCCAGCAACCTCTTGCTTCTCCTTTTGAGCAAGAGCAAATTTTGGTGCAAAGTCCGGGCATGTCGCAATGGCTAAAAATGGAATTAGCTAAAGAGATGGGGATTGCTGCTAATCTTAATTTCCCGCTACCTGCAACGTTTATTTGGCAGATGTTCATTGAAGTATTGCCGGACGTTCCTCAGCGCAGCGCATTTAACAAAGAAGCGATGACTTGGAAGTTAATGCAAGTTTTACCCAACAAGCTTGCTGAGCCTGAATTCTCCCCATTAGCTTCTTATCTAGAGCAAGATGATGACGACTCTAAGCTATTCCAATTAGCGGGAAAAATTGCTGATATCTTCGATGGTTACTTAGTGTACCGCCCCGACTACATTAACGCTTGGGAGCAAAATGAGCATCCTGATGAGTTACAAGGGCAAGGTCTTTGGCAGGGAATACTGTGGCGAGAGTTATATCAATTTACTCTAGATTTAGAGCAATCGGAGTACCATCGTGCCAACCTCTATCAAGATTTTATTGATGCTTTAGCAAATAGCTCTGAGATCAGCAGTAATAATGTGCTCAAACGATTATTTGTGTTTGGTATTAGCTCATTACCACCTAAATACCTAGAAGCGCTCAAAGCACTGGGGGAGCATATCGATGTGCACCTTATGTTTCACAACCCATGTCGTTACTATTGGGGTGATATTAAAGATCCGCGCACATTGTCGAAGATGGCTAACCTAGTCAGACCGAGAATTCGCTGGAATGAACAAGGGATGGAAACCGAGCAAGGCGTTGCGGTACTTAAAGGCGATATCGAACATAACGCATTACCTGAGTTTCATCATGATGCAATCAGCAACAACTTGTTAGCCTCAATGGGTAAGCAGGGGCGCGACAATCTGTATTTGTTATCCGATCTTGGCAGTAATGAAGTCGAAGCTTTTGTCGATATTGAGCCAACGTCACTGCTGCATAAAATACAGCAAAACATTTTGCAATTAGAGCAGCATCAAGACGATTCACAATTGGATCAAAGCACACACAAAGGTTGTGTTTCTGCGCAAGATACTTCGCTCTCTATTCATAGTTGTCATAGCGCCACTCGAGAAGTAGAAGTGCTACATGACCAACTTTTGGCGATGTTTAATCAAGATCCCACGCTCAAGCCGCGCGATATCATAGTGATGGTGGCGGATATCAACGCCTACTCGCCAGCCATTAAAGCTATCTTTGGCAATGCAACCGCAGATAGGCGCATACCTTACTCCATCTCTGATAGAAGTGTTGCTGAAGAAACCCCAATCTTAAATGCGTTTTTGCAGTTACTGGCACTTCCGAATAGTCGCTGTGGTCGCAGTGAAATGATGGAGATCCTTGAGACACCTGCTATTTTGCAACGATTTAGCTTGTCAGAAACTGACTTTGATTTGATTAATCTATGGACGCAAGAAGCAGGAATCCGCTGGGGGCTTGATGATGCCACCGCAACTGAATTTGAACTGCCAACCTTAAATCAAAATACATGGCTGTTTGGCTTACAACGTATTTTGCTTGGCTACAGCATGTCTTCTACCAACCAAGCTTTTGAGCTGAGCGAGGGCATTTTAGCCCCGTATGAACAAATAGAAGGTATGCAAGGAGAGCTTGCTGGAAAACTGGCCGCATTTATCGACAAAGTCTTGCATTATCGTAACGCGCTGCAAACCCCTCTGCATAGCGCGGATTGGCAAACGCAATTAAACCAGTTAGCCAATGATTTCTTTGAGTTAGACATCGAAAACGAAATCGCCTTAACCAGTATTCGTGATGCATTGTCTTCACTGACTCAACAAACCTCTGAAGCGGCGTTAACCTCCGAGCTAAGCCATCAAATTATCAGTGAGTATCTACAAGATAAATTAGATAATTCGCGCATTAGTCAGCGCTTCTTAGCAGGACAAGTAAATTTCTGTACCTTAATGCCAATGCGCTCTATTCCTTTTAAAGTGGTGTGTTTATTGGGCATGAATGATGGTGTATATCCACGCTCAGTTCCCCTTGAAGGTTTTGACTTAATGTCAGTGAAAACGCGCATTGGGGATAGAAGCCGTCGAGATGACGATCGTTACCTGTTTTTAGAAGCGCTACTTTCCGCTCAGCAAACGCTATACATTAGCTACATTGGGCAATCAATTTTAGATAATAGTGAGTGCTTGCCTTCGGTGTTATTGACTGAATTACAAGAGTATTGCGCGCAAAACTATTGTCTGGTCGGTGACCAAGATTTGTCGGTTGATGACTCAGGTGATCAACTGGTGAGTCATCTAACCTCATCCCATGCCATGACGCCGTTTAGTAAAGACGCGTTTTTGAATAACGCCAGTTTTGCCTCTGAATGGCTACCTATTGCCAATGGCATTTCTTCTATCGAACAAACTACGCCCACGCCACTTACCGATTATTTCTTAGAAAGAGGCAGCGTTACCGAGATTGAATTAGATCAGCTACTCGCTTTTTGGTCACTGCCGATAAAATATTTCTTCAATCATCGTCTGCAAGTTTGGTTTAACCGCGATAGCGAAATAGTGGAAGACGATGAACCTTTTGCTTTCGGTGGCTTGGAGCGTTATTTATTACGCGATGAAATCGTCGCCGCTATGCTTGATGGCGGAGAGGCGCAAGTAGAACAAGTGTCTCAATATTATCGCAGCTCTGGGCAACTGCCGATTGGCGAATTTGGCGATTTGGAAGTGACAGAAAATAAAGCGGCAATGATGGGCTTGGTCTCTGAAATTGAGTTTTACGCTAGTAGTAAGCAGCCTTCAATTCCGTTGTCTGTCAGTGTTCCTTATGGCGAGCATAATCTTACTATCACGGGGTGGTTAGACAATCACTATGCTTCCGGTTTAGTGAACTATCGAGTGGGTCGCATTCGCTCAAAAGATATTTTACAGGCGTGGATCAAGCACTTGTGTGCTTGTGCATCCAACCAATCGCTAACCAGTCATCTTATTGGTATCACCAACAGCAAAGAGGTGGAATATTTTTCCATTGCCGCGATATCAGCGCAAGATGCATTGGATTTTCTGCAAGAACTATTGGCATTGTTCTTTGAAGGTATGACTCAGCCTCTTGCTTATTTCCCTTATTCAGCGCAAAGCGCCATGCAAGAAATGAGTAAGAAATCACAAAAAAATGATAGTGATGTGGCTCGCGAAGCGGCTCAAGCTAAGTTCAACTCAAGCTTTTTAGGCGATGACTATAACGCGGGAGAGTCGCAAGATATTTACATACAAAGAGCTTGGCCGCAATGGGATGATGCATTGGCAGAGTCTGGGTATCGCCTAGCGGAGCGCATTTTCTTGCCAGTACAAGAAAGGTTAATGACCAAGTAAGGGTGATTAATTAGACGCATAATAGGCATAGCAGATATAGAGGGGGGGCCGTCAGGAATATTATATGTAGGGGTTTTTATACTGACGGCCCAAGGGTCACAGAGACCTCTTATTTCTATATTTTGAGATGGCATAAGCAAAGCCTACACAACTCGAGCGCAAGCCTACTTGGATCAAAACACGATAACAGTGAGTGCGATCGCAAACTTTGAGCGCAAGTATCCTGCCCTTTCAAGGCGATAGCTCATTTCATAACATTGGTCACATATTTAGATAGGGTTCACCATGACAGAGGTCACGAACATAATTCCTGCACCACTTGAGACAATGACATTCCCTTTGCATGGGGCACGTCTTATTGAAGCTTCGGCTGGTACAGGCAAAACATTTACGATTGCAGGGCTTTATCTGCGACTGTTGTTAGGTCATGGCGACAATGGTCAGGCCCATAACAAGCCACTGAATGTTGAACAAATTCTGGTTGTGACCTTTACCGAAGCGGCGACCGCCGAATTAAAAGATCGTATTCGCGCACGTATACATCAAGCAAGAGTCGCATTTAGCCGAGGGGTGAGCGATGATCCTGTGATCAAGCCTCTACTCGAACAAACCCAAGATAGAGACAGAGCTTGTGAGTTATTGCTGGCCGCAGAAAGACAAATGGATGAAGCGGCCGTATTTACCATTCATGGCTTTTGTCAGCGCATGCTTACACAAAATGCCTTTGAATCGGGTAGCCGATTTAAAAACCAATTTATCCAAGATGAAAGTCAGCTGAAAGCGCAAGTGGTATCAGACTACTGGCGACGCCATTTTTATCAAATGAATGAAGCTATGGTAGCGGAAATTCGCAGTCACTGGCGTCACCCCCACGACCTACTTGCTGAGCTTGACCGCTTTATTAGTGGTAATGAAGTGTATATTCACTCTCAAGCGCAAAGCGGTGATTTAGAAGCCTTGTATGCACAAAGAATTGCGCTGATTGATGAGTTAAAGCGTGATTGGCTTGCGGTAAGCTCAGAGCTAGAAAAATTAATTGCAGATTCTGGAATTACCAAAAATCCTTATAACAAAAGAAACGTGCCAAATTGGATCTCACAAGGGGACTGTTGGGCAAAGGTTACACCTAGCACTCTTGGCATGCCAGATTGTTTAGAGCGCTTTTGTAGCAGTGTTTTGCAAGCTAAAACCAAAGAAGGCAAACAAGCGCCAGAACATGCGATATTTGATCAGCTAGAGGCATTTTATCAACTGCCTAAATTAGAGGTTAAGTTGGCTATTCTCGGCAATGCGATCCCTGAATGCCGAGCAGAGTTACAAAAAGCCAAACGCCAGCAACAAAAGCTCTCTTTTGATGATCTTCTCAGTCAGTTAGATCATGCTTTGCAAGCCGACGAAGAAGATTTGTTATCCGAGCGAATTCGCCAGCTTTATCCAATTGCTATGATCGATGAATTTCAAGATACCGATCCTCAGCAATACAACATATTTAGTCACTTGTACTTAGACCATCCTGAGTGCGGCTTATTTATGATTGGCGATCCTAAACAGGCGATTTATGCCTTTCGCGGCGCGGATATCTTTACCTATATTCGCGCTCGCAATGAAGTGACTTCGCACTTTAATCTTACGACAAACTGGCGCTCAAGTGAGCAGATGGTTGAAGCCAGTAATGCGCTGTTTGTTGAGTCAGAAGCGCCCTTTATCTACAACGATGATATTCCGTTTACCTCTGTGCTACCTAGCCCAGGTGCGGACAAAAAATCGTGGTCTTTGCACGGTGAAACTCAGCCGGCGATGACGGTTTGGCATCAACAGCAAGAAGAGGGCGGCGTAGCCAAAGGCAGTTATAATCACACTATGGCGCAGTCGACCGCCACTCAAATACAGCGACTATTAAGCGCTTCAGATCAAGGCAATGCACTGCTACACAGCGCGAAAGATAAGGCGATTCAAGCTGGAAATATCGCGGTATTGGTGCGCACAGGTAGAGAGGCAAGCTTAGTGCGACAAGCGTTGTCGGAAAAAGGCGTAGCCAGCGTTTATTTGTCCAACCGAGAAAGCGTTTTTGCCAGTCCTGTGGCCTGCGATGTGATGCTATTTTTGCAAGGCGCTTTAAATTATGAAAATGACCGAGCATTGCGCACTGCGGCGGCCAGTTCCTTGTTTGATCTTTCTTTATTTGATTTAGAACGATTAAATCAAGATGAACAATATTGGGAACTGCTTAGTCAAGAGTTCAGTGATTATCGTCAGCTATGGCTAAAGTCTGGGATCATGCCGATGATCCGCAAGCTTATTCAGCACCGAGAATTAGCCCAGCGATTGCAAAAACAGCCACACGGTGAGCGAGTGCTGACGGATTTAATGCACCTTGCCGAGTTATTACAGCAAGCCTCCGCAGAGCTAGAAAGTGATCATGCATTGCTGCGCTGGTTTTCTGAATCCATTGATGAAGCATATGATGGTGAGTCGGGAGATGAGCAGAAACAGCGCTTAGAGTCCGAGCGCAACTTAGTGCAAGTGGTCACTATCCATAAATCCAAAGGACTAGAATACGATATTATTTTTGTGCCTTTTGTCAGTGCTTGTCGCAAGAGCGATAAAGCCTTGTATTACGACGCAGAGCAACAATGTACCCGCTTTGATCTCGACAATAATGAAGAGGGAATTGCGTTATCGGATAAAGAGCGTCTAGCGGAAGACCTGCGCCTTATTTATGTGGCGGTGACTCGCGCTGTGTACTCTTGTTATCTTGGCGTGGCAGCGCTCAAAGACGGTCGCAGCAAAAAGGTGATGACTCATTTGAGTTCTATTGGCTATTTGCTACAAGGAGGCGAAGAGCAAGACGCCTCGGCGCTGAGCGCTGCGTTAAGTCAGCTGGAAGAGAAATACCCATCCATTACCGTATGCGACCCTATTGCTCCTGATGACGCTTGTTACATTCCAATTGAACAAGATGCGCCTTTGCTTGAAGCCAATAAAATGCAGCAACAAATTGATTGGCGCTGGCGGATGACCAGTTATTCAGGTTTGGTTAAGCAAGGGCATGGTCATGCGCATAAAGACGACAGTATCTGGCTGGATACGACCTTAGATGTGGACGCCTCGCAAGATCAAGCCCCGATGCTCGACCTTATGCAAAAGAGCATGTTTAACTTTCCGCGTGGCGCACGTCCGGGCACGTTTTTACACACCTTGTTTGAAGAAGTGGAATATACCGAGTCGGCATTTAGCGACAAAAACAGCGAAGTGATCCGTCAGCTTATAATCAAAGAGCAGTTAGAAGAAGAGTGGCTGCCAGTATTGCAAGATATGGTCGATAAAGTGCTCTCGACCGACCTTGAAGGTCAGGGCATGAGATTGTGCGATAAAAACCCTCAGCAAAGGCTGGTAGAAATGGAGTTTTTATTGCCGATAGAGCTTCTCTCTGCGCCGCGATTTAATGCCATTACCCATCAGCATGATCCGTTAACGGCTCAAGCAGGCGATCTTGGTTTTGCTCCAGTGGAAGGGATGCTAAAAGGCTTTATTGATTTGGTGTTTGAACATCAAGGTAAATATTACGTCCTCGATTGGAAATCCAACCATTTAGGCGATTCTGCTCAAGATTACCACCAAAGCAATTTGCACAAAGCGATGTTGGATCATCGCTATGATGCGCAGTATCAAATCTATGCATTGGCACTGCATCGCTTTTTAAGCAGTCGTATTGCAGACTACGACTATGAAACGCATTTTGGTGGTGTGTTCTATTTGTTTTTACGTGGCATGGATGGCAGTGGTGAATACGGGGTATTTTCCGCGAAACCATCGTTACCTATGCTCAATGAATTAGATGCTCATATTCGCGGTGAGGAGGCAATAAAATGATAGCGTCGAATGAAAGCCTTCCAGAAGTACTCAATGTGGCCGAGATTGCGCCTGAGCAATTGAGTAAATACCGTCAGAAAAGTTGGTTAGAATGGTTACACGTCATGGCCAGTGTGGGCATGGTGCGCGACATTGATTTTCAGTTGGCTAAGTTTTTTGCCGAGCAAGAAAAAACCGCATCAGCGGCGCATGTTGCGGTAATGGTGTGCGCAGTGAGCTACGAGCTCAGCAAAGGCAATTCATGCTTACCGATTAGCAATGCTTGGAATCCATTAAAATCCTTTGGCGCAACACAACTTGAGCCACTTTTTGACCCGCAATTGCTTACCTGTGATTGGGCGGATGAGCTCACTAAATCGAGCTTAGTCGCGCAAGATTTTCAACAAGCTATGCGCTTACCCTTAGTGTTTGAATTTGGCAGTTTGTATTTGCAGAAATATTGGCACTTTGAAGGGGCACTGGCACAAAAGCTATTGGAATACGCTGAGTCTATCGCGATGGATGCGCAGCAATTATCTGTGCTGAGATTGCAGTTAGATCAATTGTTCACATGGCAGTTAAGTTATCTGTTTAAAGATATTCAAACGCTTAAAAAAGCCAATGCCAGTGATGCGCAAATTCATCGAGCCATTTGTGAGTCTTTAGATGTGGTGGATACCGCTGACATTGCACTGGACAAACTGGTGGCGATTGCCAGCAACGCTAAGTCTGTCAGCGACCTTGAAGTATTAAGTGAATACATACCGTTAAGTGCGTGTTTAAACCATCAGAAAGTGGCTGCCGCTACTGCGCTGACGCGCCGCTTTTGTGTGATTTCAGGGGGGCCGGGTACGGGAAAAACCACCACTGTCTCTAAATTGCTAGCCGCGCTGGTGGCCTCAAGTGAAGTGGAACTTGATATCAAGCTTGCCGCGCCAACGGGGAAAGCGGCGGCGCGTCTGACCGAATCCATCGGACAAGCCATTGATTCCTTGCCCGTATCACCGGAGATAAAAGAAAAAATCCCCACCTCTGCCAGCACATTACATCGCTTGCTTGGCGCTATTCCTAATCGCACAGAGTTTAAACACAATGCCAAGAATCCGTTGCATTTAGATTTGTTGATTCTCGATGAAGCTTCCATGGTCGATTTGCCTATGATGTTCAAATTGCTCAATGCACTGCCAGCGAACGCGCGTTTAATATTGCTGGGTGATAGAGATCAGCTTTCATCTGTGGAAGCAGGGGCGGTGTTAGGGGATATCTGCCAACTTGGCGGACAAGGTTACAGCGCGGCGCATAGCGAGCTTCTAAATAAGTTAACCGGTTACCAATTGCCCGCATCACCTTATGTGGGCACGGCTATTAGTGATAGCTTGTGTGTATTGCAAAAGAGCTTTCGTTTTCACAGTCGCTCTGGCGTAGGTCAGTTAGCGCGAGCAATCAACTCAGGCAGCAGCAATAAAGCGACAGAGGTGTTTGCCAGTCAATATCAAGATATCGAGCACTTTGAGGTCAACAGTGAGCGTTACGCGCAATTGATTGATACTTTAGCGACTCGTTACAAAGAGTACTTAAACCTTAGATTTGAGAAAAATGGCACGTTAAGCATGCCTGCATTTGCGCGCACTGTGTTGCAAAGTTTTGCGCAAACTCGCTTGCTGTGCGCGGTCAGAGAAGGTGAATTTGGAGTGGAAGGCACCAATGCTAACATTGAAAAAGTATTGGCACGGAAAGCCCTTATTGCGGCGGATAGAGATACTTGGTACATAGGGAGGCCTGTGATGGTCAATAGTAACGATCACAGTCAGCATTTGTATAATGGTGATATTGGCATTTGTTTGTTGGATGAAAGCTTACAAGAGCCAAGATTGAAAGTGTATTTTGAACTGCCTGATGGCAGTGTAAAAGGGGTGCTTCCAAGTCGCGTACCGCCTCATGAAACCGCATACTCAATGACTATTCATAAATCGCAAGGCAGTGAGTTTGACTATACGTTATTGCTACTGCCGAAAACGATGACACCGATACTGACCAGAGAGTTATTTTATACCGGTGTGACGCGCGCCAAGAATCGCCTGAGTGTGTATGCCGATGTGGGTATTATGCAGCACGCGATTAAGCAAAAAACCGCAAGAAGTAGCCATCTGTCACAACGTTTGCAAACAGATAGCTAGTGGGGGCGAAAGGTCTTAGTTGATATCCAGTGCTAAGATTTTTGATTTTCGTTGGAAGTTATAGAGGTCCTGCTTTTTAATCGGCAGTGCCTCTAGATCAATTTCAGCAAAACCTTGCTCTCTAAACCAATGCAAACTGCGGGTGGTCAAAATAAATAACTGTTTAAGTCCGAGCGCATACGCTTGATGCTTCATGAACTCCAATAAATGCACGCCGCGGTTACCGTCTCTGTAGTCAGGGTGAATCGCCACGCAGGCCATTTCGGCCATTTGATCTTCCACATAAGGATAGAGGGCGGCGCAACCAATGATGAGCTGATCTTTGACTATGATAGTAAAGCGCTCAATTTCTCGCTCTAACTGTTCACGAGAGCGACGCACTAAAATGCCTTCACTTTCCAGCGGTTCAATTAAGTCCAAGATACCGCCAATGTCATCAATGGTGGCAAGGCGCACTTGTTCGGCGCTGTCCATTACAACTTGCGTACCGATACCATCACGGGAGAAGAGCTCTTGTATTAAAGCGCCATCATCAAGATAGCTCACAAGGTGGCTACGCTGTACGCCTTTTTTACAGGCTTTTACCGCCGCTTGTAAGAAACGTTCGGTGATTGGAGCGTTGCCCGTCATACCTTGTTGTAGGATGCTTTCTAGCTCGTGTGGGAACAGCTCTGCGGCTACCTCACCGTTGGGTTTGATGTAACCTTGATCGGAGCTAAAGCCAATCAGTTTGTCCGCTTTTAGTTTTATTGCCACTTGGGTGGCAATTTGTTCTGATACTAAGTTAAAACATTCGCCTGTGACGGAGCCTGCTACTGGGCCAATCAAGACGATTGATTCTTGCTCAAGCGCGCGGTTGATACCGTCAACATCAATGCGGCGTACCCGTCCACTGTGTTGGTAATCCACACCATTATCCACACCTAATGGCTGCGCAATCACAAAGTTACCACTCACGACATTGAGTTGGTTTCCCGCCATAGGTGTGTTGTTGAGACTCATAGAGAGATGAGCCGTAATCGCTAACTGCAATTGCCCAGATGCTTGCATAACATGCGGCAAGGTGACTGATTCAGTGATCCTAACCCCTTTGTGATAAGGAGAGGATAAGTCCTGTAAGCTGAGGCGTTGATCAATTTGCGGACGAGCGCCATGCACTAAGACTAGTTTCACACCAAGACTATGCAGTAGGGCAATGTCGCTGACGATATTTGGGAAATTATCATGGCTTAATGCGTCACCACAGAGATAGATAACCATAGTGCTATCACGGTGAGCATTTACATACGGGGTGGATTGCCGAAACCCTTTAACCAGTTCAGTACTACGAGACATAACCAACTCTATAATGAATTTTTATACAATAATAATGCGTATTTATATGATTGCAACTGTTTAAATGACTCCATATTAAAAGAATGCGATAACGCTTATAGATTTATTGTGTGTGTTTTCTTTAACAAGCATTGCGTAAAGCATGTGAGTTTGTCATTCTGACTTTCTAAGGTTTACTTAAGGATATAAAACCCACTCTATGCAAAAATATATTCCCTTCTTTGTACTGGCGATTTTATTAAGTGGTTGTGCTCAAAAAACTGACAATGGTCAGCAATATTTTGATCAAACATTGACTCAGCCTCTCACTCAAACAGAGACCATTCAGAGCAATGCATTTCGAGACCTAAACTCGTTTGATGAACAAGCAAAACAAGTGCTGGATAACTCACCTTCTATGGCGGCGAAGTATCACGACTTATATGAACAATTGTCTGAGTGGGCGTTGCAAAGTGGCGATCCTGCCGACCTTAAACGTTTTGGCGTGCAAAGTGCGCAAATGCGTGGTGGGGACAATCAGGGGAATGTGCTATTTACCGGGTATTTTTCTCCGGTAATTGAATTGCGTCATATCCCTGACCAAACGTACAAATACCCTGTTTACGGTAAACCAAGTTGCAGTGCGCAATGTCCTACTCGTGCCCAAATCTATGATGGGGCATTAACGGGCAAAGGGTTAGAACTTGGTTATGCGGCCAATATGATTGACCCATTTTTAATGGAAGTGCAGGGCAGTGGCTTTGTTCATTTTGGCGATGACAACAGCATGCAGTATTTCGCTTATGCGGGGAAAAACAATCGCTCTTACGTCAGTATTGGACGCATCTTAATTGAGCGCGGTTTAGTCGAGCGCAAAGCCATGTCTTTGAAAGCGATTAAACAGTGGGTGTCTGAAAACGATGAAGAGACCGTAAAAGAGCTATTAGAGCAAAACCCTTCTTATGTGTTCTTCGCCCCGAAAGATGATTTAGCGGTGCGCGGTTCGGCAGGCATTCCTTTATTACCAATGGCTGCGGTTGCTGGGGATAGGTCTTGGCTGCCGATGGGGACGCCAATCTTAGCGGAAGTGCCTTTGCTCAATGCCGATGGTACATGGTCTGGTACGCACGCATTACGTTTATTGTTGGTGTTAGATACCGGTGGTGCAGTGAAGCAAAATCACCTCGACCTCTATCATGGAATGGGCGCGCGAGCAGGCGTACAGTCAGGGCACTACAAGCACTTTGGCCGCGTCTGGAAATTAGGCTTAGAAAACTCAGTCACCGCCAACCCTTGGCAATTGCCAAAAGGGAAAGAGTGATTCGATTTTACAAGCCAGCCTAAACACGGCAAAGACTAGACATTAAACACAAGAGTGCGTATAAAACGCACTCTTGTTGTTTACAGTTCAGAGATAAAGCTCATGCGAGAATTAACCACCCCAGCATCCGAATCCTATGACCAACGTTTTGGCGGTACGCGTCGTCTGTATGGAAATAGCGAAGTGGAAATCTTACGTGCCGCGCACGTGTGTGTGATTGGTATTGGTGGTGTGGGCTCTTGGGCAGTAGAAGCGCTAGCGCGCAGTGGCGTGGGTGAGTTAACCCTAATTGATATGGACGATGTGTGCGTGACTAACATCAACCGTCAAATTCACGCTATGAGTGGCACTGTGGGCAAGAGCAAAATTGAAGTGATGGCAGAGCGTGTCGCGCTGATTAACCCTGAGTGTAAAGTGAATCTGATTGATGACTTTATTGGCCCTGAAAATCAATCTGAATATCTGAGTAAAGAATACGACTACGTATTAGATGCCATTGATAGCGTTAAAGCCAAGACTTCATTGTTGGCCTATTGTCGTAGCAACAAAATTAAAGTGATCACTATCGGTGGTGCGGGTGGTCAGGTCGACCCAACGCAAATCACTGTGGCGGATCTGAGCAAGACAGTGCAAGACCCGCTAGCGAAGAAAATCAAAGATCAATTGCGCCGTTTCCATAACTTTAGCAAGAATCCAAAGCGTAAATTTGGCATCGACTGCGTCTTTTCTACAGAGCACCTTAAATACCCGCAAGCCGATGGCAGTGTCTGCGCGGTGAAAGCCACAGCCGAAGGCCCTAAACGAATGGATTGTGCGACCGGCTTTGGCGCAGCCACTGTTGTGACGGCCACCTTTGGTTTTGTCGCAGTGTCGCGTATCATTGCCAAATTGATTGAAAAACACAGCGCGTAATTAAGGTCTACTTATCATGACATACCCAGAAAACCCGTTTGGCAGCACCATTCTTGAACAGGATATCCTTGCGCAGATGCAACAATGCCAAGGTTGGGAGCAGCGTTATCGACAGGTGATCCTTTGGGGTAAGCAATTACCCGTAATGCCTGATGAGCTAAAAGCTGAACAAGTGTTAGTGGCGGGTTGTGAAAGCCAAGTATGGTTGGTGGGTAAGCAAGTTGACGGAGTTTGGCAGTTTTGTGCAGACTCTGACGCGCGCATTGTGCGCGGTTTGATTGCCTTGGTACTGACAGTATGTAATGGCAAAAATAGCCAACAAATTCAGCAGTTTGATATCGATGACTATTTTGAAAAACTGGGTTTGATCCAACATTTAAGCCCATCGCGAGGCAATGGGCTTAAAGCGATTGTTGAGCAAATTAAAACACTCAGCGCATAGGTTTATAGGTTTAGCGATTGTTGAGAAGCCGCTACAGCATATCAACGGCCTTAGTTAGAGCCGCAATGAGCGCATCCACTTCTTGTTCATTATTATACACAGCAAAAGAGATGCGTACCGTTCCTTTTATACCTAAGCTATCCATCAGTGGATGAGCGCAGTGGTGTCCCGCGCGTAGCGCAATCCCTTGTTGATCGAGCAAGGTCGCAATATCTTCATGATGCACTCCCGGCATAATAAAGCTTAAAATACTGGCTCCTGCTTGATAACCGACAATCTCAATATCTTCAATTTGCGAAATGGCTTGGTAGGCTTTGTGTTGCAAGGCCTGCACATGTTGCTCAGCCTCGGCATGATTGATGCTGGTTAACCAATCAATTGCGCTAGAGAGGGCTAAAGCGCCGGCTACATTCGGCGTGCCCGCCTCAAATTTTCCAGGAAGCTCACTAAATGAAGTGCCTGCGAAGCTGACCTTTTGCACCATTTTGCCGCCGCCATGCCAAGGTGGCATGGCCTCCAGTAAAGCCAGTTTGCCGTATAACACGCCAATGCCCGTTGGCGCATACAGCTTGTGACCTGAAAAGACGTAAAAATCACAATCCAGCGCCTGCACATCAACCGCCTCGTGAACAATACCTTGCGCACCATCAAGTACGACAACCGTATTAAATTGGCGAGCCAGTTTGATCATCTGTTTTACAGGATGATGAGTCCCGGTGACATTAGAAACTTGGCCAATGGCTAAGATCTTGGTGTTGTGATTAAGGCGTGCTTGAAAAGCTTCAAGATCTAAAGTGCAATCGTCCAACATAGGGATCTTTACGACTTTCGCGCCAGTTTGCTCCGCCACAATTTGCCAAGGAACAATATTGGCGTGGTGCTCCATTTCACTGACCAGAATTTCATCACCTGCTTGCAGAGTGTTTCTGGCATACGTTTGCGCAATCAAATTGATGGCTTCGGTAGCGCCACGCGTCCATACAATCTCTTTGTGGGAGCTGGCATTGATGAAAGCGCGCACATTTTCACGAGCTTGTTCAAAGGCGCTGGTGGCGCTGGCCGTTAAGCTGTGCGTGCCTCTGTGTACATTGGCATTGTGCTGCGAATAGTAGTGGCTAATTGTATCGATAACCTGCAACGGTTTTTGTGTGGTAGCTGCGCTATCAAGGTACACCAAAGGTTGTTGGTTTACTTGTTGCTGCAATGCAGGAAATTGGGCTCGAATGGCTTGAATATCAAACACCTTTAGCTCCTAAATCGAAGTAATGAAGATTTGGCAGTGGCACCATAGGTTCGGCAACACTCCAAGCAAAGGGCTTACCTGACAGTAAAATAACGATCTCGATTGCAAACTCAAAGGCACTTGCGGGTCCTTGGCTGGTGAGCAGTTTATTCAGCTGATCGTAGGTGACGCGTTTATCTCGCCAATTATTTTTCGGGATGTGAGATTTAAAATGTGGATGACACGTCATCAGGGATTTTGGATACAGCTGATGGTGCTGTAATACCAGAGCTGGTGTCGCGCAAATAGCGGCATTGAGTCTGCCATCATATTGTTGCTGTTTGATCATCTCTACCAATAGAATGCTCTGCTGGAAAACTTCAGCGCCGCCAACACCGCCGGGCAAGGCAATCACATCAAACTCTTCATCGGCTACATCCACAAGTTTTACCTCAGCGGTAAGTGGAATACCACGGGAACCTTTAAAGGTCAGTGCGCCTTCCGGATCAACGCTGGCTACCGTTACTTGGTAGTTAGCACGAATTAAAACATCAATGATGGTAATGGCTTCCATCTCTTCAGTGCCCGGAGCTATGGGTACTAAGGCTTTAATGGTCATTGCTGAGCCTCTTTTTGTTTGATCTGTTGATAAAGCGTTTGATTGTACGGCGTTAAAATCTGCTGTGCTTTGGCACGCTGGAGTAAGTACCCCGTAATATAGTCGATCTCGGTACGACGCTGATGTTGAATGTCTTGATGCATTGACGAGAAATTGGCGCTGGTGGCTTGGATAACCTGCTGACTTTTGGCAAACAGTGCATCGCTATCGCAAGTCAGTCCTTCAGCGGTCATGACTTTACTAATTTCCACACAAAGTGCTTGTATGAGAGTCAAAGTCTCACTTTGTGCAAGCTCGCCGTTACGGCAATTATGGATGGCGGTTAATGGATTGATACAGCAATTAATCGCCAGTTTATTCCACAGAGCTTGTTGAATATTATCGTCCCAAGATACAGGTGCAAGAGCATGATCTAAC
This sequence comes from Vibrio ezurae NBRC 102218, assembly GCF_000467185.1. GTDB lineage: Bacteria > Pseudomonadota > Gammaproteobacteria > Enterobacterales > Vibrionaceae > Vibrio > Vibrio ezurae. Next base: position 20,259 of record NZ_BATM01000048.1, read on the forward strand.
ATAGGGACTATTTGTGATGATAGCAATGCGCCACGCTCGTTGAGAGCGCCGACGGTTGTTTGTCCCTGTCCCGTATGTTGAATTTTAGACTGATTATCTATGAGTGCGCCGTGAGTGGTGGTAGCAAATAACACGGGGTGCTCAGACAGTTGCGCTAACAGTGGATCGACAGCGCCCATGCCATTGTGGGTAAAAAGTACGCAACAGCCTTTTTTGAGATGCGGAATAATGGGCAATAGAGCTTGTTCTACCTGCCATGCTTTGACTGCCACAATCACGAGATCGGCATTATTCATATCCGAGATTTGGTTGGCGCTAAATTGAATGGGTGCTTGCTGCGCAAATGACAGCGATATGCTAGGCGCTGTGTCTCTGCTCCACAAAGATACATGGTGACCCGCATTGTGTAGATAACACGCCCACAGCGAACCAATGGCGCCTACGCCAAGGATAGTAATATTCAAACCATTCTCCAGTCTTAAATGCCCATTGTCATGTGTATTTTAAGGGGGAAATACACAGATAAGAACCAAGGACACAAATTCATGGCTAGGATACTCGGAAATGCATTTATTGGCGAATTCACGGCACTAAAAAAGGCGCTAAAAGCGCCTTTTTTACAACTTTAAGTTCTATTAGAACTTGTAAGTGACAGCAACATAGTGGCTTACACCTGATGATTCAAGTGCGCTTGAATCTTTGATGCCGTATATGTCTTTGTAAAGTTTAAGACCGTAACCCACGGCGTAACGCTCAGAGTGCCAGTATAGTCCGTTGAACATTGCGCCGCCGTTGCTTGCTTCTGAGTATTTCTCTTTCATGCCAAATTGGTAATCGATGTAACCTTGGTATGAAAGGAATGAACCATTTTCAAAGAAGAAGAAAGGTTTAAACCAGTTGGTTGACACTTGGTAACCGTTCCAATCTTTATGGTTAGAATCGTAGTTGCCGTAGAAGTTTAGGCCAATTTTACCAAGCCAAGGCACCATTACATCAGAACCAAGACCGATTTTTTGTTGGTTTACACCGTAAGTGCCTTTAGCAGCGTTAGTTCTTACACCATCCCAAGTGATTTCTGAAGCAACGTACAACTCTTGTACTGGACCAAATGATAGATCTTTATGAGTCAGTGCATCCAAAGACATACGCGGAGCAAATTTCATAAACATTTTTGCATCGGCATCGGCTTTATCTGAGCTAGGGCTAGATAGAAGGTTGAATACATCAACGTAGCCATAAAGATCGAAGATCCCAGAGCGACCGCCAAATTCCATTTCTAGGTAGTCATGGCTTGAATTACCTGGCTTTTCGTCAAACGCGCCCATTAAGTTGAATTGCATCCACTTATAGTCGTTCTTGTGGATGTCACCGTCTGTGTAATCAGCCGCAAGAACTGGAGCTGAAGTAGCCGCTAGTAGGCCAAGAGTTAAAAGTGATTTACGCATAATAATGGGTACTCTAAAAAAGTGTGCGGTAAATGGATTTTGCTATTCCATAGCGTGGGTTTCCTTTGACAGAATAATAGAGATCTTCTGCACAAATAAAAGTACTGCAAGGCAGAAAAGTGACATTAAATAGTGATCGAGATCACGTTTATATGAAAATCATGGCCGTTTATTATTCATTTCGTATTTTTAATGGAACTTTTTCTATTTGCCTGTTTTTTATTGCATTTGATCTAATTTAGCTCTGCTTCGTATTAGTTTAGAAGATAAAACCAGAGAGTAAACTATGCCCTGTATAAAGTTATTTCCTTTAAGTTCTATGGTGTTGCCTGAAGGGAAAATGAATTTGAGAATCTTCGAGCCTCGCTACAAACGTATGATCAGCGATTGTTGTCGTGCTGATGAAGGCTTTGGCATCTGTGTTATCAACGAAGGACGTACGCGTGCAGCAAACAATATTTCTCAAGTCGGCACACTCGCTAAAATTGTGGATTTTGACATGCTAAGCGATGGATTTCTGGGGATTACAATTATGGGGACACAGCGATTTAGGGTGCGGCAGATTTGGCGAGAGTTTGACGGTTTGCGTTGTGGAGATATTGAATATTTACATAACTGGCAAAGTCAGCAACTGACTCAAGACAATATTTATATCAGTGAGCAACTGCGAAGAGTGTACGAACGATTTCCCGAGATAAAAAAACTCTATGCACATTGTTTTTTCGACGATGCAACGTGGGTAAGTCAGCGTTGGTTAGAATTATTACCTATGCAGCAAGAGCAATTTGAGCACTTGATCTCTCAAGCTGATTGCCAAGAAGCCGTAAAGTTTCTTTGCCAAGCTATCCATGCTTGATAGTGACTCTTTCAGCCCTTTGCTAAAGGCTGTCATATACTTAATTGAATCGATAGTGATCGTTTTTAAATGGATTGACGTAAAGAGATAGAAAGAGGGTGAGAGGACGGTGTGACGTATCGCGTTGCGAAGTTCTCAAATACACGAAGAGGGTGATTCTCTCTCATTATCAAAGGTGAACCATGGAATCGTTAACCAAGCTCTCCACCCCGAGTCGGGCTGAGTGGAATGAATGTATGACCAAGGTGCAACGCGGTGATAAAGCTGCGTTTGCTGTTGTGTTTAAACATTTTTCTCCTCGACTTAAACAGTTTGCTTATAAGCATATGCAGAATGAGCAAGTGGCTATGGAGTTAGTACAAGACACCTTAGCGGCGGTATGGCAAAAATCACATTTATTTGATGGTAATAAGAGCGCATTGTCGACATGGATCTACACCATTGCTCGTAACCTTTGTTTTGATTTGCTTAGAAAACAAAAAGGCAGGGAATTACATATTCATGCCGATGACATCTGGCCTGATGATTACTGTCCACCGGATTTAGTTGACCAGTACTCACCAGAAAGAGATATGCTGCGAGAACAGATCGTTCGCTATCTGGATACTTTGCCAACCAAACAAAAAGAAGTCATTAAAGCGATCTATTTGGATGAGTTGCCTCACCAGGATGTCGCAGATAAATTTGATATTCCTCTCGGCACCGTGAAGTCTCGGTTGAGGCTAGCGGTGGAGAAACTAAAGGATACGATAAGGGCGGAACAAGTATGAAACATCATCCAAGTAACGAATTACTGCAAGCCTATGCCAGTGGTAGCATTGATGCGTGTAATGGTGTCACTGTTGCCGCACACCTTGAGATGTGTCCTCATTGCCGCAGTAAAGTTCAAGAGTATGAAGCTGTTGCTTCTCAGTCTTTTACTGAGCAGATACCAGAGGTGGACTTAGAGGCTGCTGCAATGGAAGCCATGTTTAATGATATTGTGTCGCTAGATAAGAAACCGAGCGTTAATCCGGTTAGACAGGCAGTGAACATTGAGGTCAATGGCAAGCAATTTATTTTGCCTCACTCTTTGCGCAACTTAAGCCAACGGTTAGGCGAGTGGAAAAGCTATGCCGGAAAGGTATACACCGCTCAGTTAGATATTGGAGAGCAACAGCGATTGAGCTTGTTGTATATTAGCGGAGGAGTACAGGTTCCTCAGCACACGCACAAGGGCGTAGAAACCACTTTAGTATTGCATGGTCAGTTTCATGATGAGGCTGGGCTATATAACAAGGGGGATTACACTGTGGCCGATGCTTCGGTAAAGCATGCTCCTTGCACCGAAGAAGGGCAGGATTGTTTATGTTTGACCTTGCTAAGTGACACTATGGTCTTTACTCAAGGAGCCGCTCGTCTATTTAATCGCTTTGGACGCGGTATGTACCCATAGCTTGATGACATTCAGTAAAATAGGCTACCCATCAATGATGGTGTAGCCTATTTTTATGTCGGTGATTTAGGCTGTGATATCGTTAGGCTGAATTCGATTCTTTGTGCTGTTGTTCATCCTCAAGGCCACGTAAGCGCGCTTTTTCCAATACTTTGTTGAAATAGCCTCGTAAGGAATAAAGCATAATTAAGCTAGGAATGACCATTGCTGCGGTAATGATAAAGAACATAGACCAATCATTTAGGTAATCCACCAATTCACCACTAAAAGAAGCTAACGTTGTTCGGCCTAAGTTACCCAACGAGGCAAGTAGAGCATATTGGGTAGCCGAAAATGCTTGCCCGGTCAGGACGGTTAAAAACGACACAAAGGCGACCGTTGAAAATGCCGTGGTAAAGTTGTCAACAATGATAGTGGCTAAAAATAATGTTTCATTCGGACCTGACTGAGCAATCCAAGCAAACATGAGATTGCTGGATGCCATTGCCACACCGCCAATCATTAAGCCTTTGACTATGCCAAACTTAACGTTAAACATGCTGCCAATAAAGGTGAACAGAATCGTCGCGCCCCAACCGATCAACTTGGAGTAGTCACCAATTTGCTCGTTGCTAAAGCCAATTTCTTTGTAGAAAGGAATCGACATACGACCAAGGAAGGCTTCACCAATTTTAAATAGGAACACGAACAATAATAAGGTGATGGCAACACGCACGCCATTACGTCGGAAAAAGTCGGCAAAGGGTTCAATTAATGTCACGCTAAACCATGCTACGACAGGCGAGCCAACGACTTGGCTATGACGTTGTTCAGCTTCCGATTGCAGTTGGCTACGCGCAGTTTTAGGCTCTTTGGTGAGTACCGTGAACACCATAAGCAGTGCCACAATGGCGGTCATACCTAAATAAACACCGTTCCAGCCGATACTGTCGGCATTCACAAAGGCTAAGTAACCGGGAAGGGAATAGCCTGTCCACCATCCTACGACGGCCATCGCTGAAGCTTGAGGTAATTTAGACGCTTCACTTTTAGAAAAACTATCAATGCGGTAGGCATCGATGGCGACATCTTGAGTGGAGGAGGCAATCGCGATACCTAGGGCAAGCATAGAGGTGAACATGAGGCTTTTTGCCGGATCAACACCAGAAATTGCCAGTGTACACACCAACATAATAGCTTGGCATAAGAAGATCCAAGAGCGACGCTGACCTAATAGGCGATGCAGGATAGGCAGTTTGACTCTATCAACCAAAGGTGCCCACATAAAATTGATGGCGTAGACGACAAACACAGAGCCAAAGTAGCCGATAGCTGCGCGACTGAGTCCGGCATCCTTTAGCCAACCAGACATGTTAGAGCCAATCAGCACCCAAGGAAAACCACTTGAGCAACCTAGCATGAACACCCAAAGTAAGCGCTTATCAAGGTAACTTTTAAAGGTCTCAGCCCAAGACATCTTATCCGTCATTTTATTTCCTTTTCCTCACACCTAACGCAGAGCCAGCTGCTCTGCGTTTATCTTTGGGTCACTATAGAGGAGTTTTATTTTTGAATTGTCACTTTTGTGACAACGATAGGTGTTGCTGGGATATCTTTCATAAAACCATTACTTTTGGTTGGCACACTCGCCATTTTTTGCACAACGTCATAGCCATCAACCACTTGACCAAATACAGCATAGCCTGGGTTAGACGATGAATAGTTTAAGAAGGCATTGTCCGAATAGTTTATGAAAAACTGACGTGTTGCTGAATCAGGGTTATTCGTGCGCGCCATTGCTACACTACCGACTTTATTCGGTAGGCCGTTACTTGCTTCGTTTTTAATCGGCCCGTAGGTTTGAATTTGCGTCATATCTTCATTAAAACCACCACCTTGAGCCATAAACCCTGGAATAACGCGATGGAAAATAGTGCCTTCATAGCTGCCGTCTTTGACATAACGCAGGAAGTTAGCACTACTGATTGGCGCCTTGTCTTCATTAAGTTGAATCGTGAAGTTACCTAAAGTCGTTTCAAAAATCACTTTGGTGTTGGCGAATACGGATGCACTAAATAGGGCACAGATGACAAGTAGTAGGCGGCTCATTGAAATTTCTCCTGCATGTAGTTAATAAGTTCTACGTCGTTGGCTATGTCATTTAACACGAGTTTAGACACGTGATTAAGCATATGTTCGATTTGTTCGTTAGAGGCACCCATTGAGTTGTCGCCTTTTGCGCTACCTGAGTAGGTTTTTACAAATTTCCCAGCAGGGGTTTCAGCGGTGACTTTTAACGTAACTTTAGCGTCCATTTGGTTACTAAAAGTGGATGACTTTACACGCACTAAAGCTTCTTGCAGCTCAACGTCCACACTGTTATCGCTTTTGTTCACAATGACAAAGCCCTGTGATTGCAAGACAGATTGCATGGCCTTGTTTAAGGCAACTCTTGCATTTTGCTTGGCGTGGATTGGCATCGCCTTATCTTCGCCTTTTGTCACCAATGCTAAGTATTGAGCTGTACGCACGTCAGTGGTGGTGAGGGCCAAGGTTTTTTGCTCCTTGATCGTCACTTGATTGCTGTCAGCTTGAGGGTTGAAATTCAGTTGTTGGTCAGTTGGGCTTGCGCAACCGCCCAATATTAGGGCTGAAAAAACAATAATCAGCAAATGTTTCATTGAGAGTTCCCTTAATAACATAGTGAAAAATAAACGACTTTACCGAGAGTAGCATAAGCAACGCGACTCTAGTGTTTAGTTGATTGATTTTTAAGAAGCTTTCTTTGCAGAAAGAATCACAAACTTTTTATTGCTGGCGACGATACTGACTTGGCCTTTCCCAAACAAGCGAGTCAATTTTGCTAAATAGCCTAAGTGACCATTACCCACGACTAATAACTCTCCAGCTGCTTCTAGAGCGTGATGAGCATCGCGAAACATTTGCCATGCAATGTGGTCTGTCACGGTGTTTTGTTGATGAAATGGTGGATTGCACACGACCAAGTCGTAGTGCTCTTTTTCAAAACCATCAAGGCAATTATTAGCAGTAAAGGTATATCGCTCAGGGTTGTCTACGTTGTTGGTGACATTTATGCGTGCCGACTCTACCGCCATAAAACTTTCATCAACGCTAGTAATCTGCGAGTAAGGGTTATTTCGACCTAATTTGATGGATAACACACCATTTCCGCAACCAAGGTCGATGATCTTGGTCTGCTTAGAGCCTTGTGGCAGATGTTCTAATATAAAGCGAGCCCCCAAATCAAGGCTTTCTCCAGAATAGACGTTGGCTAAGTTGCTCAGTTGCATATTGTGCTCTGGCACTGTCCAGTTGGTTTTCTGTTCTACAGTCGCGGTCTCTTGAGTCCCTACCTGACTGAACACCAATCGGTGTTTTTTCCAAGCCAGAGACGTTGTCGTTTCGCCAAGGTATTTTTCAAATAACTTAAGGGTAGAAGTATGAATTGCATTGGCTTTGTTGACTGCAACCACTGGAGTACTAGGATTTAAGTGCGTTTTAATTTGATGCAATTGCCATGTTAAGAATCGATTGCTTTTAGGAAGTTGCATTATGACAACATCTATATCACTTGGGATAGCGTCAGTTGAACGCAGAAAAGTGATGCTGTTGCACTGATTGTGTTGCAGGTTTTGCTGGGCTCCTTTTTGACTAATTAATGAGTCTGTTTGTAAGAACACTTGGTGTTCACGTGAAAACCAACAGCTCAAAGCGCCAAAATTATCATTTAAAATTAAAACTTTAGAGCCAGACGTTAGTGGTGTCTCTGTGAAGTGATTGATGATGTATTCATCGCCTGCATCCCAAGCTTGAAGTGTTTCATTCGCTCTTTTAGGGAATCGATGAAGAGTAAATTGTTGGTCGTGCAGTACGAGCTCTGTTTTCATGATTATAAATGTTAAAAAGGTGATCCTAAACTTTGTCTATTGTCGCAAATTAGCGCTATTTTTGCGAATTAACTTATTGTTCTGTTTTAGAATACAAGCAGTGCTCAAGTTTAATTTGTTTTGTCTTTCGTAGTAAATTGTACAGGAACGGAAAAGCACTATAAGTTTATGCTTTGTCTTCCTATACGTATCAACATAGAGAAATCGCATGCGACAGCAGCAAATAGAAAAAAAACTGGACTTTTACTTCTCTCCGCACCACTTACAAGTCATCAATGAGAGCTACAAACACAATGTGCCAGAAGGTTCAGAAAGCCATTTTAAGGTCATTATTGTCAGTGATAAATTTTGCGGTCTTAGATTGGTGGCTCGCCACCGCTTAGTAAACGAAGCATTAAGTGACGAATTCGGCGATGGGCTACATGCACTTTCAATGCATACGCTGACAAAAGAAGAATGGAAACAACAAACGTTCCCTAGCTCACCAGATTGTATGGGGGGAGGACACTAAAGGGAGCAATATCTATAGATTGACAGTACAATGTTAAAAATTATTACATTTTACTAATTGTTCACAATTTAACCTTGTGACCATAAAATTACTGTTATTGCCGTGTTTTAGATCAATTTAAATGGCGCTTATCGCTAGAAGTTTGTAATTTCTTGCTAATCATCACAGGTCTTCATGGAATGTACACCAGCGTTAATGTTAGAATTGCGAACCCTTAAAGACTCAATTAAAGGGTTATTTGGTCGTTAACAAGGATATGTTAGAGAATCTGACCTATCTGTTACAAACAAGAGCATAAATAGAGAGTGCTTTTGTTACGAAAGTCTTTTTCATTAAAATAGTGCAAGTGCGTATGATTACAATTAAAAAGGGTTTGGACCTGCCTATATCAGGTACTCCTACCCAGGTGATTAATGACGGGAATCCCGTTTCAAAAGTCGCCTTGCTGGGCGAAGAGTACGTGGGCATGCGACCAACAATGCATGTTCGCGAAGGGGACGTAGTAAAGAAAGGGCAGGTTCTTTTTGCTGATAAAAAGAACCCTGGCGTGGTCTTTACTGCACCTCAAAGTGGAACGGTTACGCAAGTTAACCGTGGTGCAAAGCGTGTTTTGCAATCAGTTGTTATTGAAACAGCTGGTGACGAGCAAATCACCTTTGATAAATATGAACAACAAGAACTGGCTAAGTTAGATGCGAATGTTATTCGCAAACAACTGGTTGATTCTGGTTCGTGGACCGCTTTAAAAACTCGTCCGTTCAGTAAGGTTCCTGCAGTCGATTCTTCGACTGATGCCATCTTCGTTACAGCAATAGATACTAACCCATTAGCAGGGAATCCAGACGTTATTATTAATGATCAGGATGAAGCGTTTGTCGCAGGCTTAGATCTTTTGTCAGTACTGACTAATGGTAAGGTTTATGTCTGTAAAAGCGGCGGTTCCCTTCCTCGCTCAGAGCAAAGCAATGTAGAAGAGCATGTCTTTTCTGGTCCACACCCTGCGGGTCTTGTGGGCACTCATATGCACTTTTTGTACCCCGTCAACGAGCAGCATGTCGCTTGGAGCATCAATTACCAAGATGTGATTGCGTTCGGTAAGTTATTTTTAACGGGTGAGATCTATACAGATCGTGTGGTTGCTTTAGGCGGTCCTGTAGTGAGCAACCCTCGTCTGGTTCGCACTACGCTCGGCGCATACCTTCCTGAGTTAGTGGATAAAGAATTGATGCCAGGAGAGGTTCGTATCATCTCAGGTTCGGTTCTTTGGGGAACACATGCTACGGGTTCTCATGCTTTCCTTGGTCGCTACCATGTGCAGGTCTCTGCATTGCGCGAAGGCAGAGATAAAGAGCTATTTGGCTGGGCAATGCCTGGTAAAAACAAGTTCTCTGTAACACGTTCATTCCTTGGTCATCTATTTAAAGGCCAACTGTTCAACTTAACGACATCGCTAAATGGCGGTGAGCGTGCGATGGTTCCAATCGGCAGTTACGAAAAAGTTATGCCATTAGATATTGAACCGACGCTGCTTCTGCGCGATTTGTGTGCTGGAGATGTAGACAGTGCGCAACGCTTAGGTGTGTTAGAACTATCCGAAGAAGACATCGCCCTTTGTACTTATGTTTGTTCTGGCAAATATGAGTTTGGTGAATTACTTCGTGAGTGTCTAGACACTATCGAGAAGGAAGGTTAAGTCATGTTGAAGAAATTTATTGAGGATATCGAACCGCATTTCGAAGCCAATGGTAAATGGGAAAAGTGGTACCCTCTTTATGAAGCAGCTGCAACGCTCTTTTATACACCGGGTACGGTAACAAAAACCAAGTCACACGTTCGTGATAGTGTCGATTTAAAACGCATCATGATTATGGTGTGGTTTGCGGTTTTTCCTGCGATGTTCTGGGGGATGTACAATACGGGTAACCAGGCAATCACAGCGCTGACCTTTTTACATTCAGGTGCCGATTTAGCGACGTTGGTTTCAGGTAACTGGCACTACTGGTTAACAGAAATGTTAGGTGGCAGCATCAGTGCTGATGCTGGCTGGGGCAGTAAGATGTTGCTTGGTGCAACGTATTTCTTACCTATCTACGCTACCGTCTTTATTGTGGGTGGTTTCTGGGAAGTTCTGTTTTGTATCGTGCGTAAACACGAAGTGAATGAAGGCTTCTTTGTTACCTCTATTCTATTTGCACTGATTGTTCCGCCGACACTGCCTCTATGGCAAGCAGCATTAGGTATTACCTTCGGTGTTGTGGTCGCAAAAGAAATTTTTGGTGGTACTGGTCGTAACTTCCTAAACCCTGCATTAGCGGGTCGTGCATTTTTGTTCTTTGCATACCCTGCACAAATCTCAGGTGATTTAGTTTGGACTGCTGCTGATGGTTTCTCTGGTGCAACTGCACTTAGCCAGTGGGCACAAGGTGGTAACTCTAACCTAATCAATAATGTAACGGGTCAATCCATTACTTGGATGGACGCATTTATCGGTAATATCCCAGGCTCTATCGGTGAGGTTTCAACCTTATTCTTGATGCTAGGTGCACTGATGATCGTGTACATGGGAATTGCATCTTGGCGCATTATTGCGGGTGTAATGATTGGTATGATCGCAACTGCGACTCTATTCAATCTTATTGGTTCTGATACCAATGCAATGTTCAGTATGCCGTGGCACTGGCACCTTGTTTTGGGTGGTTTTGCTTTTGGTATGTTCTTCATGGCAACCGACCCAGTCTCAGCCTCTTTTACCAACAAAGGTAAGTGGTGGTACGGTATTTTAATTGGTTTGATGTGTGTGTTGATTCGAGTCGTTAACCCGGCATACCCAGAGGGTATGATGCTGGCGATTCTATTTGCGAACCTGTTCGCGCCACTATTCGATCACGTTGTTATCGAGAAGAACATTAAGCGGAGACTAGCACGCTATGGCAAATAAAAACGATAGCATTAAAAAGACGCTAGGTGTCGTTATTGGTTTAAGCCTGATTTGTTCTGTTGTTGTTTCGACAGCAGCGGTAGGGCTACGTGATAAGCAACAAGCCAATGCGGTGCTAGATAAGCAAACAAAAATTGTAGAAGTTGCGAAGATCGCTGAGCAGGGTTCCGTTCAAGAGTTGTTTGGCAATTACATTGAACCTCGTTTAGTTGACCTTAAAACCGGTGAGTTTGTTGAAGGTGATGCTGCGGCATACGATCAACGAGCAGCGGCAAAAGATCCTGCTCAGTCTATTCGTTTAGATCCAGCAGATGACACAGCTAAAATCATTCGTCGTGCAAACGTAGGTACAGTGTACCTAGTTAAAGAGGGTGACCACTATTCAAAAGTGATTATCCCTATCCACGGCACAGGTCTTTGGTCAATGATGTACGCTTTTGTTGCAGTTGAAATGGACGGCAATACTGTTTCGGGCATTACTTACTACGAGCAAGGTGAAACTCCTGGACTTGGTGGTGAAGTAGAAAACCCGAACTGGGTAGGTCAATTTGAAGGCAAGCAGCTTTTTGATGACAACTTTAAGCCGGCATTGAAGATTGTTAAAGGCGGCGCAGCTGCGGATGACATTCACGGTGTTGATGGCCTTTCTGGCGCAACTTTGACGGGTAACGGCGTACAACACACTTTTGATTTCTGGTTAGGCGATATGGGCTTCGGACCATTCCTTGCTAAAGTACGCGAAGGAGAGCTGAACTAATGGCTATGTCTAAAGAAGTGAAGCAAAACCTTTGGGCTCCTGTTTTAGATAACAACCCAATTGCTTTGCAGGTTCTTGGTGTCTGTTCCGCGCTTGCGGTAACCACTAAGCTTGAAACAGCATTTGTTATGACGTTGGCGGTAATTTTTGTTACTGCTTTGTCTAACTTCTTCGTGTCTGTTATTCGTAATCACATTCCCAACAGCGTACGTATCATCGTACAGATGGCGATTATCGCTTCGTTGGTTATCGTGGTAGACCAAATCCTAAAAGCTTACCTTTACGATATCTCTAAACAGCTATCGGTATTCGTTGGCTTGATCATTACGAACTGTATCGTAATGGGGCGTGCGGAAGCATACGCAATGAAATCTGCGCCAATCCCATCGCTACTTGATGGTATCGGTAATGGTTTAGGTTATGGTTTCGTACTGATTACTGTGGCATTTTTCCGTGAACTGATTGGTTCTGGCAAATTGTTTGGTATGGAAGTACTTCCTCTAGTGTCTGACGGTGGTTGGTATCAGCCTAACGGTATGTTCTTGCTTGCGCCGTCTGCATTCTTCTTGATTGGCTTCATGATTTGGGTGATTCGTATCTTCAAGCCTGAACAAATAGAAGCGAAGGAGTAGTAGCACGATGGAACATTATATTAGCTTGCTGGTTAAATCGATTTTCATCGAAAACCTAGCATTATCCTTCTTCTTGGGCATGTGTACATTCCTTGCTGTATCTAAGAAGGTGAAAACCTCTTTCGGTCTTGGTGTTGCAGTAGTGGTGGTATTAACCATCGCTGTTCCTGTGAACAACTTACTGTACAACCTAGTGTTGAAAGAGAATGCGTTAGTCTCGGGTGTGGATTTAAGTTTCCTTAACTTCATTACCTTCATCGGTGTTATCGCAGCTCTAGTACAGATTTTGGAAATGGTATTAGACCGCTTCTTCCCACCTTTGTACAACGCGCTAGGTATTTTCCTACCGTTGATTACGGTGAACTGTGCAATTTTCGGTGGCGTATCTTTCATGGTACAGCGTGACTACAACTTTGCTGAATCGGTCGTGTATGGCTTTGGTTCTGGCGTAGGTTGGATGCTAGCAATCGTTGCTCTTGCAGGTCTACGTGAAAAGATGAAGTACTCTGATGTACCTCCAGGTCTACGCGGCCTTGGTATTACGTTCATCACTGTAGGCCTAATGGCGTTGGGCTTTATGTCTTTCTCCGGTGTTCAACTGTAAGAGTAAATTATAAGGATTAGTCAATGAATACGATCGTTCTTGGCGTTGTGATGTTTACTCTGATTGTATTGGTGTTAGTGCTAGTGATTTTATTCGCTAAATCTAAGCTGGTACCAACGGGTGACGTCAATATTTTAGTTAATGGTGATCCAGAGAAAGGTTTTACCGTTTCTCCGGGTGACAAACTGCTGAGTGCACTTGCAGGCAACGGTATCTTTGTATCGTCAGCTTGTGGTGGCGGTGGCTCTTGTGGTCAGTGTCGCGTTAAAGTGAAATCCGGTGGTGGTGATATCTTACCAACTGAGCTTGACCATATTAGTAAAGGTGAAGCACGTGAAGGTGAGCGTTTAGCCTGTCAGGTTGCTATAAAAACTGACATGGAAATCGAACTTCCTGAAGAGATCTTCGGTGTTAAAAAGTGGGAATGTACGGTTCTTTCTAATGACAACGAAGCGACTTTCATCAAAGAGCTTGTACTGCAAATTCCTGATGGTGAAGAAGTACCGTTCCGTGCGGGTGGTTACATTCAGATTGAAGCTGAACCTCATCACATTAAATATGCTGACTTTGATATTCCAGATGAGTACCGTGAAGATTGGGATAAATTCAATCTATTCCGTTACGAATCTATCGTAAAAGAAGAGTCTATCCGTGCATACTCAATGGCTTCTTATCCAGAAGAAAAAGGCCTTATTAAGCTGAACGTGCGTATTGCTACGCCGCCGCCTAATAATCCTGACGTTCCACCGGGCATTATGTCTTCGTACATTTGGTCTCTAAAAGCAGGCGACAAGTGTACTATTTCAGGTCCATTTGGTGAGTTCTTCGCTAAAGATACTGATAACGAAATGGTGTTTGTTGGTGGTGGTGCCGGTATGGCTCCAATGCGCTCTCATATCTTTGATCAGCTGCTACGTTTGCAATCTAAGCGTAAGATGACGTTCTGGTATGGTGCTCGTTCGAAACGTGAAATGTTCTACATTGAAGATTTCGATAAACTAGCCGAAGAAAACGACAACTTTGTATGGCATTGTGCGTTATCTGATCCTCTTCCAGAGGATAACTGGGATGGCTACACAGGCTTCATACACAACGTATTGTACGAAAACTATCTGAAGGATCACGAAGCTCCAGAAGATTGTGAGTACTACATGTGTGGTCCACCTATGATGAATGCAGCTGTAATCGGCATGCTAAAAGACCTAGGTGTAGAGGATGAAAACATCCTACTTGATGACTTCGGTGGCTAAGCCGTAATCAGATAAAACAATGGCTGGCTCTTTGAGTCAGCCATTTTGTTTTATCGTCTATCGCGATAGTAGGCTTGCCCTGTATTGGTATAAGGAAAACAAGATGAAGTTTGCAAATCATCTTATTCAAGGTTCAAAATGGCTAACAGCAATACTGGTTTCAGTAGTGGTGCTAAGTGGCTGTGAGCAAGCGCCAGAGCAAGTTGCATTGGCGGGTAAAACGATGGGTACGACCTATCACATTAAATATATCGCTGATAGTAAAGTGGCTGATTCGGAAGCGATGCAGAGCAAAATTGATGAACTGCTAGAGAAGGTCAACGACCAAATGTCGACCTATCGCCCTAAATCTGAATTAAGCCAATTTAACCAATATAAAAAAACGCAGCCTTTCCCATTATCTAAAGATATGGAAACGGTAGTGCGCGAATCAATTCGTTTAAACAAACTCACTGAAGGTGCGCTTGACGTTACCGTTGGTCCTTTGGTGAATCTTTGGGGATTTGGCCCAGAAGCTCGCCCTGATACCGTGCCAACTGATGAAGAATTAGCAGCGCGTCGTAAAATGATAGGTATTGAACACCTTTCTTTAACTGACCAAGGCTTAGCAAAAGACTTACCAGATCTGTACGTTGATCTCTCCACGATAGCCAAAGGTTGGGGCGTGGATGTGGTAGCGAATTATCTTGAATCACTCGGCATTCAACGTTATCTAGTTGAAGTCGGTGGTGAGTTAAGATCGAAAGGACAGAACAATCAAGGGATCCCTTGGCGAATCGCCATTGAAAAACCCACTGTAGATGTCAGAGAAGTTGAACTGATTATT
Source organism: Vibrio ezurae NBRC 102218 (assembly GCF_000467185.1). Taxonomy (GTDB): domain Bacteria; phylum Pseudomonadota; class Gammaproteobacteria; order Enterobacterales; family Vibrionaceae; genus Vibrio; species Vibrio ezurae. The sequence goes on from NZ_BATM01000048.1 coordinate 35,400, forward strand.
CAACCAGGCAATATGGCGATGGCAACATCGGGTGATTACCGCAATTATTTTGAACGTGATGGCATTCGTTATTCACACATCATCAATCCAAAAACTGGAAAACCGATTGCACACAAGGTAGTCTCTGTAACAGCAATTCATCCTTCTTGCATGACAGCCGATGGTCTAGCGACTGGCTTGATGGTGCTAGGAGAGAAAGAAGGTATTCGAGTAGCCAATCAAAACGGTCTAGCGGTGTTTATGGTTATAAAAACCGAAGATGGGTTTAAAGAGGTGTATTCGGATGCCTTTGCTCAGTATTTAAATAAGTAAGGTTGAGCTATGACAACGTTCTTAGTGACTTTTGGTATTTTCCTTGGCTTCATCGTATTGATGTCCATAGGCTACATTATCCAAAAGAAAGTAGTAAAAGGAAGCTGTGGTGGCTTGGATGCAATGGGCATTGATAAAGTGTGCAGTTGCCCTGAACCTTGTGATGCACGTAAACGTCGCGAAGCGAAAGAGGCACAACGTGCTGAGAAAGTAGCAGCTTGGGAAAAAGACCGAATCGCTTAACTTTTTTGAACGGAATACCTTGTACTGCAATTGATGTTATCAGGCAGTATCCATACAAAATGCCAAGCTTACGCTTGGCATTTTGTATCACAAAGAATGATAACGATTGATATTATACCAATCACACTAAGTAAGTGAGCAGAACTAGCGAAGGAAAAATGCTCGAGAAC
>NZ_BATM01000047.1 GCF_000467185.1 Vibrio ezurae NBRC 102218
ATTCTTAGTTACGTTAATAACAGTGTCACTGACACGGTCAAATTCAATGCCGTTGTAGCCCGGTTTTGTTGGATCTAACTCTGGGCGGTCGTCACCATACTCCGGTAGAGTGTTATCTGGTTGAGTAGGATCGAGTTCTGGACGATCATCTCCATATTCTGGAAGATCGTTATTCGGGTCCATATGTATTGGCAAAGAAGGTATCGGATCGTCGTTTGCATCAGAGGTGCTTGAGCTTCCAGATAATAGTCCAGCGACAACGGCTGCAGAGGCTGTACCGACAGCAGCCCAAGTACCATTAGGCTCTTTTTCGTATACCACATCATCTATGATTGCGATTTTACCAGTTTGAGCGTTTGCATGTTTATCATTGAGCTGAGTTTGAATTGATGAATCAATGTCCTGCATTTGCTGACCGATAAGTTGGCTAGTCGCACTGTTTGCGGCTTGCACATCAACTTGGTTAGTTGATGCAAATGCTGTAGCAGAAAGAGTGGCAGAAATGGTTATAGCTAAAATGCTTGCTTTCATATTGGCGTAAATCTCATAGTGTGAGTAAACGAATCCTTATTGTTAAATGCCTCCTGGCGATGAGATGAATTATGGGTTTAGGTCGTTTTTTCTACAATAAACTGAGCTAGGGTTCTCATATTAATCAAATTTATAATGAACGATTGTTCATGAAAGGGTTTTTTATGGTCTATTGGTAGGTATTTGTTTTATTTGAGCAAATAAGCTTGCTTGTAGATAGTCTGAGGAAGAGCTAACTTTATTATTAATTCAAATAGATATTAACTAGGCGATGTCTATATGCGACTTAAAATAGGGCGATGGATCATTAAATATCTCTCTGGGGGTCACCTATGTCGATAGACTATGCGCTATATTCATTGGAAAAGAGCCGAGGTTTGAGAATGAGGAATGCCGTTTATGTGGTTTGACACACACTGTCATTTAGACTTTCCTGAATTTTCCTCAAATTCTCAAGCATACAGGAAGTTGTTTTCTCAACATGAGATTCTACGTTTCTTTGTGCCAAGCGTAGGGCCTGAAAACTGGCAAGCCGTGCTGCAATTGAAACAACGCCAAAGTCACCAAGTCGGACTGGGTATTCACCCGTGCTTTTTACAGCCACTGATTGAAAAGAATATTTTGCAACAGAGTTTGAACGATTTGCGTACCTTAGCGGTGCAAAATCAAACTCAACTTTCTGCCATTGGCGAATGTGGTTTGGATAAGCGGATTGATGTACCTATTGCGACTCAGTTATCGGCCTTTCATTTTCAAATAGAATTGGCCGAACAGTTACAACTGCCTTTAGTGATCCATTCCGTTCATCAGCATCACAATGTGTACGCCTCTTTAAAAATGAGAAGCAGAGATAATCTTGGTGTGGTTCATGCTTTTAGTGGGAACTATCAACAAGCAAAATCACTGATAGATCTCGGCTTAAAAATAGGAGTTGGGGGGGTAATTACTTGGCCGACAGCACAAAAAACGCGTGAAGCAATAGCAAAGATACCTTTAGATTGTATTGTATTAGAAACTGATGCGCCCGACATGAGGATCTTTGGGGGTTCTCAACAACCAAACTCTCCTCATTTCTTACCTAAAATATTTAATCAGTTAGTTTTACTAAGGGAAGAAAGTACTTCTATACTGGCTGACAGTATATGGAAAAATAGTGTTAGCTTGTTTCAGCGATAATGGTGTTTTTCCATATAAAATATGCTTTTTAGCTATTTAATGTGAAGTTTATCACTAATAAATTGGTGGTTTGCATTGATTTTTACCTTAAACGTGAACAGTAACTAGTTTTGCTGTGAAATGGACGGTATAATCCGCGCCGTTATAAATATTTTTTACACTTTTTTTTAAACATTTTAAAATAAGGAAGCCATAAACTATGAGCCTGTTTATGAGCATAGTAGGTATGCTGGTACTGATTCTTATCGCAGTACTACTATCAGATAACCGTAAAGCAATTAATATTCGTACAGTAGCGGGTGCTTTTGCTATTCAGTTTATATTGGGTGCATTTGTACTTTACGTACCTTGGGGTAAAGATCTTCTGAAAAGTATTTCAGATGGTGTTTCTAGTGTTATTGGCTATGGTGCTGATGGTTCTAGCTTTCTATTCGGTAGCTTAGTTAACTTTTCTGTTGATGGCATTGGATTTATCTTTGCATTCCAAGTACTGCCAACGCTGATTTTCTTCTCTGCATTAATCTCAGTACTTTACTACTTAGGTGTTATGCAGTGGGTTATCCGCATCCTTGGTGGTGGTCTACAAAAGGCGCTAGGTACTTCTCGCGCAGAATCAATGTCTGCAGCTGCAAACATCTTTGTTGGTCAAACGGAAGCACCTTTAGTGGTTCGTCCTTTTGTACCGCGCATGACTCAGTCAGAACTATTTGCCATCATGTGTGGTGGTTTAGCTTCTATTGCAGGTGGTGTACTAGCGGGTTACGCATCAATGGGCGTGCCAATTGAGTACCTAGTTGCTGCGTCATTCATGGCCGCTCCTGGTGGTCTATTGTTCGCGAAGATCATGAAGCCTGAAACAGATGAGCCAATTGATCAACTTCCTGACACCTTAGAAGAAGGTGAAGATAAACCAGCTAACGTTATTGATGCTGCTGCAACTGGCGCATCTGCGGGTCTAAGCCTTGCGCTAAACGTTGGTGCTATGCTTATCGCTTTCATCGGCCTTATTGCTCTTATCAACGGCCTTCTAGCTGGCGTTGGTGGCTGGTTCGGTTTTGAACATCTAACTCTAGAAATGATCTTAGGTTGGTTGTTTGCACCACTTGCATTCCTAATCGGTGTTCCATGGAACGAAGCACAAGTTGCTGGTGAGTTCATTGGTATGAAGACGGTAGCAAACGAATTCGTTGCTTACGCTAACTTCGCACCTTACCTAGGTGATGCTGCTCCGGTTATTCTAAGTGAGAAGACGAAAGCAATTATCTCATTCGCATTGTGTGGATTTGCTAACCTTTCTTCTATTGCAATCCTATTAGGCGGCTTAGGTGGTATTGCTCCTAAACGTCGTGCTGATATCGCTCGCATGGGTATTAAAGCGGTTATTGCTGGTACGCTTTCAAACCTAATGGCGGCGACTATCGCTGGCTTCTTCCTTTCTTTCTAAGCAATTAGAAACAAAGTAATTAAACGCTCTAGTGAGATTCACTAGAGCGTTTTTTTCTTTCTACTCATGGTTTGCTGAATATCACTTTTTTTTGAGATGCAAACCGTTTGCGTTCATTACTAACGTAACGCCGATCAAACTTCCTACTATACTGTTCAACGAAGTTAAATAAGATGGACAATGATTATGAGTGAAGTTTTGTTAGCTGTATTTGCTGGTTTTATCGTCGGAGTATTATTTTCCGCAATAAAACTGCCAATTCCTGCACCACCAGTATTATCTGGCGTGATGGGGATTGTTGGCGTGTACTTAGGTGGGCATTGCTATCACTGGTTAGTAGAGAGATTTTTTCAATAATAGTTATGTTTATAAGTATTGCGGCTTTGAAATGCAAAGCGTTTAATACTTATACATATGAGTAAAAAGATGTACTTCTGTTGCAAAAAACAGCGGTCTGCGGTTTAGGATTTATAACCGCGCGGTGACAAGGAAAGCAATTGGTTATTTCACCAAGTCTTCAAGGAACCACGTCCGTTCATTGAGTCTGGATGTCCAATAGCTGTAACCCTACCTATACTGGAAGTGTTGCAGAAACGGCCACCAAAACTATTCAAACTTTTCGGAGAAAAAAATGAGCGATTTGAAAGCTGCCGCTTTGCGTGCACTTAAATTAATGGATCTAACTACTCTTAATGATGACGATACAGATCAAAAGGTTATCGATCTTTGTCATGCGGCAAAATCAGCGGTAGGTAATACTGCGGCGGTATGCATTTACCCTCGTTTTGTCCCTATTGCTAAGAAAACATTACGTGAGCAAGGCACACCTGATGTGAGAGTTGCGACTGTAACTAACTTCCCTCATGGTAATGACGATATCGATATCGCCGTTGCTGAAACTAAAGCTGCTGTCGCTTATGGCACGGATGAAGTGGATGTTGTATTCCCATATCGAGCGCTGATGGCCGGTAATGCTGAAGTGGGCTTTGAGTTGGTGAAACAATGTAAAGCAGCTTGTGGTGATACTTTACTTAAAGTGATCATCGAAACTGGTGAGCTAAAAGAAGAAGCGCTAATCAAACAAGCCTCTGAAATTTGCATCAAAGCGGGCGCGGACTTTATCAAAACCTCTACCGGTAAAGTGCCAGAAAACGCTACTCCTGAATATGCGCGTATGATGCTAGAAGTGATTCGTGATATGGGCGTTGCACAGAGCGTTGGCTTTAAACCTGCTGGTGGCGTGCGTACAGCTGAAGATGCAGCACTATACCTTGCGATGGCTGATGAGATCTTAGGTGATTCTTGGGTGGACAACCGTCACTACCGTTTTGGTGCATCCAGTCTACTGACAAACCTACTGAATACATTAGAAGTCACTGACGAAAAAGCAGACCCTGCTGCCTATTAATAGTCTGAAAGAAGGCTTACTTAATGGTAAGCCTTTATTTTTAAATATTAAACTTTAGGGTAGGGCTTATGTATTTACCTCAAGAAATCATTCGTAAAAAACGTGATGGTGAAATCCTCACGACTGATGAAATTAACTTCTTTATTCAAGGTGTGGCGAACGATACTGTCTCTGAAGGGCAGATAGCCGCATTTGCAATGACTATCTTTTTCAATGAAATGACCATGCCGGAACGTATCGCGCTCACTTGTGCTATGCGTGATTCTGGTATGGTGATTGATTGGAGCCATATGAATTTTGATGGCCCAATTGTTGATAAACACTCGACGGGCGGAGTTGGCGACGTTACCTCTTTAATGCTGGGGCCTATGGTGGCGGCATGTGGCGGGTATGTTCCTATGATTTCAGGCCGTGGCTTAGGCCATACGGGCGGAACATTAGACAAGCTTGAATCAATTCCTGGCTACAACATTACTCCAGAGAATGATGTTTTTGGTCGAGTGACTAAAGACGCTGGTGTGGCCATTATTGGTCAAACTGGAGACTTAGCACCCGCCGATAAACGCGTGTATGCCACGCGAGATATTACCGCAACAGTAGACAATATCTCTTTGATTACCGCATCAATCCTCTCTAAGAAACTGGCCGCCGGCCTAGATTCGTTAGTCATGGACGTAAAAGTGGGTTCTGGTGCATTTATGCCAACATACGAAGCATCAGAAGAGTTAGCTCGTTCTATCGTGGCAGTTGCGAATGGCGCTGGCACAAAAACCACTGCAATACTGACGGATATGAACCAAGTGTTAGCTTCGTCGGCAGGTAATGCGCTTGAAGTGCGAGAAGCGGTGCGCTTTTTAACGGGCGAATATCGAAACCCTCGTTTGCTTGAAGTGACTATGGCTTCTTGCTGTGAAATGTTAGTGCTTGGTAAGTTGGCAGATTCCACTGAGCAAGCTTACGAAAAGCTAATGACAGTGCTTGATAACGGCAAAGCGGCTGAGTGCTTTAATAAAATGGTGGCGGGTCTTGGCGGGCCATCAGACTTTGTGAGCAACTATACTCAATATTTACCCGAGGCTGAGATCATCAAACCTGTGTTTGCTAAACAAGCCGGCGTTATTACTCACATGGATACTAGAGCAATTGGTATGGCGGTTGTGGGCATGGGCGGTGGTCGTCGGGTGGCGACAGATAGCATCGACTACGCCGTTGGCTTTGATAAGTTTGCACAACTTGGTGACGCCGTGGATGCTGAAAAGCCGCTGGCTTTCATTCATGCGCGTAACGAGCAGCAGTGGCAAGAGGCTGCAAATGCTTTGCAAGCCGCTATCCATATTGGTGACCCATCTCAGTATCAAGCAACACCTGTGGTGTATGCCCAGATAAGAGCCGAAGATTTATAGGCTAAGGATACAACAATGAAACGAGCCATAATTTTAGTTTTAGATTCATTTGGTATTGGCGCAACACAAGACGCCGATAAATTTGGTGATGTGGGTTCTGATACTTTGGGTCACATTGCTGAGCAATGTGCAAAAGGGTTAGCGGATAATGACACTCGCAGTGGTCCTTTAACGTTACCGAACTTGTCTCGCTTAGGTTTAGGGTTAGCCGCTCAAGAATCAACGGGAACATTTCCTATTGGTTTAGATAGCAATGCCGACATTATTGGCGCTTACGGGCATGCTGCGGAAATTTCATCAGGCAAAGATACTCCTTCAGGTCACTGGGAAATCGCTGGTGTTCCTGTGTTATTTGATTGGGGATATTTCACTGATCTAGAAAATAGCTTCCCGCAACCATTGCTTGATCGAATCGTGGAACGAGCAGGTCTTAAAGGTTACTTAGGTAATTGCCATGCGTCAGGGACTCAAGTGCTTGATGATCTCGGTGAAGAGCACATGCAGACAGGAAAGCCTATTTTCTATACCTCTGCTGATTCGGTTTTCCAGATCGCCTGTCATGAAGAAACCTACGGCTTAGATAACCTGTTACAACTTTGTCAGATTGTTCGAGAAGAACTTGAGGACTACAACATTGGTCGAGTGATTGCGCGTCCATTTATTGGTGATAAAGCCGGTGAATTTAAGCGTACCGGTAATCGTCGCGATCTATCGGTTGAGCCGCCAGCGGCAACTGTGCTGCAAAAGCTGGTTGATGAAAAGCAAGGCGAAGTGATCTCTATTGGTAAAATTGCGGATATCTATGCCAACTGCGGTATTACCAAAAAAGAGAAAGCTACCGGTCTTGAAGATCTGTTCAATTTAACTCTTGAGCAAGTTAAACAAGCACCAGACAACAGTATTGTGTTCACTAACTTTGTGGATTTTGACTCTTCATTCGGTCATCGCCGTGACGTGGCAGGTTATGCGGGGGCACTAGAATATTTTGATCAACGTCTACCTGAGGTTTTGGCGATATTAGAGCCTAATGATGTCCTGATCTTAACCGCCGATCACGGCTGCGATCCAACATGGCAAGGTACAGATCATACCCGTGAACATATTCCAGTATTGGTGTATGGGGATAAAATAGAAGCGGGTTCATTAGGTCGCCGCTCAACATTTGCCGATATAGGTCAGAGCTTAGCTCACTATTTTGGTACTTCAGAGATGGATTATGGAACTAGCTTCTTGAAATAAAAGAAGTCAATAGATTAATGCGCTAATAGGGCTTAGACCCTCATTAAAACAGAAAAGGAAAGATAAAATGGCTACTCCTCATATTAATGCAGAAATGGGTGATTTTGCTGACGTGGTATTGATGCCAGGTGACCCAATCCGAGCTAAGTACATTGCGGATACCTTTCTAGAAAACGTAGTTCAAGTGTGTGATGTCCGTAACATGTATGGTTTCACTGGAACTTATAAAGGCCGTAAAATCTCAGTAATGGGACACGGCATGGGTATTCCATCTTGCTCTATTTATGTCACAGAGCTAATCAAAGATTTTGGCGTTAAAAAAGTAATTCGTGTCGGCAGTTGTGGCGCGGTTCGCAGCGACGTGAAACTGCGTGACGTTGTGATTGGTATGGGCGCGTGTACAGATTCAAAAGTGAACCGCATCCGTTTTAAAGATCATGATTTTGCAGCGATTGCTGATTACGGCATGGTACGCAATGCAGAGCGTGCGGCTGAGAAACTGGGTATTGCAGCTAAAGTGGGCAACCTATTCTCTGCTGAGCTTTTCTATACTCCAGATCCAGAGATGTTTGACGTGATGGATAAATACGGCATTTTGGGCGTAGAAATGGAAGCAGCGGGCATTTATGGTGTGGCAGCGGAATACGGCGTAAAAGCATTAGCGATTTGTACTGTATCGGATCACATTAAAACGGGTGACCAAACAACATCTGATGAGCGTGCGACCACATTTAATGAAATGATGGAAATTGCATTAGAATCTGTTTTGTTGGGTGATGCAGAATAAGAACATATTTCCTTACAGAATAGTTTGTTACGTTCGGATCTCTATTTAATAAAGAAGCTTGGCTCTTAATGTAAGAACCAAGCTTTTTTTATGGGAGTTATACCAATCGTACTAAATAACTGATCACTTACTTAGTGTGATTGGTATTATTTTCTTCTCAGAACCAATGTAAGCAATACACCAGAGAGAAAACTCATCAATATCATCAGGTACATAGTGCGATCGCTATTGCGATAATGATGATCAGAAAAGGCAACGACACGCCCTTTTTCAAAGGTGATTCTGACATAACCAATAATGGCATCTTGGGAGAAAATAGGTTCAATAAGTTGTTGTTTACCTATTCCTGCTGAGGCCAGTGGTGTATCCATACCAAGGGATTCACGTACTGTCTTAGCGTTGGTACTAGAGGCTATTTTTATCCCACTATTATCATAGACAGTCGCATCTGCAACTAAGGTGTCGCGGGCTAATTGGTTTGCAAGATGACGTAGCTTTTCTTGATCTTCTGTCACAAGAAAGTCACTGGCACTCAACGCAGCTTGCGATATTAGAAGCTTGGTTAGAGTTTGCAGTTGCTTAGTTTGAATCTGTTGATTGCCTTGGCTTATGTTGACGCTATTGCGCACTATGGTCAGAAGCATCAGTACTAGTAACCCGATAAAGATCACTTTAATAAACAGACGTAGAGAAAATAAAGATTCTTTCATTTCACCAAACGTAATTAATGTATGCCATTGCATAGTGATACTTGCGCAATCAAATTGCAATAGGGTAAGTTTAGGGGAATGTTTTCTTCGAAACGGATTTGAATTTTCATGGAAGTTAAAGAATTACAACGCATCAGTGCTTTAGGCAATGCATCTCAGCAGCAGTTAGCGGTTGTTTTTGCTGAGCAAAGCAATGAGCAATTAAGCCAAGTATTTAATAATGAAGAGTTATTTGCTAGCTGGACTGTGGGGCGTTATCAGGTATTGCTCACCAGTAGTGTAAGTATAGAAAAGCACATTACAGCATTGGCGAATGCTAATATCGATTTTGCGCACCTTAAAGATTTGCCAAATATGGCGGAACCGGGTTTGGCTCTTTTTGATATGGATTCAACCTTAATTGAGATTGAATGTATTGATGAAATAGCAAAACTGGCGGGTGTGGGTGAAGAAGTTTCCGAGGTGACTGAGCGCGCGATGCAAGGTGAACTCGACTTTGAACAAAGCCTAAGACAAAGAGTGTCAAAGCTCGCTGATGCTGATGAATCTATTTTGATGGAAGTGCGTAGTGAACTGCCTTTGATGGCAGAAGCAAAGCTGTTAATCGATGGCTTAAAACAAGCTGGCTGGAAAGTTGCAGTGGCATCGGGCGGTTTTACTTATTTTTCTAATCATCTGAAAGAGCTGTTAGATTTAGATTTTGCTCGCTCAAATCGACTTGAAATAGAGTCGGGTAAATTAACCGGTGCCGTGTTGGGCGAAGTTGTCTCAGCGCAAACTAAGGCGGATATTTTAGAGCAGCTTCGAGTGGAGTATCAGCTAGAGCGCAGTAATTGTATTGCCGTGGGTGATGGTGCCAATGATTTAGTTATGATGGCGGTGGCGGGATTGGGCATTGCCTATCATGCTAAGCCTAAGGTAGTCGAGCAAGCCCAAGCTGCGGTAAACTATGCCGATCTTGGTGGCGTGCTATGTATCTTATCGGCAAGCCACGTATTACACACTTTAAATAAAGAATAATTAATGGCAAAAGTAAAAACGGCTTACGTATGTAACGATTGCGGTGCGGATTTTCCTCGTTGGCAAGGGCAATGTAGCGCATGTGGTGCATGGAACACAGTGACAGAAGTTCGTTTAGCCGCTTCTCCGCAAGTGGCTCGTAACGAGCGTTTGACGGGATATGCAGGCAACGCCGAACAGTCAAAAGTACAAGTGCTGGCCGATATCGACTTACAAGATGTCCCAAGATTTAGCAGTACGTTTAAAGAGTTTGACCGTGTGCTTGGTGGCGGTATTGTGCCGGGAGCGGCTATTTTAATTGGTGGCAGTCCTGGCGCGGGTAAATCAACGGTATTGCTACAAACCATGTGCCGACTTGCCGCAGATATGCCAACGCTTTATGTCACGGGCGAAGAGTCGTTACAACAAGTGGCAATGAGGGCATCTCGTTTAGGTTTGCCGAAAGATAACCTGAAAATGCTATCTGAGACGAATGTCGATAAAATTTGTCAGGTTGCCGAAAAAGAGCAGCCTAAAATCATGGTTATCGACTCCATTCAGGTAATGCATGTGTCTGATGTGCAATCCTCACCGGGCACAGTGGCGCAAGTAAGAGAATCAGCCACTACGCTAACCCGTTATGCCAAACAAAATAATGTCGCCATCTTTATTGTCGGCCACGTAACTAAAGACGGTTCTTTAGCGGGACCAAAAGTGCTAGAGCATATTATCGATTGTTCAGTATTGCTCGATGGTGGCGCGGACAGCCGTTTTAGAACGTTACGTAGTCATAAAAACCGCTTTGGCGCAGTCAATGAGCTTGGCGTTTTTGCCATGACAGGACAGGGACTAAAAGAAGTCTCTAACCCTTCTGCTATTTTCCTCTCTCGCGGTGAAGAGCAAACTTCAGGCAGCTCTGTAATGGTGATTTGGGAGGGGACAAGACCATTGCTTGTCGAAATTCAGGCCTTGGTGGATTACTCACAATTGGCTAATCCTCGACGCGTGGCTGTTGGGCTAGAGCAAAACCGTTTATCTATGTTATTGGCCGTATTGCACAAGCACGGCGGCATGCAAATGGCTGATCAAGATGTCTTTGTCAATGTGGTCGGCGGCGTAAAAGTCACCGAGACCAGTGCTGACCTTGCATTGTTGATGGCACTGCTCTCTAGTTTTAGAGACCGACCACTGCCAAAAGATGTTGTAGTGTTTGGTGAAGTAGGGCTTGCAGGGGAGATTCGCCCTGTTCCTAGTGGTCAAGAGCGTCTTAACGAAGCTTTTAAGCATGGTTTCACAAAAGCTATCGTACCAAGTGCAAATATGCCTAAGGGCGGTATCGCTGGCATGCAGATACATGCTGTGAAAAATTTATCCGAAGCAATTCAGGCATTTGATGAGATGTAATCATTAGTTGTAAAAATATATTCGCAACAGGTGATTAAAGGCTCTTTTCACGGGCTTGATTCTCATCTATAGTTCTTGGATTGAAAATAAAAGGCGAAATTTTCGCTCAACAAGCACACAGAGCTATCAGTCTATGCAGATTGTGATATACTCTGCGCGCATTTTATATCCTATTGATAGAGTAAAACGATGACTGATTTATCAAAATACAGAAATATTGGTATTTTCGCGCACGTTGATGCGGGTAAAACCACGACAACTGAGCGTATCCTAAAGCTTACCGGCCAGATCCATAAAACTGGTGAAGTTCATGATGGTGAATCAACTACTGACTTCATGGAACAGGAAGCTGAGCGCGGTATTACAATCCAATCAGCAGCAGTAAGCTGTTTTTGGAAAGGCCACCGCCTAAACGTTATCGATACTCCTGGACACGTTGACTTCACAGTTGAAGTTTATCGTTCTCTTAAAGTTCTTGATGGCGGCGTCGGCGTATTCTGTGGTTCTGGTGGTGTTGAGCCACAATCAGAAACTAACTGGCGTTACGCTAACGAATCAGAAGTATCTCGTCTGATCTTCGTTAACAAACTAGACCGTATGGGTGCAGACTTCTACAACGTTGTTGACCAAGTTAAAAACGTTCTAGGCGCGACTCCTCTAGTTATGGTTCTACCAATCGGCCGCGAAGATGACTTCGTGGGTGTTGTAGACCTTCTAAGCCGTAAAGCATACGTTTGGGATGACACTGGTCTTCCTGAAAACTACGAAATCAAAGATGTTCCAGCGGACATGGTTGATGACGTAGAACAATACCGTGAAGAACTAATCGAGACTGCTGTAGAGCAAGACGATGAACTAATGATGGCATACATGGATGGCGAAGAGCCTTCTATCGAAGACATCAAACGTTGTATCCGTAAAGGTACTCGTGACCTAGCGTTCTTCCCTACTTTCTGTGGTTCTGCATTTAAGAACAAGGGCGTACAAATCGTTCTTGACGCAGTAGTTGATTACCTACCTTCTCCAACAGAAGTTGATCCTCAACCTCTAATGGACGAAGAAGGCAACGAAACTGGCGAACACGCTATCGTTTCTGCAGATGAAACATTTAAAGCGCTTGCATTCAAAATTATGGATGACCGCTTCGGTGCACTAACTTTCGTTCGTATTTACTCTGGTAAATTGAACAAAGGTGACACCATCATGAACTCATTCACTGGTAAAACAGAGCGTGTTGGCCGTATGGTTGAGATGCAAGCTGATGACCGTAACGAACTAACTAGCGCACAAGCTGGTGACATCATTGCGATCGTTGGTATGAAGAATGTTCAAACTGGTCACACTCTATGTGATCCTAAGCATCCTGTTACTTTGGAGCCAATGGTATTCCCAACTCCAGTAATCTCAATTGCTGTATCTCCTAAAGATAAAGGCGGTTCTGAGAAAATGGGTATCGCAATCGGTAAAATGGTTGCAGAAGATCCATCTTTCCAAGTTGAGACTGACGAAGAGACTGGCGAGACTATCCTAAAAGGTATGGGTGAGCTTCACCTAGACATTAAAGTTGATATCCTTAAGCGTACTTACGGTGTTGACTTAACAGTTGGTGCTCCTCAGGTTGCTTACCGTGAAACTATCACTCAAGAAATTGAAGATAGCTACACGCATAAGAAACAGTCTGGTGGTTCTGGTCAGTTCGGTAAAATCGACTACCGTATCAAACCAGGTGAACCAGGTTCTGGCTTCAGCTTCAAATCAACAGTTGTTGGTGGTAACGTTCCTAAGGAATTCTGGCCTGCAGTTGAGAAAGGTTTTGCATCTATGATGGAAAACGGTGTTCTTGCTGGCTTCCCAACTCTAGACGTTGAAGTTGAACTATTCGACGGTGGCTTCCACGCAGTGGATTCATCTGCAATCGCATTTGAAATCGCAGCGAAAGGCGCATTCCGTCAATCAATGCCTAAAGCTGGTGCGCAACTGCTTGAACCTATCATGCACGTTGACGTATTTACTCCAGACGATCACGTTGGTGATGTTATCGGTGACCTTAACCGTCGTCGTGGCATGATCAAAGATCAACAAGCTGGCGTAACTGGTGTTCGTATTAAAGCTGACGTACCTCTTTCTGAGATGTTCGGCTACATCGGTCACCTACGTACAATCACTTCTGGTCGTGGTCAGTTCTCTATGGAGTTCTCACACTACGCAGCATGTCCAATGAACGTTGCTGAAGAAGTTATTGCTAAAGCTAAAGCTGAGAAAGAAAACAAGTAATTGTTTGTTCTTAAATAGCTAAAAAAGCCCCGATAGTGCAAACTATCGGGGCTTTTTGTTATGTAGCGTAGCCTGTTATTTAGCGTTGCTTGCCATGTACTGCAAACTAGGAATTGCAAACTAGCTTGTTACTCCTCCCACACCACAAATTGATCTTTTGGCCAATTAGCGCCAGTGTCATGATATTTCTTTTCTAGAATATGACGTTTGATCTTTAGGGTTGGGGTCAGTATCTGGTTCTCTATGCTCCAAGGCTCTTTTATGAGTAGCACACCTTTGATTTTCTCATGCCCTTCAAGAGTTTCGTTAATACCTTGGATGGATTTATGAATACTTTTTTCATAGCGTTTTTTATCAAAGTTAGGGAAGTTATGTGGAACTATTAGCAATATAGGTCCCGGCATCCCCAATCCTACTAAACAAAGCATTTCGACACGCGCAACTTCTATAATCGATTTTTCGATAGGAACAGGCGCAACGAATTTTCCTTTGGCTGTTTTAAAGGTATCTTTTTTACGCCCTTGAATGGTGAGATAACCTTCAGAATCTATCGAACCTATGTCGCCAGTGTGCAGCCAACCCTGCTCATTAAAGGTACGAGCGGTCGCTTCATCATTTTTGTAGTACCCTGAAAACATCCCCTTACTGCGAACCAGTATTTCTTCATCGTCGGCAATTTTTAACTCAATTCCTGGCCCTACTTTACCGACAGAACCAATTTTAGAAGGGTTAAATGGATAGTTGAGGGTGCTATAGGCGAATGTTTCAGTCATTCCCCACGCTTCGGTTATATCAATGCCAACCTTGTGATACCACTCAAGTATTGCAGGGCTAATAGGCGCAGAACCACAGCCAAGAACTCGCCCTTGATCTAATCCTAAACCATCGATAATTTTCTTTTTAATGATGGAATTAAGAATTGGGATTTTTAATAGTAAGTTCAGCTTTTTCGGTGGCAGTTTATCTTGAATTCGCTGTTGGAATAGAGTCCATAAACGAGGAACAGAGATAAACAATGTAGGGCGATGCATTTTGACATCTTCAATGAAGGTATCTAAAGACTCAGGAAAGGCGGTCTCAAGCCCCGCCTGAATTGAAGATCCAAAAATGTACACTCGTTCAGTAATGTGCGCCAGCGGTAAATAAGAAAACATCCTATCACCAGGCTGTATGCCAATATGATCAACAAGGTTCTTCACTGACCAACTAAAAGCCCCATAAGTAAGCATAGCGCCTTTGGGTACGCCTGATGTTCCAGAGGTATAGACAATGGACATTAACTTATCATCGTGGTGCTGTGGCCGTTCCTGCGTATTTGGTGCGTCATGAATCAGCTGTGCAAACTTATACTGACACTCGGGTGCTGAATAATAAGGAAAAGAGATAGTAATAAGGGATGGAAGACGTTGCATGACCTCTGAAGTGGCTGCTGCATCATCAAGTTTACCTGCAATCAGCACAGTACTTTCGCTGTGAGTTAAGCAGTATTCAATGGTGTCCGCCCCTGCGGTAGGGAAAATAGGCACACTAATAAAGTCACCGAGCATGAGCGCAAGGTCTGTAATAAACCATTCCACACAGTTTTTAGAAATGAAGGCAACTTTATCACGAGGCTTTAAGCCTAATTCTTTTAAGGCTCCGACAAATTTTAACGCCATATCAGCGACTTCAGAGTAGGTATAACTGACAAACTCTCGATCAATGATCTGTTTGAGGTAGACCTCGTCTGGTCGTTCCTGAGCCCATTTCAAAATCAGCTCGTTGGGTGGGGGGAGTGTACAAGGTGGATTAGTGTAAACGTGTTCCTGCGCTCCGTTCCCTGAAGCTATCTCCATAAACTGCCTTCCATTGGTTGCGTGACATTTATCAGAAGCTTAGCAGGTTTTTTATTTTGTATAGAAAAATTCTATTAATTCTTAAATTAACAACAGCATATAACTGTGGGTTATTACACAATGCTAAAAATAATATGAGCATTGTGTAAATATTTTACTCTTTAAAATAAGTTATATATTTAACTTTCTATATTGAGTGGGAGTCATGGTAGTGTGCTTCTTAAAAACTCGGTTAAAATAAGAAACATCAGAATAACCTGCTTGGTAAGCGACGGAAGATACTTTTTCGGCTGGAGAATCAACCAGAAGTTGCTGAGCAATATTCACTCTTTTTAAAGTAATATAATCTTGAAAGCTTACCTTACGGTGTTTTCTGAAAAACCTTGAAAAATAATTAATAGATAAGTTAGATAGCTCAGCTACTTCTTCTTCTCTAATATCTCTATTAATATTTACTGAGATATATTCTTCAATCTTTTTCATCCTATAGTCTAAAGTTGGAGAGGTGAGAGCATCATTCTCATCATAAAATAGACTTTGAAAAAAAGCGTCCTTTTGGTATTCCGAGTTGCTACAAACAAAGGTCACATGGGAGGTATCGTAATAATTGGCTAATGACTTTTCTTTATCATAAATAGCGATAATCTTCTTGCCTAGGTTTTGGCAGATCTTGAGTGATAACTCGAATAAGAATTTGAATTCTTCAGAGTAATAAAAATGAGCTACTTTCACCTCTTTTCGACTAAGAATAGAGATGTCTGAACCAAATTCGGAGAAGTTTGAATCTATTTTAACCTGCTCAGCGGTACATGCTGGCAACTGTTGCATAGATTTCCCGAGCCAATATCCTTTTGACTGCATGTTAAATCCTTAAACTACTATATTAACTTTTGCTAATAAATGATTAGCTACTAAAGTGTATAGTCATATGACACCAAAATGCAACATTTAATTAACTTTACTTGGGCGTCGAGCGATCTATTAGGCTAGAATGAATACGTTAATTCTAGGGAGGTACGCAGATGAGCACTCAATGGATTCCTACCACGATTGAATTCTTTTCTGATGAAGAAGCATTGACAGTTGTAGAGTATGTCATTGCTGCCGCTTTATTAGTTGCTGTTATTTCAGCAGTTGTTTTTAGTCTTCAAGTTGGTTTGACTGATAAGTTCAACAGTACGATTGATAGTGTTAAGTGAGTTATGGTTATCATAAGTAGATCTTATCTAATGTAAAGAAAGTGCAATATATGGATAAAAAAATCCTAACGCTACTCATTATCAATGGTTACATTTAACAGTGCCACTTAATTTAAGGCGCCTACATTTTTGGAGAGTTGATTTATGGATAAATTTATTTCAAGTATTAAAAGTTTTGCAAAAGACGAAGAAGGACTAACCGTCGTTGAGTATGTAATCGGAGCAGCGTTGTTGGTTGGTGGATTGACATTTATATTTGATAATTTAGGTAGCAAGCTAAGTACAAGTCTTAATAATACAATTGATAATATTTCTTAGACTATAAGAAGTCTTAGTATAATTCTACAAAGCCGCATTAGGATTATTCTTGGTGCGGTTTTACAGTCTTTATGAATAGTTATATGATTTTTTGGTCACTACTTTTTTTAATATCCATCAATGATTTGAAGGATCATAAGATCCCGAATGTATTTTTATTAGTATTGGTGTTTTACCAATCATTAAATATATATGTACTTCAATTATCACTATTTGATTTTATCTTAGGTGGTATAACAATATTTCTTATCTCATTAATATTGTTTTTCTTAAAAGTAATGTCTCCTGGTGATGTTAAATTACTAGGAACTGTTGGTTTTTGTGTCGGTATAGAAAACTTATGGGGTTGTACTGTATGGATTTTTATAGCATCAGGCCTTATTGGAATATTATTTACAGTATATAACTTTAGCTTCTTGGGAATAAAAAATCCTTTGCTGTTAATCAACGAACCAAAGCTATACACCAGAATTAATACTAATGCTCAAAACTCAAACCCATGGCGATATGGGGATAAGTTGACCATGCCATTTGCACCATCTGTCATGGTAGGACTGGCCCTGTTTTATTATTTTAATTAGAGGGATTTAAAATGAGCGCGACAGAACTAAAGGATGAAGTTTGTAAGCTAACCCCTCAGGTCAGTGCTCCTCCTATTATTTCATCATTTGATGAGTTAGAAATACCGCAGGCCATCGTTGAAAACCTTATATTGAAGCATCTTGCAGCCTATCCTAAGTCCGATATTTTAGAGTTGGCTAAATATCTTGGGATCGTAACTCATTTAATTGAAGATATATTGGCAGATTTAAGAAAAAAAGCATTTGTAGAAGTATTTCAACCATCTTCAACATCTCTGTTCTCTGAATCAGCAAAAAGTCATGTTCGATATGCATTATCGGAGCAAGGGCATAATAAAGCCGATTTAGCATTTAAAAAAGATGCTTATATTGGTCCTGTTCCTGTGTCTTTAAAGGCTTACAACAGCATGGTTGAAGCTCAGGACTTACGTGCGCAATTGGTGACTAGGCCTGATGTCGAGCGTGCATTAAATGATGTCTATGGTGCTGAAAGGTTAGTGCCAGTATTAGGGCCTGCGATAAACTCTGGAAGAGCTTTATTGCTTTACGGACATGCCGGTACAGGGAAAAGCTTTGTTGCGGCTAGAATACTCAATTCGCTTAATACCTCTGTATACGTCCCTCATTCTGTTTATGCAGCAGGAAATATTATAAAAGTTTTTTCTGAGCAGCATCATACCCCAGTTGATAGTAGTCATAACCGAGATGTGATCAGTTTAAAGAGTCACTACGATAAACGTTGGGTGTTGTGTGAAAGACCCAATGTTCAAGTTGGTGGTGAGTTGACAATGGATATGCTGGAAGTCAACCATACTGAGCATAACCGAATTTGGATTGCCCCCTTACAGATGATTGCAAATAACGGCATTCTCGTTATTGATGATTTGGGGCGTCAACCTATGCCTGTGGCGACCTTACTCAATCGATGGATTGTACCTATGGAATATAGTTACGATCATTTATCTCTGCCAAATGGTCAGCAAATTACTATCCCATTTGTATTAACAATGGCATTTTCCACTAATTTAGACCCACAAACGATTGCCGATCCTGCTTTTTTAAGACGCTTAGGCTATAAAATTCAGTTTCAACCACTTATTGAAAGCGATTATTTAAATTTATGGTCGGATCTGTCAAAGAGTAAGAAATTAGAAATATTGCCAAGTGCCGTAGAGACCTTATTAAACCTGCATAGTTTACATAAAGTCGGTTATTTTCCTTGTCTTCCAAAAGATATATTGGGAATCAGTCTAGATATTATTCAGTTTGAAGAAATTGCACCTCAGGTAGACTCGACTATATTACAAAGGGCATGGGATCTTTATTTCACTGCTGACGAACAGGGAGAATCAGTATTATGAGTAAAGGAACGGTAATATTTTTATTAATTCTGTCAGTAGTATTTGGTCTTGGGGCCGTCATGGTCGCTAAGCAATGGATGGAAGGTCAAACCAAGCCTCAGGTTAAAGTGGAGACGGTAGAAAGACGTCCTACAGTTATCGCTGCGGTAGATATTCCTGAAGGCACTGTCATTGAAGAAAAGCATCTCACGAAGAAGCAACTTGAATCGGCATGGCAAAATGCGAATCAAGTACAGAATTATTCTGAGTTAGTGGGAATGGTTGCCAAATCACCAGTATTTGAAGGCGAGTTGATACACAAGTCGCACTTTGGTGGCCCTAACGAAGGTGCCAGTTTGGCGGTATTGATTCCTGAGAATAAACGCGCAGTAACAATACGTGTTAATGACGTTGTGGGTGTTGCAGGTTTTCTACTTCCTGGAAATAAAGTCGATATTTTAAATACCGTTAATAATCGCACTAAAACGGTTCTTAAAAATATTAAGGTGCTTGCGGTCGATCAGACAGCTAAAACCAGTGAGAACAAACCTATTATTGTGCGCGCAGTGACTTTAGAAGTGACTCCTCGTGAAGCAGAAAAACTGTTATCGGAAAACAGTAGAGGTGCGATACAGCTAGCGCTTCGTAACCCTCAAGCTATAGATCCACCAGTTAGGCGGTACGTTGCTCCTCCAAGCGTCACTATTATCAAAGGCACAACCCAATCTAACGTTCGCGTAAATAATTGAGGCTTATCATGAAACGGATTTTTGCAATATTTGCTTTGATTGCCTTGCTAGTACCTTCGGTTCAAGCAACCACGCAGTCGGGGAACACCATTACTATTCCTCATCACAAGTCAACTCATGTGAAGATTTCTGGAAAGGCTAAAAAAGTCTCACTAGGAGATCCCGAGGTTCTTGATATCGTGATGCTTAAAGCTGATGAGCTTTTTCTGATTGGTAAAAAATTAGGTTCTACTAATTTATCTGCCTGGGATGCTCAAGGTCGATTGATTGAGTCTTTAAATATTGAGGTTACGCATGACCTTAACAATTTAAAATCTAAGTTGTATGACTTCTTGCCCGACGAAGAAATAAAAGTTCATAGTGCTCAAGATAAATTGATACTTAGTGGTTTAGTGAGTAGCCAAGAAAATATGAATATAGCGGTGAAGGTTGCTCAAACTTTCTCTGGTGGTCAAGCCGTTAATGCTTCTGATGGTGACGCAGGACAAGCAGAGTCAGGCGTGATTAACCTTATGACTATTGGCGGAGCACAGCAAGTAATGCTAGAGGTTACTGTTGCTGAGGTGCAACGTTCACTAGTGCGTCGTTTTGATTCCAACTTCCGTTTTTTCCAACAAAGTGGTGACTTCACTTGGGGCTTAACGAGTGCGGGAGGCGGTATTGGTGAAGCTGGCGGCAGTATTTTACCTATCGTCGACAGTGTTGGGGTAAATGATTTCGGTTTACTGGGTGGCTTAGTTGATAGTAATACGCTGTTTACTTTTGCTTTGGATATCGCCAAAGAAAATGGTGTCGCTAAAGTACTAGCAGAACCTAACTTAACAACCCTAAGCGGTTCTGAGGCTAAGTTTTTAGCCGGTGGCGAATTTCCAATCCCTATCCCTAGCGATGATGGTATTGGTATTGAATATAAAGAGTACGGTGTCAGTGTTCATTTCACCCCTGTTGTTCTCAGCGATAAGAAAATAAATCTAGAGTTAGCAGTGGATGTCAGTGAAGTGGCAACCTCGGGTGCTCTTTCTTATAACCCCGGCGATATTAATGCGGCTTATATCGTACCACCTTTAACAAAACGTAGTGCGTCATCAACGATAGAGCTCGCCGATGGACAGACAATTGGTATTGCAGGCTTGCTGAACGAGAACAGTCGTGATGTAGCCAACGAAGTTCCTGGTGTTGGGGATATTCCTGTACTGGGCAATCTTTTCAAAAGTAAGCAGTACGTATCAGGTGAAACAGAATTGGTTATTTTAGTTACTCCTCGTTTAGCAAAACCTGTGGATAGAGACAAGATTGCTCTGCCTACCGATGCGTTTGTCGAACCTACCGATATAGAGTTTTACTTACTGGGTAAAGGTGCTTATTTAGACAATGAAAGAGTAAAACCAAAACAACAGGAGCAATCAACAGAACGCGTTCAAGCCTCTACGGCAAGCGGTGGCTCAGAAGGTCAATTTGGACATTCCTTATAACAGCAAGGAGCAAGTTATGAATTTTAAGCCCGTTTTTGTGATGTTGTTTATCTTAGGTTTAACCGCCTGTTCAAATAACCCAAAGTTAGGAACAGCAGTAAATTTAGTGAAAAACGAACAAATTTATAATCCACAAGCAACCGAAGAGAATAAAGGGATAGTACCGGACGGCAGTGGTGAAAGAGCCCAATCAACAATTGAAGGCTATAATAAAGGTAGTAGTAAGGATATCTCGATCACAGGATTCAACCTCTAGCCTGTGAGGGTAAGGTGGCGTGTATGCAAGGATGCAATATGAATAGAAATAATCAATCAGGGTTAGTCATGATTATTTTTACCCTAGCACTAACAGTATTGTTAGGGTTTGCAGCTCTTGCTATCGATATGAATCATGTGGTGTTAAATAAGGCAAGAGTACAAAATAGTGTCGATGCAGCAGCATTGGCTGCTGCTGTAGTCGCTGATTCAGGCAAAACAACTCAAGAGATAGCAAACGCTGCGTTAGACTCAGTCAAAAATTACTCATCATCAGCTGGAAATTCAGAAATAACAGTGACGCAGAATGCAGTTTTTGGTGCAGGAGGCTCATCTCTTTCTTTACCTTTGTCCGATAGTGCAATCATCCTTATCCAATTTTCCAATGATCCTACGGTTTTTCCTTCATCAAGCTTTCAACGAAAAAATGCAAGTGGCGAGTTTAATGATGTCTATGTACGAGTTCAGGTGACAGGCGTTGCCTTAGAGGGTTTTTTTGTCGGTTTATTTAACGCCAGTAAATCTGTTTCAGCCAGTGCGGTGGCCGGGCCAAGTTCTTCGGTGTCGAGTTCCTCTGAGCTTTGTAATTTAGTACCTATGGCTGTATGTGCTAAAGATAGTTCAGATGATGAGTTTGGTGGGTACAGTGAAGGTGATTATCAAGTATTAAAAGAATCAAGCTGGAAAGATTCGGATTTTGATACCCCTGGGAACTTTCAGCTATTAGATTTTACCGGTAAAGGTGAAGTTGATGAGCAATTAGCGGGTGGCTATGACGGTTGTCTATCTGGTGGCTCTGTTAACGTTGCGACGGGTAATAGTGTTGGATTAGTAAAAAAAGGTCTGAATACTCGTTTTGGTAGCTATCAAGGTATGTCAGCGAGTGATTATCCACCTGATATTTATGTTAAAGAAGCGAATATTACCACTGATGATGATGGCAATATCACCTCTGATTTTACCTATGCTGATTATCAACAAGATATTGCAGATGGTAACTACACCGAACAAGCTGGTGGAGTTCCTGGTCGCCGTTTGTTATCTGTGCCAATTATAGATTGTTCAAATAATACCGGTGGGAATGGTGCAAATGCAGAGTTTAATGTTGTTTCAGTAGGATGCTTCTTTCTTTCTCAGCAAGCGCCTACAAGCAATGGTAATAGTGAACCACAAAAAGTATACGGAGAGTTTAATACTGACTGTCTGGTAAATAATGCCACCTTTCCTACCACGCCAAGTACATCAGGAGCTTATAAGATCCAACTATACAAAGATCCTAACAGTTCAGGAGCGTAGCTATGATTTTTACGAGAACGAATAGCAAGGAACATGGATTAGCGGCTATTGAAATGATGGTGATTTTACCCATTTTATTATTATTGCTATGTGCCATATTCGAGGTGGGGCGCATTTTTATGCACTATACAATGTTGAATAAAGCCTTACAGAACGGGGCTAGATACGCGGTTATTGATGTTTACGGGACTGATAGAGCATCACTGATTGCAGATAATAGTGAAATCAAAAATATGGTTGTTTTTGGCAATAAAACGGGTACGTCAAATAATCAAAATATGGAATCAATCTTACCTGGATTATCGGCATCAAATATATCAGTAGATGATTCATCAGCCAATTACGTCACTGTTTCCGCCAACTATGCATATGCGCCTATTTTTACTTCAGTACCAATTATCGGCGGGGTATTTAGTCTGAATATGAATGCTTCTTCTATAATGAGGGTATCACCATGAAGTTAGGCTCTTTCTCATGCTTTTATAAAAAGAATAGAGGATTAGCTGTTATCGAGTTTACGATTGTCTCGACGGTATTACTCATCGCTCTTTTTGCCATCATGGAATTTGCACGGTTTGTTTTTTCGCTGCAAATGCTAAATGAAGTAACTCGAAAATCAGCTAGATTGGCATCAGTGTGTTACGTAACAGAACAAGGGAATATTCCTGGCTTGGCAAGTATTACTGCAGTTGCCCCATCTGGTTATGAACCGTCAATGCTCAGTATTGATTACTTAGATGGCAGTGGGCAACTCATTGATACCGCTATTTTTAATAGCGGTAGCGCTACAGTTGAACAAGTTGATGAGCAGTTTGAAAAAATACGTTTTGTGCGTACGAAGATTGAGAATTTCAGTTTTGGATTTTCGTTATTATCTAATCTGTTGGGCAGTGTAGTAACACCTAATTTTGAAACGATTGTGCCAGCAGAGAGTTTAGGGATTTATAGACCTATAGGTGAAATGGAATCAGTGCCATCGGGCAGTACCAGTTGTTTGTAAGTATTATTAATAATACTAAGGTCAAGGAAGATGAGTGAAGTAGTGCAAATGAATGCAAATGATGAATTTAGACTGGCATTGAAAAGTCAAATATCTATATGGGTTGTGTATAGCACGACTGCATTCAAAGAACATATAGAAATCGAATTAAACAAGTGCACCAATGCATTTGTTAGTTTTATTACTTTAAATGAATTTAATTCTCAACAAATTAAAGACCAAAGTAGCCCCGACTTAATTTTTATTCAATCCAGCGGTGATTGGGCGCAAAAACTTACTGAGTTATATGCCAATAGCTTAGTGCTACAAAACAGTAACTCGTCTTTAGTGGTATTTGGAGATGAAGGGAATAGTTTTGATTTAAAAGTAGCATTAAGAATTGGCGCATCAGACTTTCTATCAGAAGCGACCACAATTGAAGGGCTCGCCTCGATTCTTACTGCGGTTGCAGATGAAAAGTTTACCAGTAAAGAGTTAGCTGAACTGCATGTTTTTGTGAATAGCAAAGGGGGAAGTGGCGCTTCGACAGTATCAATGAATACCGCTATTGAACTGGCTAAAAATGAACAAAATCGAGTGTTATTTTTAGACCTAGATATACAGTTTGGTGCGATACAAGATTATTTAGACTTGAAACCACAATACGGTATTCATGACATTATTGATGCTGCAAATGACATAGATGAAACGGCTTTACAAACATTAGTTTCCAAACACAGTTGTAATTTAAGCTTTCTTAATTTTCAGCAAATGCATCCGATTGAAAATGAATTAAAAGCACGAAGTTTGCATACGGTTATACCTGTTCTTCGTGAGTATTACACGCATATTGTGGCTGATTTATCTCGTGGAATTGAAGCCAATTATAGTTCGTTAATCTCTCAATCAACAAAGGTCTATTTTGTCGCTCAACAGAGTTATGTATCAATAAAAAATACCAATGACATGCTCGGTGTTCTTGAAGTCGAATACGGATTACCTAAAGAGCATGTTGAGGTTGTGGTGAATCGATACGATAAAAAACAAGCACTTAAAATCACAGATATCGAAGATGCATTAGGAGATATAAGGGTTCATGTTCTTCCTAATGATTACAAGGTGGTCAATGAAAGCTCTAACCTAGGTAAGCCTTTTTGCTTAAGCAAAAAAAAGTCAACAGTCTCAGAAGCCATCACTCGTTTAGCTTCGTCTATAGCACCTGTCAAAGAAGAGAAGACAGGTTGGTTAGGGAAAATCTTTAGCTGAAAAATTAGGATGATATATGTTGTTTAAGCGAAAAAATATAAACCCAGACTTTGAAAAAAAAGTCAGCTCGTTGTCCTCAACTGAGAATAACTCTGATGCATCAGCTAAAGAGAACACAGTTAATACTCCCGCTGCACCTGCACCTACTGCCAAGAGAGAGCCCTTACCTAGCGATATTCCCGCTGAAATGGATAAGCACCTTAAGCAAGAGTTAGATGTAAAACACTACTTTCATAAGAAACTATTAGAGACTCTCGATTTGGGTGTTTTGGCTAATTTAGAAGAAAACAGAGCGAAAAAAGAGCTACAAGAAGCGATTCATCAATTAATGAATGATGATAAAACGCACCCTGTTAGTTTGGAAGGTAGAAAAAGAGTGATTAAGCAAATCGAAGACGAAGTCTTCGGTTTAGGGCCGTTAGAACCGTTACTGCATGATAAATCTGTATCGGATATCTTAGTTAATGGGCCTAAAAATGTTTATGTTGAGAGATTTGGTCGATTAGAGCGAACGCCACACACTTTTTTAGATGAAAAGCATTTAAGAAATATTATTGACCGTATTGTAAGTCAAGTCGGTCGTCGTATTGATGAAGCCTCACCTATGGTAGATGCTCGTTTAAAAGATGGCTCGCGTGTGAATGCCATAATACAACCTCTGGCGATTGATGGAGCGTCGGTTTCCATTCGACGATTTGCCGTTGATCGCTTGAATATGGATAACATGTTGGGCTTTAACTCTCTGTCTCCTGAAATGGCAAAGTTTATTGAAGCTGCTGTCAAAGGGGAACTCAATATATTGATTTCAGGTGGTACAGGCTCAGGGAAAACCACAACATTAAATATATTTTCATCATTTATCCCAAGCGATAAACGCATTGTCACTATAGAAGACTCCGCAGAATTACAATTGCAACAACCGCATATTATTCGTCTTGAAACTCGCCCGGCTAACTTGGAAGGTAAAGGTGAAATAACACAGCGAGATCTCGTTAAAAACTCACTTCGTATGCGTCCAGACCGAATTGTTATAGGTGAGGTGCGTGGTTCTGAAGCCGTAGATATGTTGGCTGCGATGAATACCGGTCATGATGGTTCATTGGCAACTATTCACGCCAATACCCCAAGAGATGCGTTAAGTCGTGTAGAAAATATGTTTGCGATGGCGGGTTGGAATATGTCCGCTAAGAACCTCAGATCGCAAATTGCATCAGCGATTCATATGGTCGTGCAAATGGAGCGTCAAGAAGACGGTAAACGTCGCATGGTGAGTATTTGTGAAATAAACGGCATGGAAGGTGATGTTATTACTATGTCTGAAATTTTTAAATTTCAGCGTCAAGGTATTGATGAAGAAGGCAATATTCTTGGTGATTATATCGCGACGGGCATTGTGCCGGGATGTCATGATGCACTTGTGAAGCGTGGCTTAGACATACCATTTGAACTTTTTAAAGCTACTGAGCGTGGGTAGGAGGATAAGACATGGGTGATCTCGGCTTATTTCTCATATTACTTTTTTTTGCGGTGTTGTTTATTTCGCAAGCATTGCTTCTTCCTGTTGCAGGGCAAAAGGCAAGGCATGGTGAATTAACTAAGCGCTTGAAGCATGCGCAAAAGAAACTAGACGAAGAAAGTCTCTCTTTGCTTCATGAGTACTATTTAAAAGAGATGACGCCATTTGAGCGAAAAATGATCAAGATTCCTCTCTTCGCTAAGCTCAAGAAAATGTTGGAATTATCGGGCACTCATATCACCTTGGGTAAGTTGATCGGTTGGACCGTCTTCGCCAGTTTCGTAGCTGCCGGAATCTCTATTTATCTTGGACAGTTATGGTATATCAGCCTTGCTGTATTTATTGCTGTATACGTCATAGTGCACATGGTTATTCAAAAGAAAATCAGCAGCCGCTTACAAAAATTTGAAGAGCAGCTGCCTGAAGGTCTGGATATGATTAAGCGTGTTTTGCAAGCAGGGCAACCGATCAATCAAGCCTTTAAAGAAGTCGGTGAGGAGATGCCTGAGCCTATTGGTATTGAGTTTAAGAAAACCTTTAACCTGCTTAATTTTGGTTATGACATGAGATTGGCCATACTGCAAATGGTTGATAGGACGCCGACCATATCTATGTTGGCATTTTCCAGTGCGGTTATTTTACAAGCAGAAACAGGCGGTAACTTGACAGAAAACTTGGATAAAGTATCTAAAGTACTGCGCGCCCGTTTCAAGTTGTCCAGAAAAATCAGAACTTTATCAGCAGAAGCACGACTTTCTTCTTGGATTTTAGTGTTATCTCCATTTGGCTTATATGTAGTAACCATGTTTATTAATCCAGAGCATGCTGATTTGTTGATATCTGACCCTAGAGGAATCACCGCCGTCAGTTTTGGCATTGTCAGCTTGGCAATAGGGTCGTTATGGATTAGACGAATAATCAATATCAAGGTGTGATGATCATGAACTTTAATGAGTTAGCGTCACAAATGGGAATTTCAGGGCTTTTCACCAGAGACAATTTGTTTTTGTTAATGGTGCTAGTTGGCACAATTTTAGGGGTATTGGCGGTAGGTATGTTGATTCTTGGTATCAACTCTCCGATAAAACGTAAATTAAAAGCGATGGGCGCAGATACAGCTTCTAGCCCTAAACCTGATAGGTTAGGTAGTGCGTTAGGTAACATGGCTCCGATGATGGTGCCAAACAGTAAGAAAGAGCGTGAGAGTATCCAAAGCCAACTAATTCAAGCGGGTTATCATGACTCAAATGCACTGTCGTTATTTTACGCGATCAAGTTGGTTACAGTGCTGGTGGGATTATTTTTGGCTGGCGCCGCGTACTTTCTAATGCATGAATCTAGCTATATGCCTTTAATTATTATTGTAGCTCTTTGGTGTGGTTTATTTGGCCCGAATATGTTCTTGGCTAAATTGGTATCCGAACGAAAAGACAAAGTCAAAGCCGCAGTACCTGATGCTCTAGATCTGCTAGTGGTATGTACGGAATCTGGATTAGGTTTTAACGCCGCCCTTAAGCGTATCAGTACTGAGCTTATGATTAGCCACCCTGAACTTGCAGAAGAGTTAGATACTGTGTGCGCCAAAATCCAAGCAGGCGTAGAAATGCCAACCGCTTTTAAAGAGTTGGTAGATAGAACGGGCGTAGAAGAACTTACCGGTTTAGTGAGCATGCTATCTCATGCCGCTAAAGTGGGTGGCAGTATCGCTCAAACTTTACGCGATTATACGGAAGATTATCGTGATAAAAGAAAACAAGCCGCAGAAGAGGTGGCTGCTAAAATCCCCACTAAAATGCTTTTCCCTATGGTGTTATTCATTTGGCCGTGTTTTTTCATTGTTGCTTTAGGGCCGGGTTTGATGACGCTATTTGATGCGCTTAAATAATTAAGGAAGATTATAATGAAGACAAATATTAAGGAAAAAGCGCTAGCCACATTAGTTTGTATCGCGTTAGTTGGATGTGCATCATCAGAGAATGAACCTAAAGAATTTGATGGTTCTTTATACTCAGGTAAACCGGTTGAGTCTCTGACTAACGAAGCACCACCAAAAACAGAAATAGAAGCCATTACTCGAGGTGATGCTGCATTAAGCACCAAAAACTACGATTTAGCCTTATATGAGTATCTACGTTCATTGTCATTTACAGACGCAACCCACCAGAATAAAACTTTATATACCGTAGGTCGAATTCACTCGGCAAAAGGCAACTATCCGTTAGCCGAAAAAGCTTATATACAGGCTCTTGATTACGATGAGTTCGACGTGAAATCATTAGAAGAGTTAGGCTTGCTGTACACTAAACAAGGTTTAACGGAAGAAGGGCGCTCTTACTTCTTTAGAGCGGTTAATGCTGACCAAGTGAGGTTGAATAATCCTGATGTACTGACCAGTTATTCAGAGGTGACGGATGAAATTTTGCAAAGCTTACCTTACGATTCCAAGAGCCCATTTAGAAGCTATATGGGGTTAGGGATCTTGGCTGATGTGGATAGTAAGCATGATATCGCCAAAAGGTACTATGAACGCGCTTTAGAGATAAACCCAAGATCGACACAAGCCATGATTAACTTAGGTTATTCTCATTATATGAGTGGCAGCTATTATTTGGCACAGAGAATTACCAATAGAGCATTAAAAACCGAACCTAACAATGAGAAAGCATTGAATAATCTGGCTTTAATTTATATTTCTTTAGGGGATAACCGCCAAGCATTAAACATCTTTAAGCGTCATATGAGTACCCCGGAAGCGTTAAATAATGTTGGATACTTTTTAATGCTAAAAGGGAAGCCTGATGAGGCGATTCCTTACTTACAGCAAGCGATAGATAAAAACCCTTCTTACTATAAGATTGCCAATGAAAACTTGGAAAGAGCCTTATCTGAGGTAAGACTCAATGAAGTTGAAGAGGTTGATAAAGAACAAACAGGTGCTTAACTAACCTTATCCATTATTTATTACAGCAGAAGGATATCTTTTCCTTCTGCTTATCTGACCCTATGCAAAAAACATATCGTTATTTCTCGCCCATACACTGAATTTTTATTCCCATTAATTGTTTAATAATTTAACGTGCAACCCTCTGTGTGATCTTTGTCACGTTTTTGGGGCGACTTTATCCTATATGATAAAGTCTACTAAAGACGATATTAGTGTGATGACGTTTGTCATGTATTAGTGAAGAGTGCTTTTTATAAAACGGTTATTGTCTAGACGTTAACCAGAATTTATAAGCCCTGCCTTTAGAAGCTGAGAGCTTCATGAGTGTGAGTTATCGCGTTGGTCAATATTGTTACTCAATTGCCTATCTACACTGACTTTCGGGATAACAGCAAAGACAAGTGTTATGCCGTTACTCATTTTACTGGGTAAACAAGCAACTCTAATATGTAGGTGCTTACCGTTTGATATGAAGGTTGAGAATACTTCATATGAATGCTTGCAATATGCAAAGATGCGCATAAAAACGTTTTATAACAATACCTCTCTTTTCGGTTATTTGCTCGCTAAAAATACAAGATGACAGTTGATAATTTTCACAAGTTTTGCTGACAGTTTTTGATACTTTGTGGGTAATGTTGGCGATTAAAAATAAACCTGTTTATACGACGCATTACCTGTGACCATCATCTATTCTGTTTAATATGAATGAACGTCTAGGCGATTAATCATTAACTGTGGATTATTATTCATTACTAAGAGTGTTTAAGCTCCGAGCCGTAGATGAGTGATAAGATATCTATTGTATAGCCAGAGATAAGAGTGAGCAGGATATGATGGTTTTTCTATCAGGTATGTATTTATTTTGTGAACTTTAGGTATCTAGAATTCGATGGTAGAACCTCTTAGTGTGATCGCGATCACATTTTCATTGTTTTCAATCTAGATGATAATAAATATCACCTATTCGCCTGCTAACCTGCTTCGCGACTTTGTAGCCGTTCAAAGCGAAAACTATAAGATTAATAGGAGTGTTCAAAGATGAATACTAATAAAAAGAAGAAGTCACTGACCACCCGAGTCCTGCTCGGTATGGGATTAGGTGTATTGACAGGCTTTATCATTCGATTAGCGTTTAGCGATAACCAATTTATTAACGAATACCTCGTCAATGGTTTTTTTGATGTAGGTGGTTCCATTTTCATCGCTAGTTTAAAAATGTTAGTTGTGCCTTTGGTATTTGTGTCACTGGTATGTGGTACAAGTTCTTTAAAGGATATTGCGACTTTAGGTCGTTTAGGTGGTAAAACAATTGGTTTTTACCTTGTAACGACCATGATTGCTATCTCTATGGCGATCTTTATGGGGACAGTATTTCAACCTGGAGCAGGGGCCGATTTAGCAGCCGCTACGACCTTCTCTACCAGTGAAGCACCGTCACTTGGACAAGTTATTGTAGGCATGTTTCCTACTAACCCAATTAACTCTATGGCACAGGGTAATACGCTGCAAATCATTGTATTTGCTGTATTATTTGGGATAGCAATCAGTGCATGTGGCGAAACAGGTGAGCGTGTTGCTGCTGCTTTCCAAGATCTAAACGAAGTGATCATGAAGCTAGTGGCTTTATTAATGAATGTTGCGCCTTATGGTGTTTTCTTCTTAATGGCGAAGCTATTTAGCACCATTGGTCTAAGTGCGATCATGAATTTAGGCGAGTACTTCTTAGTGCTCTCTGCCGCATTGTTGATTCAAGGCCTCATTGTTTACCCATTGATCTTGAAAGCCACTACAGGTCTAAATCCAATTCATTTCTTGAAGAAGATGGAAGATGCTGTGATGTTTGCTTTTTCTACGGCGTCTTCAAATGCCACTATTCCTGTAACAATGGAAACTGCAACGCATCGTTTAGGTGTTAAAAACCGTGTTGCGTCTTTCACTATTCCACTGGGTGCAACCATCAACATGGATGGTACTGCCATCATGCAGGGTGTCGCGACAGCGTTTATTGCGCAGGCGTTTAATATCCATCTAGGCATGGGTGATTACCTAACGGTTATCCTAACTGCAACACTCGCATCTATCGGTACAGCAGGTGTTCCAGGTGTTGGTCTTATCATGCTAGCGATGGTATTGAACCAAGTCGGCCTACCTTTAGAAGGTATTGCGCTTATTATGGGTGTGGATCGTCTATTAGATATGATTCGTACTGCGGTTAACATTACCGGTGATAGTGCGGTAACTGTGATTGTAGGTAAATCAGAAGGTGCTTTGGATATTGATACTTTCAATGATCCGGACGCAGGAAAGAAGGTCGAAGAGGTCAAACTGGCTAAATAATTGCTGACCTAACAGATTGTTATCCCCTAGCTAGCCCAGATTCAGTTTGGTTAGGGGAAATTAAACTTCGGTATTAATGCCGCTCATCTTAGGTGAGCGGCATTTTTTTTTGATCAGACTAATTATCTAAATGTCTAATTATCTAAATGGATATGAGTCTGTTGTTTGTTTAGCTCGGTTGCGTTTTGAGTTTTATCCGTGAAGTAGTTCACTGCTATGGTGTTTGTGGCAGGGAAGTGCTGAAACCAAGAGGTGTTGATGTCATTTAGCTGCTGCGGATTTTGGCAGTTAAATTGGTATTTGATATCAAAGCTAGCATGTGCGCTATGCTCAACAAAAGGGTTATGTATATCTTGCGCTGCGGGCTGTTCAAATGATGATTTAACTAGGCTTACTGCACTATCTGTTAATGAGCACTGCGCTTCTGCATTTATGTTTACTATCGAGAGAGAATCATTTAATAGTTGATTCGCTCTGCTCATTGCACTCTTTTCTTGCTCTGTATTGGCTGTATGCTCAAAACCCACCACATCCATTCCTGGCGCATAGATTTCAATTAATAGCCCTGTACCATCTTGAGCAATATCATAGATGACAAAGCCATGTACATGAGCTCCATGCTGCCTAAAGGTAGAGGCAAGGCTTGGTACTGCGATAAAAGTACAAAGGAGCGCAGGGAGAATACGCATAGTATGAGGTTTTGTTTTCATGATAAGGGTTACAAATAATAAAGTGCCTAAAGCATACTCGCTAGGCGCAAGATAGTGACCTTGACAAAGTTATATTGAATGAATGGTTATACCAATCGTACTA
>NZ_BATM01000046.1 GCF_000467185.1 Vibrio ezurae NBRC 102218
CCGTTGGTGCTGGCGTTGTTGCTAAGATTTTCGATTAATAATTGACGAAATCTAAACAAAAGGGCATCATTTGATGCCCTTTTTCTGCGCTATTGTTTATGATGGGAAGGTAAATTGCTTTTATTGTCATTAAACAAGCGAAGGATTTTAAGAATTTTCATTTCTATTGGGGGTTTTATAGCCCGTATTGGAAAGAGAGTTCTGAAGGAATGTGCTGATTTACAGCATTAATGAATATGCCCTGCAACAGCGGGGTTATTGTCGTCTATAGTAAGACTTGTCACAGGTTAGTTTATGAAAGCAAATGCAGAAACTCCTGATAGCTCAAGTGCAGCAGACATCTTCAAGTGGATTGTCGTTTTTGCTCTGCTAGCCGCTGCTGTTGTAGGTAATCATATATATGGTGAAATGTCTGTAGTAATTCGCGCTGCGAGTGTTGTTGCATTAATTGCAATCGCTCTTGGTGTGGCAGCTACGACCACCAAAGGTAAAACAGCGATCGTCTTTGCTCGCGAATCTCGTATGGAGATCCGCAAGGTTGTTTGGCCAACTCGCCAAGAAACTATGCAAACGACTTTGATCGTATTGGCTGTAAGTATTGTTACGGCTCTAGCGCTTTGGGGCATTGACGGAATTATGGTTCGTCTTGTTTCTCTAGCGACTGGAGTGTGAGGGTTTAATTCATGAGTGAAGCACCAAAGAAACGTTGGTATGTGGTTCAGGCTTTTTCTGGTTTTGAAGGTCGCGTAGCTACTTCCCTTCGTGAACATATCCGAATGCATGATATGGAAGACTTGTTTGGCGATGTACTAGTTCCAACTGAAGAAGTTGTCGAAATGCGTGCAGGTCAGCGTCGTAAAAGCGAACGTAAATTCTTCCCAGGCTATGTGCTTGTTCAAATGATCATGAACGATGAATCATGGCACCTTGTGCGTAGCGTTCCACGCGTTATGGGCTTTATTGGTGGAACTTCAGATAAACCTGCACCTATCACAGACAAAGAAGCTGACGCTATCTTGAACCGTCTTGAGAAAGCTAGCGAAGCTCCTCGTCCTCGTACTATGTACGAAGCGGGTGAGGTTGTTCGTGTTAATGACGGTCCTTTTGCTGACTTCAACGGTACTGTTGAAGAAGTGGATTATGAGAAGAGTCGCCTAAAAGTGTCGGTATCGATTTTCGGTCGTGCGACGCCAGTAGAACTCGAATTTGGTCAAGTTGAAAAAGTTGACTAAAAAATAGGCTTTAGGGCTTGTTTGGGGCGTGAATTGTATCTATAATTCGCGCCTCTTTACTTCTTTATGTGAAGTAAAGCGTTTTAATACAACGGGGAGCTGGCCGAATGGCAGCGTTACTACCCAAAATTAGGAAATATCATGGCTAAGAAAGTTGAAGCTTATATCAAACTGCAAGTTGCAGCAGGTATGGCAAACCCGTCGCCACCGGTTGGTCCTGCTCTAGGTCAACACGGTGTGAACATCATGGAATTCTGTAAAGCGTTCAACGCAAAAACAGAATCTGTTGAGAAAGGTCTACCAATCCCAGTTGTTATCTCTGTATACAACGACCGTTCTTTCACGTTCGAAACTAAGACTCCACCTGCTGCAGTTCTTCTGCTTAAAGCAGCTGGCATCAAGTCTGGTTCTGGTCGTCCGAACACTGAGAAAGTTGGTACTGTAACTGACGCTCAAGTTCAAGAGATTGCAGAAACTAAAGCTGCAGACATGACTGGCGCTGACATCGAAGCGATGAAGCGTTCTATCGCGGGTACTGCTCGTTCAATGGGCCTAGTGGTAGAGGGTTAAGACAATGGCAAAACTTACTAAGCGTATGCGCGTTATTCGCGAAAAAGTTGACGTTACTAAAGAGTACGAAATCAACGAAGCAGTTGCTCTTCTTAAAGAACTAGCAACAGCTAAATTCAATGAAAGTGTTGACGTTGCTGTTAACCTTGGCATTGACGCTCGTAAATCAGATCAGAACGTACGTGGTGCAACTGTACTACCTCACGGTACTGGTCGTGAAATCCGCGTTGCTGTGTTCACTCAAGGTGCAAACGCAGAAGCTGCTAAAGAAGCTGGTGCTGACATCGTTGGTATGGAAGACCTAGCTGAGCAAGTTAAAAAGGGCGAAATGAACTTTGACGTTGTTGTTGCTTCTCCAGATGCAATGCGCGTTGTTGGTCAACTAGGTACTATCCTAGGTCCACGCGGTCTAATGCCAAACCCTAAAGTTGGTACTGTAACTCCTAACGTTGCTCAAGCGGTTAAGAACGCTAAAGCAGGTCAGGTTCGTTACCGTAACGACAAAAACGGCATCATCCACACTACTATCGGTAAAGCATCTTTCGAAGCATCTCAGCTTCAAGAGAACTTAGAAGCACTTCTTGTTGCTCTTAAGAAAGCTAAGCCATCTTCAGCGAAGGGTGCCTTCCTGAAGAAAGTAAGCATCTCTACTACTATGGGTGCTGGTGTTGCTGTTGATCAGGCTAGCCTGAACACTCAAGCAAGCTAATCTTGCTTAGGCGCGAAATTAGTGTATAATCTCGCGCCTAATATTTGTGGTTGGGGCTAACTCAAACATTTCGATGTAAGAGTAAGTCTCCGTCCAAGACCGTAGGCGTTACAGGCTATTTATTGGTGATGTAACTTAATAGTAAACCTACGTAGATGGTGCCCGAACTGACAGAAAGCAAACTTGCAAAAGATTGCCTTTCTTCTGGGACTGCACCGTTTTTACTCTCACCAATTTTGGTGAGTGGTGTAACGACAACCAGGAGTAAATCCAAAATGGCTTTAAACCTTCAAGACAAAAAAGCAATTGTTGCTGAAGTCAACGAAGCTGCCAGTGGTGCACTTTCTGCAGTTGTAGCTGATTCTCGTGGCGTTACTGTTGGCGCGATGACTTCTCTACGTAAACAAGCTCGTGAAGCTGGTGTTTACATGAGAGTTGTTCGTAACACTCTAGCACGCCGTGCAGTAGAAGGTACTGATTACGAGTGTCTATCTGACACTTTTACCGGTCCTACTCTAGTTGCATTCTCTAATGAGCACCCAGGTGCTGCAGCGCGTCTTTTCAAAGACTTCGCTAAAGAGAACAAAGATTTCGAGATCAAAGCTGCTGCATTTGAAGGCGCGGTTACTGACGCAGATGTATTAGCGACTCTACCAACTTACGACGAAGCTATCGCACGCCTAATGATGTGCATGAAAGAAGCTTCTGCAGGCAAGCTGGTACGTACTATCGCTGCACTACGCGATCAAAAAGAAGAAGCAGCGGCTTAAGCCTTGCTTTTTACTGGTTGCAAAATAAACTTATTGTTGACTTAAAAGAGAATTGTTATGTCTATTACTAACGAGCAAATCCTAGACGCAGTTGCAGAAATGTCTGTAATGCAAGTTGTTGAGCTTATCGAAGCTATGGAAGAAAAATTCGGCGTATCTGCTGCAGCTGCAGTAGTTGCTGGTGGCGCAGCTGGCGGCGACGCTGCTGAAGAGCAAACTGAATTTGACGTAATCCTAACTGCAGTTGGCGGAAACAAAGTTTCTGTAATCAAAGCAGTACGTGGCGCGACAGGTCTTGGCCTGAAAGAAGCTAAAGGTCTAGTTGATGGTGCTCCTGCACCGCTTAAAGAAGCTGTTTCTAAAGAAGAAGCAGAAGCTCTTAAAGCTACTCTAGAAGAAGCTGGTGCTTCTGTTGAAGTTAAGTAATTATTACTTGATTTCTTAGCCGAATGGCTAATGGCTGGTGGTTTATTAACCACCGGCCTTTTTGCGCTGTAGGGTTCTGGCGTTTTTTCACTGTTTCGTCGCCTTAATCCGAGCAAAACCAATACTCTATTTCCTTTGAGTATTGTTACTTTAAACAGTCGTTAGTCTCTGTCTTTTATTTTGTGCAAATAATCGACAGTTGGGTCACTTATCAGCGAGCTGAGGAACCCCATGGTTTACTCTTATACCGAGAAAAAGCGCATCCGTAAGGATTTTGGTACTCGTCCACAAGTATTGGACGTTCCATACCTGCTATCGATCCAGCTTGATTCTTTCGATAAATTCATCGAACAGGATCCTGAAGGACAATACGGTCTAGAAGCTGCTTTTCGTTCTGTTTTTCCAATTCAGAGCTACAACGGCAATTCTGAGCTGCAATACGTTAGCTACCGTCTTGGTGAACCAGTATTTGATGTTAAAGAATGTCAAATCCGAGGTGTCACTTATTCAAAACCGCTGCGCGTTAAGCTGCGTCTAGTTGTCTTCGACAAAGACGCACCAGCTGGTACTGTAAAAGATATTAAAGAACAAGAAGTCTACATGGGTGAGATTCCACTCATGACTGACAATGGTACCTTCGTGATCAATGGTACCGAGAGGGTTATCGTATCCCAGCTTCACAGAAGCCCTGGTGTATTCTTCGACAGCGATAAGGGTAAGACTCACTCTTCTGGTAAAGTTCTATATAACGCACGCGTTATTCCTTACCGTGGTTCATGGTTAGACTTTGAGTTCGATCCAAAAGATAACCTGTTTGTCCGTATCGACCGTCGTCGTAAACTTCCTGCGTCTATTATCCTACGTGCATTGGGTAAATCGACTGAAGAGATCCTAGATCTGTTCTTCGAAAAAGTACGTTTTGAAGTTCAAAACCAAACTCTAATGATGGAGTTGGTACCAGAGCGTCTGCGTGGCGAAACTGCTTCTTTTGATATTGAAGCAAATGGTAAAACTTACATTGAAGCTGGCCGCCGTGTTACAGCTCGTCATATCCGCAATCTTGAAAAAGATGGCGTTGAGTACATCGAAGTACCTGTTGAGTACATCGTTGGTAAAGTAGCTTCTAAAGACTACATTGACGAGAACACTGGCGAAATCGTTGTAGGCCCGAACCAAGAGTTCAGCCTAGAAAGCCTAGCTAACCTAGCGCAAGCGGGTCACTCTAAACTTGAAGTTCTGTTCACGAACGACCTAGATCACGGTCCATTCATGTCAGATACACTTCGTAGTGATAGTACAACTGACCGTCTATCTGCATTGGTAGAAATCTACCGCATGATGCGCCCTGGCGAGCCACCAACGAAAGAAGCAGCTGAATCTTTATTCGCAAGCTTGTTCTTCTCTGAAGAACGTTACGACCTATCAACGGTAGGCCGTATGAAGTTCAACAGCTCTATCATGCGTGAAGACGCTGGTGAGCAAGGTATCCTTGACGAAACCGATATCATTGAAGTGATGAAGAAACTCATCTCTATCCGTAATGGTAAAGGCGAAGTTGATGATATTGACCACCTTGGTAACCGTCGTATTCGCTCTGTAGGCGAAATGGCAGAAAACCAATTCCGTGTTGGTCTTGTTCGTGTTGAGCGTGCTGTTAAAGAACGTTTAAGCCTTGGTGACCTTGATGCAATCATGCCTCAAGACCTAATCAACGCTAAGCCAATTTCTGCGGCAGTGAAAGAGTTCTTTGGCTCTTCACAGTTGTCTCAGTTTATGGATCAGAACAACCCGCTTTCAGAAGTTACTCACAAACGTCGTATCTCAGCGTTAGGTCCTGGTGGTCTAACTCGTGAGCGTGCTGGCTTTGAGGTTCGTGACGTTCACGTTACGCACTACGGTCGTCTATGTCCGATCGAAACTCCTGAAGGTCCAAACATCGGTCTAATTAACTCACTATCTGCTTACGCACGTTGTAATGAGTTTGGTTTCCTAGAAACCCCTTACCGTCGCGTTGTTGACGGTGTAGTAACCGAAGATGTTGATTACCTATCTGCTATCGAAGAAGGTCAATACGTTATCGCTCAGGCGAACACCGTACTGACTGAAGACAACCTATTTGCTGACGAACTGATCACAGCCCGCTTGAAGGGTGAATCAGGTCTGCACCCACGTGAAAACGTGAGTTACATGGATGTCGCGACGAACCAGGTAGTATCTATCGCTGCATCGCTAATCCCATTCCTAGAGCACGATGATGCAAACCGTGCATTGATGGGTGCGAACATGCAACGTCAGGCAGTTCCTACACTTAAGGCTGATAAGCCTCTAGTAGGTACTGGTGTTGAACGCAACATTGCGGTTGACTCTGGTGTTACAGCGGTAGCGAAACGTGGCGGTATGGTTCAGTCTGTAGACGCATCACGTATCGTAGTTAAGGTTAATGAAAATGAATTGGTTCCTGGCGAAGCCGGCATCGATATCTACAACCTAACTAAATACACGCGTTCTAACCAGAACACTTGTATTAACCAACGTCCAACCGTGCTACCTGGCGAACCAGTAGCGAAAGGTGACGTTCTAGCAGATGGTCCTTCTACCGACCTTGGCGAATTGGCTCTTGGCCAAAACATGCGTATCGCATTCATGCCTTGGAATGGTTATAACTTTGAGGATTCAATCCTAGTTTCTGAGCGTGTAGTACAAGAAGATCGCTTTACTACTATCCACATCCAAGAACTGTCTTGTGTGGCGCGTGATACTAAGCTTGGTTCTGAAGAAATCACTGCTGATATTCCAAACGTAGGTGAAGCTGCTCTATCTAAACTAGATGAGTCAGGTATCGTTTACATTGGTGCTGAAGTTAAGGGTGGCGACATCCTAGTTGGTAAAGTGACGCCTAAGGGTGAAACACAGCTAACTCCTGAAGAGAAACTACTACGTGCAATCTTCGGTGAAAAAGCATCTGACGTTAAAGATACTTCACTGCGTGTACCTAACTCTGTTTCAGGTACCATCATTGACGTTCAAGTCTTCACTCGCGATGGCGTAGAGAAAGACAAGCGTGCTCTAGAAATTGAGCAAATGCAGCTTAAAGAAGCGAAGAAAGACCTTACTGAAGAATTCCAGATTCTTGAGGGTGGCCTTCTAAACCGTGTTCGCGCTGTATTGATCGCTGGTGGTTACTCAGAAGCGAAACTGGACACTATTAACCGCAAACAGTGGTTAGAACTAAATCTTGAAGATGACGCACTGCAATCTCAACTTGAGCAACTTGCAGAGCAATACGACGAGCTAAAAGCTGATTTCGATAAGAAATTTGAAACTAAGCGTCGTAAGATCACTCAAGGTGATGATCTAGCACCTGGCGTTCTTAAGATCGTTAAAGTTTACCTAGCGGTTAGACGTCGTATCCAGCCTGGTGACAAGATGGCGGGTCGTCACGGTAACAAGGGTGTAATCTCTAAGATCAACCCTGTTGAAGACATGCCTTACGATGAGAAAGGTCAACCGGTCGATATCGTTCTGAACCCACTGGGTGTACCATCACGTATGAACATCGGTCAGATCCTTGAAGTTCACTTGGGTCTAGCGGCTAAAGGTATCGGTGACAAGATCAACCAAATGGTTAAAGAGCAGCAGGAACTGGCTAAGTTCCGTGAGTTCTTACAGAAGGTTTATGATCTTGGTGATACTCGTCAAAACGTAGATATTGCTGAACTATCGGACGATCAAGTTCGTACGCTAGTGAAGAACCTACGTGGCGGTCTACCAATTGCGACTCCAGTATTCGACGGTGCTTCTGAGAAGAACATCAAGAAACTACTGAAACTAGGCGATCTACCAGAATCTGGTCAGCTTACCTTGTTTGATGGTCGTACCGGTGATGCGTTTGAGCGTCCTGTAACTGTCGGTTACATGTACATGCTGAAACTGAACCACTTGGTTGATGACAAGATGCACGCACGTTCTACTGGCTCTTACAGCCTAGTAACTCAGCAACCACTTGGTGGTAAAGCTCAGTTCGGTGGTCAGCGTTTCGGTGAGATGGAAGTATGGGCACTAGAAGCATACGGTGCTGCTTACACTCTACAAGAAATGCTAACCGTTAAGTCGGATGACGTGAATGGCCGTACTAAGATGTATAAAAACATCGTAGATGGTAACCACTCGATGGAACCAGGCATGCCGGAATCATTCAACGTATTGTTGAAAGAAATCCGCTCGCTAGGTATTAACATCGAGCTAGAAGACGAAGAGTAATTCTTTTCTTATAAAGAAAAGTGATTACTTGGTAAGAGGGCGCTCCTCGAGCGCCTTTTAACTCCTTGCAGGAGCTGACAGTGAAAGATTTACTAAACTTTCTTAAAGCACAACACAAGACTGAAGAATTTGATGCTATCAAAATCGGTCTTTCTTCACCGGACATGATTCGTTCATGGTCTTTTGGTGAAGTGAAAAAGCCAGAGACGATCAACTATCGTACGTTCAAGCCTGAACGTGATGGTTTGTTCTGTGCGCGTATTTTTGGCCCAGTCAAAGATTACGAATGTCTATGTGGCAAATACAAGCGTCTGAAGCACCGCGGTGTTATCTGTGAGAAGTGTGGCGTAGAAGTTACACAAACTAAAGTTCGTCGTGACCGCATGGGCCACATCGAGCTGGCGTCGCCTGTAGCTCATATTTGGTTCCTAAAATCACTACCGTCTCGTATCGGTCTACTAATGGATATCCCACTGCGTGATATCGAACGTGTTCTTTACTTCGAAATGTACGTAGTAACAGAACCGGGTATGACAGATCTAGAAAAAGGTCAGATGCTTACTGAAGAAGAGTATCTAGACAAGCTAGAAGAGTGGGGTGACGAGTTCACTGCTAAGATGGGTGCAGAAGCGATCAAAGATCTGCTTTCTACCATGGATCTTGTGCAAGAAGCTGAACTAATGCGCGAAGAGCTAGAAACGACTAACTCTGAAACTAAGCGTAAAAAAGTTACGAAGCGCTTGAAGCTAGTTGAAGCATTTGTTTCTTCGGGTAACAACCCAGAATGGATGATTCTAACTGTACTTCCAGTACTTCCACCAGATCTACGTCCACTAGTTCCACTAGATGGCGGTCGTTTTGCGACTTCAGATCTGAACGACCTATACCGTCGTGTTATCAACCGTAACAACCGTTTGAAGCGTCTACTAGAGCTATCAGATCCGGACATCATCGTACGTAACGAAAAACGTATGCTGCAAGAGTCTGTTGATGCCCTTCTAGATAACGGTCGTCGCGGTCGTGCTATCACAGGTTCTAACAAACGTCCTCTTAAATCTCTTGCTGATATGATCAAGGGTAAACAAGGTCGTTTCCGTCAGAACTTGCTTGGTAAGCGTGTAGACTACTCTGGCCGTTCTGTAATCACAGTAGGTCCATACCTTCGTCTGCACCAATGTGGTCTTCCTAAGAAGATGGCACTTGAGCTATTCAAACCATTCATCTACAGCAAGCTTGAGCTTCGTGGTCTAGCGACAACGATCAAAGCGGCTAAGAAAATGGTAGAGCGCGAAGAAGCAGTTGTTTGGGATATCCTAGACGAAGTTATTCGTGAACACCCAGTACTATTGAACCGTGCACCTACACTTCACCGTCTAGGTATCCAAGCGTTCGAACCTGTACTAATCGAAGGTAAAGCGATTCAGCTTCACCCACTAGTGTGTGCGGCATATAACGCCGACTTCGATGGTGACCAGATGGCGGTACACGTACCTCTAACTCTGGAAGCTCAGCTAGAAGCACGTACACTGATGATGTCGACAAACAACATTCTGTCGCCAGCGTCAGGTGATCCTATCATCGTACCTTCTCAGGACGTTGTATTGGGTCTTTACTACATGACACGTGACAAGATCAACGTGAAAGGTGAAGGCATGTACCTTGCTGGCCCTGAAGAGGCTGAAAAGGCATACCGCACTAAGACCGCTGAACTGCACGCACGTGTTAAAGTTCGTCTTACTGAAACCATCAAAGATGATGAAGGTAATCTGACTACCGAAACTAAGCTATTTGATACGACTGTTGGTCGTGCAATGCTTTGGCAGATCGTTCCTGCGGGCCTACCGTTTGAACTAGTAAACCAAAAACTAGGTAAGAAACAGATTTCTAAACTTCTTGATGAGGCTTACCGTAACCTTGGCCTGAAAGACACTGTAGTCTTCGCTGACCAAATCATGTACACAGGTTTTGCATACGCTGCACTATCTGGCGTATCTGTTGGTATCGATGACATGGTGGTTCCTCAAGCTAAGTACGATGAGATTGAGTCAGCTGAAGAAGAAGTACGCGAAATCCAAGAGCAATACCAATCTGGTTTGGTAACTGCGGGTGAGCGTTACAACAAAGTTATCGATATCTGGGCGTCTACCAACGACCGTGTTGCGAAAGCAATGATGGATAACCTATCTTCAGAAACTGTGATTAACCGTGATGGTGAAGAAGAACAACAAGAGTCTTTCAACAGCATCTACATGATGGCCGACTCCGGTGCTCGTGGTTCTGCAGCGCAGATTCGTCAGCTAGCCGGTATGCGTGGTCTGATGGCTCGTCCAGATGGTTCAATCATCGAGACGCCAATCACAGCGAACTTTAAAGAAGGTCTAAACGTACTTCAGTACTTTATCTCAACGCACGGTGCTCGTAAGGGTCTTGCGGATACAGCACTGAAAACAGCGAACTCCGGTTACCTAACGCGTCGTCTAGTAGACGTTGCACAGGACGTGGTAGTTCACGAACACGATTGTGGCACCCATGAAGGTGTTGAAATGATGCCTCATATCGAGGGTGGTGACGTTAAAGTTCCACTTTCTGAATTGGCTCTAGGTCGTGTTGTTGCTGAAGACGTTCTGAAACCAGGTACTGAAGAAGTACTGATCCCACGTAATACTCTAATTGATGAGAAGTGGTGTCAGGTAATGGACGAGAACTCTGTAGACCGAATGAAAGTTCGCTCTGTAGTTACTTGTGACGCTGACTTTGGTTGTTGTGCATTGTGTTACGGTCGTGACCTAGCACGTGGTCACCTAGTGAACCAAGGTGAGGCAGTTGGTGTTATCGCTGCTCAATCTATCGGTGAACCTGGTACACAGCTTACAATGCGTACGTTCCACATCGGTGGTGCTGCTTCGACAGCGGCTGCTGAGAACAGCATTCAAACTAAGAACGACGGTACTCCTTTCCTTCATAACGTTAAGTTCGTTGTGAACAAAGAAGGCA
This sequence comes from Vibrio ezurae NBRC 102218, assembly GCF_000467185.1. GTDB lineage: Bacteria > Pseudomonadota > Gammaproteobacteria > Enterobacterales > Vibrionaceae > Vibrio > Vibrio ezurae. Next base: position 10,962 of record NZ_BATM01000046.1, read on the forward strand.
AACTAGTTGTGACTTCTCGTGCGTCTGAACTAACCATCGTTGATGCGTTAGGTCGTACGAAAGAGAAACACAAACTGCCTTACGGTACAGTTCTTAACATCAAAGAAAGCGATATCGAGTCTGCTACATTAGAGTCTGGATACGTAGTTGCTAACTGGGAAGCGCATACACTGCCAATCATCACTGAAGTGGCAGGTCGCATCCAGTACGTTGATATGATTGATGGCGTAACAGTTGCTCGTCACACTGATGACCTTACTGGTCTATCTTCAAGTGAAGTAACTGATGCTGCAGCACGTCCTGCTGCAGGTAAAGACATGCGTCCAGCTATCAAACTTGTTGATGACAAAGGTAACGATGTAATGATCCCTGGTACTGATATGCCAGCTCAATACTTCCTACCGGGTAAAGCGATTGTAAACATCGAAGATGGCGCTGAAGTTGGCGTTGGTGACACTCTTGCACGTATTCCTCAGAAATCTGGCGGAAACAAAGATATCACCGGTGGTCTACCACGCGTAGCCGACCTATTCGAAGCACGTAAGCCGAAAGAGCCTGCGATTCTTGCTGAGCACACAGGTACTGTGTCATTTGGTAAAGAAACGAAAGGCAAACGTCGCCTAGTAATCACTCGTGAAGGTGGAGACACTTACGAAGAGATGATTCCTAAGCATCGTCAGCTTAACGTATTCGAAGGTGAGAAGGTTGAACGTGGTGACGTAATCGCTGATGGTCCTGAGACTCCACATGACATCCTACGTTTACGTGGTATTCATGCTATGACTCAGTACATCGTTAACGAAGTACAAGAAGTTTACCGTCTACAAGGCGTTAAGATTAACGATAAGCACATTGAGACTATCGTTCGTCAAATGCTACGTAAGTGTACTATTACGCACACTGGTGACTCTGAGTTCCTACCTGGCGAGCAAGTGGAATACTCACAAGTTAAGATTGCTAACCGTGCCCTAGAAGCAGAAGGCAAAGAGCCAGCTGGCTTTGAGCGTGAGCTACTAGGTATCACTAAAGCATCTCTAGCAACTGAGTCGTTCATCTCTGCGGCATCGTTCCAGGAGACAACTCGCGTACTAACAGAAGCTGCGGTTTCTGGTAAGCGTGATGAGCTACGTGGTCTGAAAGAAAACGTAATCGTGGGTCGTCTGATCCCAGCGGGTACGGGTTTTGCTTACCACCAAGATCGTCAAGCTAAGCGTGAAGATCAAGCGGGTCCATCTGCTGAACAAGCAACGGATAACCTAGCTGCACTATTGAACGCAGGTTTCTCTGACGAGTAATCAAGGCTTTCTAGTGAATAGCAAAAAGGCACCTTAGGGTGCCTTTTTTAATGCCTGAAATTCAGAAGCTGTAGTGATACCAGTCGTACTAAATAATGGGTCATTCTCGCGTGTTAAAATACTCGATAACCGCGTTAGAATGTTTGATTGTAGAATAACGACTTATCGAACAATCCTGCCTT
>NZ_BATM01000045.1 GCF_000467185.1 Vibrio ezurae NBRC 102218
ATTTGGAGCGACACACGAGGTTCGAACTCGTGACCTCAACCTTGGCAAGGTTGCGCTCTACCAACTGAGCTAGTGTCGCTTCGTAAACGTGTTTAATTCGTTTAGGGGTGCGAATTATAAGAGGTTATTTCTGTGATGCAAGCCTTAATTTTACTTTTCTTTGTAGTTTCGCTTTAAGTGCGCAAAAAATAATCACACTAGATATTCATGATTGTCTTTCTGTAGTAACGAAGCTCTGCTATAGACTCACGAATGTCATCCAACGCAAGGTGCACGCCTTGTTTCGTAAAGCCCTCTAAAACTTCGGGTTTCCAGCGACGAGTCAGTTCTTTTAAGGTGCTGACATCCACATAACGATAGTGGAAGTACTGCTCTAGCTCTGGCATGTGCTTGTATAAGAAGCGTCGGTCTTGCCCAATGCTGTTACCACAAATCGGTGACGCGCCTTTGGGTACCCATTTTTCTAGGAATTCAATCGTCAACGCTACAGCTTGATCTTCGTTGATATCGCTGTTTTTAACGCGTTCAACTAAACCACTGTTGGTGTGGGTATTGGTGCACCAATCGTCCATTTTCGCCAGTTCTGCATCAGACTGATGAATGGCAATCACTGGCCCTTCAGCTAAAATATTGAGTTCACTATCCGTTACGATAGAGGCGATCTCGATGACTTTATGAGTTTCAGGATCAAGCCCTGTCATTTCAAGATCAACCCAAATCAAATTTTTATCGTTCAACACCATGGATTAAATTGCCTATTATTGTGGTAAAGGAAACCTCAGTAGTCTTACTGAAATGCAAAAAATAGATTCGCTTAATTGTGAGCAGATACTGCTTAATCTCGCATCTTGAGGTCAATTAGGTATATCATACCCGTCAATTATAGAAAGCCAACCGGACACTAAAGAATACATGGCTAAAAAGAAAAAGCTAACCAAAGGACAAGTACGTCGTGTACGCGGAAATCAGAAAAAGCGACTGCAACAAGACAACTCTGTTCAATGGGATGAGCAAATGCTCGGTGAAACCAAAAAAGGCTTGGTCATCACTCGATTTGGGCAACATGCTGATATTGAGGACACTGAGACAGGTGAAATTCATCGCTGTAACTTACGTCGTGGTATCGAAAGTTTAGTCTCTGGTGATCGCGTGCTTTGGCGCATCGGATTAGAGTCTATGGCCGGTATTTCTGGCGTTGTTGAAGCGGTAGAGCCTAGAACCTCTATGCTCACCAGACCGGACTACTACGATGGCTTAAAACCTGTCGCAGCCAACGTTGAGCAGATGGTGATCGTATCATCGGTACTGCCTGAGTTGTCACTGTCTATTATCGACCGTTATTTAGTGGCCTCTGAGACGTTAAGCATTGCGCCGTTATTAGTGCTCAATAAAATTGATTTAGCTACCGATGAACAATTACCTATCCTGAAAGAACAATTAAAAATTTATAGTGATATTGGCTATAAAGTATTGTTGGTCAGCAAGGAAACAAAAGAAGGTATTGAAGCGTTAGAAGCTGAATTGGCAGGTAAAATTAACATTTTTGTTGGGCAATCCGGTGTCGGTAAGTCGAGCTTAGTTAATGCGTTAATGCCTGAATTAGACGTTGAAGAAGGCCTTATTTCAAGTAACTCTGGCCTAGGTCAACACACCACAACAGCAGCGCGTTTGTACCACTTCCCTGCTGGCGGTGATTTAATTGATTCTCCAGGAGTGCGTGAGTTTGGCTTGTGGCATCTTGAAGCCGATGAAGTCACTACTGCATTTGTGGAGTTTCGAGAGTTTTTAGGCTTGTGTAAATTCCGTGATTGTAAGCACGCTGATGACCCAGGCTGTGCGTTACAACAAGCGATCAGCGATAGAAAAATACACCCTAATCGCTTCGAGAATTACCAGCGTATTATTGAAAGTATGGTGGAAAACAAAGCCAACCGACAATACTCAAAAAATAAGAAACTGGATCAGTAGTTTACTTAGACAAACACCCTGAGTTTAAGTAACATTCTGCCCCAATTTAGGAATAATGGACCTTATTGTGATTGATAAAATCAAAGTCGGTGCCCAATACTGGATGCCACAACATGGCCTTACGCGCCTAGTTGGAAAACTCGCGTCAGCAAAACTTGGCGTAGTAACCACGTCAATTATTCGTGGCTTCATTAAGCAATACAAAATTAACATGGATGAGGCGTTGCACTCAGATCCTGCTCACTTCGCGACTTTTAATGACTTTTTCGTGCGTGAACTAAAGCCAGGACTTAGACCTATCGCTGAAGGCGACAGTGTGATTACTCACCCAGCAGATGCTTGCGTCAGTCAATTCGGCCCAATTGAAGATGGCAAATTAATTCAAGCTAAAAATCACGACTATTCTGCGCGTGAACTACTTGGCGGCGATCATGATCTAGCCGAGTCTTTTGCCGACGGCAGTTTTGCTACATTATACCTTTCACCAAGCGACTACCACCGCGTGCACATGCCATGCGACGGTACATTAAGACAAATGATCTATGTACCCGGTGACCTCTTCTCGGTGAACCCTCTTACGGCTGAAAACGTAGAAAACCTATTTGCACGAAACGAACGTGTCGTATGTATTTTTGATACTGAATTTGGCCCTATGGCACAGGTACTCGTAGGTGCCACTATTGTGGGCAGCATCGAGCTGACTTGGGAAGGTACAGTCACACCACCACGCGGTAATACTGTCTATCGTTGGAACTACCCTACTGAAGGTGAAAAAGCCATTCACTTCAAAAAAGGAGATGAGATGGGCCGCTTTAAGCTAGGCTCAACGGTCATCAACTTATTCCCGAAAGAGGCCATTGAGTTTGACGCCAGCATGCAACTTGAGGCGACCACTCGTCTAGGCACAGCTTACGCACACAAACGATAATTTATCGCTGTGATAATACAAAAAAAGGAGCGTTCGCTCCTTTTTTGTTATCTCATTTATGATTCCGCTTCTGCGCTACAAGTCATTTCTAATCCTTCTTCAAGCAGCAGCAGCTGCTCTCTGCCTAATTGAGTCGCAACGGGCTTTACCATAGCTAAAATCTGCAACATGCCTTGCATTATCATCGATTCTGTTACTTTTTGATTCGCATTCATCGCTGATTGATAACCCAGCCATCCCGTAGCCACAAAGTGCACATTGGTCACGAAACGGGACATATTACTCGGTTCAACCACAATTAAATTGAGCGTACGAAAAGATTCAACAATCGCCACTAAATTGATTCTAAGCTTCTCTTGTACTTTACAGTACGCATGATGTAACTGTGGATCTCGACTGACAATATCGGCCAGGTTGGCGTAAAAAAAACGATATTTCCACATTAAAGAAAACGTAGAATTCACATAATGCTTTAACAGCACTAAGCTTTGCTCTTGACTCTCATAAGGGCGAAATCTATCCAGGAGTTCCGAGGTGTAATCTTTGAAGATCGCTCGAATAATCTCTTGTTTGTTCGAGTAATGGTAATAAAGGTTGCCGGGGCTAATACCAAGATGTTCTGAGATATGATTGGTCGTGATATTACGTTCACCATGTTGGTTAAATAATTCTAACGCTCCATACACAATTCTCTGCTTTGTTTTCATTCTGCTTCTCAATACCGTACTTAGGTCATTGTTAATTTGATCAAATAGAAAATAGATTTGCTATACTCAATCACTCTCATTTTAACGTAAAAAGCTATATTACTTTGTCTGCTTCTCATTGGTTATCAGCCGCTCGACCTAAAACATTACCATTAGCTCTCACTTCCATTGTCACCGGAAGCTGCTTAGCTTATACCCACCAGCACTTCTCATGGAGTGTGAGTCTACTGGCTTTATTGACTGCCACTTTACTGCAAATTTTATCAAATCTAGCCAATGATTACGGTGATTCTCAACAAGGAACCGACAATCAAGATAGGTTGGGGCCAACAAGAGCCATACAATCGGGTGAAATAAGCCCTACGCAAATGAAGATAGCAATGGTTGTTTGTTCACTGTTGAGCTTACTCTCTGGATTGGCGCTAATTCTATCATCATTAACCACCATAGTAGATATAGCGATATTCATCGGCTTAGGCATTTTAGCCATATTCTGCGCCATTGCTTATACCGTAGGTAAAAGACCATACGGATATATGGGATTGGGTGATCTCGCCGTCTATGTTTTCTTTGGCCTACTTGGCGTTGGTGGAACCTATTATCTGCATGCGCTAAGTATCACTGCGGATGTGTTGCTACCTGCAACTGCAACGGGCTTATTGGCGGTTGCTGTGCTCAATGTCAACAATATGCGTGATATAGATAATGACCAAACCCACGGCAAAACCACCGTCGCTGTACGCTTGGGCCTCACTAAAGCTAAACAGTACCATGCCCTTTTAATCTCTCTGGCATGGTTGGCGTATTTTACCTTTGTGATAAACAGCCACTGCAACCCATTGAGCTTATTACTGACTGTTGCTATTTTAATCCCTAGTGTATTGCATCTGCGCGCACTCAATCAGGCAAAAGACAGTTTAGCTATTGCCCCATTGATGGCGGGAGTGGTAAAACTAGCATTAATAGCCAACATATTATTTTCCTTAGCTATTATTGTTTAGGAAAAAGGTTAACTTGCGTCAATTATCCATTGCTATTGCAAGATATACTCTAGTTTGGGAATACTAACTTAGAAGGTGACACCGATTATGGAATACAATACTTCAGCCCTGTGTGATGTTTACTTAGATCAGGTTGATGTCGTAGAGCCAATGTTTAGCAACTTTGGTGGTAGTGCCTCATTTGCAGGTCAAGTAACCACTATAAAATGCTTTGAAGACAATGGACTGATACGCGAAGTTCTCGATCAAAGTGGGCAAGGTAGAGTATTACTTATCGATGGCGGTGGTTCACTACGACGTGCCTTGATTGATGCTGAGATTGCCTCTCTAGCCGAAGAAAATGAATGGGAAGGCATTGTAGTATATGGCTCTGTTCGTGAAGTCGACGAACTAGAAGACATGAATATTGGTATCCAAGCACTCGCCTCTATCCCTGTAGGTGCAAGCCAAACAGACGTCGGTGAAGTGGATGTGCCGGTGAATTTTGGTGGGGTGAGCTTCTTACCCGAAGACTACATCTATGCCGATAACACTGGCATCATCTTGTCGCAAGAAGCACTAGACACAAATTTTGAGATAGAGGATGAAGACGTCGCCTAAACGCACTTCTTAAACCTTATCTGACAAGGAAGCAGTTCGAGACAATCGAGCTGCTTTTTTTTGATTAAAAGCAAAATAGTTACAAATAAACAGCACAATACACCAGAAACACGCAAGAAACCCAAACACTTGCAACAAGTTTTCGATAACCTGCAACTTCACAGAAAAAGGAAGTGATGGGATGAACAAAGAAAACTCAAATCAAATGGCTAAAATAGGTTTTTGCCTCTTAATACCTATTCTCATATTAGCGATGCCCAGTACTTGGATCCCAATCCAAGACATTACTGTCGTACAGCAACGTCTACTCGCCATCTTTGTCATGTCGGCACTACTGTGGGTGCTTGAACCTGTCCCGGTGTTCGCAACCTCAATATTGATCATTACTCTTGAGCTGATTTTCTTATCCGATAAAGGACTGACTTTTTTAAGAATCGACCATGCCAATGAAGCCTTTGGCACTCTGATCCCTTATACCGATATATTAGGCTCATTCTCCTCCCCTATTATCATTCTATTTATGGGGGGATTTGCCCTCGCGATTGCCGCTTCAAAATATCAGCTGGATAACAACCTTGCACGGGTGTTGTTAAAGCCCTTTGGTACAAAACCCAAATACATCATGTTAGGGCTCATGTTGATCACGGCAGTATTCTCGATGTTTATGTCCAACACCGCCACGACAGTCATGATGCTGGCGCTGTTGGGGCCTATCGTAGCGTCGGCTAAACCCGGCGATCTGGGTATTAAAGCCTTAGTATTATGTATTCCAATCGCAGCCAATACAGGCGGGATAGCGACGCCAATTGGTACACCACCCAATGCCATTGCTTTACAGTATCTGACTGGCGAAAACAGTATCGACTTTTTAAGTTGGATGCTGTTTGGTTTACCGTTTGTCATTGTACAGCTGGCGATTGCATGGGTACTGTTACAAAAGCTCTTCCCATCATCTGAAGATAAAATGGTGCTCGCCTTAGAAGGTAAGTTTCTAAAATCATGGAAGGCCATCGTGGTGTACATCACCTTCGCCTTAACCATCATTCTTTGGATGACCACTAAGCTACACGGCATGAATACTTACGTTGTTTCTGTTATCCCACTGGCGGTATTTACCCTAACGGGCATCATGGGCAAAGCTGAAATTAAGCAGATCAACTGGGACGTTCTTTGGTTAGTGGCTGGGGGTATCGCGATTGGTTTAGCCCTAGATAAAACGGGGCTGGCAAATGCTTTGGCGCACTCCATTGATTATCAAAGCCTATCTCCAGTTGCTGTCGTCATCACCTTATCCATTATCTGTTGGCTCATGGCGAACTTTATGTCCAATACGGCGACGGCTAACTTATTAATGCCTATTGCAGCGGCCATTGGTACATCAATGCCAAGTCTTGTTGCGGTCGGTGGCTTACAAGGGCTATTGGTTGTGGTCGCCTTCTCAGCATCACTTGGCATGATTTTACCAGTGTCTACCCCGCCGAACTCATTGGCCTACTCTACTGGTTTAATTGAAAGTAAAGACATGGCTAAAACAGGGATCATTCTCGGTATCGTCGGTTTATTGTTAGTTTATGTCGCTATGTTCCTACTGACCTAAAGGAAAGATCATGCTTGTTATTGCACATCGAGGGGCGAGAGAGACTCACCCAGAAAACACCTTACTGGCCTTTGAACAAGCTTTAGCCGGTGGAGCTACCGCCATTGAACTGGATGTCCACCAGCATCAAGGAGAGCTGTGGGTCATCCATGACAGTTGGGTCAATCGCACCACCAATGGATCAGGCCCTCTCAGCTGGTTTTCAGCAGATAAACTAAAAAAACTCGATGCAGGGCAAGGTGAACACATCCCTACGCTCAAAGAAACCTTGCGCTATTTATCTGGTCGCTGCGCCTTAAATATAGAACTCAAAGGCATGGATGATATCGCACTGTTACTGGAGCATTTGGACTATGCTATTACGCACTGCCACTTCACTCATGAGCAGTTACTGGTTTCCTCATTTAATCATCATTGGTTAGCAGAGCTAAAGCGCCTACATCCTGCGATCAAATTAGCCGCTCTGACAGCCAACAAGCCAATAGGTTTATGTCAATTTGCTCAGCAGTTAAATGCTTATAGCATCAATGTGGATATCGACGTTATCGACAGTGAAATGGTGCAAGATGCCAAAATGCGCGGTTTAAAAGTGTTTGTGTATACCGTCAATCGCCCACAAGATTGGCAACGCCTGCATAGCATGGAAGTCGATGGCATTTTTTGTGATGACCCAAGTCGTGCTGTCGATTATTTTTCTCCAAGCACCACTCAATATCCCATCTGGCCAAAGTGTGAATAACAGACAAGGGTTTCTAATCGATACGATATGGGGCATATTGACGCTATCTTCTAAGCAACTTCAATAATGACCATGGGATTCGAATGGTTGGCCCTTGCTGCGGCCTTCTTATGGGCAATATCTAGCCTAATATCAGTCAAACCTGCTCGCCACTTAGGGCCTTTTGCCTATAGTCGATGGCGAATGGGCTGTACCGCCGTCATGCTTACTACGATGGCATTTATTACTGGTGGGTGGAGCACAGTAACCAGTGTACATGTCACGCCTATGGCCCTCTCTGGACTGATTGGTATCTTTGTTGGTGATACGGCATTGTTTGCCTGTATGAACCGTATGGGACCTAGACGCGCCGGATTACTGTTTTCTTGCCATGCCGTGTTCTCTGCGGTGATCGGTTACTGGCTGTTTAATGACAAATGGCAGGGGCTGGAGTTGCTTGGCGCCATTTTAGTGTTCTCTGGCGTCGTCATCGCGATCTTTTTTGGGCGTAAGCAAACTGAGCAGCATGATTGGGAAGCCTTACAGGGCAAAATGAATATCAGCATTGGCATTGGTCTGCTAGCAGCGCTGTGCCAAGCTTTAGGTGGCATTATTGCTAAGCCGGTAATGCAAACCGATATCGACCCTGTCGCTGCCTCAGCGATTCGCATGATTACCGCTTTTGTTGCTCATTCTCTGTTTCTAGCTTGCGGAGCCAAACAAGCAAAAGCCGTTAACCGTATTAATTTAAGAATTTTTGCTATTACAGCGCTAAATGGTTTTTTAGCGATGGCAGTCGGTATGACCCTGATCTTGTATGCACTGCAAGAAGGCAATGTGGGTATGGTGGCACTGCTCTCATCCACCACACCTATTATGATATTGCCGCTGTTATGGATGATTACCAAACAACGACCTAATCGCTATGCATGGTATGGCGCGATTTTAGCCGTCGTCGGAACAGGTTTAATTGTCGGTTAGCGATGCATTGATTAAGCACGATCAAACGTAAATGCGGTAACATCGTTGATATGTGCTTGCTGACAGGCCAGCATAATCAATCTATCTATGCCTAAAGCAACACCTGAGCACTGCGGTAAGCCATGACGCAGTGCTTCAATTAGGTGGTGATCAATCGGTTGTGAGGCTAACCCCATTTGCTGGCGCTTTGCATTGTCGTCTTCAAAGCGCTGAAGCTGCTCTTCTGCATCATCGAGTTCATGGAATCCATTCGCTAACTCAATACCTTTAAAATACACTTCAAAACGATCGGCTACACGGTCATCATGACGATTAATCTTCGCCAGCGCCGCTTGTGACGCAGGAAAGTCATACACAAAGGCTGGCACCTCTTGCCCTATGTTAGCTTCGACTCCCACACTAAATAACAACTGTAGTAAGGTATCTCTATCTGATTCTGACTCAGCAATATCGGATAAGCCCAGGGAGCCTGCGACCATTTTGAGTTCTTGCATGCTCGCTTCTAGCGGACACACATTCAATACCGACATAAAAGCTTGTTGATAGGTCATTCTATGGGCTTGATGACACCCAAGAACCATCTGCAGTAACAGGTCCATTTCATCCATAAGATCATGGTGATCAAACCCTACGCGATACCACTCTAAAAGAGTAAATTCAGGATTATGATAACGACCCGCTTCTTCATTGCGAAACGCTTTCGCTATTTGATAGATGCAACCACTTCCCGCCGCAAGCAGACGTTTCATATGAAACTCAGGGCTTGTCATGAAGTACAGTTTTTTGCCATCAGCGTACCCCGGTCCTACAAACTCAGTTTGAAAAGTATGTAAGTGAATGTCCGTCACGGTAGCATGGCTCATGGCAGGCGTATCAACCTCTAGAACATTTCTCTGGGCAAAGAACTGTCTGATTTTAGAGACGATTTCTGCCCTTTGCTTTAAAGACTGGATACTAGCGGAAGGCTGCCAATTAGAAGTAGTCATATAACGCCCTTTGAGATAACTGGAATTTGGTTCATCGAATCAATCTCTATTTTCGCATGATAATGATCACAGTCCCCACTCTTTTTGTGCTTTTTATGTTCTACTTGGGTGAAATAACTAGATAAATCAATTTTTTCCGGATGCGTATACCCTAAAATGGTTGATAGCATTTTTAATATCTCGATAATCACAAGCAGGTAACACTGCCTACACTCTGGAGGATAACTGTGAAAGTATTACACACAGATATCGCGGTCATCGGCGCGGGGGGTGCCGGTCTTCGAACTGCTATCGCAGCAGCAGAAGCGAACCCTGAATTGGAAGTGGCTCTAATTTCCAAAGTTTACCCAATGCGCTCACACACAGTAGCGGCTGAAGGTGGATCTGCAGCCGTAGTCAAAGAAGAAGACAGCTTAGACAACCATTTCAATGATACTGTTGGTGGTGGTGACTGGCTTTGTGAGCAAGACGTTGTTGAATACTTTGTCGAAAATGCCACCCGTGAAATGATCCAAATGGAGCAATGGGGTTGCCCGTGGAGCCGTAAAGAAAATGGTGAAGTCAACGTTCGTCGTTTTGGCGGTATGAAAGTTGAGCGCACTTGGTTTGCGGCTGATAAAACCGGCTTCCATATGTTGCATACTCTTTTTCAAACTTCGATAAAATACCCACAAATCAAACGTTTTGACGAGTACTTTGTAGTTGACCTGTTGGTTGTAGACAATGAAGTGCAAGGCTTAATTGCCATTCATATGGCAGAGGGTGAGTTAGTCACTATCAAAGCAAAATCGGTGGTTCTTGCCACTGGCGGCGCAGGCCGTGTCTATCACACCAATACCAACGGCGGTATCGTGACCGGCGACGGTATGGCAATGGCTTATCGTCATGGCGTGCCTCTTCGTGACATGGAGTTTGTGCAATACCACCCAACAGGCTTACCCGGCACCGGTATTTTGATGACCGAAGGCTGTCGTGGTGAAGGCGGTATTATCGTCAACAAAGACGGCTATCGCTATCTACAAGACTACGGTATGGGCCCTGAAACCCCCGTTGGTCAGCCAAAGAATAAATACATGGAGCTAGGCCCTCGCGATAAAGTATCGCAAGCGTTCTGGCACGAGCAACAAAAAGGCAATACCATCAAGCACCCACTGGGTGATGTGGTGCACCTAGACCTTCGTCACTTAGGCGAAGAGTATCTACAAGAGCGCCTGCCTTTCATTTGTGAACTGGCAAAAGCCTATGTCAACGTGGACCCAGCAAAAGAGCCAATCCCTATCCGTCCTACTGTTCACTACACCATGGGCGGTATTGAAACCAACCAAAGTTGTGAAACTCGTATTAAAGGTCTATTTGCAGTTGGTGAATGTGCGTCTGTTGGCCTACACGGCGCGAACCGCTTAGGTTCGAACTCTTTAGCAGAATTTGTCGTATTTGGTCGTGTTGCGGGTGAACACGCTGTGCAACGTGCCGCTGAGTTTGAAGGGTGGGACGACGACGCTATTCACTCTCAAGTTGAATTGGTTGAAGCACGTATTCAAGCCTTATTAAATCAAGAGGGTGATGAAAACTGGGCGACTATTCGTACCGAAATGGGACACACTATGGAAGCGGGCTGTGGTATCTATCGCAGTGAAGCGCTGATGCAGCAAACCATTGATAAACTGACAGAGCTTAAAAAACGCTATAAAAACATCAGTATCAAAGACAAAGGCAAAGTCTTCAACACTGATCTACTATACGCTATCGAAGTGGGTTACGGCCTAGAAGTCGCTGAGGCAATGGCTCATTCAGCGCTACTACGTAAAGAATCTCGTGGTGCGCACCAGCGTCTTGATGAAGGTTGTACAGAACGTGATGATGAGAACTTCTTAAAACACTCACTTGCATTCTATGCCCCAAACAAAGCCCCTAGCATCGACTATAGCTCAGTCAAAATCACTAAATCGCAACCTAAAGCTCGCCTCTATGGCGCTGCGGCAGAAGCGGCCGCCGCTGATGAAGAGAAAGCGACGCACAACGCGAAGGAGCAACAGTAATGCCAGCTCGAATTCAAAAAGTAGACATTCTGCGTTACGACCCTGAAAAAGATTCAGAACCGTACATGCAAACCTTTGAAGTACCGTTTGATGAAACCATGTCGGTACTGGATGCGATTGGTTACATCAAAGATCATCTAGACAAAGACCTTGCCTATCGCTGGTCTTGCCGTATGGCGATCTGTGGTTCATGTGGTCTCATGGTCAACAATGTACCTAAACTGGCCTGCAAGACCTTTCTGCGTGAATACCCGAATGGACTCACCATTGAGCCATTAGCAAATTTCCCAATCGAAAAAGATCTGATTGTGGACATGACGCCGTTTATTGAACGCCTAGAAGCCATCAAGCCTTACATCATTGGCAATGATCGCACTCCAGAAGATGGCACCAACCTACAGACACCAGAGCAAATGGCACGCTATAAGCAGTTTGCTGCGTGTATTAACTGTGGTCTTTGCTATGCAGCCTGTCCTCAGTTTGGCTTAAATCCTGATTTCCTAGGTCCAGCGGCGCTAACCCTAGCGCATCGCTATAACCTAGACAGTCGAGACAACGGCAAACAAGAACGTATGGAGCTGATCAACGGCGAAAATGGAGCTTGGGGCTGTACATTTGTCGGCTACTGCTCTGTGGTATGTCCAAAGAGTGTTGATCCTGCTGGCGCAGTAAACCAAGGCAAGATCGAATCTTCTAAAGATTTTGTAATTGCAATGCTGAAACCGGAGGATGCGTAATGAGTAATCGTAAACCTTACGTACGTGACATGAAGCGTACATGGTGGAAGAACCATCCATTCTATCGCACCTACATGCTACGAGAAGCCACTGTACTTCCTTTGATTTTGTTCACCCTATTTATCACTATCGGTTTAGGGGCGCTGGTAAAAGGTCCTGAGGCTTGGGCAAGTTGGCTTGAGTTTATGAGCTCACCTGTCGTCATCATTATTAATATTTTGGCATTACTTGGCAGTTTGTTCCATGCGTTTACCTTCTTTAATATGATGCCGCAAGTGATGCCTTTACGCTTCAAAGGAAAGCCTATCGATGCTAAGACTATCGTGCTGGCGCAATGGGCAGTAGTTGCCTTTATTTCTTTAATTGTTCTCATCATTGTCTAAGGAGTCGAATGTGATCAATAAACACCCTAAACGTTCTGACGAGCCCGTATGGTGGGGGCTATTTGGTGCGGGTGGTTCATGGTTTGCCATGATCACTCCCGTCACCATTTTTGTTCTCGGTATTCTGGTACCACTTGGGATTATCGATGCCAATGCCATGAGCTATGAGCGCGTCTCGGCGTTTGTAAAAACCATTATCGGTGCACTGTTTGTGATTGCCACAATCGCGCTTCCGATGTGGCATGCCATGCACCGTGTTCACCACGGTATGCACGATCTTAAACTGCATACCGGCGTGGCTGGCAAAGTTGCTGTGTATTTTACCGCTGCATTTTTTAGTGGCTTAGCGGTGGTATTTGTCTTCATGGTGTAAACCTAGATTGGAGACAAACAAAAGGCCGCTGTGAAAACAGCGGCCTTTTTAATGTTTGATTGTCAGTGGATTACTTTACACGTCCAACGTATTCGCCAGAGCGAGTATCACACTTAACCACTTCACCAATTTGGATGAATAGAGGAACACGAACAACAGCACCTGTTGATAGTGTTGCAGGCTTACCGCCAGTACCTTGAGTATCGCCTTTCAGACCTGGATCTGTTTCAACAACTTCAAGCTCAACAAAGTTTGGTGGAGTCACTACAATTGGATTACCGTTCCAAAGCGTGATCATACAAGTGTTGTTTTCAACAAGCCATTTAGCGCTATCACCAACCGCTTTCACGTCAGCTGCAATTTGCTCAAATGTTTCGTTGTTCATAAAGTGGTAGAATTCGCCGTCTGAATATAGATAATCTAGGTCGATATCTAGAACGTCAGCAAGCTCAACAGATTCACCAGACTTAAATGTTTTCTCTAGAACCTTGCCTGATAGTAGTTTACGAACTTTAACGCGGTTAAATGCTTGGCCTTTACCCGGTTTTACATATTCGTTTTCTAGAATTGAACATGGCTCGTTATCGAGCATGAACTTTAAACCGCCCTTGAATTCATTGGTGCTTACAGTAGCCATTTTTTCCTCTTTTTATTCTTAGAGTAAGTTTTAATGTCGCATATAATAACCCAAAAATCGGTATCTGTTGAAAAAAACTGGTTGCAACAACTGGCGAATGGGATCTCAGATCCGACCGAACTGCTCTCAATGCTGGATATTGACCCTCAAGATGATGAAAACCGTTTATCGGCTCGTAAACTTTTTGCACAGCGAGTGCCTGTAAGCTTTGTTGAGAGAATGGAAAAAGGCAACATCAACGACCCTCTTTTACGACAAGTGTTACCTGTAGATGCGGAATTTAATGAGGTGGCAGGATACAGCACTGATCCATTATTAGAGCAAGACAACGAACAACCAAGCTTACTGCACAAATATAAAAACCGTGTGCTACTGGTATTTAAAGGCAGCTGCGCTATCAATTGTCGCTACTGTTTCCGCCGCCATTTCCCATACGCAGACAACAAAGGTGGTAAGTCTGTTTGGCAAAACAACTTAGACTATATTGCCCAACATCCAGAGATCAATGAAGTGATCCTCTCTGGAGGTGACCCTTTAATGGCCAAAGATCATGAGTTGCAATGGTTCATCACCCAATTACAGCAAATTGAGCATGTACGCACTTTACGTATCCACTCTCGATTGCCGGTAGTGATTCCAGATCGCATTACCGACTCTCTGTGTCGTATGTTTAACGAAAGCGCTTTAAACATCGTTTTGGTCACCCATATTAATCACCCTAACGAAATTAACGCTGAGTTTGCCGCAGCTATGTTTAAGCTAAAACAAAGTCAGGTAACGTTACTCAATCAAGGGGTCATGTTAAAAGGCGTGAATGATGACGTGTCTGTACTGAAAGCCCTCAGCGAGAAGCTGTTTGATGCTGGAATTTTACCGTATTACATGCACGTATTAGATAAAGTGCAAGGCGCTGCACATTTTCATATTAGCGATGATCAAGCGAGAACCTTAATCGCCGACTTAATGAAAGAAGTCTCTGGCTACCTAATCCCCTCTCTTACCCGAGAAATTGGTGGCAGAGCCAGTAAAACCCCTTTAGATCTGCATTTAGAATAAAAAAACCTCGCTGAGCTATAGCGTTCGCGAGGTTTAAGAATATAGAACGAGTGAGCTATCGGCTACTTAGCAAAGTTCACGATAGGGAAACACTTAAAGAAACCATTGTCAGCACAGTTGATAAGACCAATCTGTACGCCGTCAATCTTCTCTGTTTTGTTGAAGATACCTAGCTGGAAGTTAGATTCCTTAGATAAGCTCACAACAGCAACATCAGCGATGGTTTTACCTTTGGAGATGTTTGCTACACCCAAGTTTAAGCCTTTCACATTGTTCGTAATGTTAACCGCACTAATATTAGCACCTGTCGTATTACCTGGGTTCCAGTTAAATAGACCAAACGCCGCACCGGTCATTTGTTTATTAACTTTAGAACCGCCAAAGAAAAAGCTTAAGTTAACCCCGGTCATATTATCGCGTTCAGACATACCGAGCACTGAGATATCCAGTCCTTTAACTTCACGAACTTGACCATGTAATACAGATAGACGAACACCGCCCACAGAGTCTGCATTTGGCGCATTAAAACCATTTAGAGATGAGAACATTACCGGAGTACTTTCAGCCATTGCAAAAGGTGAAGCAAGGGCCAGTGTCGCTGTTACTGCTAATAGTCGTTTTTTCATTTTAAAATCCATCTTATTGATTACAACTCTATTTGGCTTGGGTCTCAAACCGTCACCAATAAAGCATAAAACAAAATAAACTAATTGCATATGAAATATAATTATTTCATGTATTTACCCATAAAAAAGCCCCTGCAATCGCAAGGGCTATCATCAATCATTAGGCTTGGCTTTACTTAGCTATCAATACCACGATTTTTCAAGAACTCAGCGTAAGTACCACGGAAGTCGTTGATCTTACCGTCTTTAATTTCAAGAATGCGCGTTGCCAACGAATCAACAAATACACGGTCGTGAGAAACGAAGAACAAAGTGCCTTTGTAGTTCTCAAGTGCTAAGTTTAGCGATTCGATAGATTCCATATCCATGTGGTTGGTGGGTTCATCCATCAATAAGATGTTTGGCTTGTGCATCATGATCTTGCCTAACAGCATACGACCTTGCTCACCACCAGACAGCACTTGAACGGGCTTCTTGATATCGTCTTGACCAAACAGCATACGGCCTAGGAAGCTACGTACCACTTGCTCATCGTCGCCTTCTTGACGCCATTGCGCCATCCAGTCAAACACTTTCAAGTCTTCTTCAAAGTCGTGCGCATGATCTTGAGCGTAGTAACCAATGTTTGAGTTTTCAGACCACTTGTACTCACCGCTACGAGGCGCTAGTGAACCCGCTAATGTGTTCAGCAGCGTTGTTTTACCCACGCCGTTTTCACCGATGATCGCAACGCGCTCGCCCACTTCAAAAATGGCATTAAAGTCAGCATATAAGTCGTCTTCAAAACCTTGCGTTAGGTTTTCAATCACCAAGGCATTACGGAACAACTCTTTAGATTGCTCAAAACGAATGAATGGGTTTTGACGGCTTGATGCTTTCACTTCATCCAATTGGATCTTATCAATCTGCTTAGCACGAGAAGTGGCTTGTTTCGCTTTTGAAGCATTCGCTGAGAAGCGAGAAACGAAAGTTTGCAGTTCAGCAATTTGCGCTTTTTTCTTAGCGTTATCAGACAATAGACGCTCACGAGCTTGAGTCGCCGCAGTCATGTATTCGTCGTAGTTGCCAGGGTATAGACGCAACTCACCGTAGTCTAAATCAGCCATGTGAGTACATACTGAGTTTAAGAAGTGACGGTCATGCGAGATGATAATCATGGTGCAGTTACGTTGGTTCAACGTCTCTTCCAACCAACGAATAGTATCCATATCCAAGTTGTTGGTAGGTTCATCAAGTAGCATGATGTGCGGGTCAGCAAATAGCACCTGTGCCAATAGCACACGCAATTTCCAACCTGGAGCCACTTCGCTCATCAAGCCGTAATGCTGTTCTTCAGGAATACCGACCGCAAGCAATAATTCGCCCGCTTTCGCTTCCGCCATGTAACCGTCCATTTCCGCGAACTCAACCTCAAGGTCAGCCACTTTCATGCCGTCTTCTTCACTCATTTCTGCCAATGAGTAGATGCGGTCACGCTCTTGCTTTACTGCCCAAAGCTCTTTGTAACCCATAACAACGGTATCGATTACAGTAAATTCTTCGTAGGCAAACTGGTCCTGATTTAGCTTAGCCACGCGTTCATTAGGATCGTAACTAACATTACCACCAGAAGGCTCAAGTTCGCCGCTCAAGATCTTCATGAAAGTGGACTTACCACAACCATTTGCACCGATCAGACCGTAGCGATTGCCCTCGCCAAATTTAACCGAGATATTTTCAAATAAAGGCTTAGCGCCAAATTGTTGAGTGATGTTAGCTGTGGAAATCAAATCAGACCCTTATGCGTTGAATATTTTTAACCGCGCAAAGGTACTCGTTTGCGGGAAAAATAGCCAGTAAAGTTTGAGCTAGAGCACAGGTTTATTCGGTTATAACACTCGTAGGAAGGGATAAATCGCTTATTCAGATACATTCACATCATTTATGCCCTCTAAGTAAGTGCTCAGCAAGCTGAGCATCTACTTAAAGGGTTCGGCTATAACGACTAGCTAATCACCAGTTGATGGCCTTCGGCGACAGGTTCAAAGTCAATGAAGTGGTCGATGGCTTCTAAGGCATCTTCTGCGTAGTGAGTCACGTACAGCAGTTGGCTCATGTTGGTTTTAGCGATGCGATTTAGCACAAAGAACACCAACTTACGGTTAATGTAATCAAGCCCTTGGTACGGTTCATCTAGCACGAGTAATGCAGGTTGCTTAATTAAGGCGCGACCTATCAGTAATAGTCGCTGCTGTCCGTAATCTAAACTCTTAAAGCCAATCTTCTCAAACTCGCTCATTTCCAGCACTTTTAGCCATTGCTGAGCAAGTTGAATCTGTTTCTTACTCGGTTTTTCATACAAACCGATGCTATCAAAGAAACCCGACAGCAATACATCTAAGGCGCTGCAATTTACGCGGTACTGCAAATGCAGTGCTGACGACACTATGCCGATTTGCTTCTTGATATCCCAAATGCTTTCGCCAGAGCCGCGCTTCATACCTAGCACAGAAATATCATTGCTGTAGCACTGCGGATGGTCACCCATGATCAAGCCTAACAAGGTACTTTTACCACAACCATTTGGCCCGCGGATTTGCCAGTGCTGACCTATTTTAGCTTGCCAAGTAAAGTCTTTGAAAATGACCCCATCCAGATATTCCACTTTGACGTTTTGCATATCAATTAAAGGATCAAGCAGCTGCTTCTGCTCATGGTAAGACTCAAGAAGTTCAAACACACCGCCACTCTTTTGTTGTGACAGCTTCTTGATGTGTTGCTTGATAGGATGGTTGTGCCACTCTTCTAAGGTCATGGTTTGGGTCAAAGAGTGATGGTCAAACAAAGCCACATGGCTGATACAAGTTGGCAATTCATCTTCACGAGAAGTAATGACAATCAGTTGCATTTGCTCGGCGCACACGTTGAGTAGCTGACTTAGAGCCAGTCGGTGCGCAGTATCTAACCCTGTATAAGGTTCATCCAAAATCAATAGTTGCGGCTTAGTCACTAAAGCGCGAGCAAGCATAGCGCGACGTGTTTCGCCCGTAGAAAGTTGACGGAAAGGACGCTGACGTAGTTCACCCAGATCCGTTTTCTCAATCACCTCTTCCAACTCGGCTTGAGTACAGCCCATGTTTAAGATCAGTTGCTCAACCGTTGAACCGTAATCAATGCTGTCTTGAAAGTCAGTTTCGTCTTTTGCGATCTCTTCTTCTAACAAGCGTTGCTGATGAAGCAAAGAAACACATGCTATGCGTGACACTCTATCCGACACATCTCCAGAATTTGGCTCAAGCTCACCACTTAATAGCTGAACAATTAGCGCTGAACACTGGCTTTGTGAAGAAAATATTCCCCAATGTTGGCCAGCATCAATTTGCCAATCGGCGATAGACAGCTCCGCCATGCCATCCTTGTACTTCAATTTCTGTATATGCATCTTTTTTCTCTAACTGTTCAGATAAACTAAGTGTGCAAGATATTGGCAGAGAAAACTAGTGGATCTAATTTTGCAGATATTACGCCCATAAAAAAACGCCACTCAAATGAGTGACGTTTAATACGCGATTTAGCTCTCTTGGATTACAAGAATGGAAAGCTAATGCAATGCTTTCACATTACATCATGCCAGGCATGCCGCCCATTCCACCCATGCCACCCATGTCAGGCATTGCAGGAGCATCGCCTTGTGGCTTGTCAGTGACCATAGCTTCGGTAGTGATCATAAGACCGGCTACAGAGGCTGCGAACTGAAGTGCGCTACGAGTTACTTTAGTTGGGTCAAGGATACCCATCTCTAGCATATCGCCGTATTCGCCAGTAGCGGCGTTGTAGCCGTAGCTACCTTCGCCTGCTTTAACGTTGTTAGCCACAACAGACTCTTCGTCACCTGCGTTAGTAGTAATTTGACGAATTGGAGATTCCATTGCACGTAGAGCTACGCGGATACCGACGTTTTGCTCTTCGTTGTCGCCAGTTAGCGCAGTTAGTTTTGAAGCAGCGCGGATTAGTGCAACACCACCACCTGCAACAACACCTTCTTCAACCGCGGCGCGAGTCGCTTGTAGTGCATCTTCTACGCGGTCTTTTTTCTCTTTCATTTCAATTTCAGTAGCTGCGCCAACTTTGATTACTGCAACACCGCCAGCAAGCTTTGCTACGCGCTCTTGAAGTTTCTCTTTGTCGTAGTCAGACGTTGCGTCTTCAACTTGTTGACGAATCTGAGCAACGCGACCGTTGATAGCCACTTCATCACCCGCACCATCGATGATGGTTGAGTTTTCTTTGGTGACTGTCACGCGTTTCGCTTGACCTAGGTCTTCTAGAGTCACTTTCTCAAGGTCTAGACCGATTTCTTCAGAAATCACAGTACCGCCAGTTAGGATAGCGATGTCTTGTAGCATTGACTTACGACGGTCACCAAAGCCCGGAGCTTTAACAGCCGCAACTTTAACGATGCCACGCATATTATTCACAACTAGAGTCGCTAGTGCTTCACCTTCAACGTCTTCTGCAATGATAAGCAGTGGACGAGATGCTTTAGCCACTGCTTCTAGAGTAGGAAGTAGCTCACGGATGTTTGATACTTTCTTATCGATAAGAAGGATGAATGGGCTGTCTAGGTCAACACTGCCTGCTTCTTGGTTGTTCACGAAGTAAGGAGATAGGTAGCCGCGGTCAAACTGCATGCCTTCAACTACGTCTAGCTCATCTTGTAGAGCTTGACCTTCTTCAACAGTGATAACGCCGTCACGGCCTACTTTTTCCATTGCTTCAGCAATGATGTTACCTACCGTCGCATCAGAGTTTGCAGAGATAGTACCCACTTGTGCGATAGCTTTAGTGTCAGCACATGGTTGAGACAGTGCTTTTAGCTCTTCAACCGCAGCCACAACTGCTTTGTCGATACCGCGCTTAAGATCCATTGGGTTCATACCCGCAGCTACCGCTTTAAGACCTTCAGTGATGATAGATTGTGCTAGTACAGTAGCAGTGGTTGTTCCGTCGCCCGCAGCATCGTTTGCTTGAGAGGCCACTTCTTTAACCATTTGCGCGCCCATGTTTTGGAACTTGTCTTCAAGCTCAATTTCACGCGCTACAGATACACCATCTTTAGTGATTGTTGGTGCACCAAAAGATTTGTCTAATACTACGTTACGGCCTTTAGGACCTAATGTAACTTTTACTGCGTCAGCTAGAACGTTGACACCTTCTAGCATTTTGATTCGTGCGTCATTACCAAATTTAACGTCTTTAGCAGCCATTTTTATATTCCTTTCTAAATTCGATTCTATTTTTTAGTTGTTGATTCAGATAATGGTTACTTATTCAACAATTGCCATGATGTCGTTTTCAGACATGATGAGCACTTCTTTGCCATCAATCTTTTCAGTTTTAGTGCCGTAGCCTTCAGCGAAGATTACTGTGTCACCAACTTGAACGTCTAGAGGTTGCACTGTGCCGTTCTCTAGGATGCGACCTTTACCGACAGCAAGGATTTTACCGCGAGTAGATTTCTCAGCAGCAGAACCAGTTAGTACGATGCCGCCAGCAGATTTTGATTCAACTTCTTGACGCTCAACGATAACTCGATCATGTAATGGACGAATATTCATCGATTGATTCTCCTAAATTGTATTTCTAACAAATGATAAAATGCCGTTTCTTGGCTAGTGAAGAATATGTTGGGGACAATACGGGTGATCCCAAGGGTAAAAACGGAGTTTTTTACAAAAACTTCATATTAATGTGCGCTTTGATTACCTAATCGCTTTGTTTCCCCCTCTGGTTGAAAGTGCACTTACAGGGTATTCTATGCCTCCAATCAAACCAGCAGAATCTAGATGCACGATAAACACGGACTATTAACCGCTCCCATCGACAAAGTATTACGTCAAATGACGTTGCCTATGGTGTTGGGTATCGTTGCCATTTTAATGTTCAATCTGGTAGATACCTTCTTTATTTCTCTACTTGGTACCGATGCATTAGCCGCGATCAGTTTTACCTTCCCTGTCACCTTTGCCATGAACTGCATCACTATGGGGATCGGTATGGGGCTATCCACTCATGTGGGGCGCTTCTTAGGGCAAAAACAACCAGAGCAAGCGGCGCGATTTTCCAGTCACGGTATTTTGTTGGCGGTACTGTTAATTAGCATTACCTCACTCATTGGCCTATGCACTATCGAGCCTTTGTTTACTCATCTGGGAGCAGAACCAAAACTATTGCCTCTTATCGAGCAATATATGGCGGTGTGGTATCTGGCTATTCCATTGCTGGTCATTCCGATGAGTGGCAACGCGGCTATTCGAGCCTATGGGGACACGAAAACCCCGGCCAAAATCATGATTACCGCAGGGGTGATTAATGGCGTATTAGACCCATTTCTTATTTTCGGTATTGGCCCGTTTCCTGAGCTTGGCATTCAAGGGGCGGCAATTGCAACCGGGATCAGTTGGTTTGTCGCTATGCTAGCCTCGTTTTATATTCTGGTAGTGCGCGTTAAATTACTGGCTAAACCAAAGCCAAAACAACTGCTCAGTGACTGGAAAAACATTCTTAAAATCGGCACTCCGGCCGCGTTATCAAATGCGCTTAATCCGATCAGCGCCGCTATTTTAATGATGATACTGGCCAGTCACGGTACAGCGGCGGTTGCCGCCTATGGCGCAGCGCAAAGGATTGAGTCTTTGTTATTAATCGTACTCATGGCACTGACCTCGGTTTTAACCCCCTTTATGTCGCAAAACCTGGGCGCAAATAACCCACAACGAAGCTTCAAAGCACTGTTTATGTGCATGCGTTTCTCGGTTCTATTTCAGCTGTTTGTCTTTGTAGTAATGGTGCCACTGAGCACGCCTTTTGCCAGTTTATTCAGCCAAGAAGAAAGTGTCCGCCACTTGCTTTGGTTATACCTGGTTTGCGTGCCCATTAGCTATGGGTTTCAAGGTGTGGTGATGCTACTGATCAGCAGTTTAAATGCCATGCATAAGCCTTTATCCGCTTTTATCTGGAGCTGTTTGCGCTTATTTGTCTTTACCTTACCTTGCGCGTGGTTAGGCAGCCAATGGTTAGGTATTCAAGGACTGTTTATCGGTGTGAGTGTCGGTAATATTCTGGGTGGACTGATGGGGTATCTATACGCTCACAGACTGCGTAGCAACACCCTAAACGAAATAAGCCCAACACTAGGTTGAGCTTATTGACTGCATCATGGTGTTAGTCTTATATGCCATCACCATGAATAAAATGCTGTGTTCGACCATTAAAGTTTTGGTCCATATCCTCAGCCGGTTTATCAGACTTAGGCTTTCCAGTGATTTTAGCAGGAACACCGGCAACGGTAGTGTGCGGAGCAACGTTTTGCAATACGACAGAGCATGAGCCAATTTTGGCACCTTCACCTACTTCGATATTACCCAGAACTTTAGCCCCAGCCCCAATCATAACCCCTTCACGAATTTTAGGGTGACGATCGCCACATTCTTTACCTGTGCCGCCCAAAGTAACGTCTTGCAGAATCGAAACATCATTCTCAATCACTGCCGTTTCACCAATCACGATCCCCGTAGCATGGTCAAGCATGATAGCTTTACCAATTTTAGCCGCAGGGTGAATATCCACCTGACAAGCTACTGAGATTTGGTTTTGTAGATACGTCGCTAACGCAATTCGCCCCTGCTTCCAAAGCCAATTGGCAATACGGTAGCCTTGTAAAGCGTGATACCCCTTTAGATAGAGCAAGGGGGCAGAATACATCGCCACCGCAGGGTCACGGCTTACTGTCGCACAAATGTCACAAGCCGCAGAGTCAGTGATGCCCGGATCGGCGGCCAGAGCTTCCTCTATTACGTCACGAACTCCCATTGCAGGCATACTGGCCGTTTTTAGCTTATTTGCTAGGATGTAGCTCAATGCCGCAGCAAAACTATCGTGGTTAATAATGGTCGCATGATAGAAGCTAGCCAGCATAGGCTCTTGTTCTGCTTGCTCACGGGCCTCATTAACAATGCATTGCCATACATCGTTAGCTTCACACTCATCCATTTTAAACATCCTTTCTACTAAAAGCGGTTATTATCGTTCGGCTTTTTTAGCACGAGACAACAGGTCCTGCGCAGCGGCATTTGCGTCTTTACCTTGATACAACACTTGATAAATTTGATCTACGATTGGCATTTCAATGCCTTCTCGATTTGCAAGTACCCATACTTCTTTGGTGTTTCGGTAGCCTTCAACTACTTGCCCAATTTCTTGTTGAGCACTATCAACATCCTGACCTTTACCCAATGCTAAGCCAAAACGGCGATTACGAGATTGGTTATCGGTACACGTTAGCACCAAATCACCCAATCCTGCCATCCCCATAAAGGTTTCAGGTTTAGCACCTAATGCTACGCCTAGGCGAGTCATTTCAGCAAGCCCACGAGTGATCAACGCGGTACGAGCATTCGCACCAAAGCCAATACCATCAGACATACCAGCGCCAATGGCAATGACATTTTTTACCGCACCGCCCAACTGCATACCGATAAAGTCATCGTTAGCATACACACGGAAAGATTTACTACAGTGAATTTTATTTTGTAGTTCAGTGGCAAATTGAGGCTCAGAAGAGGCAACCGCAATTGCTGTTGGCAAACCCATCGCTAATTCTTTAGCAAATGTTGGGCCAGACAATACCGCTAGCGGATACTGATCACCAAGTTTCTCTTGAGCAACATCTTTTAATAAGCGTCCAGTTTCTGGCTCTAAGCCTTTGGTTGCCCAACAGATACGAGAGTCTGCTTTTAAGTGTGGCTTTAAGCTGTCCAGTACAATACCAAACACATGGCTTGGTACTACCACCAATAGATCTCGACTAGCAGCAACGGCTTTTTCTAAATCACATTCCACAATCAGCGAATCAGGAAAAGGCACATCCGGTAAGAACTCTTTGTTCATTCTATCCGCTTGTAGCTTCTGCATGTGTTCACGTTCATGGCCCCAAATAACGACTTCAGCGCCATTACGAGCGAGCGAGATAGCCAGTGAAGTGCCATAAGAACCGGCGCCAATCACTGTCATTGATGTGCCTTGAAACTCACAATTTGATGCTGCCATATTCAAATCCATAATATGTTGTGAAAGGGCTACAAACCCTTGAGATTAAAATCTACTGAACTTTAAAAGATAGTGTAAATAAAAAATGCACACCGTATCAAATAACTAGATGCGGTGTGCATTAATATTTTCAAGTGAATTCAATCAAAAAAGATTAAATCTAACTGAAATTATGCGTCAGCTTGAGGCTGTTCTTCTTGCTGTTGTTGCTGGCTTTGTAGATAGTTCATGAACAACGCATCAAAGTTAACAGGCGCAAGGTTTAGTTGAGGGAAAGTACCCTTAACAACTAGGCTTGAGATAGTTTCACGAGCATATGGGAACAGGATGTTCGGGCAGAATGCACCTAGGCAATGAGCTAGTTGACCTGGTTCCATATCTTCAGCAGTAAAGATACCACCTTGTTGAATTTCGCATAGGAAAGCTGTTTCTTCAGCGTTCTTAACCGTTACAGTTAGACGAAGAACAACTTCGTAAACGCCTTCACCTAGTTGAGCACTTTTAGTGTCTAGGTCTAGGTTTACATCTGGTTGCCATTCTTTTTGAAACATTGCTGGAGAGTTTGGCGCTTCGAAAGAAAGATCTTTCAGGAAAATACGTTGAATAGTGAAATTCTGTTGTGGTGCTTGAGTCGCTGCTGCTTCAGACATTTTTTAATCCTTAATTTATATACCTTGGTATTGGGCACGCTTATGTACCCATTAATTATTTTTATTCAGCTAGAGCTTTTTGCTTTTTCTTCTTACGTGGTTCTTTTTTAGCACGCACTAAAGGTAGATTTGCATCACTCCAAGAAGATAAGCCATGTTTCAACACGAATACTTTTTCAAAACCAGCTTTAGCTAGTAGGTTGGCATTCTCAATTGCAGTTTGACCTGTCTTACATACCACAATGATTGGGTCGCTTTTTCTGTTTTCAAGCGAACCGAATGTCCCTTCTTTAATTTCAGAAGGTAAAATGTGAACTGAGTCAGTAATATGACCTTTTTTGAACTCTTCTTTAGAGCGAACGTCTGCTACTACACCACTTTCACGGTTAATTAGCATGGTCATAGCCTGAGTATCAACTTCAGTATATCCAGCGGTGGAAGATTTGAAGATATTCATCACTAGGGCGACAATAATACCAACCCAAACAACACACAGAATCATGTTCTGGTGAGCAAAATCGAAAATTTCTTGCATCGTCAGATACTCTTTTTAATTCATAAACCGAAAAATTAGCAGGCAGTATACCATTACCAACGTAGGATGCGAGATTGAGCCGAGTGTGATCGCTTTTTAAAAAGGAAACATAGATCACGAATACAGCACTATTCACGGCTAAGTTTTATAATTGAAACCTGAGCGCAACCAAATTGATCGTAATTTCACACCTTTTTTGAAATTTAACCACTCATCCAGTATGAAAAACACTCATATTTTCCTTTCCTCAGTCGAAACTGAAAATTTATTTAACCTGAAAGTGCTTCAATTGAGGTAATCTGTAGTAAAATCACGTGAGTGAAAGTTATTCAAAATTAAACAACGAGGTCAAACTATGTCAGCTAAGAAGCCAATGGCTCTAGTGATCCTTGACGGTTACGGATACCGCAAAGATAAAGCCGATAACGCTATCGCAAATGCAAACACACCAGTTTTAGATAACCTGATTGCTACTCAGCCAAACACTCTTATCTCTGCTTCTGGTATCGACGTTGGTCTACCTGACGGTCAAATGGGTAACTCTGAAGTAGGTCACACCAACATTGGTGCTGGTCGTGTGGTTTACCAAGACCTTACTCGTATTACTAAATCTATCGCTGACAAAGAGTTCCAACAAAATGAAACTCTAGTGAATGCAATGGATAAAGCAATCAAATCTGGTAACGCTGTCCACATCCTAGGTCTTATGTCTCCAGGTGGCGTTCACAGCCACGAAGACCATATCTATGCAGCCATTGAAATGGCAGCTGAACGTGGCGCAGAAAAAATCTACCTACACTGTTTCCTAGACGGACGCGATACTCCACCTCGCTCTGCTGAAGGTTCGCTACAACGCTTCCAAGCGCTATTTACTCAACTAGGCAAAGGTCGTATCGCCTCTCTTGTGGGTCGTTACTACGCAATGGATCGTGACAACAACTGGGATCGCGTTCAACAAGCTTATGACCTACTAAGTGAAGCAAAATCTGACTTCACTTTTGATAGTGCTGTTGCTGGCCTTGAAGCGGCTTACTCTCGTGATGAAAACGATGAATTTGTTAAACCAACAGAAATCAAAGCTGAATCTGAAGAATCAGCAGCGATCGTTGATGGCGATGCCGTTATCTTCATGAACTACCGTGCTGACCGTGCGCGTGAGATTACTCGTACTTTCGTACCTTCATTTGATAACTTCGAACGTAACGTATTCCCACAAGTAGACTTTGTCATGCTGACTCAATACGCAGCAGACATCCCTCTACTATGTGCATTCCCACCAGCATCTCTAGAGAACACTTACGGTGAGTGGTTATCTAAAGAAGGTAAAACTCAGCTACGTATCTCTGAAACAGAGAAGTACGCACACGTTACATTCTTCTTCAATGGTGGCATTGAAAACGAATTTGAAGGTGAAGAGCGTCAACTTGTTGCATCTCCAAAAGTAGCGACTTATGACCTACAACCTGAAATGAGTGCACCAGAACTGACTGACAAGCTTGTTGCAGCGATTAAATCTGGCAAATACGACGCGATCGTTTGTAACTACCCTAACTGTGACATGGTTGGCCACACTGGCGTTTACGATGCAGCAGTTAAAGCAAGTGAAGCTCTAGATGAGTGTATCGGTCGCGTAGTTGAGGCGATCAATGAAGTGGATGGTCAATTGCTCATTACCGCGGACCACGGCAACGCAGAAATGATGGTTAACCCTGAAACAGGTGGCATTCACACTGCACACACTAACCTTCCTGTTCCTTTGATCTATGTGGGTGGTAAAGACCTAGAATTCAAAGAAGGCGGTAAACTTTCAGATCTAGCACCTACTATGCTAGAGCTATCTGATACCAAGATCCCAGCAGAGATGTCTGGTCAGGTTCTTGTAAATCTGAAATAATCTTTGCTAAGAAACCTTTGCTACAGTGTACACTGTAGCAAAGAAGCCAAGATAAAGATTTAGGATGAATCTCATTCCTCAGAAAGCACCATTCTCGAAAAAATTAAACGCCAGTGTGCTATGCGCTGGCGTTTTGTTATACCTGTCGTCTACACTCTTTTTCTCGCCAGCAGCCAATGCCAACCCTGAAGAATTAAAAGGGGTAAAAGGTGAGATCACTCGTCAGCAAAAAAGCCTTTCTCATCAGCAGAAAGAACTCGATAAATTGCAAAAACGCTTGAAAACTGACGAACTCTCTATCGCAAACGCGAGTAAGAGCTTGACGCAAACCCGCTCATCATTAAGACGCTCTGAAGCCAATCTGAAAATTTATGATAAGCAGCACCAAGAATTATTAGATAAAACTCAGTCACAAGCTGAGGCTTTACAAAAACTGGTGAAGTCTTACTACATGATGCACACCAGCGCTAAAATTGAGAGTTTTCTGAGTCACGAGAGCACTCAAGAAAAAGATCGTATCAGCCAGTACTATCAACATTTAGCAAAACAACGCACGGCGACCATCACTGAGCTCCAACACACCAACGCTCAGTTGGAGCAAAAAAACCAACAATTGGTTGCAGAGCAAGAACAAATTGAAGCGTTGCTCAATAAGCAAACCCAACAGCTTAAAAAGCTACGCTCATCTCAGGCCAACAGAAAAACCACTGTCGCAAAAATCAAGCGTGGTATCGCGGGCGACAACGCTTATCTCAATGAGCTGAAACGTAATGAAGCGAGACTCAAAGCAGAAATCGCAAAAGCCGCTAAGCGTAACTCTGTCCCTATGGATGGCTTGTCCAAACGTAAAGGCCGACTACCTTGGCCAATCAAAGGCAAGATACTGCACAGCTATGGCACTAGACAAAGTGGTCAAGTGCACTGGAAAGGTCTGGTCATTAGCGCTCAATACGAAGAGCCTGTTAAAGCGGTTTATCCCGGCACTGTCGTCTTTGCCGACTATCTACGTGGCTATGGCTTAGTACTGCTACTTGATCACGGTAAAGGTGACATGACGCTCTATGGTTATAACCAAGTACTAACGAAAAAAGAAGGTGATAAGGTGACCGCAGGCGAGACTATCGCACTTGCCGGTGATACTGGAGGACGTTCAACCCCTTCCGTCTACTTTGAATTAAGACGCAATAGCAAAACACAAAACCCTCGCTATTGGTTGAAGCACTAAAGACAGAAACGCCAGCTTAAAGCTGGCGTTTCTGTCTTTAGCAATTGGAAAAGTAAAACTTATTCTACTTCTTCCATTTTGCCTAGCATGCTACGAATGCGTTCTTGCCACGCATCATGCTCAGCTTGTACTTGTTGTGCACGCTGTTCAGTTTCAACTTTCTCGTTGCGTAATTGCTCAGCTTCATTAGCAAGGCTTTGCTTTTGCTCTTTCAGTTCTTCAACTTCCATTTGTAGCAGAGTAATTGTATCTACCGCTGTCTGCACTTTGGCTTCTAGTTTTTCTAACACTTCTAAAGACATGTTGGCCTACCTAATTCGTTATCCATATATAAAGACTGACTTCTTTAACCATTCTACCCACACGTATGTATATAAACACACCTAAAAATTTAATTTCAGTCTAAATGGACAAAAAAAACACGATTCTAATCAAATTTTGACAATCACTTGCCCTTCCCAGTCCTGATGAGCATTCTCTATGAGACAAAATCGATAAATATTCAAGAAGAGGAATAAACTTGAGCAAATCACGCAAACGTTTTCGTGAAGGTATGGTAGAATCTCGGCGATTTTTTGAACCCTTTTTTTGAACCCTCTTAATTGGAGTCGATATGAAACGCGATTTGGCAATGGCATTTTCTCGTGTAACAGAAGGCGCAGCTCTAGCCGGTTATAAATGGCTTGGACGCGGAGATAAAAACGCAGCTGATGGCGCAGCTGTTGAAGTTATGCGTACCCTGCTGAATAAAACTGAAATTAGCGGTGAAATTGTTATTGGTGAAGGTGAAATCGATGATGCACCTATGCTGTATATTGGCGAAATGGTCGGCGTTGGCGGTGATGCTGTCGATATCGCAGTGGATCCAATAGAGGGAACTCGCATGACGGCTATGGGGCAATCCAATGCCTTAGCGGTACTTGCAGCTGGTGAAAAAGGAAGCTTCCTTAAAGCACCAGATATGTACATGGAAAAACTGGTTGTTGGCCCAGGCGCAAAAGGTCACATCGATCTTGCTAAACCATTAGCTGAAAACCTCGTCAATGTCGCTCAAGCTCTGGGTAAGTCTCTTAATGAATTGACTGTCATTACACTAGCAAAACCTCGTCACGACCAAGTGATTGCTGAAATGCAAGCTATGGGTGTTCGAGTATTTGCTGTGCCAGACGGCGATGTAGCCGCTTCTATTTTGACTTGTATGCCAGACAGTGAAGTAGACATGATGTACTGCATTGGTGGTGCACCAGAAGGTGTTGTTTCGGCTGCCGTAATCCGCGCTCTAGATGGTGATATGCACGGTCGCCTTCTTCCTCGCCATGAGGTTAAAGGAGACGATGAAGAAAATCGTATTCACGGCGAAGAAGAGTTGAAACGCTGTGCTGAGATGGGCGTTGAAGCAAATGTGATTTTAGAAATGTCCGATATGGCAAGCAGTGACAATGTGTTGTTTGCCGCAACGGGAATCACTAAAGGTGATTTGCTAGAGGGCATCACTCGCCAAGGCAATATCGCCACTACAGAAACGCTATTAATCAGAGGCCGTTGTCGCACAATTCGTCGTATTAAGTCGATTCATTACCTAGAACGCAAAGACGATGACGTGAAAGGACACATCCTTTAATCCGTAATTTATGCTTAAAAAAACGCAGCATTAGCTGCGTTTTTTATTACTTGTAAACATCCCCGTAATCATTCTTGCCGTCATTACCCTTTAAGCAGCCACATTCAACAAAGATCCATACACCGCAGACCAAAGCAATCAATGACAATATACGAGATACGCCATCGCCCGTTTCTGCCTGCGCTGAAAATGGTACTAATAGGCGGCCAATTATGAGGGGGATGCTAAGCAGCAAAAAGCGATTTGATTTATTGCGATCATGCCAACGTTTTGCGGTCATCGCTAAATCTGGATAAAACAAAATCAGAGATAAAAACGGAATAGCGTACAGCGCAAGACCCGGCGAAAAATGGGCTAATATAGACCCAACCGTCGAAAGAAAAAGATAGTAGCTAATATTCCAAATCCAGAACTGCTTGCGCCCTATGCGTCCATCAAATGAAAATAATAAAAATTTATAGTCCATGCTGAATTCCTAAAGATGATACTCATCACGCTAAGTACGTGATCAAAAATTCTAACGCCGTTATCGAGTATGTTAACAAGCTAGAATGACCCGTTATTTAGTAAGATTGGTATTACATCGCCTATTAAAGCATTCTTGATCCATATCCCTAACATCAACACTCAAGCTTCCCACCCAATTTGCTTGCTCTACTAGCAACTGGAAAATGCGGTCAGACAATGCTTTCTTCTGCTCTGGAGTGCGCCCTTCAATGAGCTCAATACTGATATGAATAAAATTGTGCTGGTCTTCACTTTCGCCGATCAACCACAAATGGGTACGTAAGGTACGCGACCGAATTGAATTACACTCAAATAGATCACTGTCTATCATGATCTGATGCATGTCTTGCAGCATGCTATGAATATTCAACCGCCCTTCTAGAGCATCACTGTACTCCATAATTAAGTTAGGCATAACAAACACTTCCTTGAAACAAATACTCATCCTGATGGATATAGACCATACACTAAACAGCGCATATGGATGTCAATTTCTGAATATTTTTGCCAATGAGATCACCTAGCGATTTTTGCTTACAAACTGAACTGAATAAGAAATCATTGCTTTCATGATCTATAGACTTTTATCTGTTATATTCATTTACAGCGTATATTTTTTACTAATTTAGAAGGGAGTATTTTATGCGTCATCCTGTAGTTATGGGAAACTGGAAACTAAACGGTTCCAAAGAAATGGTAGTAGATCTACTGACTGGCTTAAATGCTGAGTTAGAAGGCGTAACGGGTGTTGATGTTGCAGTGGCTCCACCAGCACTGTTCATTGACCTAGCAGAACGTACTTTGACGGATGCAGGTAGTGCAATCATCCTTGGTGCACAAAACACAGATATTAATAACCAAGGTGCTTTCACAGGCGACACTTCACCAGCGATGCTAAAAGAGTTTGGGGCAACTCACATCATCATTGGTCACTCAGAACGTCGTGAATACCACAAAGAGTCAGACGAGTTCGTAGCACAAAAATTCGCTTTCCTAAAAGAAAATGACTTAACACCTGTACTTTGTATTGGTGAGTCTGAAGCACAAAACGAAGCGGGTGAAACTGAAGCAGTATGTGCACGTCAAATTGACGCTGTCATCAACCTACTCGGTGCTGAAGCACTTAACGGTGCAATCATTGCCTATGAACCAATCTGGGCTATCGGCACAGGTAAAGCAGCAACAGCTGATGATGCTCAACGCATCCACGCATCTATTCGTGCTCACATCGCTGAAAAGAACGCAGATGTCGCTAAGAACATCGTGATTCAATACGGCGGTTCTGTGAAGCCAGAAAATGCAGCCGCTTACTTTGCCCAACCAGACATCGATGGTGCTCTTGTGGGCGGTGCTGCGCTTGATGCGAAGAGCTTTGCCGCTATCGCTAAAGCAGCCGCAGTAGCTAAAGCACAATAATCCGTCTTAAATGACAGTGAATAAAGGTCAGCTTCGGCTGGCCTTTTTTGTTTTTAGGGTACAAAAACAAAAACAAAAACAAAAACAAAAAAACGCTACCAAAGGCAGCGTTTTTTATTCAACAGTTGCTATGTAATGAGCTTAGAAAAGCTCATCCGCAACGGTATAAAGATCATTGCGAACCGGGCGACGCATGTTTTCAATTGCATCAATGATGTCGTGATGAACCAACTCTTCTTTTTGGATACCCACACAACGTCCACCATGACCTTCTAGAAGAAGGTGTACAGCGTAGTTACCCATGCGAGAGGCCAAGATACGGTCAAATGCCGTAGGGCGACCGCCACGTTGGATATGACCAAGAACCGTTGCACGAGTCTCACGTCCAGTGGCCGTTTCAATATCTTTAGCCAACTCATTGGCGTCAAACATAAGCTCAGTCAACGCAATAATAGCGTGCTTTTTGCCTTTTTTGATGCCTTCTTCAATATTGGCAATCAGCTCTTCTTTGCTCCACTGGCGCTCAGGAGTAATGATGTATTCACAACCACCCGCAATCGCTGACATCAATGTCAGATCACCACAATGGCGTCCCATGATTTCAACAATAGAGATACGCTGATGAGAAGATGAGGTATCACGTAGACGGTCAATCGCGTCAATAACAGTATTAAGCGCCGTTAAATAACCAATCGTGTAGTCAGTACCTGCGATATCGTTATCAATAGTGCCTGGCAGACCAATACATGGATAACCCATTTCAGTGAGCTTCTTCGCCCCCATGTAAGAACCATCACCACCAACAACGACTAACGCTTCGATGCCATGCTCTTTAAGGTTTTCAATCGCTTTGGCACGTACTTCTTCGTCTTTAAACTCAGGAAAACGAGCTGAACCTAGGAATGTACCGCCTTTGTTAATCACATCCGAGACACTCGAACGACCTAATTTTTCAATACGGTTTTCATACAAGCCTTGGTAGCCATCGTAGATGCCATATACCTCAACACCTTTTGACAACGCTG
Source organism: Vibrio ezurae NBRC 102218 (assembly GCF_000467185.1). Classification (GTDB taxonomy): domain Bacteria; phylum Pseudomonadota; class Gammaproteobacteria; order Enterobacterales; family Vibrionaceae; genus Vibrio; species Vibrio ezurae. The sequence goes on from NZ_BATM01000045.1 coordinate 33,298, forward strand.
TACGTACAACCCCTCGTACCGCAGCATTCATACCTGGTGCGTCACCACCACTTGTTAGTACACCAATTTTTTTAATCATGTTGCCCCTCAATTATTGGGATAGATCTAATTTATATTTTAATTTTAATTGCCTTGTCATCGGCAAGAATTCTATTCGTTTCGCTCGAGTCCCCTTCTGACTCAATTGAGCAAAACTCTAAATCTTTCTCTTAATTAGAGTATTACAGTTTCCTTCAAAGTTAAGGTTGATTCAAATCAGAATACGAAAACTTAACTTTCACCTTCCAAGATAGCTAACTTTGACTAACTTTCATAAACAATTCGTCGCCGACCTGTACCGTTATTTGTGCTGCATCTCGTATTTTTCAATTACAGAAAGTGGATCTTGATGAATAAGCACATCACAACTATCAAAATGCTGATTTAGCCTATGCTCTACTTCGTCTGCGATGTGGTGAGCATCTATCAAAGGCAGCTGATCATCAAGCTCTAGATGTAACTGGATAAAACGAGTTGGCCCCGATTGGCGAGTTCTCAAATCATGAATACCATGTACCCTATCGACTGAATTGACGATCTGTTCAATTTCCTGCAATTCAGAATCAGGCAACTGACGATCCAGCAACACTTGCACGGCTTCAGCAATCATTTTAAACGCGCTAACCAATATGAACACACCAATGCCTATGGCAAAAATAGCATCGGCTTGGGAGAAACCAAACATACTCAAAGCCAAAGCCAATAAAATGGCCGCATTCATATAAAGGTCCGTTTGATAGTGCAGAGAATCAGCGGCGATGGCTTGGCTACCCGTTTGTCGAACAACGTGCTTCTGAAAGAGCACCAACCCAAAAGTAATCACCATAGCAAATAAGCTGACATAGATACCCAACTCAGGTTGATGAAGCTCTTGCGGGCGGAAGAAACGATCAAAGCCACTGAGAATCAAGAAAAATGCGGAGCCAGAAATAAACATAGACTGAGCTAAAGCCGCTAACGACTCCGCCTTGCCATGACCAAACGTATGCTCATCATCGGCGGGTTGCAGTGCGTATTTAAGGACCACTAAATTGATGGTAGAGGCGGCGATATCAAGCAAAGAATCCACCACCGAGGCCAATAAGCTCACCGAGCCCGTTACCCACCAAATGGCAATTTTAACTATCAAGAGTAAAGTTGCGACCAATGTGGCTGACCACGCAGCAATCGTTACTAATTTCTTATATCGTGGGTTCATAATTGTTATTGCAGTAAATTTACACAAAGTATACACCGAAACATAACATCGATGTAATCCTATGCTAGGGATAAGTGAGAGGGAAAACGGATGAAAAAACGGTTGCTGAAACTCATAGAAAAATACGACGCGTGGTGCGAAAGTTTAGGGCTCACGCCAGAAAACAAACGCAGTTGCACCCCATACCGCCGCGATCCGGCAAGCATTAAAACTGAAACAACAAACAAAAAGCGCAACTCATAATAGCTGCGCTTCTTCGATAAAAAGGAAAATCTAGATTGTCTTAATGCAGAGAATTAGCTGTCTTGTTTAGACATTTTCTTTTCCATTTTTTTCTGCATTTTCTGCTCACATTTTTGAGCTTTTTCTGCTCTCTTTTCGACCAGTTTTTGCTTTTGCTCAGCCGTAAGAACGTTCATCATGCGATGTGTTGTGCGCATTTGTTCAACCTTCATCGCCGTACGCTCTGCTACCATTGAAGAGGCCAGTTCTTTAGCTTTGGCTTCGTCAAAATTCGCTGCTAGAACCAATTGTTGCTCTTGATCCTTCATTGCTTTCATTTGTTGACGCTTGTTTTCGCCGTTCGCTTTCTTCGAAGCACGCACTTCTTCACGAATGGTTTTCAGTTCGGTTTTTTGTGCATCGGTTAAATCCAATCCACGAAATGCCTGTTTGCCCTGCATTTGAACGCGACACTCTTTTGCGCCCTTATCGCCACCTTTCTTACCATTAGCCATTACCGCGGTGCTACCCAACGTCAACGGAACCATCATTGCTACAGCCAACCATTTCTTATTCATTGCCATGAGAGATACCTCGATAGTTTAAAATGTTTTCACTACTGTTTTTAGTAGATGACTTTAGAATAATAGACCCTATGTAAAGTGCGGTATGCGAAACGTAAAGATAAGTAAATCACTCCCACCCACTTTACAATCCTCGTACAATCTAGGTATCAACAGATATCCAGTAGAGTGAGATTACATTTATGCCACACATTTTATTAGTCGATGACGACACCGAATTAACCGCTCTGCTTGAAGATATACTCACCTATGAAGGGTTTACAGTTTCTCAAGCCAACAACGGTGTTGAGGGATTAGAAGCGGTCAATGACAGTATAGATCTGATATTACTCGATATCATGATGCCTAAAATGAGTGGCATGGAGATGCTCAAACTTCTACGCGAAAAGTGGCAAACTCCGGTTCTTTTTTTAACGGCTAAGGGAGAAGAAATAGATAGAGTTATCGGCTTAGAACTTGGAGCGGACGATTTTTTACCTAAACCATTTAGTGATCGAGAATTATTGGCGCGTATCCGAGCGATATTACGCCGCACCCAAGGAGCGTCTTCTAGCCAAACGACAAATGAGTCAAACAACGACATCGTTCTCAATATTGGCGCGCAAGAAGCTTACTGCCAAGATACCTTACTCGATCTCACCAGTACCGAGTTTTCACTATTAGAGCTGTTCTTACGCCACCCTGGCACGACGCTAACCAAAGAAAATATTAGCGTAGAAGTGCTTGGCAAACGCCTTGCCGCCTTTGATCGCGCCGTTGATATGCACGTATCTAATTTACGTAAAAAGCTTCCAGAAAGAGAAGATGGAAAACCTCGCATCAAAACATTGCGAGGTAAAGGATACCTATTTGTAGAGACAAGCCAATGAAACTGCCTAAGTTCAACAGTTTTTATGGGCGTATCTTTGCCATTTTCTGGTTCACTATTTTAATGGTGCTACTGGCGGTGATTGGTCTACAGAAACTGGACCCACGTAAGTCTCACTCTATAAATACCTCTGCATTAAATAAAATCACTCATCTAGTCAGTACTGTAGAGCTAGAGCTCAATCATAGCTCTAGCCCCGCTAGCGCCCTAAAATCATTAGAGCGCCGACGTTTTGGCAGTAAAGATTTTCGTCTTTATCTCGTCAATACAGAAGGGGTATTAATCAGCAAGGAACACGGTACTCGACGTCAAGCCCTACAAGCGATGGCCGCGGAATACAGTAATACCCAAAAACCAAGTCAAAAACTATTTGGTCGCCATATGGTTGCTGGGCCCTTTCCGATTTATGTAAACGGCGAAAATTATCGAATCTACGCTGGGTTTACCGCTAAACGTTCGCCACCCTTGTTGTATATTCTGCTCGATGCCCCCTTTAAATTGATGCTCTTTATCATGGTGATCAGCACTCCTTTGTTGCTACTAAGCGCATGGAGCTTAAGCTTGCCTGCTCGTCGCTTAGAAGAAGCGGCAAAGCGTGTCACTCGTGGTGAATTTGAAGTAGACCCTAGCCTTGAGCAAGGCACGACAGAATTTAAGCAAACAGGAGAAAGCTTCAACCAGATGGTGTTGTCCATCAATCAAATGGTCTCGGGTCAGCAAAAACTCCTTTCTGATATTTCCCACGAACTGCGCTCACCATTAACCCGCTTAAGAATGGCCAATGCACTCGCGACCAGAAAACAAGGCACATCTAAAGAACTAGAGCGCATTGAAACCGAAGCAGAAAGATTAGAGCAGATGATCAAAGATCTGTTGGGTTTATCGCGCATGCAGATAGACAGTCATCATAATCGTCTGCGTATTGATGCCCCTTCATTGTGGGACGATATGTTGTTGGACGCACAATTTGAAGCAGAACAAAACCAAATAGCACTGACTTTTGAGCCTGTGCCTAATGTCTTTTTAGTCGGAAACCAGAAGCTATTAATCAGTGCATTTGAAAACATTGTGCGCAATGCGATCCGCTATGGTCAATCACACGTCAACGTACTATTTTCCGTATCAGCAGAGCAACTGACTTTCACCGTCGAAGACGATGGTCCCGGTGTACCCGAAGAAGAGCTAGAAAGTATATTCCGTCCTTTCTACCGAGTTTCAACAGCCAGAGACCGAGACAGTGGTGGTACAGGTTTAGGCTTGGCGATTACTGAAAATGCCGTTTTACAACACAATGGTACGATTGAAGCCAGTAAAAGTACCGCACTTGGCGGGTTAAAAATGACCATACATCTTCCGATTCAGGCATAGAATTGCACCGTGAACAAGGGGCCAGTCGCTGAGTTGTGCACCTGATGCCTATTTGGGTATATACTGCCCCGATAGACTATTTACCAACGTGACTACTTATGTTTGATATCGCTTTATTCGAACCTGAAATTGCCCCTAACACGGGCAATATCATTCGCCTTTGTGCAAATTGTGGTGCCAATTTGCACCTTATTGAGCCTTTAGGCTTTGATCTTGAAGAGAAAAAAGTCAGACGTGCTGGCCTTGATTATCACGATCTTGCTCGAGTCACTCGCCACAAGAACTATCAAGCCTTTATCGACTTTTTAAATGAAAGAGATGGGGATTACCGAATTTTTTCCTGTACGACAAAAACCACAGGCCATCATATTGATCCTCAGTATCAACAAGGCGATGTACTGTTATTTGGACCAGAAACTCGAGGGCTTCCTGCTGAGTTGATTGAATCTATGCCAATGGAACAACGTATTCGTATCCCTATGGTGGCGGATAGTCGTTCATTGAACCTGTCTAATGCCGTTGCCATCATTGCATTTGAGGCGTGGCGTCAAATGGACTTTGGTGGCGCTGAATAAACAGCACCACTATAAATAAGAGATTAATTTAGACGATCTTTATCTTGGTCGTCTTTTTTCTCATACTCACCTTCAAATACATTTCCATCACCTTTCTCTTGGTTTTGGAATGGATTGCCCTGAAACGGACCACCCTGACCTGCATTGGTATGAAAACCAGAATGCATGCCATTTACTTGCACTCTTTTCATTAATTGCTTGGCAATAATCGCTCGTGGTTTGGGCAATAATACGATCATGCCCAATGTGTCGGTCATAAACCCTGGAGTCAGTAACAACACACCTGCAACCGCCAACATCACACCCTCAACGATTTGCTGAGCAGGCAATTCACCCTGTTGCAAACGAGACTGCACCGAAAGCAATGTCGCAATCCCCTGACTTCGTACTAAAGACGCGCCAATCAAAGCGGTAAAGATGACAAGGAATATTGTCGTCCAAAAGCCAAGAAATCCACCTACTTGAATAAATAGGCCAATCTCTACTATTGGCACCAATATAAATAACAACAATAAAATAGGAAACACATATCCTCCTCAAAATTAGGGGCTCAGTTTAAGACCAAACAGGGGGCAAGCTCAATTGTTATATCGCGCTTAAGGGGCTGCATGTGTGAGTCACCTCACTCCTAGAGCATTTCAGCCTCAATCTCTCATAAACTTATCAAGTTTAGGTGCCAAAAGTGATCCGTTTAAGAGTTTTTTCAACACAGTTTAGTATCATTAAGTTTCATAAAATCTAGTCTGATTTTAATACTAAAAAAACGCTCGAATGGACTCATCAAAATTGCTCAGCACCTTGCAAATTGTGCTGTCAAATATTCAACATTTCCGAGAAAAAGGTCCATGCTATGACGACAACTCCTATTCAGCCAGCCACTCGTATAGAAGAAGATCTCCTTGGCCAACGTCATGTTCCCGCTGAGGCTTACTACGGCATCCATACTTTACGTGCGATCGAAAACTTCAATATTTCTAATGTGACCATTTCTGATGTGCCCGAATTTGTTCGTGGCATGGTCATGACTAAAAAAGCCGCGGCTATCGCCAACCGTGAACTGAGTGTGATTCAACCCGAAGTTGCACAATACATTATTAAAGCCTGTGATGAGATTCTAGATACAGGTCGCTGTATGGATCAATTCCCATCCGATGTTTTTCAAGGAGGCGCAGGCACTTCTGTCAATATGAATGCCAATGAAGTGATCGCCAATTTGGCACTGGAGTTAATGGGCAAAGAAAAAGGTCAATACGATATCATCAACCCAAATGATGATGTCAATAAGAGCCAATCGACTAACTGTTCATACCCGACGGGCTTTCGAATTGCGGTGTACAACAGCGTAGTCAAACTGATCACTTCTATTGAATACCTTAAAGGTGCCTTTGATGCAAAAAGCAGTGAGTTTAACTCCATTTTAAAAATGGGGCGTACTCAGCTACAAGATGCGGTCCCTATGACGGTAGGGCAAGAATTTAGAGCTTGGTCTGTAACGCTAGCAGAAGAAATTCGCAACCTGCAATATACCGCCAAACTACTGCTCGAAGTCAACTTAGGGGCAACAGCCATCGGCACCGGTTTAAACGCCGCTGAAGGCTATCAAGAGCTTGCGGTAAAAGCGCTAGCAGAAGTCACCGGCCTTGACTGCGTACCAGCTGAAGACTTAATTGAAGCCACCTCAGACTGTGGTGCATACGTAATGATGCACGGCGCACTGAAACGCCTAGCGGTTAAATTATCCAAAATTTGCAATGACTTACGTTTATTGTCATCAGGACCTCGTGCAGGTCTCAATGAAATTAACCTACCAGAACTGCAAGCGGGTTCTTCCATTATGCCAGCCAAAGTGAATCCCGTAGTTCCAGAAGTCGTCAACCAAGTGTGCTTTAAGGTCTTAGGCAATGACAACACCATCTCGTTTGCCGCAGAAGGCGGACAATTACAACTAAACGTGATGGAGCCCGTGATTGCACAAAGCATGTTTGAGTCACTGGATATTCTGAGCAACGCATGTGTGAATTTACGAGATAAATGCATTGAAGGCATCACAGTGAACAAAGAAGTATGTGAAAGCCATGTGTTCAACTCTATCGGCATCGTCACCTACCTCAACCCATACATTGGGCACCATGAAGGGGATATTGTCGGTAAAATTTGTGCTGAAACCGGCCGAAACGTACGCGAAGTGGTATTGGAAAGAGGCTTACTCACAGAAGCTGAGTTAGAAGATATCTTCTCAGTCGAAAACTTAATGAGCCCTCAATACCGAGCAAAGCGCTTTAGTTAAGCTCTACCCTCACTTTAACCACTTAGAAGCGTGTTTTTCCCTTAGGACACGCCTCTAGGTTCCCATTGTTCAAATAAAACCATTTTGAGCTCAATGCTTTGGCTTTGAGCTCTTTTTCTTAAACTCAAATTTAATCAAAGGAAAAATATAATGTTAATAGTAGAACTTCTGGTCGTCCTAGTATTTATATACCTAGGTGCCAGGATTGGCGGTATCGGTATTGGCCTTGCTGGTGGTCTCGGTGTCATCGCCCTTTCTATTGGGCTCGGCGTACCCACAAGTCAAAGCTATATCCCTATCGATGTTATTTTAATTATCATGTCGGTGATTACGGCAATTGCTGCAATGCAAGTGGCTGGTGGCATGAACTGGTTAGTGCAGATAGCAGAAGACTTTTTACGTAAAAATCCAGAACGAATTACTTTTTACGCCCCCATTGTAACGTTTTTGATGACTCTTATGGCCGGAACTGGACACACGGCTTTCTCTACACTTCCTGTTATTGCAGAAGTAGCTAAAGGCCAAGGCATACGCCCTTCTCGACCACTTTCTATTGCCGTTGTCGCCTCTCAAATTGCTATTACTGCTTCTCCTATTTCAGCGGCAGTTGTCGCTTTTGCTGTGATGCTAGAACCGCATGGTGTGGGCTACCTCACTTTGCTGGCCATCTGCATTCCGACAACCTTCATTGCCTGTATGGTAGGAGCTTTCGTCGCGAACTTTATGGGGTGCCCGCTTAAAGATGACCCTGTATACCAAGAACGCCTTGAGCAAGGACTGATCAAGCTCAATACCGACCACTCTAGCCACGGCACAACGCGCGAAATCCCAGCCACTGCCAAACGTGCAACGTATATTTTCCTCGGTGCGATTGCATTAGTGGTTTCCTATGCCGCAGCAATTTCAAGCTCTGTCGGCCTAATTGAAAACCCAAGCATTGGTCGCAACGAAGCGATTATGGCTGTCATGCTAGGCGCAGCCGCTGTCATCGTTCTCACCACTAAGATTGATGCTGCGTTGATCCCATCAGCCGCTACCTTCCGCTCAGGTATGACCGCATGTGTGTGTGTATTAGGTGTCGCTTGGTTAGGTTCAACCTTCGTCAACGCCCATGTTGATGACATCAAAGAGTTTTCTAGTTCACTGTTGACTGACTACCCTTGGATGTTGGCATTGGTGTTATTTTTTGCTTCCATGTTGTTGTATTCACAAGGTGCAACGACAGTAGCCCTAATGCCAGCAGCACTGGCTATTGGTGTCGCGCCATTAACGGCCGTGGCTTCTTTTGCTGCGGTTAGTGCACTGTTTGTATTGCCGACTTACCCAACACTTTTGGCGGCAGTCGAAATGGATGATACGGGCTCAACGCGAATCGGAAAGTACGTATTTAACCACCCTTTCTTTATCCCAGGTGTGGCCACTATCGCGACGTCTGTAACACTAGGCTTTCTGTTTGGTAGCTTCTTTATCTAAACGCGAATAACCATACCAAGTAACCCTTCAAAGGGGGCTTCACATGCCCCCTTTTTTGCCTTCGAAATACGCCTAACGTTATAAAACCCTGCCAAACAACGCAGAAAATCAACAAGCTAATGATAGTCGGTAGGCGAATGAAACTTAATTCGCTACTATCGGGTCTACTCATTATCTGATACCAAATTGATACCATACTATGCGCGCCGTTTTTCTCTCTCTTTTGCTACTGTGTTTCTCGCAGACCACGCTAGCCGCTTTCAACAGCGAATCTGGTCCTGCGGCTGAAAACAACTTTGAACAAGCAAGCTTTGGACAACCGAGCTTTGTGCGTGTTGATCAAGCCTTCCCATTTGATTTTGTCCAGCAGGGCAATCACGTTCAACTCAATTGGCAAGTTCGAGATGGTTACTATCTTTATCAATCTCGCTTTAATGTCAGCGCAGAAAATGCCACATTAGGTGAGGTAGCATTGCGTGATGGCACGCCTTATAAAGATGAGTTTTTTGGTCTAGTCAATATCTACACGGAACCTGTGACCATTACTGTTCCCATCACAGAACAAGGTGAGCACTCGCAACTTATCGTACAATATCAAGGCTGTGCCAAAGCAGGCTTTTGCTACCCGCCAGAAACTAAAGTCATCGACCTTCAACCTATCGATAACATTACACAACTGAACTCAGCACAGCCTACGGCAAACACCACTTCGCCCGCGACGACTCAAGGCTCACTCCCTAAAAGTGAAAGTGATATGGCGGCGATGCTCGGTGATTCCATCTGGACACCGCTTATCTTCTTAGTGCTCGGCATTGGCTTGGCATTTACGCCATGTGTACTGCCGATGTATCCAATTTTAACCAGTATCGTATTAGGCAACGGCAAACTGTCTCCTGCTAGAGCGCTGTCACTGTCTTTCATTTACGTACAAGGGATGGCACTGACTTACACCTTGCTCGGGCTTGTTGTCGCCTCGGCAGGCATGCAGTTTCAGGCGGCGTTGCAACACCCTGCGGTATTGATCACCATTAGCGTGCTGTTTGTATTGCTGTCGTTATCTATGTTCGGCTTATACAACCTGCAATTGCCAAGTAGCCTGCAAACCAAACTCAACGAAATCAGTAATAAACAAACCGGCGGACGTTGGTTGGGCGCATTTGCAATGGGCGTAATATCCGGTTTAGTGTGCTCACCTTGCACCACTGCCCCGCTTTCTGGCGCGCTATTGTATGTGGCACAAACAGGCGATTTATTCACCGGAGCCGTCACCTTGTATGCGCTGGCATTAGGTATGGGCATACCTCTGATTGGCCTGGCTGTATTTGGCAATCGCTTCTTGCCAAAAGCGGGCTTGTGGATGGATAAAGTTAAAGTGCTATTTGGCTTTGTGCTATTGGCCGCACCGCTGTTTTTCTTAGAGCGCATCTTAACTGAGCAATGGATCACAGCACTTTGGTCTATTTTAGGTATTAGCTTCTTTGCTTGGCTGTATCATTCTAAAAATCATCTGCCGTTTGGCAGTTGGAAGCAAAGTCTAATCGGTGTTATTGCTGTACTTGGCTTAGTCGGCTCAGCACAACCGGTCTGGAACAAACTGCTAGGGCTAGATAGCCAAGTCGAAGCGCCACAATCGCAAATTGAGTTTATTCGCGTCACCACAGTTCAAGACCTGCAACAAGAGTTAGCCAAAGCGAAACTGGCAGGTAAACCCGTACTATTCGACTTCTACGCCGATTGGTGCGTGGCTTGTAAAGAGTTTGAGAAATACACTTTCCATGAGGCGAATGTGGAACAAAAGCTCAGCGGATTTGTACTGCTGCAAGCGGATGTCACCAAAAATCAGCCGCAAGACATCGAGCTATTAAAACATATGCGCGTGTTAGGTCTGCCGACTATCGAGTTTTGGGATGCGCAAGGTCAGCACCTACCAGCCGCTAGATTGACCGGTTTTGTTAAGGCCGAACCTTTCCTAAGTCATCTACAACGTTTTAATCTATAAATGCTTTAATCTATAAGCAGATTAGCCACTCAAAAAGCGACGCCCACTGACTCATTAAGTGGGCGTTGTTACTTCTAGCGCAAATAAATATAGAGCTGAGCCAGAGTTTTAGTGACCGATTCTTGTTCATCAATATAAAACTATCAATAATCACTAAGACTCCCATTTTATACATGAGTACAAGTGATATGGATGCCACTTACACGATTGTGATTGCTGACGATCACCCCCTCTTCCGAAATGCATTATTTCAGTCGGTACACATGGCTATTAGTGGCGCAAACCTACTGGAAGCGGACTCTCTGAATAGCCTGCTCGATTTACTGCGTAAACAAGACGATGTGGATCTGATTCTGTTAGACCTAAAAATGCCAGGGGCGAATGGCATGTCTGGTTTAATGCAATTGCGCAGTGAATTTCCAGACATCGCGGTGGTGGTGATCTCCGCCAGTGAAGAACCGTCAGTGGTGAGCCAAGTAAAAAGCCACGGCGCCTTTGGTTTTATTCCCAAGTCTACCGATATGCGTAGCCTGATCAGTGCTCTCAACCAAGTATTAAATGGCGACCAATTTTTCCCGGCGGAATTAGCCAAACAAGCAGAACGCTATAGCGACATTACCGATAAGCTGGCATCACTCACCCCACAACAATATAAAGTATTGGCAATGCTTGCTGACGGTCTGCTCAATAAACAAATTGCCTACGAACTGGATGTATCCGTTGCCACAATCAAAGCCCACATGACGGCTATTTTCCGCAAACTAGGGGTCACTAACCGCACTCAAGCAGTAATCTTATTACAGCAATCTGATATTGAATCCTAAGCTGCTTCTATCCCTTTGATTAGGAGATAAATCCGTTTCCTGATCTCTGCCCTTATTAGACCTTTGGCTAATATCCAGCAAATCCCAGTTCACACTTTGCTAGCACACCACAATAAACCACTGATTTTAATGTGTTTTCCATCTCACTCACTCAAGACCAAAGTTCAAATGAGTTATTAACCTCCCACTGCTATCGTATGTTTGAAACATTTTATTAACAAACGAACGTAAGGAGACGGTAATGGCGTTTGAAAATGAAGAACGAGCCAAAGCCTACTGGAGCAAGAATGTTCGACTCATGATCAGCCTAATGGTGATCTGGTTTGTTGTGTCATTTGGCTGCGGTATTTTATTTGTAGACGAACTCAATCAATTCCAACTTGGTGGTTACAAACTCGGATTCTGGTTTGCACAGCAAGGTTCCATCTACTGTTTCTTGGGCATTATTTTCTACTATGCGTGGAAAATGCGTCGAATTGACCGCGAATTTAACGTAGAAGAATAGGGAGCAATAAAGATGGATCTTAAGACAATTACCTACCTAGTGGTCGGGGCAACTTTCTTGCTCTACATAGGTATCGCAATATGGGCTCGCGCAGGTACCACTAAAGAGTTCTATGTAGCCGGAGGTGGCGTACACCCGATTGCCAATGGTATGGCAACTGCTGCCGACTGGATGTCAGCGGCTTCGTTTATCTCAATGGCAGGTCTGATTGCCTTTATGGGTTATGGCGGCTCGGTATTCCTGATGGGTTGGACCGGCGGTTATGTACTGCTAGCACTACTGCTCGCACCTTACTTACGTAAGTTTGGTAAGTTTACCGTTCCAGAATTTGTTGGCGAACGCTTCTACTCTAAAACAGCGCGAGTGGTGGCGGTTGCCTGTCTTATCATTGCCTCGGTTACTTATGTAATCGGTCAGATGAAAGGCGTTGGCGTCGCATTTGGGCGTTTCCTAGAGGTGGATTACTCAACCGGGCTTGGCATAGGTATGTGTATCGTATTCATCTACGCCGTTATGGGTGGTATGAAAGGTATTACTTACACCCAGATCGCTCAATACTGCGTCCTCATTCTTGCATACACTATTCCAGCAGTATTTATCTCACTTCAACTGACAGGTCACGCCCTTCCGCAAATTGGCTTAGGGAGCACCATGACCGGAACCGATGTCTATCTACTGGATAGGCTTGACCAAGTGGTGACCGAACTCGGCTTTAGTGAATACACGACCCATGTGCGGGGAGATACGCTCAATATGTTCGTGTACACCATGTCACTGATGATCGGTACCGCAGGTCTGCCACACGTAATTATTCGTTTCTTCACTGTACCTAAAGTACGTGATGCTCGAACCTCAGCAGGTTGGGCACTGGTCTTTATTGCGATCCTTTACACTACAGCACCTGCTGTTGCAGCGATGGCTCGCTTGAATCTAATGGACACAGTGAACCCGGCATCAGGGCAACACTTGGTGTATGACGAACGTCCAGCATGGTTTAAAAACTGGGAAACAACAGGCTTACTCGGGTTTGATGATAAGAACGCTGATGGACAGATTCAGTACACTTCGAGTGCAGAAACTAATGAGCTGAAAGTAGATAGAGACATCATGGTATTGGCGAACCCTGAGATCGCTAAACTACCAAACTGGGTAATTGCCTTAGTGGCAGCGGGTGGACTAGCGGCGGCACTTTCTACCGCAGCGGGGTTACTACTGGCCATCTCCTCCGCCATATCCCATGACTTAATCAAAGGGGTCATAAACCCCAATATATCGGAGAAAAAAGAGTTACTTTCCAGTCGGATAGCCATGGCAGTGGCAATTGGGGTCGCGGGGTATCTGGGACTCAACCCACCGGGCTTTGCTGCGGGGACGGTGGCACTCGCCTTTGGTCTCGCCGCCTCCTCCATCTTCCCGGCCTTGATGATGGGTATCTTTAGTAAAGGCATCAACAAAGAAGGCGCGATTGCAGGGATGATTGCAGGTATCAGTATCACCTTGTTCTATGTATTCCAACACAAAGGCATCTTGTTTGTCGCGGATTGGACTTACTTGCAAAGTTGGGGAAGCAACTGGTTCCTAGGTATTGAACCTAATGCGTTTGGTGCGATTGGTGCGCTGTTTAACTTTATCGTGGCATTTGCTGTGTCTAAAGTCACCGCTGAAACGCCGCAAGAAGTTAAAGATCTTGTTGAGCATGTACGCGTACCAGCAGGCGCTGGCTCCGCTCAAGACCATTAATAGATTCTATCCAATCTAGTCCACAAAAGCCCCTTAGGGGGCTTTTTTAATAGCATAAGTCGAGTATGGTAAGAAGATGGATATGCAATGCTGTCCCTATACTTTATACCAACTCTTTTACATTGACGCTAGGATGCAAAAATGTTCAAAAACAAACACTTTATCGTTGCTTTAATAGTTGCACCCATCTTGGCTGTAATTACCTATTTTGGCATCGATATGGCCGTCAGTGAGAAACCTCACGCCGCCAAACAAGGCGAAAGCTACAAGCTCATCAGCAAATCAAATTGCCGTTACACCAGTGGTCTATGTGACTTTGAAAACGGTGAATTCAAGATTCAATTTCGCTCAGAAAAGCTCACTGAAAATACCTTAGATCTCACTCTAAAAGCGAAATTCCCTCTGCAAGGCATCAAAGTCTCACTGGATGAAAACGGCAATACTAAGCCAGTAAACATGACCGCTACCAGTGCAGATAAACGCAACTGGGCTGTCTCATTACCGGCAAGTGATCTCGACACTAAACAGTTGCGCGTGGTCGCTCAAGCCGACAACACCTATTACTTTGGCGAAACCGACACCACCTTCGTGGTTTATGAGACGCTGTTTACCGAAGACAAATAACGCTCAGCGTTATTCAAAAGGGTTCGAAGTTTTAATGGCTTGACTGGTTTTGCCAGAAAATCAAAGCCTTCGTTTTTTACTTGTTCAATAATATCAGGGGTGCGATCAGCACTGATGATCACCCCATGAAAACTGCCGCCTAATAGCTGGCGAAAACGTTGCAGTACTTGTAATCCTGTCTTGCCATCTTCTAATCGATAATCTGACAAAATCACATCAGGTTGCCAATCATGCTCCAATCTAAGCAAACTCAACTGCAAATCAGTGGCTAACCTGACATCACAGCCCCAACGCTGTAATAGGTTTTCCATGCCTTCCAATATCGAGGTTTCATCATCAACACATAACACGCGCAAACCACTCAATGGGGTCACTATTGGCGCAACAGGTGTGGATGAAGGCGTGGATAACAGCGCTTTTTCTGCTAGAGGGACGGTCACCGAAAAGACACTTCCTTTGCTCGGCCAAGAGCGCAATGAAATGCGATGTCCTAATAACTGCGCAATTCCTTTAGATATGGCAAGCCCTAAGCCCAAGCCTTTGTCTGAGCGAATTTGATTGGTGCGAGTAAACTCTTCAAATATCAGTTGCTGTTTGTCTTCTTCAACCCCAACGCCGTTGTCCCACACCTGAATAGAAAGAGAGTCACCTTCTCGTCGCACGCCCAATAACACTTTGCCTTGCGGACTATAACGAAAGGCATTGGTTAAGAAGTTTTGTAACACTCGACGCAGTAACTTAGGGTCGGACTCAACAAATTGTTGGGTAGGAATGGTTCTAAAATTGATGCCTTGCTGTTCTGCAATCACGCCAAATTCAGCGTCCAGATTTAATAGCATTTCGCTCAAAGCAAAAGCCTGCACTTTGGTGGGTAACTTACCAGACTCTAAGCGTGAGATATCCAATAAATCACTGATCAGCTCTTCCGCCGCTTCCATGGCACTTTCAATATGCCGAGCCACGCGCTGAGTTTCATCATCTTTGGCTATTTCTGATAATGAGGAGGTAAACAGTCGCGCCGCATTTAACGGTTGCATCAAGTCATGGCTCACCGCCGCCAAAAAGCGAGATTTAGATTGTGACTCTTGCTCAGAGCGTTGCGTGGCAATCGTCAACTGACGGTTTAATTGCTCTAGCTCATAGGTTCGCTCTTGCACTCTTTCCTCAAGAGTCACATTTGCATCTTTTAACGCCTGCTCCGCCTGACGATACACAGTAATATCACTAAAGCTCATCGCAAAACCGCCACTAGGCATCGGGTTGCCTTGCACTTCAATCACTCGCCCATCGGCTCTTTGACGAGAAGAGGTATGGTGACTGCCGCGCTGTAAATGCTCGATTCGGCGCTGTACATGAACCTCGGGATCACCGGGGCCACAAAGCCCTTGTTCAGCATTGTGACGAATAATATCGGCAATCGGTCTACCCACCTGAATCAAGCCCACCGGAAAATCAAACAGCTCAATGTAACGCTGATTCCAAGCCACCAGCCTAAGCTGTTTATCTACTACCGCAATACCTTGTTCTATGTGTTCAATCGCCCCTTGCAATAAGCTACGGCTAAAATCGTACAGCTCGGAGGCTTCATCCACTATGGTAGCCACTTCTTCCAACTGCATGTTCTTACCCTGCAAGGCAGAAGTAAGCACTAACTTTGCCGAAGAGGCACCAAATACGCCCGCCAATACTCGCTCGGTATGTCTTATCAGGGTTGAAGGTGCGTATTGATTTGGCATCAGCACCTGTTCTTGCTGACTCCAAAACTGGTTAAAGGCACTGCGCACTCTTTGCCTGCCAACAAACTTGGATGCCACCAGCTCAAGCTCTGCCACTGTGACTCGGCTTTGGTAAAGGCTAGTATTATCCGATTCAGGAAGTGGCGAGCCGACAAAAGCCGCCGATTGTAAGCGCTCACTAATGTTTGAACGGGTTAATATCGAGACCAGTACATAACAGGCGCTATTGGCGCTAATGCTGAGCAACATGCCCCAATCGGAGTTTTTGATCTGCAAATCTGCCAATAACTCTGGCGGGGAAATAATCCAAATTAGGATATTAGTTTGTGCATCTCCGGCCAAAATACCGGTTTGGCTCATCAGCGTTACTAGCCACAATACAAAGCCCACCACTAAACCCACATACACGCCATTGCGATTACCGTGTCGCCAATACATACCCCCGAGTAATGCTGGGGCAAATTGAGTTACGGCGGCAAAAGAGAGAAAGCCAATCGCCGACAAACTGCCAATGCTATCGAGCACCTGATAAAAGAACCACGCCCCAACAATCAGTAGCACAATCAAGATGCGGCGAATCACTAAGAGACGCCCAGAGAAATGACGGAAGTTATGTTGCGACAGTTTCATTCTGCGCAATAGCAGTGGCATAACTAAATCATTGGACACCATGATTGCTAACGCAATAGTCGAGACAATCACCATGCCACTGGCCGCCGATACGCCACCAATAAACGCCAGTAACGCTACCCCATCCGCGCCCATGGCAAGGGGAAGACTAATCACATAACTATCGGCTGAACTGCCCGGCAATAAACTGGAACCGACCCACGCAATCGGCAATACAAACAAACCCATCAAACCTAAATAAGCCGGAAATACGCGGCGCGCGGTGTGTAAATCGTGCGCTCTTTCGTTTTCTACCACCATGGTATGAAACTGCCTAGGCAAACAAAAAATTGCCATCATGGTCAGTAAGGTGTGAATCAATAAGGTAGGAATATTGGGGGCGGCGTAGGTTTGCTTTGCCACCTCCCACAATTGAATGTCTGTGCGTTGCAGTACCACCAGCACCACAAACAAACCGACAAACAAAAAAGCCACTAGTTTGACGATAGACTCAAACGCAATCGCCATCATCATGCCGCGGTGATGCTCAGTATTATCAATATGGCGCGTACCAAACAAGGCAGTAAACGCGGCTAATGCAATCACCATCAACCAAGAAACATGATATTTATCTGCGCCCGCTTCACCCAATACTTCAGGTACCGCCAGCTCAATGCCCATCATAATGCCGCGCATCTGCAAGGCGATGTAAGGCAAGATACCGACCACTGAGATCAAGGTGACAAAGACCGCTAAGCCTTGCGCTTTGCCATAACGAGCCGCAATAAAATCAGCGATGGAGTTAATGTGCTCCCGCTTTGCCACCAAAATCATGCGCGCTAATACGCGCCAGAAAAACACAAAGACAATGATAGGAGCGAGATAAACAGGCAGGAATGCCCAAGGGTTATTGGCGGCTTGGCCTACCGTACCAAAAAAGGTCCAAGAGGTGCAGTAAACCGCAATCGACAGGCTATAAATCCACGGACGCCAATTGGCTAGCCATTGTGGTCGCTTATCCCCATACCATGCGATTAAAAAGAGCAACACCAAATAAAGCAGTGATGCGGGGACAATTACCCATCCTTGCATAAGTCATCCTTAACTCGTATCAACGTTCATCTCACTCGCAAATCCACTGCATTGAAAAGTACCGACAACATCGGCAAGTAGATTTATTGCTATAAGACTAGTCAAGGATCGCTTTATAGTTCAGTTAGTTAGCTTGTTTTTGTGGTTCAATGCTCACTTCTTCAATATTGCTCGCTGGCGCATCCAGTTTGATGAACATAGCCAGAACCCCCATCGCCGACATCGCCCAAAATACATTCGCTCCCCATAGCTCGTAACCCCAACCACTCAAGGCGGTCATGGCAGCCATTACCACCCCAAGCGGAATGGCATTGTATAGCGCCTGCAGCGCCACCATTTTGTTTGCTGGCGAGTTTTGGATATAACGAATAGCAGCAATATGCGCCAAAGCAAAAGTGATGCCGTGAAGTAGTTGTATTAGCACTAGCGCAAACAACATAGTAGTCGAAGCGGTTAAGCCCCAACGCACGATCACACCGGCAGAAGCGACTAAAAACAGAGCGCGCAGTGACCACTTACCAAACCAGCGATTGCTAAAGGCAAAAATCGCCACTTCGGCAATCACACCTAAGCTCCACAGATAGCCGATAATGTCAGCAGTGTAGCCCGCTTCTTTCCAGTGAATAGAGCTAAATCCATAGTAAGCAGCGTGACTGCCCTGAATCAGCGCAATCAAAGCAATAAACTTAATCACTGGCCATTCACGCAATAACTGGCTCAGTTTTGGTCGCTTCGATTCAGTATTGCCTTGTGTCACTGGCATCGGCGTAGGATTGCGCATCGACACTAAAATAGAAAATGCAATCCCGGCTAAAGCGGTATACACAATGAAATCCACGCCAAAGTGCGCCACCAGAAAACCTACCACCGTCGAGCCGACAATAAAGGCAATCGAACCCCACAGACGAGTTCGACCATAGTCGAGCATTTTTAAGCGTGCATAGTGATTCGCCATTGCATCAGACAGCGGCACTATCGGCCCGCAACACAGGTTAAACAAAATGGTCGCCACCGCCATGAGCCAAAAACTGCCACCGGTAAAAAAGTGGAAGGCAATAAATGCCAGCGAGGCCAAACTCAATACGCGCAAGGTCGGAATTAAATGCTCAACCTTATGGATGCGAGGCGTAATCACTAGGTTGGCGACACAACGCGTAGCAAAAGCAATACCGAGCAACAAGCCAATGTCAGATGCAGAAATACCTTGGTCTTTAAACCATAACGCCCAAAACGGCAGGTACACGCCATAGGCAAAAAAGAACCCCAAGAAATACTGGGAAATCCACGCATAAGGTGATGGCTTCAACATTCATAATCCAACAATAAACTGATTTAGGGCGCAATTATGAAGTGAACCTTGTGGAATAAAAAGGGATAACTGTTATTTCACCTTTTCCCTATTCGGCCAATCCCTATTAGACCAAAGTCGTCTGGAGCTTATTGGAGAATTTGGCACACTAGTCACTATTAAGGTTTGTCGCCAAAGGATGAAGTCTGCATGCCTGAGAAATTTAATACCCAACATCCCCCTTTTGACCGCCTCAACTCGCAGCAAATAAAGCAGTTGAAGGCTTCGTTAGACATTGCCTACTTCCGCGCTGGCGATATTTTGATAGACAGCGGGCAATCCAGCACCCACTTATATGTGCTAATTAAAGGCGCCGTAGAAGAAAGGCAGCAAAGCGAAGTGTTTGCTCACTACGGACACGATGATCTTTTTGATGTGCGCTCACTGTTTGAGGGAAAAGTTCGCCACCAATACGTCGCCCTAGAAGATGTATTGTGTTACCTACTGCCCAGTAAGGTTTTTCTTGAGCTGTTCAACAAGAATCAATCCTTTGCTGACTATTTTGATAGCCGTTTATCTAAGCGCCAACAACTCATTACCGAAGCCAAAAAACAGCAAAACCTTGCCGAATTTATTCTGACTAAAGTGGATGAGTCTATCTATCATCCTCCATTAATTTTAACGCCAGACACCAGTATCCAACAGGCAACTGTACTGCTCAACAATGATGATATTGATGCCGCATTAGTTGAACTTGCCGCAGACGATCCCCGATTACAGCAAGCACCTAACGCCTCTCCGTATGCCATAGTCACCCGCACTAACCTGCTGCATTCTCTAGTATTACAACAGCTAACAATGAGCACGCCTGTAGCGGATATCTCTACCTTCCCCGTTTATGAAATCAAGCAAGGTGACTTTGTATTTAACGCTATGCTCACCATGACTCGCCACAAAATGAAGCGAGTCATGGTGGTTAAAGACAAACAAGCGGTTGGCATGTTGGATTTGACCCAGATACTCAGCTCATTCTCTTCGCACTCTCACGTTTTAAGCCTGAGTATTGCCCGAGCAAAAAGCATCGCAGAGCTAGCGCAAACCTCACAACGTCAAAATGACTTTGTAAAAAGCTTATTGGTGAATGGCATACGCACTCGATTCATCATGGAGCTTATTTCGGTACTCAATGAGCAGATTATTGAGAAAGCCTTTCAGCTAATTGTGCCTAAAGAAGTTCAGCCGCACTGCTGTCTACTGGTATTAGGCTCTGAGGGGCGCGGTGAACAAGTGCTAAAAACCGATCAAGACAATGCCCTAATTATTGAAGAGGGTTATGAGTGGTCGCAGTGCCAGTCAGTGATGAACGAACTCACCGAAACCTTATTGCAACTTGGCTACCCACTGTGCCCCGGTCAAGTCATGGTGAATAACCCGCTTTGGGTGGCAACCCAGAGTCAATGGCAACACAAAGTAACGCAATGGATAGCCATGAGTAATGCCGGCTCGGTGATGCAACTTGCCATATTCTCCGATGCCCTGCCTGTAGCTGGCAATAAACAGCTTGTTGATCCAGTTTTAGACGCCTTGCATACTAGCCTAAAAGGGCGAATGCTCACCCTATCGGACTTTGTCAAACCTGCGCTGCAATTCTCTGTGCCATTAACCCTATTTGGCAAAGTAAAAGCGCGCAAAGATGGCTTAGACATCAAGCAAGGTGGCATTTTTTCTATTGTGCATGGCATTCGAGCACTAGCGTTAGAGCATGATATTCGTCAGCGTAATACCTTTGATCGAATCCAAGCTCTGCATCAACTTGGTTGTCTTGAAAGTGACACTGCCGATAACCTCAGTGAAGCCTTAAAACTCTTTTGTAAACTGCGTCTAGCTCAACAACTAGCACATCAAGATGCGTCAAATAATCTCGACCTCAACGCCTTAGACAGAACCGAACGAGACCTGCTCAGACATAGCTTGCATGTGGTGAAAAAATTTAAGCAATTCCTTAGCTATCACTATCAGATAAGGGATTAATTATGAACTGTTTACTGAAACAATACTGGCATTGGAAACTGCAAGGCTCCCCTTTTCAGTCATTATTTACACACAGCGATAGTGACAATAACGAATACGTCTCCATTGATTGTGAGACCACCAGCTTAGAGCCCACCCGAGCGGAGCTTGTCACCATTGCCGCCACTAAGATTATTGATAATCGAGTCATCACTAGCGCCCCATTGCACATCAAACTCAAAGCCCCGCAGTCATTAGACGAAAGTTCAATAAAGGTGCATCAAATACGCCATCAAGACCTTGGTGATGGCTTAGATGAAAAAGAAGCGCTACAGCAGTTGCTCGATTTTATCGGCCAGCGCCCTATTGTGGGCTATCACATTCGTTACGATAAACGCATTTTGGATATTGCGTTTAAAAAGCATTTTGGCTTTCCATTGCCCAACAGCATTATTGAAGTCAGCCACATCTACCAACAAAAGCTCGAAAGACACCTGCAAAACGCCTACTTCGACCTAAGCCTTGAAGCCATTTGCCGTCATTTAGAATTGCCGATACGAGATCATCACAACGCACTGCAAGATGCGATCACCGCCGCCTTGGTTTTTGTGCGCCTCACCAAAGGTGATCTGCCCAGTCTTAACATGCCTCATATCAAGTAAAGATCAGCCTCTCAACTTACAAAATAACGGTTAATTTTCACGGTGATAACGCTCATCTCATCCTAAAGTCTAATTGTGGAAATAGCCTAGGTAATAGAAAGTGATATCTATTACTTATACCAATCGTCAGATAGCGAAACAGCGGTTAAGCCAGCGCAGTTAAAAAAATAGCCGTATTCACAAGGAGATCAGCAATGAGTGAAACCCACATCTATCCAGTAAAACAGAACATAAAATCTGTCACCCATGCAGACAACGATACCTACTTGAGCATGTATCAGCAGTCCGTCAGTAACCCAGAAGCATTTTGGGCGGAGCATGGCAAAATTGTCGACTGGATTAAGCCCTTCACTAAAGTCAAAGAAACCTCTTTTGACACTGGGCATGTAGGTATCAAATGGTTTGAAGATGGCACCTTGAACGTATCGGCCAACTGTATTGACCGTCACCTTGCGACGCGCGGCGACGAAGTAGCGATTATTTGGGAAGGCGATGACCCCGCCGACGATAAAACCCTCACCTTTAATGAACTGCACCAACAAGTGTGTTTATTTTCTAATGCACTAAAAGCCGAAGGTGTAAAAAAAGGCGATGTTGTCTGCCTGTATATGCCAATGGTTCCCGAAGCGGCCGTCGCGATGCTGGCATGTACCCGCATTGGCGCGGTGCATACTGTAGTGTTTGGTGGTTTCTCACCTGAAGCACTGGCAGGACGCATTGACGATTCAGATGCAACAGTCGTGATTACCGCCGACGAAGGTGTGCGTGGTGGACGCGCGGTGCCACTCAAGAAAAACGTAGACCAAGCGTTGAGCAACCCCAATGTCACAACCATAAATAAAGTGATTGTTTTTCAGCGCACTGGCGCGGATGTGGCTTGGAATGCCGATGTGGATGTTTGGTGGCATGACGCTATCGCCAATGTAGACGCGGATTGTCCTCCTGAAGAAATGAACGCCGAAGATCCCCTATTTATCCTTTACACCTCTGGTTCAACGGGCAAACCTAAAGGGGTACTGCACACCACTGGCGGCTACCTTGTGTATGCCACTATGACCTTTAAATACATCTTTGATTACCAGCCTGATGACATATTCTGGTGTACCGCTGATGTAGGCTGGATAACCGGTCACTCATACCTAGTGTATGGCCCTCTTGCCAATGGCGCGACCACCATCTTATTTGAAGGTGTCCCTAATTATCCCAACACTAGCCGCATGAGTGAAGTGGTCGATAAGCACCAAGTCACGCTTCTCTATACAGCGCCGACCGCTATCCGCGCGTTAATGGCAAAAGGTGATGAAGCCATTCAAGGCACCAGCCGCGACAGCTTGCGCATTATGGGCTCAGTGGGTGAACCGATTAACCCAGAAGCGTGGGAGTGGTATTACAACACTATCGGTGATGCAAAATCGCCAATTGTGGATACTTGGTGGCAAACCGAAACCGGTGGAATCCTCATCTCACCACTTCCGGGGGCAACAGACCTAAAACCGGGCTCTGCCACTCGTCCATTCTTTGGCGTGCAACCTGCGCTGGTGGATAACATGGGGAATCTGATTGAAGGTGAAGCGTCAGGCAACTTGGTGATTCTGGATTCATGGCCGGGCCAAATGCGCACTGTTTATGGCGATCATGACCGATTTGAACAAACCTATTTCTCTACCTTCCAAGGCATGTACTTTACTGGAGATGGCGCACGACGAGATGAAGACGGTTACTACTGGATAACAGGACGTGTGGACGATGTACTGAATGTATCCGGTCACCGCATGGGGACCGCCGAACTAGAATCGGCATTAGTCGCGCACGATAAAATTGCTGAAGCCGCTATTGTGGGCGTTCCACACGATATTAAAGGCCAAGCCATTTACGCTTACATCACTCTCAATGCCGATGAATACCCAAGTGCGGAACTGCACAAAGAAGTGAAAGAATGGGTAAGAAAAGAAATTGGCCCGATTGCCGTTCCGGATACTTTGCACTGGACAGATTCGCTACCCAAAACCCGTTCCGGTAAGATCATGCGCCGTATTTTGCGCAAAATTGCCACCGGAGATACCAGCAATCTTGGTGATACCTCAACACTGGCCGACCCAAGCGTGGTAGAAAAATTGATCTCAGAGAAAGGTGAACTGGTATAACGACCTATCCTCCTGCCAATAGCCGTCACATCGTGACGGCTTTTTCATTTAAATACGCTTACAAATTAACCATAATAAAATTAAATAGTTAACCTATGCTTATAAAATCAGCATTCTTCATAGTTGAATAATGGCAAATCTAGACTAACTTTCAGCCTCTCTTGGGTGATTAGACCAGTAAATTGCTGTTAATTTCGCTGAATTAGCTATAATCATGCGCTAATTTGTCTTTTGACATAATTCTGACTGGAAATTATTCAGAATTCGTAAAATAATTAAAGGCAACAGTGAATAACTCACATTAACGGAAGATAGCGACAAGATGACGACAAAATCACGTGTTCTACTCCTAAACGGTCCAAACTTAAACCTGCTCGGCAAACGAGAGCCAGAAGTTTATGGTTATGCGACGTTAAATGACATTATCAATGATCTGCAACAACAAGCCGATCAAGCTGGAATAGAACTGACCCACGTTCAGTCTAATCGTGAATACGAACTTATAGAAGCTATCCACAATGCGATGGGAGAGATTGATTTCATCATCATCAACCCAGCTGCATTCACTCACACCAGTGTCGCGCTAAGAGACGCACTGCTCGGTGTCAATATTCCGTTTATTGAAATACACCTATCCAATGTACACGCCAGAGAGCCATTTCGTCATCACTCCTATCTATCCGATAAAGCGGTTGGGGTGATATGTGGGCTAGGCGCACAGGGATACAACTTCGCATTGTCGGCAGCGAAACAACACCTGCAGGCAAAATAAATCTGAGCCATCTCGATGACCACGAGAGGCCACACACAAGACAAGAGAAGAATCATGGACATTCGCAAAATAAAGAAGTTAATCGAACTAGTAGAAGAGTCTGGAATTGCAGAACTTGAGATTTCTGAAGGTGAAGAATCAGTACGCATCAGCCGTCACGGCAATGCACCTGTTGCACCAATCCAATATGCAGCAGCACCTGCTCCTGTAGCAGCACCCGCTCCTGTTGCGGCTCCAGCAGCTGCACCAGTGGCAGAAGCACCTGCGGCAGCACCAGTTGATGCTGGCCATAAAGTTCTTTCTCCAATGGTCGGTACTTTCTACCGCGCTCCTGGTCCAGATACAAAATCATTTGTAGAAGTAGGCCAATCTGTTTCTGCTGGCGACACTATCTGTATCGTTGAAGCAATGAAAATGATGAACCAAATTGAAGCCGATAAATCTGGCGTAGTTACTGCAATTCTTGTTGAAGATGGTGCTCCGGTAGAATTCGACCAAGCTCTGATCGTTATCGAATAATAGAGGTCGATATTATGCTAGACAAATTAGTCATCGCGAACCGAGGCGAAATTGCGCTTCGTATTCTTCGCGCATGTAAAGAGCTAGGTATTAAAACCGTAGCTGTTCACTCAACAGCTGACCGTGATCTTAAACACGTTCTACTTGCTGATGAGTCAATCTGTATCGGTCCTGCTCGCGGTATCGACAGCTACCTAAATATCCCACGCATCATTTCAGCAGCAGAAGTTTCTGGTGCTGTAGCGATCCACCCAGGCTATGGTTTCCTTTCTGAAAATGCAGATTTTGCAGAACAAGTAGAAAAATCAGGCTTCATTTTTGTGGGTCCTAAAGCTGAAACCATCCGTATCATGGGTGACAAAGTTGCTGCTATCAACGCGATGAAAAAAGCGGGCGTACCTTGTGTTCCTGGTTCTGACGGCCCTCTTGATGACAACGATGCAACAAACAAAGCTCATGCTAAGCGCATTGGCTTCCCTGTTATCATCAAAGCATCTGGCGGCGGCGGCGGTCGTGGCATGCGTGTCGTTCGCTCTGAAGGTGAACTAGTAGAAGCTATCGCTATGACTCGCGCAGAAGCAAAAGCAGCCTTCAACAACGACATGGTTTACATGGAGAAATACCTAGAAAACCCTCGTCACGTTGAAGTTCAAGTTATTGCTGATGGTCAAGGTGGCGCAATCCACTTAGGCGAACGTGACTGTTCTATGCAACGTCGTCACCAAAAAGTCGTTGAAGAAGCACCAGCGCCAGGTATTACTGACGATATGCGTAAGTACATCGGTGAGCGTTGTACTCGTGCTTGTCTTGAAATCAACTACCGCGGTGCAGGTACTTTTGAGTTCCTATACGAAAACGGCGAGTTCTACTTCATTGAAATGAACACCCGTATTCAAGTAGAGCACCCAGTAACTGAAATGGTCACTGGCGTTGACCTAATTAAAGAGCAGCTTCGTGTTGCCGCAGGTCAACCTCTATCATTCACCCAAGATGACATCAAACTTCGTGGCCATGCTGTTGAATGTCGTATCAATGCTGAAGATCCAGAGCGTTTCCTACCTTGCCCAGGCAAAATCGAACGTTTCCATGCTCCTGGTGGCATGGGTGTTCGTTGGGAATCTCACATCTACTCAGGTTACACAGTGCCACCTCATTACGATTCAATGGTTGGCAAACTGATCACCTTTGGTGAGAACCGTGATGTTGCTATCGCACGCATGAAAAATGCACTCAGCGAAATGATCATTGAAGGCATTAAAACTAACGTCCCTCTACAGCTCGACATTATGAATGACGAGAACTTCCAACATGGTGGTGCAAACATCCACTATCTTGAGAAGAAGCTGGGGCTACAATAAGTATTAATCAACAATGACGTCACCGTCATTTGGTTAGTATACAGTGCCATTTAAGGGTCGCTGCTAATTCTATTAGCGGCGACCCTTTTTCTTTGTATAGATGAAGTTGGTTAAATTTACTGCTAAAATCCACGCCAATTATCAATACTTAGAGTGAACTCCATGCCTTGGATTCAAATCAAACTTAACGCCACTGACAAAAACGCTGAGCAAATCGGTGATATGTTGATGGAACAAACTGGTGCCCTTTCTGTTACTTTCCTTGATGCTAAAGATACGCCTGTATTTGAGCCACTACCGGGTGAAACACGCTTATGGGGTGAAACAGATATTCTTGCCCTATATGACGCAGAAGCCGACACTCAGTGGATTTTACAGCAAATCGAAGCGAGCCAACTTCTTGAACAAGGCTTTGCTCATAAAGTAGAGCAGCTTGAAGACAAAGACTGGGAACGTGAGTGGATGGATAATTTCCACCCAATGAAATTTGGTGAGCGTTTGTGGGTATGTCCAAGCTGGCGTGAAATCCCTGAGCCTGATGCTGTGAATGTAATGCTTGACCCAGGTCTAGCATTTGGCACAGGCACACATCCCACTACATCACTGTGTTTAGAGTGGCTAGAAGGGCTAGACCTTACCGATAAAACCGTGGTCGATTTTGGCTGTGGTTCAGGCATTCTTGCGATCGCCGCGATCAAACTGGGGGCTAAAAAAGTCATCGGGATCGATATCGATCCACAAGCGATCTTAGCGTCTACCGCCAATGCAGAGCGCAATGGTGTAAAAGAGCAACTGGAACTCTACCTACCTCAAGATCAGCCTGAAGGTCTGATTGCCGATGTGGTCGTAGCGAATATTTTAGCAGGCCCATTGCGTGACCTTTCTGCTGTCATCAAGTCATTAGTTAAAGAAAACGGTGAACTTGCAATGTCTGGTGTACTGGATACTCAAGCTGAAGACGTTGCAAACTACTACCGTGATCAGTTTGATATTGCCCCAATTGTAGAGATGCAAGAGTGGTGTCGCATCTCTGGAAAAAAGCACTCTAGTTGAGTCATATCAAATATTGAGCAAAAAACAGGCAAGTTAGCGAATATTTTTTGAAATGCTCAAATATTAGGCTTTTCACGCGCGCAAAAAATGCGTAAAATGCGCGCCCTTGCTGTTAATAATGTGACCATGATTTGAAAATCGGTAAATACGAACTTAAGAATAATTTGATTGTAGCACCTATGGCTGGCGTTACAGACAGACCCTTTCGAGAGTTGTGTCTTCGATACGGTGCTGGTATGGCGGTCAGTGAAATGATGCTAGCCAACCCTAAGACATGGAATACATCAAAATCACTGCAACGAAGAGTACATGAAGCCGAATCGGGCATTCGCTCAGTACAGATTGCAGGATCAGATCCACAATTAATGGCAGAAGCTGCGCAATTTAATGTAGAGAGCGGTGCGCAAATCATCGATATCAACATGGGTTGCCCAGCTAAAAAAGTGAACAAGAAACTAGCGGGTTCAGCGCTACTAAAGCATCCAGATATTATTCAACAAATTCTGAAAGCGGTAGTAGATGCGGTCGATGTCCCTGTGACATTAAAAACCAGAACCGGTTGGGATACAGAACATAAGAACTGTGTCGAAATCGCTAAAATAGCCGAAGACTGCGGCATACAAGCCCTCGCTCTACATGGTAGAACGCGGACCTGTATGTACAAAGGAGAGGCCGAATACGAAAGCATCAAAGCGGTTAAGCAAGCTATTTCGATACCTGTGATTGCCAATGGCGATATAGATAGCCCCGAAAAAGCAAAGCATGTACTGGAATTTACCGGTGCAGACGCCTTGATGATTGGTCGCCCTGCCCAAGGTCGTCCTTGGATTTTTCAAGAAATCCAACATTATTTAGAAAACGGCACCACGATGCCCGAGCCTCCTATGCAGGAAGTAAAAGACATCATGCTTGGTCACGTTCACGAACTTCATCAATTTTATGGTGAATTCTTAGGTCCGCGCATTGCAAGAAAGCATGTGGGTTGGTACCTAAAAGAGCACGAACAAGCACGTGAGTTTCGCCGTGTCTTCAATGCTATCGAAGTTGCCCCTGCGCAATTAGACGCATTAGAAGAGTATTTCAATTCCTATCATTGATAGGGATATGGTTGCATTATAATTACGAGAAGAGCTAGATTGAATATGTTCGAACAAAACCTGACTTCTGAAGCACTAACAGTTACTACAGTAACTGCTCAAGACCAAATCGCGCAAAAACCACTTCGCGACTCAGTAAAAGTTTCAGTTAAAAACTATCTTGCACAATTAAATGGTCAGGATGTAGACGACCTTTATGAGCTAGTGCTAGCTGAGGTTGAACAACCACTACTAGACATGATCATGCAATACACTCGCGGCAACCAAACTCGCGCTGCATCTATGATGGGTATCAACCGTGGTACACTTCGTAAGAAACTTAAAAAATACGGCATGAACTAAGCATTACTACGCATTAGTTTTAGTCGCTAGAATGATAAAGCTTACCAAATTTGGTAAGCTTTTTTTATATATGTACTCTCTCCAAAACCCTCTATCACCTCAAAAATGATCACACATCTTTTCATTTATATAGTTATTGAGTTGAAACCTATAAAAAGCTAGTACCGCTGACACAACCATAAATCCGTTTACTTTCCCGCCTAAAACACCATAAATGATCACTTATTATTTCATTTATATAGTTATTGGGTTCAAACAATCAAAAAGCCAGTACGCATGCACACCTCTATTAATGAATATGAGTGACTTTCTGTGGTTTCCCCTGTTGAATAGATTCCTCATAATAAAAAAGAAATCAAAATTGAACCAAGGTAGAGAACAATGAAGCACCTAAAATTGTGGGTATTACGTCACGGGCAGTGTGAAGGTGGCAATATCTTAAGAGGACAAGTGGACGTATTGCTCAGCCAAGCAGGACATTCACAAATGGACAACGCATTCTCTACTCTGCCTCAATTGCCAACTGAGATCATCAGCTCACCTTTGCAACGATGCGCGATTTGGAGCAACAACACCGCCTTAGACAAGCAGCTAACGATGAACACCAATAATGCCTTTACTGAAATGAACTTTGGTGACTGGGATGGCAAAACCTTTGATGAGCTTTATCAGAACTCAGCTGAAAAAATGGATGCTTTTTGGCGTAACCCTTGGGATAAACAGAACAGCCCGCCAAATGGTGAAACTTTAGCGAACTTTGAATTGAGAGTGTTAAATGGATTATCACAACTGCTGAGCCAGCACACTCATCAAGGCACCGCAACGGATACACCGAACTCTCTGCTATTGGTGACTCATGGCGGTGTGATTAAAGTTATTTTAGGGCACATATTAAACGCCCAACAAAGTAATCAACTCTTTAGCCAACTGACTTTACCCTATGCGGCGCGACTCGAAGTGGATGTTTATTTTCCTGATACCCCAACCCAGCCACCTACGGAACAAACCGAACCTGTCAGCATAGACTCCGTAAGGCAGCAGCTACAAAGGTATCAATTCAATGTTCACTGGCCGAGTATATAAAGGCCCTTAACATTACTCGCATTAAATTGACAATAAGCAGAACACTTCTTGGCATCATAACCTGTTGCTTAAAGAAGAAGTCTCTTTATTGCAACATATTGAACCACAAAGAATAACCTGCCAGTATGAGACTCCGTTGTCAGCGCCTTTGTACTGCAGGCTCACACAACAATATGAAATATACACTCGCCATCGCATAGCATAGGAGTTGCAATGTTTTCTGTAGACCCAGTAAACCACACGCTAGATGAACAAATCCGTCATATCATTGATCAAAAAACTAAACCATTGGGTGCCTTAGGCCAACTTGAAGCTCTTGCAGCGCAAATTGCTCGAGTTCAAGCGACAGGTACCGACAGCCTGAGCCGATTAACCATCACCAAACCCGCAATGCTGGTATTTGCCGCTGATCATGGTATTGCTGAATACGGCGTATCGATTGCGCCAAGTGCTGTCACCACACAAATGGTGTACAACTTCGTTGCTGGCGGTGCTGCTATCAATGTGTTCAGTCGTCAAACTGGGTTTAATCTTGAAGTCATTGATTGCGGGATTCTAGAGCCATTGGCAGACCCTACAGGGGTGACACAACAACGCCTAGGCACAGGAACCGCTCCTATTCACAAAGCTCCTGCGATGAGCCTTGAACAAGTTGAGCAAGGTTTTAGCTACGCGAATGAACTTATTCAGCGCCATCAACAGTCTGGCTGTAATTTAATAGCTCTTGGCGAAATGGGGATAGGCAATACCTCATCAGCGACCGCTATAATGTCAGCACTATTAAATGTAGAAGTAAGCCAGTGTGTGGGACGTGGTACAGGCATTGACGACGACGCTTTGCAGTTAAAAACAACACTACTTAATCAAGCGATAGAGCTACATCGCGATCAACTCACCTCTCCTAAGCAGATTTTGGCTCACTTGGGTGGCTTCGAAATCGTCCAAATGACAGGAGCTATTCTTGCCGCGGCCCAGAGAAAAATGCTCGTGGTCATTGACGGCTTTATTGCCACAGCAGCGGCACTAGTGGCTGTTGAACTGCACCCTGAAGCACGTGATTATCTGATCTTTGCGCATCAATCGAATGAAAGTGGTCACAAATTAATGCTTAAGCATTTAGAGGCAACCCCACTACTGCATCTAGACCTAAGACTGGGTGAAGGTACTGGCGGAGCATTGGCTTTACCTTTGATTCAAGCGGCAACTAACTTTTATAACGATATGGCAAGCTTTGGTGATGCTGGCGTCAGCAACGTAACCTAAATAAACCGCAAAACTATTGTTATACAAAACTTAAGCACTACCGCCATTCACTATTACGTGTCGGTACAAAAAAGTAGTGCTTGATGCCATATTGTGCAGCTTATTCCAACATAGGCTGCACAATAAAAATAAGAAAAAGGAAAACCAATGTCGGTACTTGCTAATAAATATCGCCAGTTAAATCTACTTCTCGTTGCCGTCAGTTTTTTCACTCGAGTTCCCGTCCCGCATTGGGTTGATTATGGTGCTGATCATTTAAATCGTGCCAGTCGCTACTTCGGGGCTGTTGGTGTGCTCGTTGGTGGTGTCAGTGCGATTGTCTTTTATTTAGCGCAACTGATCCTACCCACTTCAGCGGCCATTATCCTTGCCATGATCGCCAGCGCTCTACTCACTGGGTGCTTTCACGAAGACGGCTTAGCGGATACCGCAGATGGCTTAGGTGGCGGTTGGACCGTCGAAAAGAAACTCGCCATTATGAAAGATTCACGTCTAGGTACATATGGCGCTTTGACACTTGCTCTGACGCTGTTTCTAAAATGGCAATTGCTTGTCGAGCTTTCCGCTCTTGGTCCTTATGTCGTGTGCAGTGCACTCGTGTGTAGTCATGTACTCAGCCGCGTTGTCGCATCCAGTATGATTTTCAGCGAAAAATACGTTCAAGACACTGACGTCAGCAAAGTGAAACCTTTAGCGAATGAGCAACACAGCAAAGATTTAAGCATCTTATTGTTTACAGGAGCTGTCGCACTACTTGGACTGAACAGCATTATGGTCGCTATGATTGCGAGCATAAGCCTACTGTGCGTCCGCTACGCGCTTTGTCTATTCTTTAAAAAACAAATTGGCGGTTACACTGGTGATACGCTCGGTGCAACACAACAGATAAGCGAAATTGTCTGCTATATCGTCATTTTAAGCGTTGGATTAAGTTAATGATTCAGTTAGTGATTGGGGGAGCTCGTAGCGGTAAAAGTCGTTACGGTGAAGCGTTAGTGGCGACATATTCTGAGCAAGGACAAGAGTGCGTGTACTTAGCAACGGCTCTCGCCTTCGACCAAGAAATGCAAAATCGAATTGAACGACATCAACGGGATCGCACCACGACTCACCCAACACGCTCACCCATTCACTGGCAACTGATTGAGCAGCCACTGTATGTGGCAGAGGCTTTACTGGCTCTGGATAAACCTAATCAAACGATTTTCATTGATTGCTTAACCTTATATCTGACGCAGCATTTATGTCGCGACTCTCAGCAGATTAATTTTATAGAGCCTCCCCTCGCTCCGCCATTGCGAGAAGCATCAATACCATTGAGTCTGCATTGGCAAGAACAAAAGCAACGTCTGCTAGAGGCTTTACCCAAACTACAAAGCAATATCATACTCATCAGCAACGAAATCGGTTCAGGAATTGTGCCAATGGGCGAACTTAGCCGAGAGTTTGTCGATGAAGCGGGCTGGTTAAACCAAGCCGTTGCCGAAGTTGCCGACAAAGTCACATTGGTTGTGGCTGGTCTTCCTATGACATTAAAGGACACTCACTAATCCAATGAGTCATTCACATTCTCTTAAGTCCCGACCTTCTATTCATGGTTCTTTAATGGTGCAAGGCACCACATCCGATGCTGGTAAAAGCACCTTAGTGGCTGGGTTGTGTCGTTTGTTTACTCGCTTGAACTACAATGTTGCTCCTTTTAAGCCACAAAACATGGCGTTAAATAGTGCCGTTACCGCTGACGGTGGCGAAATAGGCCGTGCTCAAGCTTTGCAGGCGATCGCCTGTAAATTACCGCTGCACACCGATTTTAACCCTGTACTGCTAAAACCAAGCTCAGATACTGGATCGCAAGTCATCCTGCAAGGAAAAGCACTCACCACCTTAGAAGCCAAGTCATTTTTTGGACCAGAAAGTCAGGATTACAAAGCCAAAGCGATGGCGGCCGTTATGGACTCTTATTCGCGCTTGCAACAGCAATATGACATGGTCTTAATTGAAGGTGCTGGCAGCCCAGCAGAAATTAATTTACGCGAAGGTGATATCGCTAATATGGGCTTTGCCGAAAAAGCAGATTGCCCAGTCATCATCGTGGCTGATATTGATAAAGGCGGCGTATTCGCTCACCTTGTAGGCACAGTTGCCCTATTAAGTGAATCAGAACAAGCCAGAGTAAAAGGCTTTGTCATTAATCGCTTTAGAGGCGACGTTAGCTTGCTTCAACCGGGAATAGATTGGCTTGAAAACTACACGCAAAAGCCAGTGCTGGGCGTGTTGCCCTATTTACACGATTTACATCTGGATGCCGAAGATGCGTTAATCGATGATGAAATCAATCAAGCGGACCTTAGTAAGAACAATACTTTAAATGTCCTAGTTCTGGTCTTTCCTCGCATCAGCAACCACACCGACTTTGATCCTCTGCGCTTGCACCCTCAAGTCAATTTCAACTACATCACCCTAAACGACGACATTAACCAAGCTGTTCAAGGTGCGGATTTGATTATTGTTCCGGGCAGTAAAAATGTACGCGCAGACTTAGCCTTTATGCGAGAGCAAGGTTGGGATGAAGCCATCAACCGTCATTTACGGTATGGCGGTAAAGTCATGGGCATCTGTGGTGGCTATCAAATGCTAGGGCAAGAAATTGATGATCCCGACGGTATCGAAGATATTGCAGGTTGTTCACAGGGGTTAGGGCTATTACCCGCCTACACGCAGCTAAAAGCCGATAAAACCCTATCCCAAGTACAGGGACAATTGCAGATTGGTTCAGACACGGCACCTTTCCAAGGCTATGAGATCCACTGTGGCGAAACGAGCTTATTAGAGAATGCACATGTACTCTCAGAGCATTCCCCTATTCGCTTTGAATCAGGAATGAAGGATGGCATGCTCACAACCGACAAACGCATCTTAGCCACCTATGTGCACGGCATATTTGACTCACCGCAAGCCTGCCAGTTACTGCTGAAATGGGCCGGTTTAAAACAAGCTCAAACCATAGATATTAACCTCATTCGAGAGCAACAACTGGAACGCTTGGCTGACGTCCTAGAAGATCACTTAGATATGGATAAGTTAGCTAGCTTAATTCAGTAAGGTTTATTGGGTTACTCGCCAGCAAATCAAAGACCCAATAACGACCATCACGACACCTTGCCAAAAGCTCGCCGATAACGCGACCCCGAGAATGATCGAGGAAAACAAAGTCGAGAAAATCGGGGTAAAGTACGACAAAGTGGCAAGCAACAACATGTTGCCTTGCATAATACCGCTGTTCCACAAACCATAACCACTGGCCATAATGACCGCGGCGAGCAATAAGTAAAAAGTCGATTCGAGATTAAACGATAATGCAGGCTCACTAGAAAATGCATAGCGAATCCATAATACGCTTGCCGTCATAGCAAAGAATAAGGTGATCGCATTTTTCCCCTGTGATAGCCGTTTAGTGATGTTGCAATAAATCGCCCATAAGAACGCACCAATCAAAGCCATCGCGTAAGTGGCAGGATTACTTTGTACATTCTGCGCCAGTTGCGAAAGCGACAAAGATTGATCACCCGTTATCGCCCATGCCACGCCAATAAATGCCAACGCCACACTAGGGTACACCCAAGGATTGGTTTTCTTACTGTTGCTTATTACTGCAATCAAAACCGTTAACGCAGGCCATAAATAATTAATTACGGCCATATCTAGCGCTTGTTGTCGGCTATTTGCCATCCCTATCGCTAAAGACAAGCACACTTCATACGCGGCAAATAAACCCCCCGCCACCAGCACATACCGCTTTGATAAGGTTTTTAGCTGCGGGCTTCCAACGACACAAATCAACACTAGCGTCGCCACCGTGTAGATACTGGCCGCGCCGCCAATAGGCCCTAGTAGCTCTGCCACCTTACGGGCAATACCAATAACACAGCTCCATAACAAAATGGCGGCAATACCGTATAGGGTGTACTTATGTGCTTGCAAAATTCATCCTCATTATTTGAGTCAGTATCTTAATCAATCTTGATACGACTGCCAGCATAAATCACCAAGCATAAAAAAGGCCTGCATGTATGTGCAGACCTTATTAACGGGGATAGCTAAATTAATGCGCCAGAGAGCGATTTAACAAAGTGCTTTTGGCTTTATTGAAGTAATGACGCAACATCAACAGCGCCAACACCACCGCTGATGAAATGCTTAACCAATGCGGTAGCACTTCATGTTCACCAGCACTTAACGGTTGCACAGAAAAGCCGTATGCTGAAACCAAATAGTCCGTAGCCAAACCAAACACTATCGCTGTTCCCACGACACCGACCACGTAGGCAAATAAAGAACGCTTACCTAGCTCTTTTCCGACCACACCTAATGTCGCAATATTGGTTGCAGGCCCTGCCAACATAAACACCAGTACCGCGCCCGGACTGATACCTGACATCAGTAGACCTGCGGCAATAGGCGTAGATGCTGTGGCACAAATATACATAGGCACACTAATAACCACCATCAACAACATGCTCCAAATAGTGCCGCCCCATTGTGCTAGAAAATCAGTTTCTATATAGGTTTCAATTAATGCTGCAAAAAACAAACCGATTAATAGCCAAGTGCTAATGTCTTTCACTAAGTCAGTTGCCGCAAAGCTCATTCCTGATTTCAATTTACCTAATGCCGATGAAGACGCTGGCGATTTAGAACAGCAAGCGCTTTGCTGTGTCGAACAACAAGATGATGTGGCAGGTATAGGCTCTACTGACTTAGGTTTAGAAGAGCAACAAGATGATGTAACGAACTCAGTCTTTACGGGTTCAGATTTAGCAGAACAACATGATGACGTGCTAGAGGTCGATACTTTCGCCACTTTTGGTTTTATCGCATTCACCGCAAAGCCCGCACCTTTATTTGCCACAGGTTTTAAATTACTAGCGCTCAAGGTCGGTGGTACTTTATCAGCGTGCTGATCTTCCTTACCCACCAACAGCCCCGCCACAATCGCACTGCAAATGGCCGCGATAGGGCGAATGATCGCCATAAATGGCCCTAATAAAGCGTAAGACACCGAAACAGAATCAATGCCCGTTTCAGGGGTTGCTACCAAAAATGAAGTAGTTGCGCTTTTCGATGCACCGCTACGACGTAAGCCAAGAGCGGCAGGAATCACGCCACACGAACAAAGCGGTAAAGGTGCGCCAATGAACGCCGCTTTAATTGTTGTCTTAGCCCCCTTGCCTCCCAAATGCTTAGCCAGCAAATCAGTAGGAACCCACTCTTTTAACAGACCTGCCACCAATAAGCCCAATAGCATCCAAAAGCCGGACTCGATAAACAAATCAATAAAGTTATTGAATAAACTCACTTCGCTTCCTCATTTACATCACAATCAGCGCTGTCTAGCGCCTCTAAGATACAACAGTGAGTGGCTGGCTCGTCGCCACCACAACAAGATGCGCTCAACTTACTTAGTGAGCTTTGAAAGACTTGCAGCTCTTTAATCTTCTCTTCTACGTTAGCTAGTTTAAGATCCACTATGTCTTTGGCTTCATGGCAACTGTAGCTATCACGATCAATTTGAATAGAGAGCAAATCGGCTATTTCGGTTAAGGTGAAACCAATTTTCTTAGCGCGTATGATAAAGCCCAGTCTATTGGCATCCAACTCGGTATAGACTCGATAGCCACTGGCATTGCGCGAGCTTGGCTTTAAGATGCCGTGCTTTTCATAAAAGCGTAATGTGTCTGACTTGATATCAAATAACTTTGCCAGTTCGCCTATTTTGTACATCCTTTCACTCACCAAATTTCCGATTAACGCTATAAGTATAAACCTTAGATATAACTCCAAGGTCAAGAAAAGACTGCATCATAATTTGCAATAATGTTTAAGTTATTTTTTCTTCACTCTGAACAGCAATAACGGCAAAGAGACAGTTTTTTGACAATAAAATGCAAATGCCAAACGATTGCGCGAGCTTTTTAGTAAATTATTCGATAAAATACGCGCCATTCAAATTGATGAATTTTTACTCGCGAAAGGTTTTTGTCAAAGTGGTTTAACAGTCTTCATCCAGACTCGACTTTAACAAACATCTTTTCATCCAACTTGATTCCAAAATCAGCAGTGGCTATGAAGATGCACCCTGTAATCAAATTTATGATTCAGAGCTTCTTTTTACTCTGTCGATAGCGGATACATTTAAGTACTTGAGGAATATGGAAGCATGAGTAACGCTCGCCCAATTCGCCGCGCTCTTATCAGCGTATCTGATAAAACTGGCATCGTAGAATTTGCTAAAGCCCTAGCTGAACGCAATGTTGAACTTCTTTCAACTGGTGGCACCGCTCGCCTGCTTGCTGAGCAAGGCCTAGCTGTGACTGAAGTGTCTGACTATACTGGCTTCCCAGAAATGATGGACGGTCGTGTTAAGACCCTTCACCCTAAAGTACACGGTGGTGTACTAGGTCGTCGTGGCCAAGATGATGACATCATGGAAAAACATGGTATCAACCCTATCGATATGGTTGTTGTTAACCTATACCCTTTTGCTGAAACAGTAGCAAAAGAAGGTTGTACTCTGGCTGACGCTGTTGAGAACATCGATATCGGTGGCCCAACAATGGTTCGTTCTGCGGCTAAAAACCACAAAGACGTGACTATCGTAGTAAACGCTCATGATTACGAGCGCGTGATTACTGAAATGGACGCAAACGACAAGTCTCTTACTCTAGAAACTCGTTTCGACCTCGCTATCGCAGCCTTTGAGCACACTGCTTCTTACGACGGCATGATCGCAAACTACTTCGGCACTATGGTTCCATCTTACGGTGAGAACAAAGAAGGTGACCAAGAGTCTAAATTCCCTCGTACGTTCAACCAACAGTTCGAGAAAAAACAAGACATGCGCTACGGTGAAAACAGCCACCAAGCAGCCGCATTCTATGTTGAAGCAAACCCTGAAGAAGCCTCTGTTTCTACAGCGCGTCAAATTCAAGGTAAAGCACTTTCTTACAACAACATTGCAGATACAGATGCTGCGCTTGAGTGTGTGAAAGAGTTCGACCAACCGGCATGTGTAATTGTTAAGCACGCTAACCCTTGTGGTGTAGCACTAGGCGAAAATATCCTAGAAGCTTATGACCGTGCATTCAAAACAGACCCAACATCTGCATTTGGTGGCATCATCGCCTTCAACCGCGAACTTGATGCAGCGACTGCAACCGCAATCACTGAACGTCAATTTGTTGAAGTGATTATTGCGCCTTCTGTTTCTGCTGAAGCAGTAGCCATCGTAGCGGCGAAGAAAAACCTACGCCTTCTAGAGTGTGGTGAGTGGACAACTAAGACAACTGGCTTTGACGTGAAACGCGTTAACGGTGGTTTGTTGGTGCAAGACCGCGACCAAGGCATGGTGTCTGAAGCTGACCTTAAAGTGGTATCAAAACGCCAGCCAACGGCTGAAGAGCTAAAAGATGCACTGTTCTGCTGGAAAGTAGCAAAATACGTGAAATCTAACGCGATTGTTTACTCGAAAGGTGACATGACTATCGGTGTGGGCGCAGGCCAAATGAGCCGCGTTTACTCTGCGAAAATCGCAGGTATTAAAGCCGCAGACGAAGGTCTACAAGTTGAAGGTTGCGTAATGGCATCGGATGCATTCTTCCCATTCCGCGACGGTATCGACGCGGCGGCAGAAGCTGGCATTAAATGTGTTATCCAACCGGGTGGCTCTATGCGTGACCAAGAAGTTATCGATGCTGCTGATGAACACGGCATGGCGATGATCTTCACTGGTATGCGTCACTTCCGTCACTAATTGTTCTGAGTTTTCTAGACGATTAGCAATGCAATTAAAATTAGCCTCTCAGATTTGAGAGGCTTTTAAGAATTTAAAAGTTGAGGATTAAACATGAACGTATTAATCATCGGTGCTGGCGGTCGTGAGCACGCTCTAGGCTGGAAAGCCGCGCAAAACCCAAATGTTGAAACTGTTTTTGTTGCACCAGGTAATGCAGGTACAGCGCTAGAACCAAAACTTGAAAACGTAAACATTGGCGTTGAAGATATCGCAGCTTTAGTGGCTTTTGCCAAAGAAAAAAGCATCGAGCTAACTATCGTTGGCCCTGAAGCACCATTGGTTATCGGTGTGGTTGATGCCTTCCGTGAAGCCGGTCTTCCTATCTTTGGCCCAACTCAAGCAGCAGCTCAGCTTGAAGGTTCAAAAGCGTTCACTAAAGATTTCCTAGCTCGCCATAAGATCCCTACGGGTTCTTACGCTAACTTCACTGAAATTGAACCAGCACTTGCTTACGTACGTGAGCAAGGCGCGCCAATCGTAGTGAAAGCTGACGGCCTTGCGGCAGGTAAAGGCGTTATCGTTGCGATGACTCTTACTGAAGCTGAAGACGCAATCAAAGACATGCTAGCCGGTAATGCCTTTGGCGATGCTGGCAGCCGCGTAGTGATCGAAGAATTCCTAGAAGGCGAAGAAGCCAGCTTCATCGTTATGGTTGATGGCTCTAGCGTACTGCCTATGGCGACTAGCCAAGACCACAAACGCGTGGGTGACAAGGATACAGGTCCTAACACTGGCGGTATGGGTGCTTACTCTCCTGCGCCAGTAGTCACTCCAGAAATCCACAATCGCATTCTTGAAGAAGTCATCTACCCTACCGTACGCGGTATGGATGCAGAAGGCGCTCCTTACACAGGTTTCCTATACGCAGGTCTAATGATTGATGCTGACGGTACACCAAAAGTAATCGAGTACAACTGCCGCTTTGGTGACCCAGAAACTCAACCTATCATGATGCGTATGGAATCGGATCTTGTTGAACTTTGCCTAATGGCAATTGACGAGAAACTGGATGAAGCCGAATCTAAATGGGACCCTCGCGCTTCTATCGGTGTGGTTCTTGCCGCTGGCGGATACCCTGCTGACTACGCAAAAGGCGATGTAATTTCTCTACCTAGCACTGAAGTTGAAGGTCAAAAGATCTTCCATGCAGGTACGGCAAACAACGAAGCGGGCGATGTAGTGACTAACGGCGGACGCGTACTTTGTGCTACAGCGCTGGGTAATAGCGTTTCTGAAGCTCAACAGCGCGCTTACGAGCTAACTAAACAAGTCTCTTGGGATGGCATGTTCCATCGCAACGATATTGGCTACCGCGCGATTGCTCGCGAACAGCAAAAATAGTCTCGCGACGCTAAAACGACAAAAGCCACTTCATTGAAGTGGCTTTTTTAATAAATGATGCTTTGCAATCAAGCGTACTTAAAAATTCGTGACGCTAACGGTTAGCTTTTTAAGTTCGGCTTTTCGATACAATCTACATTGCCATGTTTCAGTATCAGCAATTTATCGACTACGATTTTTTTGCTTTGATACTCTCCCACAAAGGCAGCAAAGTTTTCTTCATCTTTTAAGCGGTCAATCACGACTGTAGGTAATTTGTCTTTCAATTCAATATTGTTGAATGCACGACCTTCACAAGTCATAAAGACTCCACGCTCCCAGTAACCTTGAATCAACTCGACCCCTTGTTTTTGTTGCACCTTACCGGTACTCACTAAGTCGTTCGCTTGTTGTTTCACTTCCGCAATCTGGTTTTTATCCATTGGGATAACTTTGCCGTTGAGACGCAAGCGTTGATAAACCGCCTCGCCGTTGCCACTAAAACGCAATCTCATTTGATAAGGCACGAGTTTGTCGGAGCTTGAGAGTTTTTCGCCAGTGCGGATAATTTCTTGGAGATTATTGTCACCCCAAATGTAGTGGCTCTTGTACCAAGTCTTATCTTTAAAAGTCACACTATCGGCACTGGTCTCTGGGGAATCAACACGTTGTGTTAACCAATATAGAGCAGTTTTAGAATCGTCGGCGTAACCGCCTGAGTATTCAGTAAGTGAACTTGCTTGACGCAATGGAGTAGTAGCAGAAGAACAACCCGCTAGGGTTAAAATAGCTAAAGCAGAAGTAATGAGGTGTTTCATAAAAAATACGCCGAGCGATGACACTCGGCGTATTTTACATTAATTCACTGAATCTTTCAGCGCTTTCCCTGCGGTAAATGCAGGAACATTTGCCGCTGCAATTTGAATCTCTTCACCAGTCTTAGGGTTACGACCAGTGCGTGCGTTACGATGAGATACTTTAAATGTACCAAAACCAATTAGTTGAACTTGGTCGCCTTCTTTAAGAGCACCAGTTACGCCTTCTAAAGTCGCTTCAAGAG
Organism: Vibrio ezurae NBRC 102218; assembly: GCF_000467185.1. GTDB lineage: Bacteria > Pseudomonadota > Gammaproteobacteria > Enterobacterales > Vibrionaceae > Vibrio > Vibrio ezurae. Next base: position 74,864 of record NZ_BATM01000045.1, read on the forward strand.
CTGCTTTTGCTTGAGCTTTTGACAAATCTGCTTTTTCTGCAATTGCATCGATTAATTGGGTCTTGTTCATTAGGGTTTCCCTTCTAAAATGTTTGAGAACAAAGCCACTCTAAATCATAAAGGCTCCATCTGGCAAAGGGTTGCGGGTGATCTTTCGGTTCAAGCGAACATTTTTTAACTCATTCTGCAATTCAACTCACAAATTCACCAGCATCAACGTGCTTGATGCTTGAATTTTCAACACTAAGCACCTACTTACAAACTATCTATTATTGGCTGTCACCACTTTGAATACAGCCAATTTGTTCACTAAATGTTCACATAAGGTACTATGTTACTTCTTACAATTTATGTTTCTATCGCCATTGGAGTTTCGTTCATCTGTTCGGTGTTAGAGGCTGTTCTGCTAAGCATCTCCCCCAGTTACATTGCGCAATTAAGACAACAAGGCCACCCTGCGGCGAGCCGATTGAGCAACCTAAAGTCAGATATCGATCGCCCTCTTGCTTCCATACTCACGCTCAATACAATTGCACACACCATAGGGGCTGCCAGTGCCGGCGCTCAAGCCTCCATTGTGTTTGGTAGCGAATGGCTTGGCGTTTTCTCTGCGGTACTGACTTTGGGTATTTTAGTACTCTCTGAAATTGTGCCAAAAACCATAGGTGCAACTTACTGGCGTCAACTTGCGCCGTTATCGGCCAATATTTTAAATTGGATGGTTTGGGGGCTAAGACCTTTTGTGTGGTTTTCTGAGCAAATCACCAAACGCCTTTCTCGTGGTAATGTTGAACCTAAACTGCGTGAAGAAATGTCAGCTATGGCGATTTTGGCAGAAGAATCGGATGAATTTGGTGAAGACGAAACACGCATTCTGAATAATTTACTCAACCTGCCAAATGTATCAGTCACTAAAGCCATGACACCTCGCCCCGTCGTTTTTCGTGTCAACGCCTCATTGTCTATTGATGAGTTTTTAGAGAAACATCAAGACACTCCCTTCTCTAGACCTTTGGTGTATGTCGAGCAAAAAGACAATATTTGTGGTTTTGTGCATCGATTAGAATTATTCAAACTTCAACAGCAACATAAAGGGACTGAGCTATTAGGCAATGTGATGCGTCCCATTCATGTATTTTTGAACAACAGCACTTTGCCCAAAGTATTTGCCAATATGCTGGCGCAAAGACTGCACATTGCGTTAGTCGTTGATGAATACGGAACGGTGCAAGGTATTGTCACACTAGAAGATATTTTTGAGTTTTTATTAGGACAAGAGATTGTTGATGAGGCTGATAAAAATCGAGACATGCAACAAGTCGCTCACGAGCGCTGGGAGCAATGGACCAAAAAACACGGCGTGATTATCAGCAATGACGATGAAGTGCCCAATACGGATAAAAACCCAAATAGCGAGACCGACCCACACTCAGGTTCCAACAGTAAATAAGCAAAACGGGAGCCTTAATAGGCTCCCGTTTTATTTTTCACTTCATTGGGCAGGCAGGTTAAAGCTGCACACCAATGTTACTAATGCCGTCATCGCGTAATTCTGCACGCAAATCTTTAATCAATTCGATATCACGCTCAGTGCATTCACGTAGCGGACGGGCAATTGCCCACTGTACATCCCACTCTTCACAAACGGCTTCGTTTTGTTTTTGATTGTCGTTAGTAATTTCATCACTACCTTGCGCAACTTCAAGGTCAGCTACTGTCATCACTGACTGTTGGCTAATGTTTTGTACCGCTTCAGACAAAAGATCGCGATCCAATAACGCATGTATTAACTCAGCAAGCCCCATACAGGCATCGATAGCTGGATAAACACCGTAAAACTCAAATTCATCAGCGTTTGGCACCAACTCCTCAAGCTTCTCTAATTGGCGCTCAAAATTTACCTTCGCACTTTTGACGGTCAGTAGCTCCCAAATGCTATCGAGAATATCTCGGTAGATTCGTGCCTCGGCAAATTCCGTTGTTTGACAAAACATGGCATAGTTTGGGTACATACGTTCACACAAACTGACCATAAAAGTGATTTGTTGCCAAGGTTCTAGTTTCTCAATACGAACCTGAAGAGGATTCTGTAACATAACGACTCACAATTGTGGGAAAACAGCAAAAGTGTACTTGATAACACCCAAATAACAAAGAAACAGGGACGCGCTTTCGATGAAAACTGCTATTCAATACCTCTATGTCCTGTCGAAAAACAAGGCAGAATATCTTCAACTACTGAAAAACGCGGATTTACCGCAACTTGAAATTACTGAAGATCCATCAATAGCGAATATATTATTAGCCTCTCCACCCATGGCCGCTGAAGTAATTCATCAGTTTCCCAAACTAGAATGGCTGCAATCAATTTATGCGGGTGTCGACCCTCTGACTCAACCAGCACCACGTAAAGACTATCTGCTCACCAATGTAAAAGGCATATTTGGCCAACCAATCAGTGAGTATGTACTGGGGTACTCTATCGCACACTTTCGCCACTTTGACCTTTATCAGCAACAACAAAAGCAACAATTATGGCAACCACATCCATATGTCTGTCTCAATGAAAAGAGCATGGTGATATTAGGAACAGGCTCTATCGGTACGCACCTTTCCGTTTCTGCTAAAGCGTTAGGTTTAACGACGATCGGCGTAAACTCTAGTGGAAACACACCGGCGGATGGACAATTTGATGAAGTACTGCCTATTTCTGAGCTGAATCGTGCTTTGAGCTTGGCGGATATTGTAGTGTCAGTATTACCCAATACCGCGCAAACTAAAGGAATACTCAATAAACAGAGTTTAAGCCACTGTAAACAAGCGCTACTATTTAATGTGGGGCGCGGCGATGCTATTGATGCACAAGGGCTACTGAGTGCTTTAGAGGAAGAGCACCTAGAGCATGCCTTTTTGGATGTGTTCGTGAATGAACCAATTTCTCAGCAATGCCCATATTGGCAAAACCCAAAAGTCACAGTCACTCCGCACAATGCCGCGCACAGTTTTCCACCTCAGGTTATGGGGCTGTTTAAAGACAATTATCAACGCTGGTTAGAAGAAAAGCCTTTGCGGGCGATGGTCGATTTTAAGAAAGGTTATTAAAACGAAAAAAACGCCACAGTAGTGGCGTTTTTTATTAGTTCTTTATGCTTTAAGCGAAAACTTATACGCCGTATTGCGCGCGGTAAGCTTTTACTGATTCAAGTTGCTCAGCATTATCACCCTTCTCTTCTAGGAAGGTAATAAGGTCAGTTAGGCTAACGATAGAGATGATTGAACAGTTAAAATCACGTTCCACTTCTTGGATAGCTGAAAGCTCGCCTTTGCCTTTTTCTTGACGGTCAATGGCAACTAATACGCCAGCCAGATCTGCACCGTTAGCTTGGATGATTTCCATAGATTCACGGATAGCAGTGCCTGCCGTGATTACATCGTCCACCAGCATAATACGGCCTTCTAGTGGGCTACCGACAAGGTTGCCACCTTCGCCGTGATCTTTGGCTTCTTTACGGTTAAAACAGTATGGCTTATCGGTATCATGATGATCCGCTAGTGCAACTGCAGTCGTTGTAGCAATTGGGATGCCTTTGTACGCAGGGCCAAATAGCACATCATAATCAATTGCAGAATCAGCTAATGCAGCGGCGTAAAAACGGCCTAAACGTGCCAAATCACGACCAGTGTTAAACAGGCCAGCGTTAAAGAAGTAAGGGCTCGTACGGCCCGATTTTAGAGTAAACTCTCCAAACTTAAGAACTTGTTTCTCAAGTGCAAACTCAATAAATTCACGCTGGTATGCTTTCATTCTTTTCTCTCTTATAGGATCTAAATATTTCGGTATTTCTATACTGGATTAACGCATCTCCAAACGGAGACAAAAAAATAGCCCCGCTAGGAGCTATTTAAAAAAACTATTCTGCCAGTGCCGCTTTTTGCACTTCGATGATATCAGCGATGCCCTTTTGCGCCAGAGCCAATAGTTCCATCAACTCTTCGTGCGAGAACGGTTCGCCTTCGGCTGTACCTTGAACTTCAATCATTTTACCTTCTTCGGTCATAACGACGTTCATATCAGTGTCAGCGGCTGAATCTTCAACATACTCAAGGTCACAACGACCCTCACCTTCAACAATACCCACAGATGCTGATACATGGCCTTTCATAGGGTTCGCTTTTAGCTTGCCTGCTGCAACCAATTTTTGGAACGCATCCGCCATAGCTACACTAGCACCAGAAATTGATGCAGTACGTGTACCGCCATCAGCTTGGATTACATCACAATCCACGGTGACCATGATTTCGCCCATCGCTTCTAAATCAACCACAGCACGTAGGCTGCGAGCGATCAGACGTTGGATTTCCATAGTGCGGCCGCCTTGCTTGCCACTGGCCGCTTCACGACGGTTACGAGTGTGCGTCGCGCGAGGTAACATACCGTATTCCGCAGTTACCCAACCTTTACCTTTGCCTTTCAACCAACGAGGGACATTCTCTTCAACAGAGGCATTACACAATACCTTGGTATTGCCAAACTCCACCAATACAGAACCTTCTGCATAAGCGGTGTAGTTGCGAGTCATTTTAATAGGACGAACCTGATCTACTGCACGATCGTTTGGACGCATTGAAAGTCACCTAAATTATTGGGTATGAAATTGTTCGAGATTATATAGCATCATGAAACAGGATGCGACTTTAGGGAGTCGCTAGGTTTTGTGCTAAGATTGCCCGCAATATAGACGCACACCGATGTGATGAATAAAGGTAATTCAATGATCTACAGCATGACCGCTTACGCGCGTAAAGAAGTGAAAGGCGATTGGGGTAACGCAGTATGGGAAATCCGCTCTGTGAACCAACGTTATTTAGAAACCTATTTCCGTTTACCTGAGCAGTTCCGTGGCCTTGAGCCTATCCTTCGCGACCGCTTTCGTAAGCGTTTAGCTCGCGGTAAGGTGGAATGTCACCTACGCTTCGAAGCAAACCCAAGCGCTAAAGGTGAGCTAAGCATCAATGAAGACCTAGCACAACAAGTCATCAATGCCGCTAAACAAGTAATGGAAATGACCGGTGAAGACAACCGCATCAACCCATTCCAAGTGATGCAATGGCAAGGCGTGATGGAAACACCAGAGCAAGACATGGACAGCGTAAACAAAGATCTGTTAGCGGGCTTTGAAGGTGCCATAGCTGACTTCCTTGACGCTCGTGCAAGTGAAGGCGAAAACATGAAAGCGTTAATCGACCAACGCTTAGCCGCCATCACCGACGAAGTGGTTAAAGTGCGCGCTCGCATGCCAGAAATCCTACAATGGCAACGTGACCGTCTACTCAACAAATTTGAAGAAGCCTCTATCGAACTAGACTCATCTCGCGTTGAGCAAGAACTTATCGTTCTAGCACAAAAATCTGACGTAGCAGAAGAACTAGACCGCCTAGACTCTCACGTAAAAGAAACCACCAGCATTATGAAAAAAGGTGGCGCAGTAGGCCGCCGTCTAGACTTCATGATGCAAGAATTCAACCGTGAGTCGAACACGCTAGCGTCTAAATCTATTAGCACAGATATCACCGCTTCTGGCGTTGAACTGAAGGTGTTGATTGAGCAGATGCGTGAGCAGATCCAGAACATTGAGTAATTGAATTAATTGCTAAAAGCGGGGTCAGGTCTTGAAATTTGCAGATGCAAATTTCAAGACCTGACCCCTTAGTGACTACTACCCCTCTACCCCAAGCAACAATTCCGTGGTTTGAGGAATTAAACATTCGCGCCTGTGGTTCCGATTATCTATTTCCATCAAGACGAGCAAGTAAGCGCCGTGCCTATATCTCTGATGACACACTGAATCACGCACTGGCAAAGCTCTTTGGGCAGAAAGTCGATAGCAATAAACAACCTTATGACAACCCACTTGGCAAAGCAGGGGTCACACACTTCACTATTCACGATCTTCGCCGCACTTGTCGAAGCCTGTTAGCGGCAGTCGGGACACCGGGGCATATTGCTGAACGCTGCCTCAACCACAAGCTCAAAGGCGTGGAAGGAATCTACAACCGCCATGATTATCTGGACAGGCGCAGAAAAGCATTAAACAAGCTCTCTGAAAAGCTGGCACCAATAGTTAATGGTGACAACAAGATCATCCCACCAAGCAAAAGAATAAAATGAGGGAAAGTCCGTGAACCCTAATGAAGAACAACACCATAAAGACAACATTCAGCAAGCACTAAAACTCTGTCGCTACGTTAAATGGCTTAAGGTCATACTCGCTTTCGCTATCGCCACAGCTTATTTCAGTGGCTTTGAGTGGCTTCCTGAATTAATGATCATTGCTCTGCTGACCTGCCTAGTGTTACCACTCGGCTTCTTTGATGTATTTATTCAAAAGTTGCTGGAATACAACACTCGGCTACTGGAAGAACGGCAACGTCTCAATGCTGAAGAAGCAAATAAGCATTTTGATAAGTTGTACAAATCAAATAGGGACTATTAACAGCCCGAATTCACCTCTCAAGACATCACAACCCAGAGAATAAAAAAGCAAGTATGAATCTAATTAATAGCTAAAGCGGGGTCAGGTCTTGAAATTTGCATCTGCAAATTTCAAGACCTGACCCCGCTTTTTATTTTTAAATTATCCCACCGCTAATTTTGCAGCTTGTTGCCACATGAAGTTTGGCATGGCATGCCTTAATTTCCATGTGATACTCATAGGTTGTGAACCTGTGTGACTGACATAGTCAACTTCCCCATAATTCACGAAACCCATGGTACGACCGTACTGATCTTTTGTTTGCTCACGCACGAATAAGAACAAGCGTTTTTTATTCTGTCTGTGCTGTATATAGCTTAACCCTTTACCACGATCCGGGCGGGCACTATTTTGAGATTGCCAGTGGAATAAGTGCTCATTAATCGCATAATCATGATACATAGTTGTAGGTGAAAACTGCTTTCCATCTTTTTCCAACGTCACAAATAGTAATTCAATATTTTGATCTTGAAGAACAAGCACTCCCTCTCTTGCCGGAGATTTTCGTTCAAACGTTGTTGCGCCAAAAGCCACCAAAATTTGGTCGCGCGCATACCGAGCATGCAGCTTCAAAGGCACACTTGGCAAATCAGAAATAGTTAATTGTTGATATTTGGTTTTGCTCAACAACCAATCTAAAACACTCGCAAGCTCAGACGCGATATCTAGCTTTCGCAAAGAAGAGAAGCTCTCGGCTAATGAATCAAACCCTACAGTAGGCCCTGTGTTTTGCCAGAAATCGTAGTGACACATAAGTGCCTGCCGATTATTACTTTCAGCTAACTCAAAATTGGTAAGACAGAGATGTTTTAAAAAGCTCAAATAATCATGATCATCACAAGCTAAAATACGATTAAAAACCGCTTTTTGGAACATCTTCCAATGTAGGTTATTTGATGATGACTCACTCACTTTATCTTGCGATTTATCAACTAGCTCCTCCCAACAACCCTTTTTATACATATCGTTCAAATCAACATGAGGGTGTTGGATTAAAAAGTTAGATAGAGTCAAAGGTAACTCTGAGTGTTGCGGGTACTGCCTTATCATGCTCACCAAACGAGCTAGCGTCATGGATGCTTGTCGAATATTTCGCAATACCATCGCTTGAGTTTGTTTAGTCAATTCGATACGACAACCCAGAGGTGCATCAGGAAATCCTTGCTTAATCTCATCAGTAATCGCGCGTTTACTTTTTCCTACGAGAGCTCTAAATTTATTGGCAAAATCATATTCAGGACGAGAATTACCCACAAAATCTAAAACCGTACAACACTCTTTTCCATCTGCTAGTCTCAAACCTCGACCAAGCTGTTGCAAAAATATAGTCAAACTCTCGGTAGGTCTTAAAAAAAGCAAAGTATCCACTTCTGGAATATCGACACCTTCATTAAATATATCAACAACGCAAAGCACATTAATGTCACCAATACGTAGACTTTGCTGCTTTTGTTGGCGCTCATCACTATTATCGCTTGTTAAGATATCGGCTTTAATTCCCTTCAATAGGAATTGCTGAGTCATATATTGAGCATGCTCACGGCTTGCACAGAAAGCTAATGCTCTCATACCGCTTAAGTCTGTAATGATCTCTTGTAGGCTCAGTAATATCTTATTAAAGCGACTTTGATTGTGAGTATAGACATTGGTAAGTTGTGCAATATCGTAGCGACCACGACTCCAAGGGATTGTTCTTAAATCTGTATCGTCATCGATCCCAAAGTATTGAAATGGACAAAGGTGACGTTGATTTATGGCTTCGGGTAAGCGCAATTCAGCGGCTATCACGCCACCAAAGTCACTTAAAATATCACCGCCATCATGGCGCTCAGGAGTAGCGGTTAATCCAAGTAAAACATGAGGTTGAAAGAGCTTTAAGATGGCTCGATAACTACGAGCCGCGATGTGATGCACTTCATCGACAACGATATAATCATAGTAATCTGAGGTGAGATTTAACTGTTCAATATTTCGGTTAAATGTTTGTACTGACACAAATAACTGTCGATAGTGTTCAGGTTTATAATTGCCAACCCAAAGCTCACCAAAATCACTGTTTCTCAGTACACCACGATAGGCAGAGCAAGCTTGCTTTAGAATCTCTTCTCTATGGGCAATAAACAAAAAAGTAGCATTGGGGTTTTGTTTTCTAAAACGAGCGAAGTCAAATGCAGAGATTAAGGTTTTTCCTGTCCCTGTAGCCGCCACGACAAGGTTCCTAAACCGTTTATGAATGCTTCGTTCGACAGCTAATTGTTCTAATATATCGTTTTGATGAGGAAAAGGGGTGATATCAAAAAAGTGAGAGACTTCTTTATGGGTTTCGCCTCTCTCCTGCTTTAAAGCATGCCTAAGTTTTTCGACACTTACCGTATCACCAGTAAAAACTTCAAAATCATGGGATGCCCAGTACGTTTCAAAGGTACTTAAAGACTTTTGAATGATATGAGGTATCTCTTGTGAGGTGATTTTTAAGTTCCATTCTAATCCATTGGTTAAAGCCGAATGAGATAAATTAGAAGAGCCTATATAACCGGTGTGATAACCTGTATCGCGCAAAAATAGATAGCTTTTCGCATGCAAACGTTCGCGAGTAGTATTGTAGCTGAGCTTAACCTCGGTATTAGGTAGGCTCGCCAAATACTCTACCGCTTTGGCATCTGTCGCCCCCATGTACGAAGTAGTGATAATTTTAAGTTCACCACCACTATTGGTAAATGCTTCCAACTCTTTGCGAAAAATGCGTATCCCTGTCCATTTGATAAATGAGACCAACCAATAAATTTTGTTCGCAGATAAGATTTCTCTTTTTATCTCAGACTCTAGAGATAAACCCGCATTACTCCCACAGAAAAGCTCACTTTGAGTTAGCCCAGTCAAAGGGAATATATCGTCAATGTAGTTCTTTAGATCCGCAGAAACAGGGTTCTCTAGTTCATACAGAGCCGTTAAGATTTTTCCCTGACTATTGAGTAAGTTATCTTCTATCAGATCTTTGTCTTGAATCTGCTCTTTTAGCCACAAAAGCAGTTGATTAGAGAGTGCTATTTGATGGTGTAATCTGTCATCACTAGCAGGCACTGCATCAATCGCATATTCAATAATTTGCGATAAAAAACGCGAAAGCCAAACCGATGCCTCTGCTCCATCTAACGCGCGTTCACCAACATAATAACGTTCACGATCTACTCTATTTTCTATCAATTGAGTAATGAGTTGTTCATAAATGCCAATCTGTTGCATGCGTTACTTCTATCTCGATATTTTGATTTATTACACCAGGTTGTAATCGAAGAAGCGAATCTAATCTCATGACATATCGTGATAAATTGCCAAATCTACTTAGATAGCTTTTATCATACTGAAAGAAAACACCTTGATGGTTTTGTGCTAGTACACCCACCGATACGATTTCTCCCGTTGTGAGAGTTCGTTCCACATTCAGCTTTTAAATGGATTTAAAACTCATCTTTAAGTACCTCTTCTATACTGGTTGGTAAAGTGGCACGATCAGTAGTTGCTTGTGTCAGTTGATAAAGCCTGTCTAATGAATCCAACGATTGCCATAAAAGCAATAGTTGGCGAAATGAGATTTGCCCAGTGAGTTCAAATTTTTTAATTGTCGAAGCTGGTACACAACTACGTAGGGCAAGTGCCTCTCGCGATAGCTTCGCTTGCTTACGTAATCTACGCAGGTGAATAGCAAAGGCTTGACTTACATCGGCATCATCTAAAAGCAAAAAGTTCATAAGCAACCAAAAATGGACACAATAACACCCATTATAGCGTTTAACTCTTAATTATGGATACAATAATGTCCATTATAAATAAAAACCATCATATGATAGGGGAAGGGTCTGACCCCTAGTGACTAAATCTCTTACTAAAAGTAATCACGTTTGGCACTAACCCAAACGGTTCAGGATTTAGACTGACAAACATCAAAGACCACTTATTATTGTTATCTAGATATACTTGTAGTCGAAGAAAGCTTGCCCCTTTCTCATAATTAATCGCCACAAAGGCTATAGAAACTCTAGGAGTTACCTCCTCTATTGCTATCGTATCGTAAGAAGTTGGCTTCCCGTATCGTGACTCATAGCGCTTTAAAGCATCAATAACGGGTGCAGGTGCATCGCTGAATGGAGACCAATACTTTGCTGTCTTTTCAGCTGAATGGGTGAAGTAATAACTCACTTTATCATTGACTAATTCTTTTACCGAATCAGAAGCAAGGGTGAAAGGAGAAAAATTTATGATTAATAATAATGTGATTACTCTTAATAACATATGAATCCTATATTTAATCTAACAAAGTAATATTTACTTTTTCTTATACTAAATAGTCTCAACCAAGCGAATAGTAAAAACACTATAGCCTTTTTAATAATCAGTAAGTTATACACCTGCACTATTAATAGTACAAAATATAAATATTATCACTTACGCTTACAACCATAAAACAGAAAATAACAACTCATAATAATAAAGGTTATATATTGAATAAAAGAAGCTATGTATGGCATTTCCCAAGCTTTATATTTACTTCGACCCAAGGTTTCACCAGTAACAATTAATTCATATAACTGAGAAGCAGTAAAGCATGTTATTAAAACTAACAACATTCTAATTAACACCAATTTATTAGCTGATACATAAATTACAGTAAGTTTCATATCGTCAAAATAACCTTTAGTAGTAATAGAAAAATCATTTACAATTCAACAAATCAAGATCATTAATTACATTTTCAGGAACTTTATCTACTGTTGCTAAGTTAATCCTCCATTGTGCATTCTTCTCCTTATAAACTAGTAGCTTTAAATATGCAGCACCTTTCTCTAAGTTCATTTCAATATATATGTAGTTTGAGCGATTAGAGATCTTTTTAACCAATACAATACTGTGTTCTTCATACCTACCAAAAGTATCCTCCAGACCTTTAATGTATTGATTAAATTCAGGAGGTGCGCTTCCAAAAACCTTTTCACTTGCTTGAAGTAAAGGAACTCCAACAAAGTTATTCATTTGGCCATTGATATAATTTTCTATTGAGTCATCAGCTTGCCCGTTTCCAGAAAACCAAAATAACAAGAGCGTGAATAAAAATCTGTTTAATAACACACTAAAACTCCCTCAGCCTGGCTAAACTCTAAAATATTCCATATTCTTTTAAGATAAATCACTCTATTAGAGTTTTAAACAATCTCTCTGTATGAAAGCAAATTTAAGCGTCAAATACAGTTTCTTTATCTTCAAGTGTAAGGCTCATTTTTAAATAGTAATTCTATTTAGAACGAAAACCTAATATCAAAAAATAACAGGATACAAATACGAATGTTGAATATTTTAATACATACCCTGTATCACCCAAGCTCCATGCTTCGTACCTATCTATATTAGGTGTAATCCCTGTAACTACTGATTCATATAGTTGATTGCTAAATGACAAAATACAAAAAAAAGAGCAATCTTTACAAATATCAACTTATTTTTGTTTAAATAAATTATCGTTAGTTTCATATTTAAAACCATTGTTTATTAAAGTATAAACATGTAATTATATCTATCATAAAAAATAGGGATTAATAATATTTCAAATTAAGTACTGTTTCCTTCTTAGAAGGAGACATAACCCTACCTCTTGACCTTTACTACAAAAAACAACATATATAACCCTATTAAGTCTACAGCTACATGTCGCATCAAGTAGCTATAGAAATCAATTTCAATGCCCCATTTGATTGTCTGTGGCTGCTCAAATTCATTCACAACAAGGTCAATAACAACATATGAAGACCACCCAACAAGCAATAATAAAATTAGTCTAAACAAATATGCTGCAATAGGACTTAAATAAATTCTTTCGATTTTCAACAGTCAGGCTCCTTATCTAGTACTAGAGATAACCCTTCACTAAATACATGCTTTACTAGCTCAACACCACCGTCAAACCAACGCCCAATAGATTCTGAAAGAGATTTAGCTCCCTTATAAAAAGCCACTGGTCGCTCAATAGCTTTAGTAGGTACGATAGCGGAAAATATCTCTTTCGATAAAGCTTCACTTGGGTCATCACTTAAAAGTGCAGCGCCAATACTAGAAGCAAATCCAACACCACTAACCGCGACACCAACTACAGCTCCTCCGGGAAAAAATGAGATGACAACACCTAAAGTACTTAAGTTGAACCCAGCAGAATCATATATCTCTCGTAAGCGCTCTCTGGTTTCATCATCCCTTATAGTATGGAACCCTATATAATCTTTAGCTGTAGAGTAACTATAATTGGTTTCTTTTACGGCTCCATAATTGTGATAAGCCGCCAACCCAAACGGATCCACCCAGAAAAACGGATTGCCACTCACATAACCATAGGACATTTGTTGGTTAGGATCACGTAGCAGCATGTCGGTATTAAGACTGGTTGCTTTTATTAGCTCATGTTGAATTTCAGTAGGGAGGTATGTGTTCTTTAAACTCCAGTAGTCAGGTTGGATAAAACGACTGCTGTGCGGGTTGTACCAACGGGCGTCTAAGTTGACTAATCCTGTACTGCTTTCGGTGTACTTGCCTGTGTATTGGTATGGCATGAGTTGGCCCAACTGCTTGTTCGCATTAACACCCGCGTTTTCTTTCCAAAAGGTTTTATCATTGTGCTTACGATAGGTCTGGCCGAATGGACTGTAGCCTAGTCGCATCGCTGAAGTGCCAGTGCTGTCTAACACTTGGATAGTGCTACCTAAGCGATCATGATGATTGTAAAGGTGTCTGGTATCTGCGCCCTTAGTGCCACTGGCTTGTACTAGGCTTGAGGTTGATTCGTATAGGGTTTGATGTAGGACTTTTCCATAGGGGTGATTTGAATCAGGCAATAGAGTCAGAGATCTAAATGGAGTAAGCCCTGCATCGTTATCTTGCCACTGTCCTTGCTCTTGGCGACCATCATAATGACTATATAAAGTGGTTTGATTGAGTTGAGCTGACTGATTAGAGTTCCCGTTTTGTTTGATGGTAGTTTGGACTGTACGCACCGTCTTCACTCGGCGAGATCTCGCATCATATCCATACTGAACACTTGACCCATCGGGGTTTATCACTTCAGTCATTCGATTTAGCGGATCATGCTGATAGATCTGCACTTCATTGCCATTGCTAACACTCGCCAGGTTGCCATTGGCATCGTATTGATAAACAAAGTTATGAGAGTCGATTGATTCGTCATTTTCACAGCTATTATCGTCACAAGAGAAACCCGGTAGTCTATGCCCTTGCATCTCTACTAGCTGATTGGCTTGGTTATAGCTGTATGTATACGTGGTTGTTTTAGTCTGTTTTTGCGTAAGATTCCCTACATCATCCCAACTAAATTCGATATCATCTTGATTCGGGTAATCGGCGCTGATAATTCGATTTACTTGATCATATTCAAAGTACGCCCATTGATCGCTATCGCCGTGTTCAGACTTTCTGTTCTGTGCAATAACATTGCCAGCCCCATCGTATTGGTAAGTCAGAACCTCGATGGTGCTCCAACTGTCTCGCCAGCGATTACCTTTATATTCCTGCTGTTCGATAACAATACGGATAATTCGACCGACGGCATCGTATTCTAAACTTCGGCGACTTCGGTTTGGGTAATCGATCTGTAAAAGCTGACCACTTGCATCATAGCTAAGCTCAAATGAAAGGGTGCCATCAGCTGTATTACGTTCAAGGCTGACTACTCTCCCCTCTGCATCACGATGATAATACACACCTTCATCAGTGCCCACTTGGCTATACGTTCTTTCTCCAAGAGTGTTGTATTCATAACTAAAACTTTGCCCCAGTTTGAGATTATCAACCTGAATGAGTCGACCTGCCGGATCATAATGATAATTTTCCGCTAACTCAGGACTATCAATATTAGCAAGGCGCCCTAACCCATCGTAGTTCAATACCTCACTATGCCACTGCCCTTGATGGACGTACTGACGCTCAGTAAGATGACCTCGCTGATCATATTGAAACTGAATATTGGTATTTTGTTCAGGCTGATAAGCGTGTGTTACCTGCCCAGCTAAGTCATAGTCGTAGTGCCACTGCTCACCTAATTCGTTAGTAAATGTCGTTAGCCTTGCCATATCATCATAAGTAAATGACTGCTGTGAGCCTGTCGCTGAAGTAATCTCTATCAACTTATTTGCAGCGTTATAGGAGTAGCGAGTAACGGTGCTATTTGCCTGCTCTATTTCTGAGACATTACCGAAGCCATCATATTGATAACGGGTTGTCTGATGGAGTGGATCGGAATAACTCGTCACCTGATTGCGGAAATTGTATCCCCAATGCTGACTACCGTTGAGCGCGCCTGTTTGATGGGATGTCCGCCCAAGTGCATCATATTCAAAAGTGGTGGTGTGGCCTAGAGGGTTGGTTTGTGAAATCAATTGATCAAAAGCATCATATTGTTGATATCTGGCTTCTCCCAAACGATCAGTTATCGCGATTGCCCGACCTGCACTATCTAACTGAATACGGGTCGTATTGCCAGATGCATCTTGAGAGCCAATCAGGCGACCGAGTGAATCTAATAGCCTATGCTGGGTATGACCAAGTTGATTGGTACTGGATGTTAATCGTCCCATTGCATCATAGGTATATTGAGTGGCTGCATGGTGCCCATTTTCAGGATCAATTACTTGGACAATTTGATTATCGGCATTATAGGAATAGTGCCAACTATAGCCATCTGCATCGGTGTAACTGACCACGTTGTCATTCGCGTCATACTGCCAAGATTCTTGGTACCCAAGAGGGTTAACTTGGGAAACCTTTCGCCCTGCCCTATCATAGTAAAACTGATAAGACGTACCATCAGGCATTGTCACTGAACTTAGTAAGCCTAAATCGTTGTAACGATATCGATTCACGCTACCAAGGCGATAATAAGGCAGTTGCTCAGTCAATAATCGTCCTTCGCCATCATAGGTAAAATAGCTTTCTCTCGACTGCTGAGCATGAGTGATGATTTCTGCCGTCATAAACCCTGCCAGGCTATACTGCCGAGATGTTTGACTACCGTCAGGAAAGTGGATGGAAGACAATAATCCCTGCTGATTATATTCAAACCGCCAACGTTGCTCAGCCGCATCATGGTATTCAATCAAGCGTCCTAGCAAATCATAAATTTTACTACTTTGGCGATGGTTACCAATCAATAGAATGCTTTTGTCTGTATCAGATTGAGTTTGCGTGACCACCAGCTGATTGGCTTGCTGATCGTATTGCCATTGAGTGAGTAGCCCTGATTTGTTGATGTGTAAGGTTTTTCTACCTAATGCATCGTATTGATATTGCTCAACCCCTTCTTCTGAATCCGTCACTAAAACGACTTGACCAAACGCATCATATTGCAAGTGTATTTCACCACCACTCGCATCGTTGTAATGGATGAGCTCCCCTTGCCAGTTGTATTCACTGGATACACGAGCTTGTGTGCTATTTGGCAACGAGACTGACAGCGGATTACCCAACGCATTGAGTGTAAAATATGTGTCGTTACCATTACCATCACGGCTTTGAATCACATGTCCTAGCGCGTTATATAGATAGTGCTCTACATACGATCCTCTTTCATGATCGTACGTGGCATTATGCCGTCCTACATCATCGTAATAGTGCTCAACCACATTCCCTAAAGGATTGGCTATGGATTGCAGTTGTCGATCAGGGTGATACTGAAAATAAGTTGTACTGCCATGACTATCGACTTCCGCAATACGATTACCCGCAGCGTCATAAGTGTATGATCGACTGATCTCGGTACCTTCAATCGAAGAGTGAATCAACCGATTACGTGAGTCATATTGGTATTGCCACACTGCGCCATGCGGAAGCGTTACTGACACTAAATTATTTTCTGAGTCATAATGATATTGAGTAAAATATTCGACCTCCCCCTTTAAAGAAGGCATGAGCACTTTCTTAGTCGCAATCTTCTTTCTTGGGGTATAAGTTAAGTAGGTTTTAACGCCCGAGAAATCTTGTCGGTAGGTCAGCAAGCTATTGGAGTCATAGCGCATAATCGCTTCACGGCCTAACGGGTCAATGATGCGTGTTGGAGAGTCTAAATCTCGACCATCATCACTGAGATACTCATAATGTGTCACTCGCCATTGCGCTGAAGGAAGAGCGCGGGTCCCTTCAGAAACCGTTAATACTCGACCTATTTGGTCAAACTCGGTGTCTCGAACATACCTTTGCTCTATCGGCGTTTCCGAGTCGAACTGTTCTACGCGGGTGGGATACCCTAAATCGTTGTACTGATATTCTGTATAATGACCTTCTTCATCGATACGTCGGATGAGTACATCATTAACCCAATGCTCTTCAACCACTGAACCATCGGCTAATTCAATTGTTTCTACTCGGCCGCTCTGATCATAGACAAACTGAGTTTCATCACCGGCATTGTTGATCATAGAGACAACTCTGCCCGCCTCATCTCTCTCGTAGTCTATAGTGCGCCCCATAGAGTCTGTTTTCGATAGCACTCGGCCATATAGGTCATAACGATATTGTGTTGTTTGCCCTAACTCATCGTACTCAACCATTAAGTTGCCGTTGTCGTCATAAACATTGTTGATTTCGCTACCATCGGATTCATACACTTTGGATAAGATTTGGTTGTTGATGCTGTACTGATATCGAGTGCGGGTATGATTTCGGTTTATCACCGTAGTCGTTCGATTTGGAAAGTCATACTGATAGCGAAACAAATTCCCAGAAGGGTCGATCTGCGTATCTACCACCGTTTTATTGTCTTGTTGTCGATAAAGATAAAAAGCAGTATTTCCTTCAGCGTCTGATTTCAAAGTTAGAGCTAAAGGATGATCTTGATACTGGTATTGATAGTGATGCTTAGCGCCATCAAATTGAATAACATCACTGAGTTTTCCTTGTTGATATGCATAGCTAACGGTTCGACCTGCTTGATCGATTATTTCCGTTAAGCGCCCGTCAACGTAAGTGAAAGACACAGAACGCCCCAGCTCATCACTCATACGGACTGCTTGCTGTTGACTGTCTCGAAAAATTGTCACGCTGCGCCCATTGTTTTGCTCAACGGTGACTAACAAGCCTTGGGAATTGTATTTATAGGTTACTCCCTCAGGAGTAGAGACGATAAACGCCCCGTTTTCATCAATCTGTAAATGCGCATTGTGCCCTTGAATCGGTGCAATGCTAGAGGTTGTGGCATCAATACTAAATAACTTTCGACTGCCATTTGGGGCGATCCACTTTAACTTATTTAGGCCAATTTCATATTCAAATGAATACGCCTTATCTACCACGTAGCGATTACGCTCTCGATAGTTATGGGAGGTTTGATTTCGCTTTGTTAACGCTTCTAACTTCGCTTGAGCTTGATCTCTGCTCGCAATATAAACGGCTTGCTGTGTTTCCAGTTCAGCAATCGCTGCTGATATCTGTTGTTGTACCTGCTGCTCATTGTAAGCAAGGCGGTCTTTAAATGAGTAAGTTAACTTATCGATGCCTTGCTCAATGCCATCGATAATCAGCTGATATTGATTGACTGAATTTTGGTTAAGTTCGATCAAGGGCTGTAGTTCAACATCCACCCCCCAAATAATTCGGCTATCTAAAGATGTATGCCACCCCGCCCCCAAAGACCAAGCTGATCCTTGACTGATACGATGCTGTCTAACCAAAGAAAATACAGGGTGGGAATAATCAATCTCACGCGTTATCTTGCACCCAGAATATAATTCAACAGGACAATCACTCTCATCGCCTTCTGCACTTGCTTCGCTAGCTTGTTGTTGCTGTTGCTCATGAGCAGTTTGCGACTCATCTGTTTGGGCATCCGCAGCGAGTGCATTTTTATCGGCTTCTAGTCCAGCTGCCTCAGCGGCGTCAACTGTATTGGCTTTAATATCAGAAACTTCAGATTGAATCGCCGAGACATCAGCCTCAACGGGGTCGGGGGTAGGATCAACATCATGATCACCGCCAGTAGTATCGTCATCATCGTTGTCGGGGATATTGGGTTCATTGGGACCATCACACGATAATGCCCCCTGACATTCCGTTAAAACCGATATTTCTACGGCATACGCGTGCTTACCTGAATACACCAGTAAGAAAAAAACAACCCATAATCCAAACCACTTTTTCATGCTCTACCAACTCAATCCATCCTTTGATTTGCTAGTCAGTGTATGAAGCATGCCAAAGTGGCAGGTTTGATATTGTGAGATGTGGATTCCAAAAGTTCGCGGTTATCCGCAAGGCAAAGGAACAGGCTTTGAAACTCTATGCAAATTTCGAAAGCTGTCCTATAGAAAGCATAAAGGTGTATAAATTATTGAAAGTTAAATGACCATAAAGCTGAATCTGAGACCGTTGTTTATGGACGATCTCATTTCATAGGTCACGTCCCCATTCACACAGCATAATGTGAAAATTTTAGTCCTGATTCTTTTTAAGCCAGCGATTTATAGAAGTTCGGTCAACCTCTAAACGTTTCGATGCTTTGGATTTATTGAAGTTTTCTTCTGCTAATACTCGCTCCAAAATTTCATGTCGAATTTCTTTAAAAGTACCCTGTGTTAAAGGACAAGATTGATTACAGTCATTAACTTCAACTTCTTCATTATAATCAATATCTTCTAAAAGTAAGCTGGCTTCTTCTAAAGGGACGGGGCTTAAGTTGCTAGATAAAACAATTCTCTCAATAATATTACTAAGCTGACGAACATTCCCTGACCATTGAAATTGACGTAGTTTCCCCCAAAGCTCTCTGCTTAACTCAATTTGAGGTTTATTATATTTTTTAGCAAAGGACTTCAATAAATGTCGTCCAATAAACTCAATATCCTCTATTCTTTCTCTTAAGGGTAATGGCGAAGCTTTAAGTATATTCAATCGATAATATAAATCTTCTCTGAATTTATTTTCTTTCACTAGCATTTTTAATTGGTTATTACTTGCTGAAATAATTCTAATATCAACCGGAATAACTTGTGTTGAACCTAGGCGCATAATTTGACGCTCTTGCAACACTCGTAATAGACGAGATTGAAGGTTCATGTCTAATTCACTAATTTCATCTAAGAAAATAGTGCCGCCATGAGCAAGTTCAAACAATCCCACTTTGCCTTTTGCTGAAGCGCCGGTAAACGCTCCTGAAACATAACCAAATAGCTCACTTTCTAATATTTGTGATGCCAATGCACCGCAGTTGACGGCAACAAAAGGTCCGTGACAGCGGTTACTTGCACCATGAATACTTTGCGCAACCATTTCCTTGCCCGTGCCACTCTCACCATAAATCATTATAGTGGCATCTGTTTTTGCGTATTCCTTCACCATTTTTAAGCGACGTTTCACCTCTGAATTGTTCGTTAAAATATCATCAAATGTATAACGTGTTGCTAGGCCACGTTTCGCTATTTCATGCCGGCGGACATTATATTCCATGCCTTGAATATCACCCGTGGTCTGAATATTTAACAATACTCGATAAAGACGACCATTACTTAACATCGGTATTTGGCTAACAATAATAGATCCTTTGCTTGTTTCTACTATTTTACCAATCACCTTTAAACCTTGATTAAGTTTATCCCAATCGATAGCTGAGTGAAAATCTTGATGAATACAGCTCAAAGTACGATAAGTTGTACTTTCAAACCCTAGAATTTCCATTGCCTGCGTATTAATGTGAATAACTTCGCCTGCTGTATCAATAGAAATTAATCCATTATGGTAATGGTCAAATAAAGTTTGATAATATGTACTTTCTTTATTTCTTGAAACTATACTTTTGCACAGTTCATTTGCATCTTCAATCGCCCGTAAAATAGAATCATCACTTGACTCTATAATGGTGTATTTTGAAAAACTAGATTCAAAATAATCCTTATACACTGCATCGCCAATAATCCAGTCAAACTTATTATTACTTAGCTGAGATTTAATTTGCATTATTTGCTGGTCGATATTATTAACATTATCGTCTTCAATAATTAATAACTCACAATTTACATTGAGTTTTTCTGCAACGGCCATACAACTATAAATTACACTACGAAAGCCTATGATAGCGATCCGCATTGACGTGTTCATAAAAGGTGATAAAGCGTCAAAGAGATCAAACAATGAAATTTTTATTTCCATCACAGGTAATAAAGAGCGAGTTCTTAAAATCTCTGCACACCCACCACGGCTAATCAGCATCCCATAATTTTTATCTTCTAAATAGGCAATATCGGATGTGACATGCGTTAAATCCGTTCTATAGATATCTACAGGTACAGGAAAAATAGCTTGTAAACGTTCTGCGGCGATGGCGAGTTCTTCATAGGGTGCAACCAAACACATTTTTTCACTGTTATTCATCTTCTTCCCCACCTAGGTGATGCAAATTGCTGTAGCGAGTGATGCAAAATACATCAATTTCTATTTGTTTTAAAGTCCTGAATTCCTTTCACCTTAGTAAATACAAGGATTTAAAAGTTGGCACGCTAATTGCCCTACTAAGAACAGAAATCTAAAACGGACATTAAATATGAAAAAGAATGCAGTCGTTATTACGACAAAAGACTCTATCG
Organism: Vibrio ezurae NBRC 102218; assembly: GCF_000467185.1. GTDB lineage: Bacteria > Pseudomonadota > Gammaproteobacteria > Enterobacterales > Vibrionaceae > Vibrio > Vibrio ezurae. The sequence goes on from NZ_BATM01000045.1 coordinate 96,018, forward strand.
CTGTTGCTACGGTTGAACTAAAAGCGGGTGACATCGCAAGTATGTTTATTGGTGACTCAGAAAAAGAAGTGACGTTAATAGATGACATTTCATTTGGTCACAAGATTGCCATTTCACCCGTCGCAAAGGGTGAGCACGTTATTAAATACGGCGAATCAATCGGTTTAGCAACACAAGATATCAAAGTTGGTGAATGGGTTCATGTGCACAATGTAGAAAGTGCTCGTGGTCGTGGCGACCAACAATAATAAGAATTAATAGGAGAATTTATCATGAAATTTATGGGCTATCGTCGTCCGAACGGACAAGTTGGTATTCGTAACCACGTTCTTATCCTAGCAACAAGTGTTTGCTCTAATCTGGTTGCACGTGAAATTGCAGAAAAAGTACAAGGTTGTACACACATCAATAACACTTTTGGTTGCTGCCAAATTGGCTCTGATGCACGCTTAACCACTAAAACCGTTATCAATACCGCATTAAATGGCAATATTGGTGCCGTTGTTGTGGTTGGTCTTGGCTGTGAAGGTACTGAGCCAACACACGTTTATGACGAAATTAAAAAAACAGGTAAGCCTGTTGAAATGGTTACCATCCAAGGTGACGGTGGCACATTAGGTGCATTTGCTAAGGGTGCTGAATATGCACGTGTTTTTGCTCAAGAACTCTCTCAACAGGTTCGCGAAGAATGTGATATTAGTGAACTGATCTTAGGTATGGAATGTGGTGGTTCAGATACAACATCTGGTCTTGCATCAAACCCAACCGTTGGTGAAGCATCTGACTTCATCGTAAATAACGGTGGCACATCAATGCTTTCTGAAACAACTGAATTTATCGGTGCTGAGCATGTTGTAGCAGGCCGAGCAGTAACAGAAGAAGGTTCTGAAGCGATTCTTGAACTAGTTCGCAGTTGTGAAGCTCGCGCTATCGCTCTAGGTGAAGACATCCGTGGTGGCCAGCCAACACCAGGTAACATCGAAGGTGGCTTGACCACAATCGAAGAAAAATCTCTTGGTTGCATCCATAAATCGGGTCACGCACCTATCACAGGCGTTCTTCAATATGCTGATATTCCTGAAGCCAAAGGTCTATTCATTATGGATAGCCCAGGACAGGATGTAGAATCTATGACCGGTATGGCCGCTGGCGGTGCTCACCTAATGGCATTTACCACAGGTCGTGGTTCACCAACAGGTAACGCAATTTCACCAGTAATCAAAATCACTGGTAATAAGACAACATACAACAAAATGCCAGGCAACATCGATTTAGATGTTTCTCCAATCATGGATGGTGATTCATCAATCAAAGATATGGGTGAAGTGCTACTTAAAGAAATTATCGCAGTAGCGAACGGTAAACCAACTAAATCAGAAACGCTTGGTCACAAAGAGTTCTGCATTTATAAAACTGCACCAACATTCTAATAAAAATAAAACCTATCTAAGCTGACACCGTTCAGCTTAGATATTTCAGGGTGAATAAAATAATGAAAATAAAACAGAAAATAGAGCAATTTCCTGGTGGAATGATGGTTATTCCTCTACTTCTTGGGGCTCTTTTTAAAACATTTGCACCACAAGCACTTGAAATTGGAGGGTTTGTAACCTCAATCTCTCATGGGGCAATGGCTATACTTGGGGTATTCCTTGTTTGTATGGGGGCTGACATTCGTTTAAATGCAGCACCGAAGGCAATCCGTACCGGTGTTACGATCACACTGTCTAAGTTTATTATTGGTACCGTACTTGGCTTAGTCATCGCTAAATGCTTTGGTCCTGATGGTTTATTTGGCCTATCCGCATTAGCTATTATTTCAGGTATGACTAATAGTAATGGTGGCTTGTATGCAGCACTAACGGGTCAATACGGTTCAGAAACTGACGTAGGCGCAATTGCCATTGTATCTCTGAATGATGGTCCATTCTTAACACTTGTTGCATTAGGTTCTGCAGGATTAGTTTCAATCCCATTTATGAATCTTGTTGGTGTTATTGTGCCGATCATTATTGGTATGATCCTTGGTAACCTTGACGAAGAAATGCGCGACTTTTTACGTACTGGCGCAAATATGCTTATCCCATTTTTTGCATTTGGTTTAGGTGTTGGCATTAACTTCCATATGCTTCTTACCTCTGGTGCATCAGGTATATTGCTTGGTCTTTTAACGCTACTTCTAGGTGGTTTTTTCAATATCCTTGCAGATAAAGCATCGGGGGGGTCTGGAATTGCGGGGGCTGCTGTTTCCTCAACGTCAGGGAACGCTGTAGCCACACCAGCAGCAATTGCTTTAGTCGATCCAAGCTTGCACCATCTTGCCGCTATTGCAACAGCACAAGTTGCTGCATCAACAATTATAACAGCGCTCACAGTTCCGTTGTTGACGACTTGGGTTGCCAAACGTAATCAAAAGAAAAAAGCCGCACTATAAAAAAAGCGCAAATTAAAATTATCACCATCGAAAATAAGGCATAATCTGTCCATCCATTATGCCTTATTTTTCTATCCTTTAAGACTACCCTCTGTATTAGCTACCCAGTAATCCACACAAAAAACGAGGGACAAATATCCTGATCTGCCCCTCATTATTTGACTTAAGTTACCGTGTTTTTGGTCGCTTACTTTTTCCCTATGGTGTAAGTGTCGTAGTCACGCAATAAGAAAAGTACCAAACAGGCAGCCAACATTGGCCAAGCGGTAAAGAACAGTAGATTGTTGAATGGGTCAAAGTACTTTGCAAATGAAGACAAAGTTGAAGCGCCATGCAGGATAAATACCGCTCCGTAAGTCACCTTTTTCCACATACCCAATACAAACGCCGCTAAAAACAGCATTTGCGCAATACCTAATACAATCATGGCATTAATAGAGACATTCAGGCCATAAAACCCAGACATCACTCTAACAGCGTGTTCAGGCACAACTATCTTATCCAACCCCCAGAATAAGAATACGATAAAGACGGTAATTCGTAGTGATAACAAGCTAATGGATAGCTTGGTTTGCAGTTTTCGGTCCATTGAGATACCTATTTAAATCGCTCAATAATAAAAGAGCTAGAGTAAGTGAGTCTTGTGACGTCCGCTTAATGAGACCTATAACCTCATGTTTTTATTTCAATTATCGCCCCAGCAAATGTAAGGAAGTGTGTATTTCAAGCGTCCCCCTTCTTCCTACTTAGAATCTGAGGACACAGTTTAAGACCCAACTCTCAGCGTTCTGTAAATTCAAGTAAAGCTCATACCTTTTATTATTTGAGTTGCTATCGTTTACCTCAACTAAGCTCACTGAACTGATTAATTTATCAATGCCGATAAACTGGCTTATACCTATTTTGAACGTGGTGAGATAAACGAAGAATCAAGCTTAGAATCCATCAATAAAAATACGTTAAGCAATAAGGATACCTATGTCTTCCCTACTCCGAAATCTCACTGTCGCAATCAGCTGCTGCTCGGCAATGCTACCCGTGGCGAATGCAGCAACTACTCACAACTATCCGGTGATCTCTGTAGAGCAAGGGCACTATCAAGACAACAACGACGATACCATCACCGATAAAACTACCGGTTTAATGTGGCAAAAAGACTATAAGGTGATGAGTTTTAACGAAGCGATAAAATACGCTAAATCAGCAAAAATTGGTGGGCACAATGACTGGCGCGTACCCAATATCAAAGAGTTGTATTCGCTGATTTTATTTACTGGTGTTGATGCCAGTAGTCGCGATATGTACAAGGTTCCTAATGGTTCTAAACCATTTATTGATACTGATGTATTCGATTTCGCCTACGGCACTAATGGCAAGCGCGTGATTGACTCACAATACCTTTCTACCTCTATTTACTCAGGTAAAGTGATGGGCAAAGACAAAGCGGTATTTGGCGTCAACTTTGCCGATGGGCGCATTAAAGGTTATCCGTTGGTGCAACCTCGCACGAAAGAAGACAATCAATTTACTGTGCGCTTAGTACGAGGTAATCCTGACTACAGCAAAAACCATTTTACAGATAACAACGACGGCACAATTAGTGATTCAGCCACTCAACTAATGTGGTCTAAGCAAGACAGTCAAATGGGGTTGGACTGGTCTGATGCCAAACAATGGGTGGCTAAGCTCAATAAAGAGAAGTACTTAGGTTATAACGATTGGCGTCTACCAGATATTAAAGAGCTACAGACTATTGTTAACTATGATCGCTCACCGCAAGCGACGCAGTCAGCAGCGATTGACCCTATATTTTCCATCACTACCATCAAAGATGAGCAAGGGAATGACAACTACCCTGCCTTTTGGAGCAGTACAACTCATCAGAAAACCGGTCGCAAATCTCAATCACAAGCCGCGTATTTTTGCTTTGGTGAGTGCCTTGGCTATATGAAACGTCCTAAATCAAGCCAGCGAACATTACTTGATGTTCATGGCGCAGGAGCACAACGAGCAGAACCTAAACAGGGAGATGCTAAAGACTACCCGAACGGTTTTGGCCCCCAAGGTGATGTTATCCGAATTGAAAACTACGCTCGCGCAGTGCGTAACATGCCATAACTCTTTCCAGTTTCCAGCGTTCATACTGGCTTGGGCAGCAGCGAGTTTTGCATAAAAACTCGCTCTTTCATTTCTGGCAGCTTTATCTGTACAAAAGTAATATTGAGAATTGATGCATTTCCATGCTATTCTTCGCAACCATTTTTCTAGGGTTACTTCTATGTAAGCCCTAGTGCTATCATTATTGGACTTGCGCAACAATCACTTGCTCAATAACACTGTTAATCACTATCTCGGAGCTCTACGAATGGGAAAAGGCACCCTTTATATCGTTTCTGCACCTAGCGGAGCGGGAAAATCTAGCCTGATATCAGCGATGCTGGAAAAAAATCCGGTATACGCAATGAAGGTTTCTGTGTCTCATACTACGCGTAAAGTGCGTCCTGGTGAGGAAAATGGCGTTCATTATCATTTTGTAGAGCGAAGTGAATTTGAAAGCCTGATTGAAGACGGTGTTTTCTTAGAGCACGCTGAGGTCTTTGGCAATTACTACGGCACCTCTCGTATTTGGATTGAAGAAAATCTAAATAAAGGTATCGATGTATTCTTAGATATTGATTGGCAAGGTGCGCGTCAAATTCGTGCACAGATGCCACACGCAAAAAGTGTTTTCATCCTACCACCATCAAATGGTGAGCTGGAGCGTCGCCTAAATGTGCGTGGTCAAGATAGTTCAGAAGTTATCGCCAAACGAATGAGTGAGGCGAAATCAGAAATGTCGCACTATGATGAATATGACTACATCATAGTGAACGATGATTTTGACGCTGCTTTGATGGATTTTAGGGCCATTCTGCGAGCAGAACGCCTTAAACAAGACAAACAAACAGCAAAATACAGTGGAATGCTATCAGCTTTACTAGCAGAGTAATCTAGAAAGCTGTATAATTTCCCGTCATTTAAAATGTAATTTAGTAATTGGAGTCCTCATGGCACGCGTAACTGTACAAGATGCTGTTGAAAAAGTTGGTAACCGTTTCGACCTTGTTCTAATTTCGGCTCGTCGCGCACGTCAAATGCAAACTGGCGGCAAAGATGCCCTAGTGCCAGAAGAGAACGATAAGCAAACAGTAATCGCTCTTCGTGAAATCGAAGAAGGTTTGATTACTAAGGAAATCTTGGACGCTAAAGATCGTCAAGAGCAACAAGAGCAGGAAGCCGCAGAACTAGCAGCCGTAAGCAGCATCGCTCACACTCGCTAATCTGCACAACATTTCGTAACCTTTTAGGCCCGTAATTTGTATCTATTTGATAGCCTTAAAGACGTTGCCAAAGAATATCTAACAGAGCCTCAAATTGAGGCTCTACGACATTCTTATTCGGTAGCAAAAGATGCCCATGAAGGGCAGACTCGCTCAAGCGGTGAACCTTACATCATCCACCCTGTGGCTGTTGCAAGAATTCTCGCTGAAATGCGCCTTGATCTCGAGACCCTCCAAGCGGCTCTTCTTCATGATGTGATTGAAGATACCGAAGTCACCAAAGAAGAACTTGAAAACCTCTTTGGTACTGCTGTAGCAGAGCTGGTTGATGGTGTTTCTAAACTCGACAAATTGAAATTCCGAGACCGTAAAGAAGCCCAAGCGGAAAACTTCCGTAAAATGGTGCTGGCTATGGTTCAGGATATTCGCGTTATCTTGATTAAGCTTTCTGACCGTACGCACAATATGCGCACCCTCGGAGCACTTCGTCCAGATAAACGCCGCCGCATTGCTCGAGAAACATTAGAGATCTACTCACCTCTTGCCCATCGTCTGGGTATCCACAATATCAAAACAGAGCTTGAAGAGCTTGGCTTTGAAGCCCTCTATCCAAACCGCTATCGTGTTTTAAAAGAAGTGGTTAAGAATGCTCGTGGTAACCGTAAAGAGATGATCCAACGTATCCACTCAGAAATTGAGGGACGTATGGAAGAGTGTGGTATCAAATTTAAGGTATTGGGTCGCGAGAAAAACCTCTATTCCATCTACAACAAAATGAAAACCAAAGAGCAGCGTTTCCATACCATTATGGATATTTACGCGTTCCGAGTGATCGTTGATGATGTAGATACTTGCTATCGCGTATTGGGTCAAGCACACAGCTTGTACAAACCACGCCCTGGTAAGATGAAAGACTATATAGCGGTACCGAAAGCCAATGGCTATCAATCACTGCACACCTCGATGGTTGGCCCACACGGCGTTCCTGTTGAAGTACAAATTCGTACAGAAGACATGGACCAAATGGCCGATAAAGGGGTTGCAGCGCACTGGTCATATAAGAGCAACGGTCAACGCTCTGGTACGACAGCGCAGGTGAAAGCTCAACGTTGGATGCAAAGTTTGCTTGAGCTACAGCAAAGCGCGGGTAACTCATTCGAATTTATCGAAAACGTTAAGTCCGATCTGTTCCCTGATGAAATCTACGTATTTACGCCAAAAGGCCGTATTGTAGAGCTCCCTGTTGGTGCGACTGCGGTCGATTTTGCATACGCAGTACATACTGATGTCGGTAATACTTGTGTTGGTACACGTGTAAACCGTAATCCGTATCCTTTAAGCAAAGCGCTGAAAAGTGGACAAACCATAGAGATCATTAGTGCGCCGGGGGCAAGACCTAATGCCGCATGGTTAAACTATGTGGTTACCTCACGTGCACGTACCAAGATCCGTCAGGTTCTTAAAACGATGCGCCGAGAAGATTCTGTGGCTCTAGGCCGTAGACTTCTGAATCATGCGCTTGGTCGTCACTCTATTGAAACGATTTACCCAGAAAACGTCACTCAAGTCCTTAGCGATCTAAAACTAGAAAGCGTTGACGATATGTTAGCGGCGATTGGTCTTGGTGAGTTAATGAGTATTATCGCAGCGCGTAGATTGCTTGGCGATGCCGACTCCCTCACAGAAACCAGTTCAGTAGAACCTCGTTCAGAGAAGAAACTCTCTATCAAAGGGGCTGATGGTATTCTGCTGACTTACGCTAACTGTTGTCACCCGATCCCTGGTGACCATATTTTGGCGCATGTCTCTCCGGGTAGAGGTCTGGTCATTCATAGAGAAACGTGTCCAAACATTCGCGGTTATCAGAAAGAACCTGATAAATATATGGCGGTTGAATGGGCCGATAGCCATGAGCAAGAGTTTATTACTGCTCTGCAAATTGATATGCAAAACACCCAAGGTGCGCTCGCTGGATTAACCAATGTTATTTCTCGCACAGGGTCCAATATCCACGGTATCTCAACCGAAGAGAAAGACGGTCGTTTGTATATGATTACGCTTTCTTTAACGACAAAAGATAGAGTGGATCTTGCTGGCATCATGAAGAAGATTCGTGTTATGCCACAAGTATTAAGAGTACGTCGTCGCCGTAGGTAGTAATGAGTCCAGAACGTTATCAAAAAATTGTTTCGGTTCTTAATTCTCGTCAGGCCGACCTTACTCTTTGTTTAGAGCAAGTCCATAAGCCTAATAACGTGTCTGCAGTGGTTCGTACTGCAGATGCGGTAGGTTTGCATAAGATTCATGCGGTGTGGCCAAATGAAAGAATGCAAACCTTAGGCCACACTTCAGCAGGTGCAAGAAACTGGGTTGAAGTAGAAACTCATGAGACGACTCAACAGGCCTATCAGAGTCTAAAAGCTCAAGGCATGCAAATACTGGTCACCAACCTTTCCGATAAAGCCGTTGACTTTAGAGAAGTCGATTACACTATCCCTACCGCTATCGTACTTGGCGGAGAAAAATACGGCACCAGTGATATCGCTATAGAAATGGCCGATCAAGATATCGTGATCCCTATGCTTGGAATGGTCCAGTCATTGAATGTTTCAGTGGCAAGTGCTTTGATTTTATTTGAAGCGCAACGTCAACGTCACAACAAAGACATGTATAACAACCCTCCAGTAAAACTGCCAGAGCAAGTGATCCAAAAAACGTTATTTGAGCGTGGTCACCCTGTTCTTGCTAAAGTCGCCAAACGTAAAAACTTGCCGTATCCGCCTCTTGATGATGCAGGGCAAATTATGGCTGACCCGCATTGGTGGGCAGAAATGCAACGTAAATAGCGTATCACTTCATACGGGCTCCCTTTTACATCCAACCTCTTTCTGCAAACGATACGACTTCACCATCTCCGACGACAAAGTGGTCCAATACTCGTATATCCACCAGCGCCAGTGCATCAATGAGACGTCGTGTTATTCGTTTGTCCGCTTGGCTAGGCTCAGCGACTCCGGAAGGGTGATTGTGTGCCAAAATCAGTGCGCATGCATTGTGTTGTAAAGAGCGCTTAACCACTTCTCTAGGGTAGACATTGGCCGCATCTATGGTCCCTTCAAACATAGATTCATGATTAATTACTCGATGCTGATTATCTAAAAATAACACGTAGAACACTTCTCGCTGTTTATCTCGCAACAAGCTCAGCAAAAACAATTTCGTTTGCTGAGGGCTGGTTAAGGCATCGCCTTTTTCTAATGTTTCCGCTAAGTAACGTTGCGTCATCTCTATAAACGCTTGTAGTTGCACATATTTTGCTTGCCCTAATCCTTTGTGCTGACAAAACAATGCTTCTGATGCCGTTAACAAATGCCTGAGTGAACCAAACGATTTTAGTAAATAATCGGCCAGCTCTAATACATTCATGCCTTGGCAACCCGTACGCAAAAAAATCGCTAATAGTTCCGCATCCGTTAATGAACCGGGGCCTTGGTTGATGAGTTTTTCCCGGGGGAGAGACTCCTTTGGCAAATCTTTTAATGTCATCTCTACTCCTTGCTGAACCTATTCAGACAGGTAGTATTGACGCAGAATGAATCCATTGAACTGTATATGGAACAAAGTTGGTATCAAGATCGCAGAGCATCCGTCGATGCGTCAAACTCTAACTCCAGTGCAATATATGGTATGGTTACCTTATTAATTTAATTGAGAAAATGAGCATGCAACCTCTTGAAGGTAAAAAAATAGTTCTCGGTATCAGCGGTGGTATCGCAGCGTATAAATGTGCGGAATTGACTCGACGCTTATCTGAACGAGGCGCTCAAGTCAAAGTGGTTATGACTAGAGCCGCAAAAGAATTTATTACTCCATTAACCATGCAAGCCGTGTCGGGGCATCCTGTTGCAGAAAGCCTGTTAGACCCCGCAGCAGAAGCTTCTATGGGACACATCGAAATCGCAAAGTGGGCAGACCTTGTACTTCTTGCTCCAGCCACAGCGGATCTTATCGCACGTATGGCTGCGGGAATGGGCAATGATCTGTTAAGCACTTTTGTACTTGCTACTGATGCACCTGTTGCGGTTTCTCCTGCTATGAATCAACAGATGTACAGCAACATTGCCACGCAAGAAAACATCGCCACTTTACGTCGTCGTGGGATGTTAATTTGGGGCCCTGCTTCTGGTGAACAAGCTTGTGGTGATATAGGCGCTGGCCGTATGTTGGAACCCATGCAATTGGTCGACTTATGCATTAGCCATTTTCAACCGAAGATTCTGCAAGGTAAAAAGATTGCAATTACCGCTGGTCCAACCCAAGAAGCAATCGACCCAGTTCGATTTATCTCAAACCATAGCTCAGGAAAAATGGGCTTTGCGTTAGCCGACCAAGCGGCAAAACTTGGCGCTGAAGTTACCCTAATTAGTGGTCCAGTTAACCTGCCTACGCCAAGCAATGTCAAACGTATTGATGTATTGAGTGCCCAGCAAATGCACCAAGCCGCAGTTGAGCAAGCAACTGAGCACGATATCTTTATTGGTTGTGCCGCGGTTGCGGATTATCGTGCGGCCGAAGTTGCAGAACAAAAAATGAAGAAAGTGGCTGGCACTGATGAGCTGGTTATTCGTATGGTGAAAAACCCAGATATTATTGCCACTGTTGCAAGCCTATCCGAAAACAGACCTTTTACCGTTGGCTTTGCTGCTGAAACACAAGATGTTGAACGCTATGCAATGGACAAACTGACTAGAAAAAAACTAGACCTAATCTGTGCAAACGATGTTTCGCAAACTGGTATTGGTTTTAATTCTAACGATAATGTTGTTAGCCTTTATTGGGCAAATGGACAGCAGCACTTTTCTCTAGCCAGCAAGCAAACGCTCGCTAAGAACATCCTAGAGCAAATTAACGAACTTACTCAATAAGCGTAACGTAATGAAAGAAATTGATTTAAAGATTCTAGATTCTCGTATTGGTCAGCAATTTCCGCTGCCTGCATATGCAACCGAAGGCTCTGCAGGCTTAGATCTTCGAGCGTGTTTAGATGAAGCATTAATTGTCACTCCAGGGCAAACTCATTTAGTTCCCACAGGCCTTGCTATCCACATTGGTGACACAAGTCTAGCCGCGACGATTCTTCCTCGCTCAGGTCTTGGGCATAAGCACGGTATCGTATTAGGTAACTTGGTCGGCCTAATTGATTCTGACTATCAAGGACAGCTAATGGTTTCAGTATGGAACCGTGGTCAAGATACCTTCACTATTGAGCCAGGCGATCGCATCGCACAACTGGTTTTTGTGCCTGTCGTGCAAGCCAAATTCAACCTTGTGGATGATTTTGATGCCTCCGAACGAGGTGAAGGCGGTTTTGGTCACTCTGGTAAACAGTAATTTAGACCTATTTCTACAGCGAAAGAATAAACAAAAAGGACGTAATAAATGACAGGCAAACGTAGTTCAAATCGTCGTGATGAGATTTTGCAAGCTCTTGCTTTGATGCTGGAATCCAGTGATGGAACGTCCAGAATTACTACGGCTAAATTAGCGCAACAAGTGGGGGTGTCAGAGGCGGCTCTTTATCGCCACTTCCCTAGTAAAGCTCGTATGTTTGAAGGCTTGATTGAATTTATCGAGCAATCCATTTTATCTCGCATCAATCAAATCATGGATCAAGAAAAAGATACCATGGTGCGTTTATACGAAGTACTGCGCTTTATTTTGTTATTTACTGAACATAACAAAGGACTTTCTCGCATCCTTTCAGGTCATGCACTAATGTTTGAGAATGAGCGACTAAGAGATCGTATCAATCAATTATTTAGCAAAATAGAAAGCCAAATAAAGCAGATTTTACGAGAGCGCGTACTTCGTGAAGGCCAAGCTTTTGCAACTGATGAAAAGATACTGGCATCCATAGTACTAAGCTATGCCGAAGGCCGCTTAAATCGCTTTGTTCGTAGTGATTTTGTAATTAAACCATCCGCTGATTTTGATGAATATTGGAGCATGCTAAGTCAGCAACTAGCTTAATCTGTTGGAAGGAATATGAATAAATACGCCCCACCTAAGTTTTCAATCAAACTGCTTCACCCTAGGTATTGGTTAGTTTGGTTTAGTTTTGGTGTTCTCGCTTTGTTTGTAAACCTAATGCCTTATTTCATTTTGCTTAAGGCAGGTCATGGTTTAGGCAAACTAGGCATGGTGCTGGCAAAGAGCCGAGTTAAAGTTGCACGACGTAATTTGGAACTCGCCTTTCCAGAAAAATCGGCTGAGGAACTCGACCCTTTAGTCGAAGAAAACATCAAAAATACCGGTCTTGCCTTTATGGAAATGGGAATGACTTGGTTTTGGCCTACGTGGCGCCTAAAGCGCCATATCCGCACCGTCAACTTACAACAAGCGATCGATTTTGAGAATGAAGGTAAAGGTGTTCTACTCTGCCACCCTCACACTCTTAATCTAGAAATTAGCGCAAGAGCGTTTGCTGTTTTAGGCTATCCGGGCAGTGGTGTATATCGACCAAACAACAACCCAGCCTATGACTTAGTCCAATACTGGGGTCGAACACACAATGGAAATAAACTCATCGATCGTAAGAATCTCAAAGAGATGATTCGTACTCTCAACCGTGGTGAACGTTTGTTTTACTTGGGAGATCATGATTATGGACGTAATAAGTCTGTTTTTGTTCCCTTTTTTGGCGTGCCCGATGCCTGTACGACAACGGGAGCTAACCTGCTGTTTAAAGCGACAAATTGCGCCATGATTCCGGTGACTGGATTCCGATATGAAAAGGGGCAATACGAACTGAATCTTGCAGACTCAATTCATGAGCAGTTCCCTAAGGATGATGTAGAGGCGGGTGCTATCTTGATGAATCAGGCGTATGAAAAAGTCATCTTACGCCAAGTTGATCAATGGATGTGGGTACATAAGCGCTATAAAACCATGCAAGATGAAAACCAGCCTAGAGGAGTTCGCTACAAATAGCGACCAAATCACGCTTTAACGTAAGTTTTCCCACATAATTAGTACGGCTACCTACTCAAAAGTGTTAAGCTGAATCAGAACGTCTAACGTAAGTGGCTCTCTACATAGAGCCACTTAATTTTTGTCACTAAGTGACCTATTCGCCAGTCTAGTCAGCTTGCACTTATCCCCCCATTAGGATCTTATGAGTAAATATGATAACCCCACCTTTAGCATTAAATTGCTACACCCTGCCTATTGGGGAGTTTGGTTCGGGTTTGGTCTACTGGCCTTCATTGTCAATATCTTGCCACTGGCTCTGCTACTTCCTTTAGGGCGTTCTTTAGGCCAAATGGCAATGCCATTTGCCAAAAGCCGAGTCAAAGTAGCAAAACGAAACCTTGAGCTCGCCTTCCCTGACATGCCTCAACATGAGATTGAGCGAATTGTCTTAGAGAATTTTAAGAACACTGGCTTTGCGCTGTTTGAAACGGGGATTACTTGGTTTTGGCCAACTTGGCGACTAAAACGTCATATTAAAGTGCACAATGCTGAGCCCATTATTGAATGCGCTAAACAAAAGAAAGGGGTGCTGGTATGCCATCCTCATGCTCTCAATTTAGAAGTCAGTGCGCGAGCTTTTGCCATTTTGGGTTATCCCGGACATGGCGTCTATCGCCCCCACTCCAATCCAGCGTATAACTTAATTCAATATTGGGGACGCACTCATAACGGCAATAAAGTCATTGACCGAAAGAATTTAAAAGAAATGATTCGCACCTTAAAAACGGGTGAGCGCCTTTTTTATTTAGGGGATCATGACTATGGCCGTAAAAAAGCGGTATTTGTGCCTTTCTTTGCGGTAAAAGAAGCATGTACGGTAACAGGGGCTAATATTCTCGCTCGAGCTACCGATTGCGCGATAATCCCAATGACAGGCTATCGTGACAGCGATAGAAAGTGGGAGTTGTACTTTGATGACCCTATCCATGAAAACTTCCCTAAGGATGATGTAGAGGCGGGTGCGACCTACATGAATAAAGCCATAGAGAAAGCCATCTTACGTAAGTTAGAACAATGGATGTGGTTACATAAGCGCTTTAAAACACCCAAAGATGAAAACCAAGCCAAAGGGCTTTTATATAAGTAAGCGAGTCATAAAAACACCTGTTTGCTTGACACAATATAAAAAGGGTCGGAGCCTGCCATCGCAAGTTCCGACCCTTATTTTATTCTATGCGTTTTTACTTGTGATACGGCTTAGATAAATCATGTACCGCTTCGACAAACACACCGGCATTTTCAGGTGGCACATCCAAATGAATACCATGACCAAGGTTAAACACATGACCTGTACCTTCACCAAATCCTTCAAGGATAGTACCCACTTCTTGACGAATACGTTCTGGTTGAGCATATAAGATGGATGGGTCCATATTGCCTTGCAGAGCAACTTTGTCACCAATGCGCTTCTTCGCATCGGCAATGTTAATGGTCCAATCAAGCCCAACGGCATCACAACCTGTTGCAGCAATAGACTCTAACCACATTCCACCATTTTTAGTAAACAAGGTCACAGGCACGCGGCGTCCTTCATTCTCACGAATCAGACCGTCGACAATTTTATGCATGTAACGTAATGAGAACTCATTGTAATCACGAGGAGTCAGTACGCCACCCCATGTATCAAAGACCATTACTGACTGCGCACCCGCTTTAATTTGGGCATTTAGGTACTCAATCACACTGTCTGCCAGCTTATCGAGCAACAAGTGTAATGTCGCAGGTTCTGCATACATCATTTTTTTGATTTTGGTGAATGCCTTAGAGCTTCCACCTTCAACCATGTATGTAGCAAGAGTCCAAGGGCTTCCTGAAAAACCAATCAGTGGCACTTCACCTTGTAGGTCTTTACGAATTTGTCGAACGGCATTCATCACGTATTGCAGTTCACCTTCAGGATCAGGTAGACCAATTTTGTCGACATCCGCTTTACAAGTAATTGGGCGCTCAAATTTTGGACCTTCACCCGTTTCAAAATACAAGCCCAATCCCATTGCATCAGGAATAGTCAAAATATCCGAAAATAGGATTGCGGCGTCCAAAGGAAAACGACGTAAAGGTTGTAATGTTACCTCTGAGGCCAACTCAGCATTCTTACACAGAGACATGAAGTCACCCGCAACTGATCTTGTTGCTCGGTACTCTGGTAGGTAACGACCTGCTTGACGCATCATCCATACAGGCGTGTAATCAACCGGCTGCTTCAATAAAGCTCGCAGGTAACGATCATTTTTTAATTCAGTCATTTCTAAGCCTTGCTTAATCCCTAACTACGAAAGCGTTATATTAGCACTTTTCACTTCTCACCTGTAACGAAGGATTGAGCAGTTGATCATGTTATCAGTACTAAAAACTGAAGGTTAGCTATTGCTATCCTTTATCGTCTCTACCGTTGCATCAATAAGGGATCGAGCGATAGTGCCATGTGGAGCAACCTCTGGTAGATCATCGTAATCGCACCATTTAGCGTCACTCAGTTCATTGTAATCCGGCTTTATGTCTCCCCCTTGATACTCAGCCACAAACCCCATCATCATGCTGCTAGGGAATGCCCATGGCTGGCTACCAAAATATTGAATATTTTGAATATCAATGCCCGTTTCTTCCTTCACTTCTCGAGCGACACATTGCTCCAGTGTTTCTCCCACCTCAAGAAACCCTGCAATCACAGTGTACATATTCCCTTTATGACGAGGATGTTGAGCTAAGAGAATCTGGTTCTCTTTTCGGACTGCGACAATAATGCAGGGGAAGATGCGCGGATAATGCAAAGTACGACATTGCTGACATTGCATAGCCAATTGATTGTGATTGAAACTGTTTCGGCCACCGCAACAACCACAGAACCTCATCGTTTGAGTCATATGACCATATTGAACGGCTTTGCTTACTAACAGAAATAATGCTTCTGGGAGGTATAATAGCGCTCGCAATGACAACATCGGCAATTCACTATCAATGTCGCTATCATTCAACCAATATACTGGGTGCCCTTCATACCAACCGATTCTGATAGCACTATCAATGGCTTGTTCAAGTCCGTGCCCAAGGGAATCCGCACATCCAAATGGAATACACTTATCTTGTATCCACACGTCGCTACCATTAACCACCAGCCAATAAGCCGTTACCTGACGCTTACTTTTTTTTAACATCTCATCATCTCTTTGCTTGCAGTTCTACCATTTTACTGGCAATCTAAATCTATACCAGTCGCACAGTGAATTGATTCAAAGCTATTGGTGTTACACATAATTTTGCTATTAACATGGAACCCTCTCGGAGTATTCGAGAGCTTTACCTGACCGGTAAAGGATCATGAGGACATGGTCATGCTAAATAAATTCAGACAAGTACAAGAAGAATGGGGTGGCTCAAGTGAAGTCATTGACCATTGGTTAGAAACTCGACAAGCGTTGCTCGTTCAGTACGTGAAACTTGCCGCATTACAGCCTGCTTCAGCGTCATCAAATGTTGTTACCTTGCCGTCTAAAGAAGAGCTTCACGAGTTTTCTCAACATCTCGTCGATTACATCTCTGAAGGCCATTTTAAGATTTATGATATGGTCATGGACAAATGGAGCTCTACTGGGTTTCAGTCCACAGAAGAAATCAGCCAGACCTACGCGAAGATTGTACTCACTACAGAGCCTTTGCTGAGCTTTACTGATAAATACGCAGAAATTAGTGATGACGACCTACATGATTTTGAAAGTGATATGTCGAAGGTTGGCGAAGTACTTGAGCTTAGGTTTGAAGTAGAAGATCTACTGATAAAACTGATCGCTGATAGCCTAGCAATCCCACCTGGTGCGTAAAGTCCCTTACTAAGAACCTAGGAAGCTCATGGCCTCCTAGGTTTCCTTACGAACTGAGTATCCCTATAAAATATTCATAGCTGCTTATCTGCTCGCCTAGTGCTAGCACCGCCCTATCTCCGTTTGACAGTCATACCAATCAC